>CAWCSC010000027.1:0-222076 GCA_963798065.1 uncultured Actinomycetota bacterium | reverse complement strand
GCTCTCTCCGACGAGACACCCGCCCGTCCCCTCCCTACGCTCCGAGGAGAGGGCGGCGAACACGCTGAAACCGTCGGCGCGAAACCGCCGTCCGACCGGTGAGGAGCGCAGCGATGACGATGCAGAACAGCGTGACCGAGGCCGACCGCGCCCTGAAGACAAAGCACCGGGCGATGTGGGCCCAGGGCGACTACCCGTCCGTGGCGGCCGAGGTCATTCCCGGGCTGGAGCGGTCCTGGTCGAGGCGTGCTCGGTGCGCTCCGGCCAGCGGGTGCTGGACGTGGGCGCCGGCAGCGGGAACGCCGCGATCCCGGCAGCCCTGGCCGGCGCCGACGTGGTGGCCTCGGACCTGACGCCGGAGCTGCTGGAGACCGGCCGGCGCGTGGCCGAGAAGCAGGGCGCCGAGCTCACCTGGCAGGAGGCCGACGCCGAGGCGCTGCCCTTCGGTGACGCGGAGTTCGACACCGTGCTGTCCTGCGTCGGCGTCATGTTCGCCCCGCACCACCAGCAGGCCGCCGACGAACTCGTCCGGGTCTGCCGGCCGGGCGGCACCATCGGGCTGCTGAACTGGACGCCCCAGGGCTTCATCGGCCGGATGTTCGCCACGATGAAGCCGTACGCGCCCCCGCCCCCGCCGGGAACCCAGCCGCCCCCGTTGTGGGGAGAGGAGGACCATGTGCGCGCGCTCCTCGGGGACCGGGTCACGGACGTGAGCGCCCAGCGCCGGACCGTCAGGGTCCACAGCTTCGAGACGCCCGAGATGTTCCGGGACTTCTTCAAGGAGCGCTACGGCCCGACGATCACCGTCTACAAGATCATCGCCGACGATCCCGAGCGGGTCGCCGCCCTGGACCGCGACCTGGCGGATCTCGGCCGCGACGGCGACCTGGGGACGGGCTCGGGCGGGATCTCCCTGGAGTGGGAGTACCTGCTGTTCACCGCCCGCCGGACCGGCTGACACCGGGAAGTGGCACCAGGGTCCGACGGCGGTCCGAAGGCGTACAACTGCCGTACGACCAGGGCACGACGTCCGTCCTTCCCAGGTCGGATCTTCGCCGCATTCGGCAGGTGAAGCGGCAAATCCGCACGTACCGTCGAATGCATGACCCATCTCGACGCGGGTGCCCGGCTCGACTCCGCGCGGCCGGCGACGGTCACCTCGCCCGTGACCGGCCTGACCGGTGCTCAGGTCGCCGAACGGGTGGAGCGCGGCCAGGTCAACGACGTGCCGGTGCGCAGCAGCCGCTCCACCGTCGAGATCGTCCGCGCGAACGTCTTCACCCGCTTCAACGCGATCATCGGCGTGCTGTGGCTGGTCATGCTGGTCGTCGCGCCGATCCAGGACAGCCTGTTCGGCTTCGTGATCCTCGCCAACACCGGCATCGGGATCGTCCAGGAGTGGCGGGCGAAGAAGACGCTGGACTCGCTCGCGCTGATCGGCGAGGTGCGGCCCACCGTGCGCCGGGACGGGGCCGCCGGGCAGGTCGGTACCTCCGAGATCGTCCTCGACGACCTGATCGAGATCGGACCCGGCGACAAGGTCGTCGTCGACGGTGTCTGCGTGGAGGCCGACGGACTGGAGATCGACGAGTCGCTGCTCACCGGCGAGGCCGACCCGGTCGTCAAGCGCCCCGGCGACCAGGTGATGTCGGGCAGTTTCGTGGTCGCGGGCGGCGGGGCCTTCCAGGCCACGAAGGTCGGGCGTGAGGCGTACGCCGCGCAGCTCGCCGAGGAGGCGTCCCGGTTCACCCTCGTCCAGTCCGAGCTGCGCTCCGGCATCTCCACGATCCTGAAGTACGTCACGTGGATGATGGTCCCGACCGCGATCGGCCTGATCATCAGCCAGCTGGTCGTGAAGGACAACGCCTTCAAGGACTCCGTGGCCCGGACGGTCGGAGGGATCATCCCGATGGTCCCCGAGGGACTGGTCCTGCTCACCTCCGTCGCCTTCGCCATCGGCGTCGTCCGGCTCGGCCGCAAGCAGTGCCTGGTCCAGGAGCTGCCCGCGATCGAGGGGCTGGCCCGCGTCGACACCGTCTGCCTCGACAAGACCGGCACCCTCACCGAGGGCGGCATGGACGTCACCGAGCTGCGGCCCCTGCAAGGCGCCGACGAGACCTACGTACGGAAGGTCCTCGGCGCCCTCGGCGCGTCGGACCCGCGGCCGAACGCCTCCCTGAAGGCGATCACCGTCACCTACCCGGCCGTCGAGGACTGGCGCTGCACCGCGGCGCTGCCCTTCTCCTCCGCCCGCAAGTACAGCGGCGCCGCGTTCAGCGAGGGCGACGGGGAGACCAGCAGGTGGCTGCTGGGCGCGCCGGACGTCCTGCTGCCCGACGACGACCCGGCCCTCGCCGAGACCGAGCGGCTGAACGAGCGGGGCCTGCGGGTGCTGCTGCTCGCCCGGGTCGAGCGCGATCTCGACGACGCCGCGGTGACCGAGGGGGCGAAGCCCATCGCCCTGGTCGTCCTGGACCAGCGGCTGCGGCCGGACGCCGCCGACACCCTGCGCTACTTCGCCGACCAGAAGGTCCGGGCCAAGGTCGTCTCCGGCGACAACGCGGTGTCGGTCGGCGCGGTCGCCTCCAAGCTCGGGCTGTCCGGGACCACCGTCGACGCCCGCCGGCTGCCCGCCGACGAGGACGGCATGGCACGGGCCCTGGACGACGGCACGGTGTTCGGGCGGGTCACCCCGCAGCAGAAGCGGACCATGGTGGGCGCGCTGCAGTCCCGTGGGCACACGGTCGCGATGACGGGCGACGGGGTGAACGACGTCCTCGCCCTGAAGGACGCCGACATCGGCGTCGCGATGGGCTCCGGCTCGGAGGCGACCCGGGCGGTCGCGCAGATCGTGCTGCTGAACAACAGCTTCGCCACGCTGCCGTCGGTGGTGGCCGAGGGCCGCCGCGTGATCGGCAACATCACGCGGGTGGCGACCCTGTTCCTCGTCAAGACGGTCTACTCGGTGCTGCTGGCCGTCCTGGTGGTCTGCTCACAGGTCGAGTACCCGTTCCTGCCGCGCCACCTGACCCTGCTGTCGACGCTGACGATCGGCATCCCGGCCTTCTTCCTCGCCCTCGCGCCCAACAAGGAGCGCGCGCGGCCCCACTTCGTACGGCGGGTCATGCGGTACGCGATCCCGGGCGGGGCGGTGGCCGCGCTGGCGACCTTCGCGACCTACCTGCTCGCCCGTCACCACTACTCGGGCGCGGGCGCGCTGGACGCGGAGACCAGCGCGGCGACGCTCACGCTGTTCCTGATCTCGATGTGGGTGCTGGCGATCATCGCCCGTCCGTACACCTGGTGGCGGATCGCCCTGGTCGCCTCGATGGGCGGGGCGTTCCTGGTGGTGCTGGTCGTGCCGTGGCTTCAGCATTTCTTCGCGTTGAAGCTCGTCGGCGTGACGATGCCGTGGATGGCGGTCGGCATCGCGGTGGTGGCGGCGGCCACCCTGGAACTCGCGTGGAGGTGGGTGGACCGCCGCGTTCCGGCGTAGCCGGCGTTACTTCACGTCGACGAAGTCGCCCGTGGCGTTGACCGCCGGGGTGGTCGTCGTGCCCGCGAAGGAGTAGCGGAAGTAGCCGTCCGTGGAGGCCTTGACCGTGGTCTTCAGCTCGCCGTGGAGTTCGACTTGATGGTCTTCACCGTGGTGTAGGTGTTGGAGCCCTTCTTGCGGAACTGCAGCTTCACCGACTGGTTGGTGTAGCCGTGGTACTTGTTGTCGTCCCAGTTGGCGCGGGACAGCTTGCCGGTGACGGTGATGGTCTTGCCCTTCTTCACCGGCTCCGGCGAGGCGTTGACCGTCAGCTTGGAGTAGCGCTGGAGCTTGAAGGAGTTGGTCGGGTCCGTCACCGCGACACCGACCTTGTCCAGGTTCGGGTTCTCCGGGTCCTCGCCGTTGAACGCGACCGCGAAGCCCGCGGCCTTCCAGGAGCCGGCGTCCTCGTTCAGCAGCGCGAACGGGTCGATCTCGACGGTGGCCTTGCAGTTGGCGACGGTCGCGGAGGAGTCCGTGCAGCTCGCGTTGTTGCTGTCGAAGAAGAAGACCGTCTCCTGGAACGAGGCGCCGCGGTACAGCTCGATGCCCGCGAAGAAGTCGGCCGCGTGGATGTCGACGTCCGCGCCGTGCGTCAGCTTGAAGGAGACGGGCACCTTCACGACGTTGGTGGTGCCGGCGGCGATGTTCTTGCCGTTGTTGACCTTGACCGAGGAGAAGGTCGCGTTCAGGGCGTACGGCGTGCCGTCCGCGGCGGCGGCGAAGGCCGACCGGCCGGCGTCGGAGTGGACGACCTCGCTGGCGGCGGCGATGTCCGCGGGAACCTTCGGTTCGGCGGCCTGCGCGGCCGGCACGGCGAAGGCGGAAAGGGCCAGGGCGCCGGTGACGGCGGCCACGGTGGCTCGGATACGCATGCGTTCTCCAGGTGGAGAGGGGCCCCGGCGCTCGTCGTCGGCTCCTCGGGGCCCAAGTGATCGTGGAGTCTGTTGACTCACGTGATCAGATGCGCGAGCAATGCGCTTGGTTGTACGACTGGTGAAAAATTTGTGCGGAAGTTTTCACGAACAGTCGAACGGCCACTGCGCCGCTCAGTCGAACCACCGGTCCCGCGCCAGCTCCTGCGTCCGGGACGGATCCTCCAGCAGTGCCGCCACCTCGAACCGCCGCGGCCACTGACCGGCCGCCCACGCCAGCCCCGCGGCGACGCCCTCCAGGGTGGCGGCGTGCAGGACACCGTCGTTGGTCAGCCGCCAGTCGATCTCCACACCGTCGACGACGAGTTCCTCGTGCTCGGTGTAGGACGACGGGGTCAGCGGGCCGAGCAGCACCCGCACCGGCTCCGGTACGTCGTACTCGACGCCCTCGGAGGTGACCTCCCCGGTGACGGACTCGCTCAGCCGCCGCACCTGGAACAGCTCGGCCAGATCGGCGGCCCGGGAGGGGCGGACCGGCAGCAGCGGGACGCCTCCCGAGAAGGGCAGCAGGTCCGGCGAGTCGACGACCACGGCGTCGGCCGCGTCCACGACCTCCACCCGGCCGTCGATGACCGCGCGCAGCTCGTCCGGCAGGGTCACCTGCTCCGGGTCCAGCTCGGCCAGCGCGCCGTAGAGGGCGTGCAGTTGAGCACCGGTCACCTCGCGCTCGGGGTCGGCGAGCCGGTCGAGCAGCTCGGCGGCCCCGCCGGGCTCGTCCAGCAGCGCGGCGACGGACGTCCGCACCCCCAGCGCCCGCAGCACCTGCTCGTCTTCAAAGCCGGTGGCGTCGGCCTCCTCGTACAGCCCGCGCAGGAGCGGGTCACCGCCGGCGGCACGCAGACCGGCCGGGCGACGGCCGTCGAGCACCGGGCTCCCCCGCAGCCACCACGCCGCGTACGGCCGGACGACCTCGTGCGTCCCGTCGTGCAGCAGGATCCGCACGGGCTCGACGATCGCGTCCCTGAAGGGGGGCTGCGACAGCAGAGCGAGGGCCTGGGCCCACTTGTCCTCGTCGACCAGGTCCAGATCCCGTACGGCGACGATCTCCGTCGCGACCGGCGGGACCGGGCTGTCCGGGAAACGGTCGAGGATGTCCTCGCACCACACGTCCACGGCGTCCAGCAGGCCCGCGTCGTCGGGCTCGACGAAGTCTCCTTCGCGCGGCTCCAGTTCGTCCGGGTCGAGGACGACGTCGGTGGCGCGGACGATCGCGAAGTTCACCAGGACCCCGCAGGCGGCGAGCGGCTGCTCGCCCCACTTGCCCGCCAGCTCGGCGTCCACGGAGGCGAGTTCGCCCTCGCGCATGACCTGGGCGAACGGGCCGCCGGGGAAGACGAGTTCGCAGGCGGGGGCCGGTTCGCCGTCCTCGTCGGGCAGGGCCAGCGCACCGAGCCAGGGCTCGTCACCGGGCTCCAGGCCGGCGTCACGCACCAACGCCAGCACGGTGTCGGCCAGTTCGTCGGCGTCGAGGGTGTCCTCTTCCCAGTTCACGCCGCCCTCGTCGTCCAGGGACGCGGCGACGGCGGCCCGTACCTGCGGGGTGGTGAGCACGGCACGCGGGGTCGCCGGCAGGGCGCCGAGCTTCTCCAGGAGCGGGTGTGCGGCGTCCGGGTGGGCGATCTTCAGGCCGAGCCGGGCCAGCACCTCGGGGTCGAGACGGACGGCCTCCGCGCTGGGCAGGAGGACCTGCCGGGGCCCGATGGTGGTACGGCCTCCCCCATTGCCCAAAGCCTGGGAGGTGCCCCCAGCGAGCGGCACCGGCAGGCCCGACAGCCGCTCCGGGTCGACCCCGGCCAGGCTGTCGTAGAGCCGCCGCCACCAGCCGGGGTCCTTCTCCAGCCCGGCCAGCCGGTCGATCGCGTCGGTCAGCGGGACGCGTGAAACGCCGAGGGTGCGCAGTTCGGCGCGGCGCTCCAGCCCGGCGGGCAGCAGGGTGGGCAGCACCTCCGCGAGCACCCGGACGGTGTCCGCGCCCGCGCCCTCGACGACCTCGGCGTCACGGGGCCGCAGTGAGTCGGGCAGGTCGTCGTCGCCGTCATGCGGGCGTGGCTCGGCGGCGGGCGGCAAGGCCGGGTGGGCGGGCGGGAGAAACTCAGTACGCGGCAGCCGCTCCAGGATCGCCTGGCGCAGGGCGCCGTCCAGCTCGCCCTTGCCGAGCGGGCCGGGCACGAGGCCGATGATCCCCACGGTCACCGGCCGCCAGTCGCCGAGGAGTTCGGCGTACGCGTCGGCCGCGCGCTGGACGAGGAAGTCGGTCAGCGGGCCGGGGGCGGCGTGCCGGCGGGTGGAGTCCAGCGGGAACGAGGCGATCAGCAGGGCCGGGACACCGAGCGGCTCCTCGCTGGGGGTGGGGGCGTGCACGACCGGGCTGGTGCGGGGCCGGGCCGGGCTGCCGTCGCTGTCGACGGGGACGGCCCAGGTGACGGACCAGTGCGGCCGCAGCCGCTCCTCGACGGGCCGGTCGGCGAGCAGGTCGGGGGTGAGCGGGCCGTGGGCCTCGGTGGTACGCCAGTGGGTGACGCCGTCGCCGGAGTCGTCGATGACGATGAAGGGGCCGTCGGTGCGGCGGGTGATCGTGCGCGGGCTCTCGCCGTTGACCTCCACGACGACCTCTTCGAGGCCGGGGAGGGCGAGCAGCAGCGCGTCGTCGACGGCGTGCAGGAGCCGCTCGGCGAGGTCGGCGGCGGCCGCGTCGCGCAGGGGCAGGATGACGGCGGTGTCGTACGGGTCGGGGGCGGTGCCCTCGGCGGCGAACGGCAGCCGCAGCAGCGGCACGTGCCCGTCACGCCGCCGGACCTCGTCCCCGAGCCCGGGACTGTGCCGGGCGGTCTCTGCGGCCAGCTCCCGGGCCTCGGCGAGGGACCAGCGCACGCCGCCGTGCCGGCCGACGACGGCGGGCTCGTCGGTGACCGCGAGGACGGCGGCGAACCCGACGCCGAAGCGCCCGACGGCCCGCTCGTGGGTCTCCCGCTTCGCGGAGGCACGCAGCGTGGACAGCGACTCCACCCCGGCCGCGTCCAGCGGGGCGCCGGTGTTGGCGGCGACGAGAACGCCGTCGCGGAGGGTGAGCCGCAACCGCCCCGGCACCCCCGACCGGGCCGCCGCGTCCGCGGCGTTCTGGGCGAGCTCGACGACGAGCCGGTCCCGGTAGCCGCCGAGGACCAGGTCCTCCTCGGCGTTGGCGTCCTCACGGAACCGGGCGGGGCTGGTGGCCCAGGCGTCGAGGACACCGCGCCGCAGGCGGGCGGTACCGAACGGATCGGCCCCCTCGGCGGCAGGCCGCACGAACTTGCTGCTCACGTTCCGTTCCTTCTCCTCGTCGACGTGAGGATGAAGGTACCGCCTGGGAAGCGGGGGTGTGCGCGCCGCCCGGCCGAGGTCAGCTCTCGGACGCGGACGTCACGAAATCCACCCATGCGGCGAGGGCGGCCGGTGAGGGCAGGGCGGCGGACGGGTGGCCCTCGCTGCCGCTGACGTAGCTGCTCCACTTGCCCATCCGGCCCGTCCGCATCGATCTTGAGGCGAGCCGCCGGGCGGTCTTTCCCACGGTGCGCCGCCGGCACCGACGCGCCGTGATCGCCCCCTCTGCCGAGCAGATCTTCTCGGACGAGCGGGCCAAGTAGCGGATCGACGGCCGGGCGGCCACACGGCTACGAGTGGCCCAGTTCCTCCGTGTCCTCGTCCGCCGTCGCCGGTACCGAACCCGAGTCCGGCGCCGGGCGCAGGGGGAACGGGTCCACCCGGGTCTCGTCGATGACCGGAGAGGCCGGCTGCGGGGGGCGGGGCATGACCGCGGCCTCGGAGTGACCGCCGCAGCCGTAGGCCAGGGAGACGACCCGCCCGTCGGCCGGTGAGAACTCGTTGGCGCAGACGCCGAAGGCCTGGCTCAGGGAGCCACCGATGCGGAGCAGGAAGCCACAGCTCACGCAGGCCGCGGGGGCCGCCTGCGCCATCGGGGTCTTGGGGCCGAACGCCTCTTCCCAGCGGTCGGCCGCGGTGTGCAGGCCGTAGCGGGAGAGCACCCGGGCCCGGCGCACGCCGAGTTCCTCGGCCACCGCCGCGATCGAACCGCGGGCGGGGACGGCCAAAGGCCCCGCGGTGACCTCCGCGTCCTCGGCCTCGGCCAGGGCGGCCATCTCCTCGGAGACGACGGAGTTCGGCGGCGGCTCGTCCTCGCCGCTCCAGCCGGGCTCCAGGCGCAGATCCTCGGCGTCCGTGGGCAGCAGGTCGCCCGGCCCCATGTCGCCGGGGCGCAGCCGCTCGCTCCACGGCACCCACTCGGGCGCGAGCACCGCCTCCGGGCCGGGCAGCAGCGCCGCCTCGTCCACCGTGACGATCTTCGCCCGGGACGCCCGGGCCACCGTCACGGCCCAGCGCCAGCCCCGGTACCCCAGCTCCCGGCACTCGAAGTAATGCGTGACAACGCGGTCTCCCTCGGAGACCGTCCCCACGTGCTCGCCGACAATCCCTGGCGCCGCGGCCTCCTCGGCTGCGGTGCGCGCGAGGTCGACGGCCTCGGCGCACAGACGGTCAGGGGTGCGGCTTCGCGTTGTCGCTGCGCTCACAGGTATCGCTTCTCTCCATACGCCGTCTCACGAGTGCGCCACTCCCAGCGCGGGGGCGGACGGAGCGGACCGGGGGACCGCGTCAACGTCCTTCATCCATTCTGCGGGATGGCTGAGATACGCACGCTACCCTTCCGCCCCACTTCGCGTACACCGACGGTGCCAGGACCCGACAACCCAGACAGTCACCCCACAGGCCCTATACAAGCGGTAATGGCACTACCCAGAGCCTTCTCGGGGCACTATGACGTCGTGGCAGCCGCGAAGACGCCCCCGGGCGCCACCGGGACCGGTGGGTCGAAAGGGGTCAAGGGAAACAGCCGACTGAGCGGACCGGGCCGTGTGGGCGGCTCCCTCCGCGCGGTCGGCCGCGCCCTGCACTTCCCGGTCACAGGAACCGCCCGCGGTATCCGCAAGGCGACCCACGCGCACGGCGCCGGCGAGTCCGGCCTCGGCAAGCTGATCGAACTGCACGGCGTGAACGGCGCCGGGGACGTGATGATCACCGTCGCCCTCGCCTCGACGGTCTTCTTCTCCGTGCCGACCGACGAGGCCCGCGGCCGCGTCGCGCTGTACCTCGCCATCACCATGGCGCCGTTCACGCTCCTCGCGCCGGTGATCGGCCCCCTGCTCGACCGCATCCCGCACGGCCGCCGGGCGGCGATGGCCGGCGCGATGCTGGCCCGGGCGCTGCTCGCGCTCATCCTGTCCGGAGCGGTCGTCAGCGGCGGCATCGAGCTGTATCCGGCCGCGCTCGGCGTCCTCGTCGCGTCGAAGGCGTACGGGGTGGTCAGAAGCGCCGTCGTGCCCCGGCTGCTGCCGCCCGGCTTCTCCCTCGTGAAGGCCAACTCCCGCGTCACCCTCGGCGGGCTCCTCGCCACCGGCATCGCCGCCCCGATCGGCGCCGGACTCCAGCAGATCGGACCGCGCTGGCCGCTCTACGGCGCCTTTCTGCTCTTCGTGGCGGGGACGGTCCTGTCGTTCACGCTGCCGCCCAAGGTCGACTCCGCCAAGGGCGAGGACACCGCCCTGCTGGCCGCGGACGAACAGCACCTGCACGGCCCGCACCGCCGACCCGTCAAGCGCCCCGGGCTGCGCACGGTCGGCCCGGCCGTCACCCACGCCCTGGCCGCCAACGCCTCCATCCGCTGCCTCACCGGCTTCCTGATCTTCTTCCTCGCCTTCCTGCTGCGCGAGCACCCGGTCTCCGGCCAGAGCGCCGCCGTGTCCCTGGGGGTGGTGGGCGTCTCGGCGGGGGCGGGCAACGCGCTCGGCACGGCGGTCGGGGCGTGGCTCCGCTCCCGGGCGCCGGAGATCATCATCGTGACGGTCGTGGCGTGCGTGCTGGGCGTGGCGATCACGGCCGCGGTGTTCTTCAGCGCGGTCCTGGTCGCCTGCCTGGCCGCGATGGCGGGCTTCGCACAGGCCCTGGCCAAGCTCTCCCTGGACGCCCTGATCCAGCGCGACGTGCCCGAACTGGTCCGGACGTCGGCCTTCGCCCGCTCCGAGACACTGCTGCAGATGGCCTGGGTGCTGGGCGGGGCGGTCGGCATCGCGCTGCCCCTCAACGGCTCGCTCGGGCTGGCGGTGGGCGCCGCGATCATCGGCACCGGATGGCTGACGACCGCGCGGGGGCTGATCAGCTCGGCGCGGCGCGGGGGTGCGACGCGGCCGCGCGTGGCGTAGGGCCCTTCTGATGGATCTCGTGATGGATCTCCGTGGGAGCCGTACCCCGCGTGGGCGGTCCGACCCGCATGCCGGATAACCTTCGCCCATGAACACGTTGCAATCCGTAGTGCGACGCCGCCGCGCCGTCGCTGTCGCCGGTGTCGTATCCGCCGGACTGCTCGTCCTGTCGGCCTGTGACAAGCCGACGCCGATGGCCACGGTCACCGTGGGCCACGACTCGGTGAACTCCGAGGCCACCTGTGGCGGCGAGGGCGACGCCCTGAAGCCCGCCGACCTCACGCAGTGTCTGAAGGACAAGGGCATCAAGAGCATCTCCGTCGACCCGGACGAGACCGTGCGCTTTGGTGTCGACCCGGAGATCGCCGACAAGGGCTGGACGATCCTGATGAACGGTCAGCCGCTGACCGACTCCAGCACGAAGACGTACCGCACCATCCCCGGCAGCGTGTTCTTCAACGCCCAGTACGGCGCACAGGGCAACTCGACGCTGGTGTCCATCAAGGAAGGCGCGAAGGACACGTCCGGGCTGTGGAACTTCAAGCTGGAGAAGGACGCCTGATCGCTGCCGCCGGGCTTGGCCGGGTGCTTGTGGCCACCGCCGTTCCTGTGGAGAGGGACGCGGTGGCCAAGGCCTTCGGCGGGTTCTCACCGGGGTCCGGTGACAAGGCGCTCGGCGGTAGCGGCGCGACGGCGCACGGCCATGTCGACGTGATCGACGCCGGTGTCGGGCCCGCTCTCGCCGCTGCCTCCATCGCCTCCGCACTCACCACCGCCGCCCTCCGGGGCAGCCCCTACGACCTCGTGGTCTCCGCCGGGATCGGTGGGGGGTTCCAGCCCGGGGCGCCTGTGGGGTCGCTCGTCGTCGCCGATGAGATCGTCGCGGCCGATCTGGGGGCCGAGACGCCCGACGGGTTCCTGTCGGTCACGGAGCTCGGGTTCGGGACCGTTCGGCATCAGCCGCCCGAGGAGCTCGTACGGCAGGCCGCCGGCGCCGCCGGGGCCCGTACCGGGGCCGTGCTCACCGTGTCCACCGTGACCGGGACCGCCGAGCGCGCCGCCGTGCTGCGCGAGCGGCACCCCTCCGCTCTCGCCGAGGCCATGGAGGGCTTCGGTGTCGCCGAGGCCGCCGTCGCGCACGGGGTGCCCGTGCTGGAGGTCCGGGCGATCTCCAATCCCGTCGGGCCGCGCGACCGCGCCGCCTGGCGCATCGGGGACGCCCTGGCGGCTTTGACCGAGGGTTTCGGGAAGCTCGTGCCCGTACTGGAGAGTTGGAACCGTCATGACCAGTGAGCAACTGCGGATCGCGTACTCCCCCTGCCCGAACGACACCTTCGTCTTCGACGCCCTGGCCCACGACCGCGTCCCCGGCGCCCCCGCCCTCGACGTGACCTTCGCCGACATCGACGTCACCAACGGCATGGCCGAACGCGGCGAGTTCGACGTGCTGAAGGTGTCGTACGCCGTGCTGCCGTACGTCCTCGACGAGTACGCGCTGCTGCCCTGCGGGGGTGCGCTGGGGCGGGGCTGCGGGCCGCTGGTGCTGACGCGGGAGGCGGACGTCGACCTGACCGGCCGTACGGTGGCCGTGCCCAGCGAGAAGTCCACCGCCTATCTGCTGTTCCGGCTGTGGGCCGCCGACACCCTGGCCGACGGAGTCGGCGAGATCGTCGTCATGCCGTTCCACGAGATCATGCCGGCCGTACGGGACGGGAAGGTCGACGCGGGGCTCGTGATCCACGAGGCGCGTTTCACCTACGGGAACTACGGCCTGCACAAGCTGGCCGACATGGGCGAGCACTGGGAGCACACCACCGGGCTGCCGATCCCGCTGGGCGCGATCATCGCCAAGCGGTCGCTGGGCGAACAGAAGCTGCGGCTGCTCGCCGACTCCGTCCGGACGTCCGTGCGCGCCGCCTGGGACGACCCCGAGGTATCCCGCCCGTACGTCATGGAGCACGCCCAGGAGATGGACCCGGCCGTCGCCGACCAGCACATCGGGCTGTACGTCAACGAGTTCACGGCCGGCCTCGGCGAGGACGGCTACGCAGCCGTACGCGGACTGCTGACACGCGCGGCGGCCGAGGGACTGGTACCGCCCCTCGGCCCGAACGCGCTGCGATTCCCCTAGGGGATTCAGACGTCAAGCTGGTCGGCGACCGCGCGCAGCAGGCCGGCGATCTTCTTGCCGGAGGTCCGCTCGGGATAACGGCCCCGCTCCAGCATCGGGGTGATGTTCTCCAGCAGGGTCGTGAGGTCCTGGACGATCGAGGCCAGTTCGTCCGGCTTCTTGCGCGGTCGCGGCTGCGACCGAGGGGGTCGGGTCCAGAATCGTCAGGGACAGTGCCTGGTCGCCGCGCTGCCCGGCGACCACGCCGAACTCCACTCGCTGACCGGGCTTGAGCGTCTCGACTCCGGCGGGGAGGACCGAGGAATGGACGAAGACGTCACCGCCGTCGTCGCGGGAGAGAAAGCCGAAGCCCTTCTCGCTGTTGAACCACTTGACCTTGCCGGTAGGCACGTCTGTCCTCGTCCTCGTACTCGTCGGAAAACTGCTTCTGGAAACGGCTCTTGATAGCACTCGGGCGGGCCGCACGGACCCGCCGGTACCAAGGCTAATGCTCTTCAGGCCGGTGACAAGACGTCACCCGGTTGTTCCTTCGGGCTGGGAACTACCCTGGTCCGGTGCGTGACAAAACCCAAACGAATTCCGCCGCGCCCGGTGACCGTCTGGTCCGTGCCGGTGCCATCGTCTTCTTCATCGGTGCCGTGGCCACACTGGTCACGGTCGCCCCACTGTTCCTCGGGACGTCGCCCTTTCCGACGTACATGTTCGGATTGAGCATGCTCATGGCGGTCGGATTTCTGATGGCCGGTGCGGGAGTGCTGCGTTCCGTGGCGGCCGGCCGGCGTCAGGCGCGTGCGGGGCGGTAGTCCGAAAGCCACCCGGGGAATTCGGTCAGGTCGGTGAGGACGACATCCGCGCCCGCCGCGCGCAGTTCCTCCGGCGGGCAGGGGCCGGTGGCCACCGCGACGGACAGCGCGCCGGCGGTCCGGGCGCCGCGTACGTCTCCGACGTGGTCGCCGACATAGACGGCCGCGTCGTGCTCGTGCAGCGCCTGCGCCTTCTGTTCGGCCCACAGATCGCCGATGACGGCGTCGGGCTCGATGCCGAGGTGGGCGAGGTGCAGTTTGGCGTTGGGCTCGTACTTGGCGGTGACGACTATCGCGCGCCCGCCGGCCTCCCGTACGGCAGCGATGGCCTCCCGGGCACCGGTCATCGCCGGGGTCGCGGCGATGGCGATCGACGGATACATCTCGCGGTACAGATCGGCCATGTCCCCGACCTCCTTTGCCGGGAACCAGTTGATCAGCTCCTCGGCCAGCGGCGGCCCGAGCCGCGTGACCGTCAGATCGGCGTCGATGTACGTCCCCGTCCGCTCGGACAGCGCCTGGTAGCAGGCGCGGATGCCGGGCCGGGAGTCGATGAGGGTCATGTCGAGATCGAAACCGACGGTGAGCGCGGGCGAGGTCGTGGAGGCCATATGAGCCATTGTGCCCAGGCCGTACCACGGGCAGACGTCGGCCCGGTGTCCCCTACCGCCGGCGCTGGGAGCGCCACACCAGGAACAGGGCCGAGGCCACCGCGGCGCCCCGGACCACCCAGGGCCAGGTCTCGGCGACCGCGTCGTTCACATGGCCCTCGGCGATCGGGGTGCCCCAGCGGCCGTTCATCCTGCCCCACAGCCACACCAGGCCCGACGTGACGGCGAGCCCGGGCAGGACCATGACGGCCCACTTCGTCTCCGCCTGGGTCAGGCGGCGCGAGGCGTAGGCGATGAGCCAGCCGAGGAGGAGCACGAACCAGTTGCCGAGCACGGCGCCCGCGACGAGAAGACCCGCGGCGGCAAGGAGGAGGGGGTTGCTCCAGTTCCCGGCGGTCAGGCGCGACAGACGGCGCCGGCTGCCGGTCTCGCCGGCCGTTTCCTCCGCGGCGGCCTCGACCGCCGGTACGGTCTGCCCCGCCTCGGCCGGCTTCTCCTTCTCCGCCTTCTCCGCGTTCCTCGGCCGCGGGGGCTTCAGCAGGTCCGGCAGCTCCACGCCTCCCACGAACCCCGGCACGTCGTCGCCCGCCCCGAAGGGGCTGCTGTCCACCCGCCACCAGTCCGGCTGGACGACGCTGTCCCCGAGCTCGTGCCCGGCGGCCAGGTGCGGCGGGGCCACGCCGTCGGAGACGGCCGGGTGCGGCTCCTCGGCGGACCGCGCCGGACGGGGCCGCGGTACGACGCGCCGCAGCACGCCCCTCGCCCGCTCCTCCGGCTCGGCGTCGCGCTGTACGGGGACGGAAGCGGGAGCGGAGGCGGGGGCGGCGCTCCGCGGCTCACCACCGGTGCCGCCCGCTGCCTCGGTCACGACCTCGTCGGGGCTGCCCAGGCGCGACAGGATGCGGCGGACGGCGGCGGGTGAGTCGACGGTGGCTTTCGCGCGGCGCCGGTCGATCTCGTTGCGCAGGTCCGCGACCAGGCGCATGCGGGTGGCCGACGACAACTGCCGCTGCTGGGCCACGTCGCCGACGCGGCTCAGATACTCGTAAACGACCTGGTCGCTCTCGATCCCCACGAAGTCCCCTCCGGGGCGGGTGCGTTGGACAACGCCGTCCGACGACGGTATCGCGAGTACCGGCAGGTCGGCCAAAAGCTTGTCCGGCGTTCGAGGACGAGGCCGGTCACAGTCGGCTCAACCGCCGGAGGCAACCCGCTAACGTTGACCGGATGAGCACCGAGGACAGGTCCCCGGCCCCCCGCTCCCTCGCGGAAGCGCTCCGCGCGCGGGGCGATGCCTCGCTGGGCGCGCTGCTGCGCGGCCGCCCGGATCTCATCACGCCCGTGCCGACCGACCTCACGCAGCTGGCGACCCGGGCCGGCACCCGTGCCTCGGTCGTGCGGGCCCTGGAGCGGCTGGACCGGTTCGCGCTGCAGACGGCGGAGGCGCTGGCCGTGGCGGCGGATCCGGCGACGTACGACGAACTGCTCGGGCTCACGGCCGGGGACGACGCCGAACCGGCCGTCGTCGCCGCCCTGCCGCACGCCCTGGACACCCTGCGCGAGCAGGCCCTGGTCTGGGGCGGCGACGACCGGCTGCGGCTGGTGCGCACGGCACGTGAACTGCTGGCTCCCGCGCCGCAGCACCCCTCTCCGACCGGTCTCGGCCCCACGGTCCAGGAGGCCACCGCCGGGATGTCCCCGGGGCGTATCCAGGAGATCGTCACGACCGCCGGGCTCGCCTCGACCCACGACTCGGTCTCCGCGGTGAGCGCCCTCACCGGCCTGTTCACGGACCGGGCCCGGATGACCGCGCTGCTCGCCGACGCCCCGGCCGACTCGCTGGAGGTACTGGAGCGCCTGGTGTGGGGGCCGCCGTACGGGCAGGTCACCCCCGACCCGGCGGCGCGGCTGCGCTGGCTGCTGGACCGGGGGCTGCTGTTGCCGACGGCGCCCGGCACGGTCGTGCTGCCGCGTGAGGTCGCCCTGCACCTGCGACGGGGGCTCGCGCACCGGACGCCGGAGCCCGTGCCGCCGGTGGTCGAGGCCGCCGCCGTACATCGTCCACAGGTTGTGGACAGCACCGCGGCCGGTCAGGCGTACACCGCGCTCGCGACCGTCGAGGAGCTGCTGAAGGACTGGGACGAGGGCGGGCCCGCGGTGCTGCGGGCCGGTGGGCTGAGCGTGCGGGACCTGAAGCGGACCGCCGTCGCCCTCGACGTGCCCGAGCCGGTCGCCGCGTTCTGGGTGGAACTGGCGTACGCGGCGGGCCTGATCGCCTCGGACGGGGAGGCCGACGAGCGGTACGCGGCGACCCCGGCGTACGACGAGTGGCGGGAGGCGCCCGCCGCCGAGCGCTGGTCGCGGCTGGTCACGGCGTGGCTCGCGGCGACCCGGACGGCCGGGCTGGTGGGCGGGCGGGACGCGAAGGACCGCACGTTGTCGGCGCTCGGGCCGGGTCTGGACCGGTCGGCGGCGCCCGAGGTACGGCACCGGGTGCTGGCGCTGCTGGCCGGCCTGCCGGAGGGCGCCGCGCCGGACGCCGGGTCGGTGCTCGCCCGGCTGGGCTGGGAGCGCCCCCTGCGCGGCGCCCAGCGAGAGGACGACCTGCGCAGCCGCCTCGCCCGGTGGGCCCTGTCCGAGGCGGAGCTGCTGGGCGTCACCGGCCGGGGCGCCATGTCGGCACAGGGCCGGGCTCTTCTCGGCGCGCCCGCGGCGCCCGTGAAGCACCCCGAAGCGGAGCCCTCCGGACCAGGAGGTGCGGGAGACCAGGGGCCAGGGGCCAAACTCCCCGTCCACCACCACCGCCCCGCCCCCGTCGTCCCCCTCTCCCCCGCCGAACAGGCCGTCGCCTCGGCCGCCGCGGCCCGGCTCCTCACGCCCCTGCTGCCCGAGCCGCTGGACCACGTGCTGCTCCAGGCCGACCTGACCGCGGTGGCGCCCGGGCCCCTGCAGCGCCCGCTCGCCGACATGCTCGGGGTGCTCGCGGACGTCGAGTCCAAGGGCGGGGCCACCGTCTACCGGTTCACGCCCGGCTCTGTGCGGCGCGCGCTCGACTCCGGGCAGGCCGCCTCCGACCTGCACGCCTTCCTCGCCGCGCACTCCCGTACGCCGGTGCCGCAGCCGCTCGCCTACCTGATCGACGACGTGGCCCGCAGGCACGGGCATCTGCGCGTCGGCGCGGCCTCGGCGTACGTGCGCTGCGACGACGACGCGGTGCTCAGCGAGATCCTCGCCGACAAGCGGGCCGCCGCCCTGGGCCTGCGCCGGCTCGCCCCGACCGTGCTGGCCGCGCAGGCCGACCCCGCGGGGCTCCTCGAAGGCCTGCGGGCGCTGGGGTTCGCGCCGGCCGCCGAGTCCGCCGAGGGCGATGTGCTGATCACCCGCGCCCTCGCCCACCGCACCCCGCCCCGCACGGCACCCGAGCCGGTGCCGGACGGCCCGCCGGTCCCCGACGACATCCTCCTCACGGCAGCGCTGCGCGCCATCCGGGCCGGCGACCTCGCCTCCACCACCCCGCGCAAGCCGGGCACGGCTGTGGAGGTCAACGGCGAGCTGCCCCGCACCGGTTCCGCCGAGACCCTCGCCACCATGCAGGCCGCCGTCCTGACCGGCGAGGCCCTGTGGATCGGCTACGTCAACGCCGAGGGCGCCGCCAGCCAGCGGGTCGTCGCGCCCATCCGGGTCGAGGGCGGCTTCGTCACGGCTTACGACCACACGGCGGACGAGGTCCGTACGTATCCGCTGCACCGGATCACCGGGGTCGCGGAGCTCGCCGACGACTCCGGCTGAGGCTCCCGGGGCAGGGGCGACCCTCACCCGTTCGGGTGCGCGCCGGCGTTCATGCACGCCACGCCGGGGATGTCCCACCCTTGGGCGACCTTGCGGGGTGTGCCGCATCACGCCGTACGGCCGGGGGCAGCCACCGGGTGTCCTGATCGAGCTCGGGCGCCCGGCAGGGAGTTCGAGTGAGTGCTGCCGAAAGGAAGTCCAGCATGCGTGCTGCCCGTCGAGTCGCCGCCGTCCTGGCCACCGCCGCCCTGATGTTCGCTGCGCTCGCCACCCCGGCCGCCGCGGTCGGCATCGATGTCGCGGGGTTCGTCCTCGAGACGCCGCAGATCTGACTCGTCCCGCACCACCCATCGGGCCGGCCCAGGCGCTCCCGGGGCCGGCCCGCGGTGCCGCGTCGCCCACCGCTCAGTACGAGAAGTCGCCCACCGCTCAGTACGAGAAAAGGCCTGTCGCCCCCATGCGAAAAAAGCTCCCCGCCGCAGCCCTGGCCGCCGCCGCCCTCGTGGCCGTGCTCGCGCCCTCCGCCGCCGCGGCCCCGCCCGCACCGCTGCCTCTTCCGGCCGCCGGCGCCGAGCCCCTGGTCACGGAGGGTGTCTCCGTCGAGGGCCCGCTGATCAACAACGTCAGTCTGCCCACGCTGAGGTAGGACGGCGCATCCGGTAGCTGTCCCCGTCCAGCCGTACGACGTCGGCGTGATGGGCCAGCCGGTCCGCCATCGCCGGGGCGGACGCGCCGCCGAAGACCTCGTCCCAGCGGCCGAGCGGGCGGTCGCTGGTCACGATCAGCGAGCCACGCTCGTAGCGGTGCGCGACCAGCTGGAAGAACAGGCCGGCGGTCGTCGCGTCGAAGGGCGTGTAGCCGACCTCGTCGACGACCAGGAGGGGGTGTTCGTCGAGGGCGGCCAGCTCCGCGCCGAGCCGCCCGGCGGACCGGGCGTCGGACAGCCGGGCGGCCCACTCGGCGGCGGTCGCGAACAGCACCCGGTGCCCGGCCTGACAGGCCCGCACGCCCAGGGCGATGGCCAGGTGCGTCTTGCCGGTGCCGGGCGGGCCGACGAACACCACGTTGCGCCGGGCGGTGACGAAGTCCGCCTTGCCGAGCCGGGTTACGGTCTCCCGGTCGAAGCTCCGGGGATGCTGCTGGTCGAAGTCCTCCAGCAGTTTGCGGGCCGGGAAGCCGGCCGCGCGGATCCGGGCCTCGGCGCCGGCGTCCGGTTCCGACACGGACACCGGCTCCGGCTCCGGCCGCCGGGGATGGGGCAGCGTGGCCGCCGGGGTCTGCCGGCCCGGCTGCGCGGGCACGACCTGCGGGTGCCCGGCCGGCGCACGGTCGGCGGGTCCGCGGTCGGCATGTCCGCGGTCGGCATGTCCGCGGCCGCTCTGCGCGGCCATCGGGCCCGACATGTACGCGAGGATCGCCGCCGAGGCGATGAACGCCATGTGGATCACCGTCCCCCACATCAACGCGTGGTGGGAGGTGTGGTGGACGTCCACGAACATCTGGAGCAGATGCACCGAGGAGATGCCCACGATCGCGGTGGCGAGCTTGACCTTCAGTACATTGGAGTTGACGTGCGAGAGCCATTCCGGCTGGTCACGGTGGCCCTGGAGGCCGATGCGCGAGACGAAGGTCTCGTAGCCGCCGACGATCACCATGATCAGCAGGTTGGCGATCATGACGACGTCGACGAGCTTGAGCACGGCGAGCATCACGTACGTCTCGGTGGCGTGCCCGCTCACGCACATCAGGATTAAGGTCCAGAGCTCCTTGAAGAACTTGTAGACGTAGACGCCCTGGGCGGCCACCAGCCCGAAGTACAGCGGGGCCTGGAGCCAGCGGGTGGCGAACAGGGCGTATCCGAGCGTGGTGGTCGGCGTATTCTGCACGGTTCGCCATTCTTCGGGGCCGCCGTGGAAAAAATGAATTCACACCACACGTTGGGATGAAAAGGCATTCTGTAGGACCGGTGTCGTTCCAGCAGTGCAGATCACACCCTCGGGCGGCATCGATCAGGCACACTGGACGTTTGGCCGCAGAAAGGGTGCCGCGCGTGAATGGTCCGCTGATCGTCCAGTCCGACAAGACCTTGCTCCTGGAAGTCGACCACGAGCAGGCCGACGACTGCCGTCGCGTCATCGCCCCCTTCGCGGAGCTGGAGCGGGCGCCCGAGCACATCCACACCTACCGCGTGACCCCGCTGGGCCTGTGGAACGCTCGCGCGGCGGGTCACGACGCCGAGCAGGTCGTGGACGCGCTGGTGCAGTACAGCCGCTATCCGGTGCCGCACGCGCTGCTCGTCGACATCGCCGAGACGATGGACCGCTACGGCCGGCTCACCCTGTCCAAGCACCCGGCGCACGGCCTGGTCCTGACGACCACCGACCGGCCGGTGCTGGAGGAGATCCTGCGGTCGAAGCGGGTCACGCCGCTGATCGGCGCCCGGATCGACCCGGACACCGTCGCCGTGCACCCCTCCGAGCGCGGGCAGATCAAGCAGATCCTGCTGAAGCTGGGCTGGCCGGCCGAGGACCTCGCCGGGTACGTCGACGGCGAGGCGCACCCGATCGAGCTGGCCGAGGACGGCTGGGCGCTGCGGCCGTACCAGAAGCAGGCGGTCGAGAACTTCTGGCACGGCGGCTCCGGCGTCGTCGTCCTGCCCTGCGGCGCCGGGAAGACCCTGGTCGGGGCCGGCTCGATGGCCCAGGCGAAGTCCACGACTCTGATCCTCGTCACGAACACCGTCTCCGCCCGCCAGTGGAAGCACGAGCTGGTGAAGCGGACGTCGCTCACCGAGGAGGAGATCGGCGAGTACAGCGGGACGCGCAAGGAGATCCGGCCCGTCACGATCGCCACGTACCAGGTCCTGACGACCAAGCGGAAGGGCGTCTACCCCCACCTGGAGCTGTTCGACTCGCGGGACTGGGGGCTGGTCGTCTACGACGAGGTGCACCTGCTGCCGGCGCCGGTCTTCAAGTTCACCGCGGATCTGCAGGCGCGGCGGCGGCTCGGCCTGACGGCCACCCTGGTCCGCGAGGACGGCCGCGAGTCGGACGTGTTCTCCCTGATCGGGCCCAAGCGGTTCGACGCGCCGTGGAAGGAGATCGAGGCGCAGGGCTACATCGCGCCCGCCGACTGCGTCGAGGTCCGGGTCAACCTGACGGACTCCGAGCGGCTCGCGTACGCCACGGCCGAGACGGAGGAGAAGTACCGCTTCTGCGCCACGACCGCGACCAAGCGGAAGGTCACCGAGGCGATCGTCCGCCGCTTCGCCGGGCAGCAGATCCTCGTCATCGGCCAGTACATCGACCAGCTCGACGAGCTGGGTGAGCACCTGGACGCGCCCGTGATCAAGGGCGAGACGTCGAACGCGCAGCGGGAGAAGCTCTTCGACGCCTTCCGGGAGGGCGAGATCAGCGTGCTCGTGGTGTCCAAGGTCGCGAACTTCTCGATCGACCTGCCGGAGGCGACGGTCGCGATCCAGGTGTCGGGCACCTTCGGCTCCCGCCAGGAGGAGGCCCAGCGTCTCGGCCGCGTGCTCCGTCCCAAGTCGGACGGCCACCAGGCCCACTTCTACTCCGTGGTCGCGCGGGACACCATCGACCAGGACTTCGCCGCCCACCGCCAGCGCTTCCTGGCGGAACAGGGCTACGCCTACCGCATCGTGGACGCGGACGAGCTGCTGGCCGAGAGCTGAGAGGGGCGGGTCCGTCCGCTCACTTGCGGCGGACCACGCCGACTTCCTCTCCGTACTGGCCGAGGACGATCACGTCGAAGGCGGCGCCCGCGAAGACCTTGACGGCACGCAGGGCATCGCCGAGGCGGTGGCGGTGGCTGCCTGCCACGGCGGTGGCGCCGGGCGGGCGGCCCGGTGCCGGGGCGGGGGAGATGGTTGCTGCGCTCATGTCTCCATGGTGCGTTTTCGCCCGTAAAGCCCGCGTCGGTCTGTGGGCCGAACCTGCGTGCTCCGCTCGTACGCCTGCGGACCGACTCCTGCCCCTCGGGGAGGAGGGTCTCGTCCCCTAGGGGACGAGGAACCGGAGACGAGGAACAGGAGACGAGGAACAGGGGATGAGAAACACGGGGGCGGGAAACAGGGGCCGAGGAAAACCGTTGGCGGTCGCCTCCCCCGCTCCTCTAGGATCTCCGCTCTTGCCCGCCTCCCTCACGGAGTTCCCGCCCGTCGCCCACCACCACCCTCGAATGAGGCCCTTCGGGCCGCCCCGATGTATGACCGGACGGAAACCGGCCGGTATCTCACCGCCATCACTCAGCAGGTCCTCCGGAGGCACCCCCTTGTCCACGCCCGTCGGCGACCCGCTCTCCCGTGAGCGCTCCCACCTCGCCTCGTCCCGTTCCGCCCTGCGTGCCATGCGCGAGGACGTCGAGGCCCTCGACATCAAAGACGTCACCGCGAACTGGGTCAACGCCGAGGTGCTGGCCCACCAGATCGAGGAGCGCATCAAGGCCCTGGCCGACCTCAGCGACACCCCGCTGTTCTTCGGGCGGCTCGACTATCTGCACCGGCCGGGTGCCGAGCAGGCCGAAGGGGCGGACGGTGAACGCTTCTACATCGGGCGGCGGCATGTGCACGACGCCGACGGCGACCCCATGGTGATCGACTGGCGCGCGCCGGTCTCGCAGCCGTTCTACCGGGCCTCCAAGAAGGACCCGCTGGACATCGCGCTGCGCCGCCGCTTCGGCTACACGGGCGGCGACCTCACGGCGTACGAGGACGAGCACCTGTCGGACCCGGCCGAGGCGGCGCGTACGAGCAAACTCCTCCAGCGGGAGATCGAGCGTCCGCGCGTCGGCCCGATGCGGGACATCGTCGCGACGATCCAGCCCGAGCAGGACGAGATCGTGCGGTCCGGCCTGGCCGGCTCGGTGTGCGTGCAGGGCGGCCCGGGCACCGGGAAGACCGCCGTCGGCCTGCACCGGGTCGCCTACCTCCTCTACGCCCACCGCGAGCGCCTCGCCCGCACCGGCACCCTGGTCATCGGACCCAACCGGTCCTTCCTGCACTACATCGAGCAAGTCCTGCCCGCGCTGGGCGAGTTGACCGTCCAGCAGGCCACCGTCGAGGACCTGGTGGCACACGTCGAGATCAAGGGCACGGACGACGCGACGGCCGCGGTCGTCAAGGGCGACGCCCGCATGGCGCAGGTGCTGCGCAGGGCCCTCTACGCGCACGTCACCCTGCCCACCGAGCCGGTCGTGGTCGTGCGCGGCTCCCGCCGGTGGCGGGTCGCGGCGTACGAGCTGGAGGACCTCGTCCGCGAGTTGCTCGACCGGGACATCCGCTACGGCGCCGCCCGCGAGGCCCTGCCGCAGCGCATCGCGCACGCCGTGCTGGTGCAGATGGAGCGGTCGGGCGAGGCGCCGGACGACCGGGTGCAGGACGCGGTGGCCCGCAACAGCGCGGTGAAGGCGGCGGTCAAGGCGGTCTGGCCGGCCGTCGACCCGGCGAAACTGGTGCTGCGCCTGCTCTCGGACGCGGACTTCCTCGCCGTACACGCGGAGGGGATCCTCGGTGCGCAGGAGCAGAAGGCGGTCCTGTGGGCGAGACCGGCACGCAGCGTCAAGTCCGCCAAGTGGTCGGCTGCCGACGCCGTCCTCATCGACGAGGCCACCGACCTGGTCCAGCGCACGCACTCCCTCGGGCATGTCGTCCTCGACGAGGCGCAGGACCTCTCCCCCATGCAGTACCGGGCGGTCGGCCGCCGCTGCAGCACGGGCAGCGCGACCGTCCTCGGCGACCTGGCGCAGGGCACCACGCCGTGGGCGACCCGCGGCTGGCAGGAGGCGCTGACCCACCTCGGCAAACAGGACGCGGTGGTGGAGGAGCTGACGGCCGGTTTCCGCGTGCCGACGGACGTCATCACGTACGCCTCCCGGCTGCTGCCGCACATCGCCCCGGGCCTCACCCCGGTCGTGTCGATCCGCGAGAATCCGGGCCACTTCGAGGTCCGGGCGGTCTCCGGGACCGCCGACGTGGTCGGCGCCTGCCGCGAGTCGCTGCGCCACGAGGGCTCGACGGGCCTGATCGCGGCGGACGCCCGGGTCCCGGAGCTGGCACGGGCCCTGGCGGAGGCCGGGATCCCCTACCTCGGCCCGGGCGAGGAGACGACCCAGGAGACCCGCCTGACCCTGGTCCCGGCGTCGCTGGCGAAGGGTCTGGAGTACGACTACGTCGTCCTGGACGAGCCCCAGGCGGTGGTCGACGGCGAACCGGACGAGCGGACCGGGTTGCGACGGCTGTACGTGGCGCTGACGCGAGCGGTGTCGGGGCTGACGGTGACGCACGTGGCACCGCTGCCGCCGCAACTGGCCGCTTAGCCGCGGGCGATCGTGCCGCTGGGGCGGGGGCGCAGCGGCGCCTCGTCGCGCCGGGCTGGGCTCCCACCCGGCCCCAGCGACAACGCAGAGCACCGATCAGGAACCGTCCACCGCGGCCCGCCACTCCGCGACCGCCTGCGCCGACACCGGCTCGGCCCACCCGCTCGGCCGAGCCGCCCCGCCGATGTGAAACCCGTCGACCCCGGCCTCCACCAACGTCGGCACATGATCGAGCCGCAACCCGCCCCCCACCAGCAACCGCTGCTCATAGCCCGGCTCCCCGCGCCGCCCCGCCTCCGCGAGCAGCACGGGCAACCCGTCATCGACCCCGTCCGCCGATCCGGCCGTCAGGTACGTGTCCAACCCCGGCATCCCGTCCAGCTGCTTGCGCAGGGCGTCCCGGTCGGCGGCCCGGTCGATCGCCCGGTGGAAGGTCCAGGGGCAGCCGTCCAACACCCCGACGACCCGCTCCACCGCCGCCAGGTCCACCCCGCCGTCCGGGTCGAGGAACCCGAGCACGAACTCCTCGGCCCCGGCCTCACGCAGCTCCGCCGCCACCCGCACCAGCCGGTCCACGTCCCCGGCCGCGAACCCGTCGGCCGGCCGGAGCATCACCCGCAGCGAGATGTCGACGGCCCGGCGGATCCCGGCGACGGTCCCGGCCGACGGGGTGAGCCCGTCGGCCGCCATGTCGGTGACCAGCTCCAGGCGGTCCGCGCCTCCCGCCTGGGCGGCGACCGCGTCCTCGACGCCGAGGGCGATCACCTCCAGGACTGCACGCTTGCTCATGGGGCCCCTTCGTCGGCATGGCGTCGGCGTTCGGCGACAGGTCTAGTCCAATCAAGACTACGCTGCCCACTTCCGCCGATTCCCAAGCACCCCGCCGGCCCCGGGCCCCTCACCCGAAGATGTTCAGCTCCTTCGCCTCCACCCCGGCCAGCTCGTACGCGGCCCCGTCGACCTGCCGCCCCGTATACAGCCGTACGAGGGTCGGCCCGTCCCCGATGAAGCGCCCCGGGGGCCGCTCCCCGCCGCTCTCCCCCAGCCGCAGGGGCTCGTCCAGGTCGTCGAGGTCGGCGTGCAGCGGCACGTGTCCCCGCTCGCGGGTGATCCGGGCGAGCAGCGCGAGCGCGTCCGGCAGCCCGGCCCCGCCGTACGCCCCCGGTTCCCCGAAGGCCTCGCGCACGTCCCCGGCGTGCACCCACTCCCCGAGCGCGAGGCCGTCCAGCTTCCCGTCCGCCCCGGCGATCACGGGCCCGGCCCCGGTCATTCCGCGCTCCAGCTCGTCCACGACCCGCGCGTTGGTCCAGTCGTCCCGTTCGGCGATGTCCCGGTCGTTCGACTCGGGCGAGAACACGCCCGGCTCGAACCTGCCCTCCGCCACCCGTGTCAGGGCGGCCGAGCAGTGCGCCAGCACGTGCCGCACCGTCCAGCCCGGACACGCGGCGACGGGCCGTGCGAAGTCCTCGTCGGCCCTGCCCCGCAGCAGCGGGATCAGCGCGTCACGCTCGATCGTGAGCAGCCGCCCGGGCTGCTCGGGGTCCCGTACGTCGTGCACATCAGCAGGAGTCGTCATACACACCAAGCTAGATCCCACCCCGGGGTCAGCGGGAGAATGACGGCATGGCCGATCTCGACACCCTGCGCACCCGCTTCACCCGCACCCTGGAAGCGGCCCGGGGCCCGGCCGGCGGCCCGGACCCGGCACCGTACGGCGACAACCTGCTCAGCCGCTGGCAGGAGCCCCAGCGCCGCTACCACACGGTCGAGCACCTGACGGCGGTCCTCGACCGCGTCGACGTACTGGAGCAGCACGCGCACGACCCGGACGTGGTGCGCCTGGCCGCCTGGTTCCACGACGCGGTCTACCTCCCCGACCGCTCCGAGAACGAGGAGCGCTCCGCCCGCCTGGCCGAACGCGCGCTCCCCGAGGCCGGTCTCCCACAGGACAAGACCGCCGAGGTCGCCCGCCTGGTCCGCCTCACCGTCACCCACGACCCCGCCGACGACGACCCCGACGGCCAGGTCCTGTGCGACGCCGACCTGGCGATCCTCGCCTCGCCCCCGTCGGCGTACGCCGCCTACACGACCGCCGTCCGCGAGGAGTACCACTTCGTCCCCAGCGACGCCTTCCGCACGGGCCGCGCCACGATCCTGCGCCAACTCCTCGCCCTGCCACGGCTGTTCAGGACCCCGTACGGAGCGGCGGAGTGGGAGGCGACGGCTCGCCACAACCTCACCGCCGAGCTGGAAATGCTGTCGCTCTCACCTCAAGCCCCCTCGTAACCTCCCCACCATGTGGACAACGGGTGCGGAACAGCTGGAGCAGGCCGTCGAGGAGTGCGTGGAGTTGCTGGGGGCCGTCGCCGACCGGGACTGGGAGGGGACACCGGCCGGGCGGGTGACATGGAGCTGCCGGGAGACGGCGGTCCATGTCGCCGAGGATCTCATCGGGTACGCGGGGCAGTTGGCGGGGCGGGAGCCCGAGGGGTACACGCCCTTCGAGATCTCGCTGGAGGAGGGGGCCGACAACGCGGGTGCGGTGCGGGTGATCAGGACGATGGGGGCCCTGTTCGCCGCCGCGATCCGGACGACGCCGCGCGAGGTCCGGGCCTTCCATCCGTATCCGTTCCGCAACGCGAACCGTGAGGGCTTCGCGGCGATGGGCACGGCCGAGGTCCTGCTGCACACCCACGACATCGCCGAGGGCCTGGGCGTGGCGTACGAGCCGGACCCCGAGCTGTGCGACTTCGTCCTCACCCGGATCTTTCCGCACGTCCAGCCCGGCCTCACCCCCTGGCAGACCCTGCTGTGGGCCACCGGCCGCGGTGAGCTGCCGGGGCGGGCGCCCGTCACCGAGTGGCGGTGGAGCAACAACCTGGTGATCGACACCGACCGGCTCACCCTTGAGGGCGTCACCCCGGCGGCGGCCGACGATCTGGCCTCGGTCGGCGACGGCGGCTTCGAGTGGATCGAGGGCGGCCCGATGGAGGGCACCCGGGTGGGCGCCGGGCTGGTGTACAAGCAGTACGAGGACGGGGTCCACCGTCCTCAGTGGGGCATGTACGCGCTGGTCCGGCGCGAGGACGGCCGCGCGCTCGGCGCCATGGGATTCCACGGCGTCCCGGACGAGGCGGGGCGCGTGGAGATCGGCTACGACCTGGTCGAGGCGGCCCGCGGGCAGGGTTACGCGACCGAGGCGCTGCGCGCGCTGTCCGAATGGGCCCTGGCCCGGGACGAGGTACGGACCGTGGTCGCGAACGTCGAGCGGGACAACGCGCCCTCGCGGGGCGTCCTGACCCGCGCCGGATTCACGGCCGTCGCGGAGGATGCCGAGCAGGTGGCCTACGAACTGCGCGGATCCCGCGGCTGAGGCCGTCCCTTCGGGCGCCGCAACCCCGCCTGGTGCAGCAGCCGCACCACCTCGCGGCTGCTGACCTCCACGGCCCCGGCGTCCACCGCGTCCGCGTAGCGCTGGGCGGGGACGTCGTAGTGGTCGCGCTCGAAGGCCCGCCGGGGCACGCCGAGGCGTTCGGCGAAGGTGTGCAGTTCCTCGTACGAGACGTCGCTGATCAGGTGGGACCACATGCGGCCGTGTCCGGGCCAGGCAGGCGGGTCGATGTAGATCGTCACCAGGGCCTCACGAGGACGCCGCCCCGCCGATGGCCTCGCCCAGCGACCCCACCGCCGCGACCTTCACGCCCGCCTCGCTGCACACCCAGTGCGGGTCGGGCCCCAACTCCGGTTGCACGTCCAGCGCGTGCGGGTCGCCGGTGCCGCACACCGGGCACAGCGGCCAGCGGCCGTACCGCTCCAGCAGGGAGTCCTGCACGTCCTGCGCGACCAGACCGGCCACGTACGGCGCGCCCTCCGGCCACTGCTCGACCCACCACCGCCGCTGCACGACGGACTCCTCGACCAGGGACACGACGTCCGCCTCGGCGACGCGCCCCGCGACGAGGTCGGCCAGTACAAGGGCGCGCGCGGCATGCAGCGCCTGTTCCAGGGGGGTGATGGGCTCCATGCCCCCCATTGTGCGCACTCTTGACCCCAGCGCCGAGCCGAAAATATCTTTCAATGGTGACCCGAAGAGTGAAGGAAATTTTCGCCAGCGAACGCGGCGGCTCGGGTGCCATGGTCGGCACGCTCGGCACCCCACCCGCCCCGGCGGCCCTCGCGGCCAAGGTCCGCACGCTGGCCCCGTCGATGACGCGTTCCATGGCCCGCGTCGCCGAGGCCGTCGCGGGCGACCCGGCCGGCTGCGCGGCCCTCACGGTCACCGGCCTCGCCGAACTCACCGGCACCAGCGAGGCGACCGTCGTACGCACCGCCCGCCTGCTCGGCTATCCGGGTTACCGGGACCTGCGTCTCGCCCTCGCCGGCCTCGCCGCCCAGCAGCAGTCCGGCCGGGCCCCCGCCATAACGACGGACATCGCGGTCGACGACCCGATCGCCGACGTGGTCGCGAAGCTCGCCTACGACGAACAGCAGACCCTCGCCGACACCGCCGCCGGCCTCGACACCGTCCAACTGGGCGCCGCCGTCACCGCGCTGGTCGCCGCCCGCCGCACCGACGTGTACGGCGTCGGGGCGTCCGGTCTGGTCGCCCAGGACCTCACGCAGAAGCTCCTGCGCATAGGGCTGATGGCCCACGCCCACAGCGACCCGCACCTGGCCGTGACGAACGCGGTGCAACTGCGGGCCGGTGACGTGGCGATCGCCATCACGCACTCCGGGTCGACCGGGGACGTCATCGAGCCGCTGCGGGTCGCCTTCGAGCGCGGGGCGACGACGGTGGCGATCACGGGCCGCCCCGACAGCCCGGTGACGCAGTACGCCGATCATGTCCTCACCACGTCCACCGCGCGGGAGAGCGAACTGCGTCCGGCGGCCATGTCGTCCCGGACCGGTCAGCTCCTTGTGGTGGACTGCCTGTTCGTGGGGGTGGCGCAGCGGACGTACGAGACGGCGGCGCCGGCGCTCTCGGCGTCGTACGAGGCGCTGGCCCACCGCCACCGTTCCTGAGCCGGCCCGGCACCGGAAACACACGGGAAGACACGGAAAGAGCCGTCATGACCTCCACCTCCGACCCCCGAGACCTCAGAACCGAGCTGGAGTCCCTGACCACCGAGGCCTTCCGGCCGGAGCTCGCGGACATCGACCGGCTGCCCACGCTCGACATCGCGCGGCTCATGAACGGCGAGGACGCCACCGTGGCCGGTGCGGTCGCGGCGCGGCTGCCTCAGATCGCCGCCGCGATCGACGCCGTGGCCGAGCGGATGGCCCGGGGCGGCCGTCTCGTCTACGCGGGCGCGGGCACAGCGGGCCGGCTGGGCATCCTGGACGCCTCCGAGTGCCCGCCCACGTTCAACACCGGCCCTTCCCGGGTCGTGGGCCTGATCGCGGGCGGCCCGGAGGCGATGGTCACCTCGGTCGAGGGCGCGGAGGACTCCCGGGAGCTGGCCCGGGCCGACCTGGAGTCCCTCGGCCTGACCCCGGACGACACGGTGGTCGGCATCTCGGCGTCCGGCCGCACGCCGTACGCGATCGGCGCGGCCGAGTACGCCCGCACCCGCGGCTCCCTCACCATCGGCCTCGCCTGCAACCCCGGCAGCCCGCTCGGGGCCGCCGCCGACCACGGCATCGAGATCGTCGTGGGCCCCGAACTGCTCACCGGCTCCACCCGCCTGAAGGCCGGTACGGCACAGAAGCTCGTCCTCAACATGCTCTCGACGATCACGATGATCCGGCTGGGCAAGACCTACGGAAACCTGATGGTCGACGTCCGCGCGTCGAACGACAAACTCCGCGCCCGCTCCCACCGCATCGTCGCCCTCGCCACCGGCGCCGGCGACAAGGAGATCGATGAGGCCCTGACCGCCACCGGTGGCGAGGTGAAGAACGCGATCCTGACCATCCTGGCCGATGTGGACGGCCCGACGGCGGAGCGGCTGCTGGAGGAGTCCGGCGGGCACCTGCGGGCGGCCCTCGACTCACGCTCCTAGGACGCCCTGCCCTACGACCAGGGCAGGACCAGAGCACCCCAGGCGACAACGGGGCCGAGGGCGACGATGCCGCCGGTGTAGCCGATGACCTGGCGATAGAAGCGGCGAGCGTCGACACCACGGGCGTTGGCCAGGACCAGGGCGCCGTTGGTGGAGAAGGGGGAGGTGTCGACGATGGTGGTGGACACGGCGAGGGCGGCGATCAGTCCGGCGGCGCTGAGGTGACTGGAGAGCAACAGCGGCACGGCGATGGGAATGATCGCGGTGAGGATCGCGGTGGACGAGGCGAAGGCCGAGGTGACGGCCACGGTGAAGCACAGGAACAGGGCGACGACGAGCGGCGCACCCAGATTGGCGGCGTGCTCGGAGATCTTCTCGATCACCCCGGCCTTCTCCAGCATGGCGATGTACGTCATCATGCCCGCGACCAGCAGCAGCGTGGCCCAGCTGATGCCGTCGACGGCCTTCTCCTGCCTCTTCATGTCCACCAGCGCCAGCAGGGCGCCCGCGACCAGGGCCAGGAAACCGATCTCCAGCTGGAAGCCGAGCGCGCCCACGACGAGGCCGACCAGGCAGGCGAGGGTCAGCCACTGTCGCCAGTCGGGCCTGCCGGACACGGCGGGGTCCTCGTCCGCGCCCGCCGTCTCGTCCTGGTCGAGCAGCGGGACCGGGCGTTTGGCCAGCAGGACGTACGTAAGGAGCGACAGCACCAGGTTGATCACGAAACTGGCGGTGAACAGAGCGACGGGAGAGACGTGCAGCCCGGTCTTGTCGACCATGCCGAGCACCAGCGCACCGGAGACGGCGAGCGGCGAGAACGCGCCGCGTGGCCGCCACTGATCACCATCATGCCGACCACGAGCGGGTTCAGCTTGTAGCGGTAGGCGAAGTTCATCGCGACCGGCACGAGGATCGCCACGGCGGCCGGGGTGAAGGTGCCGAACGCCGTCAGCAGTGCGGCGACCAGGAACAGCACCCAGGGGATGAGTGCGACCTTCCCGCGGACCAGGCGCACTCCCGCCGCGACGAGCAGATCGATGGTGCCGTTGCGGCGGGCGACGGAGAACAGGTAGGTGACTCCCACGATCGTCAGGAACAGCTCCACCGGAAAGCCCTCGAAGATCTCGTCCTCGGTGAGGCCGAGCGAGGCGGTTCCGACCGTGAAGGTCGCGACGAAGGCGAGAATGCCCAGGTTGATCGGGAGCAAGGTACCGACCACGAACATCACCAGCAGTGCGCCTATGGAGATCACTTCAGGAGACATCTTTGTCCTTGGTGCGGGGAGGGGACGGGAGGGCGCGCCCCCGGGGGGCGGGGCTACCCCGGGGCGACGGCTGGGGGACCGTCCGGGGAGATTCATCCCGGTTCAGGCAGCTTTGTGCGCTCCTGATTCCGGTACGTAGATACGTGCGTCGGCGAGCAGCCGGGCGGCCCGCTGCACGGTGACGCGGTCCGGGACGCCGTCGCGCAGGTCCGAACAGCGGACGGCCACGATGCCGGCGGGCGTGCCCAGGCGCAGCCACTCACCGGTCGGCCCGCCCGCGGCCCGGGAAACCACCGTGTCCTTCAGCAGGCCCGCGGCCGCGACGGCGACCGCGGAGGTCAGGCCGATCGCCGGGTGAGGGGCGTTCATGGTGAGCATGCGTACCGAGAGGTCGTAGTCCTCGGCGGCGACCGGATCGCCCAGCGTGGTGGTGTACGGCACCGGGGGCCCGACCAGGCCCACCTTGGGCACCGCGTCACCGGGCTCCTGACCCGGGGCGAGCAGTCCCATCAGCGGCGCGGCCGTGTGGCGGACCGCTCGCAGCCAGGGCACGTCGGCACGGACCTGCTCCAGGGACTCGGCACCGGAGCGGCCGGCGCCACGGGCGTCCACGAGGACCACGGGGGCACCCGCGTCCACCATGGTCACCTGCTGCGGCTCAGCGGTGCCGAGTCGCAGCTCGTCGACCGCCCGTCCGGTGGGGAGCAGCGAGCCGGTGGTACTGCCGGCCGGGCTCAGGAAGGTGAGGCCGACCGCCACGCCGCCGGCCCGTGTGCCGGGCACGGTCTGGTCACCGAAGTGATGCACCACACCGCCGGTGGTGTCCACCACCCCTTCCATGACGGCGCCGGTGTTGCTGTTCCGCATCACCACCCGAGTCCGGTCACCGCTGATGGGCACCAGCCCCTTCGCGACGGCGTACAAGGCGATGCCGGTGGCGCAGTTTCCGCAGTTGCTGGTCCACTCGACCGTGCCGGTGCCGATGCCGATCTGGGCGAACAGGTAGTCGACGTCCACACCGGGCGCGGGGGAAACGCCGACGACGGCCGCCTTGGAGGTGGTCGGTGTCGCTCCGCCCACCCCGTCCAGTTCCACGGGGTCCGTGGAGCCGTACGCGGCGACCAGCAGCCTTTCCAGCTCACTGCGTTCGGTGGGGACATGGACCTGACTGAACAACCAGCACTTGCTGGTGCCGCCACGCACCAAGGTCGCGGGAATGTGCACAGCTGAGGCTCTTCCTGGTTCACAGACAGAGGGGGAAGGCCGGGGCGGACGGTTACGGGGGCATTGCGCTTCGGTGAACCGCTCCGGCGAATGCGAAGACCTTCGCAGCCGCGAGACTTGGGCACAATGGCAGATTTCTTCACCTCAGTTAAGTGCAGCTAAACTCGCGGGCATGCTCAACGTACGCCGCCTGCTGCTGCTCACCGAGGCCGCCGAGCGCGGCTCGCTCACCGCCGCCGCGGAGGCGTTGGGCATGACCACCTCCGCCGCTTCCCAGCAGATGTCCCAGCTGGAGCGGGAGGCCGGGCAGCCCCTCGTCGAACGGTTGCCGCGCGGCATCCGCACCACCCCGGCGGGCGCCGCCCTGGCCGAGCGCGGCCAAGTCATCCGACGCGAACTGAGGGCCGCGGAAGCCGACTTGGACGCCTTTGCCGACCTGGACCAGGGCACGCTCAGACTCGGATCGTTCCCCACGGCCAGCGCCTCGCTCCTGCCGCTCGCCCTCACCCGGTTCAGCCGCCGCTACCCCGGAGTACGGACCGTCGTACGCGCCGGAGTCCTCGACCAGTTGCGCGAGATGCTGCACACGGGAGAGGTCGAGAAGGCGCTGCTCTGGGATTACGAGTGGAACCGCGTCAACGACGACGCCCTGTCCCTCACCCACCTGCTCGACGATCCCACCGTCCTGGTCGTCCCCGCCGATTCCCCGCTGCGCACCCTGCCCTCGCTGCGCCTCAGCGATCTCGCCGACCAGGAGTGGATCACCCGCGCCGACAACCACCCCGTCGCCGACGTCCTGCGTCGCAGCTGCCACCGGGCAGGGTTCGAACCGCGCATCGCCTACGCCTCACACGACTACCAGGAAGCCCAGGCCATGGTCGCGGCCGGCCTCGGCATCGCCCTCGCCCCTCGGCTCGCCCTCACCAGCCGCCGCAGCGACGTCCGCCTGCTGCCGTTCGGATCCGACGTGCCTGCCCCCACCCGCCGCATCCTGCTCGCCCGCGCCGCGTCACGCGAGGCCACACCGCCCGCCCAAGCCATGGCCGCCATCCTGCGTACCGTGGCGCAGAAGTTCACCAGCGCCGACCTGGACCGCACCCAGCTCGGCGCGGTGCGACGGGGTGGGCACGGGCGCGCCTGACTCGGCCCGGCCCCCGGGACACCAGATCTACGCCACCCGGTCGGACACCCCCACAGCCACCCGCTGCCCGTCCCCGAGCCGCTCGGCCTGCTCCGCCGCCGACTTCTCGGCCAGGGCGTTGACCGCCGCGTTGAACCGCTCCATGGAGGTGGGGCGGTCCGGGCCGAGGACGTAGTCCTTCAGGATCCGGCGTTCGGGTGCCATCGGGTCGTGGTGGGGGGTGCGGACCGAACGGAGGATCTCCGGCAGCCGGGTGCAGTCCCGGTCGAGGAGGTAGGCACCGCCCGCGGTGGTGTACGCCGCCCGGAAGTCCTCGTCGGGCAGATCGTTCGCGTTGGTCAGGACGTACGGCTTGAGGCTCGCCACGAAGTCCGCGACCACGGACGAGACATCGCTGATGAGGATGTCGGCCTGGTCGAAGCACTCGTAGAGCGTGGGCAGTTGCCCGAGAACGACGTTGTGACGTGCGGGGCCCCGGCTCTCCCAGAAGATCCGGTGCCACTCTGCGCGCAGCTCGTGCCACTCGGCCTCCCCGTCCCGGCCGGGAACCCGCGCCTCGCGCGTCAGCTGGGCGTCGTCGCCGCCGAGCCGCCCGGTCAGTTCGCCGAGCCGGGCCTGGATCTCCGCGAGCCGAGGCCGGACAGCGGCGATCGCGGCCTCGGCCCGCTCGGCGTCCCGTCGCTCGTTGTCCGCGCGCAGCAACTCGCGTACGGCCCGGTCGGCTTCGGCCGCCGCCCGCGACCGCTTGCCCGTGAGGGGATGCGGCTTGTAGACGACCCGGACGTTCTCCGCGAGGAGCTTCTCGATCAACGGCACGCCCATCGGGATCAGGGACGTATGGCAGTCGTCGTCGCTCCAGCCCTCCCAGGTCGGTGCGTACAGCACGACCGGCGACGGACCCGGCACATGGTCCGCGTGCAGCCGGATCGACGACAGCTGCGGGCGGCCCACCTCGACGATCGCCTCGTCACTGATGGCGTGCCGCACCCGCTGGTACCGGTCGCGCCCGGCCCGCCCGGCCACCCAGATCTCGTCGTACACCTTGCTCACCCGGTTGCTGCTGGCGAGCTTGTCGCTGTCGCCGTGCCCGATGAAGACGTGCTTGGCCTCGGCGACGCGCAGCATGTGCACGTTCTTGCCCGCGTTGCCCGGATAGAGGACGACCCGCAGCTCGGGCAGCTCCAGCTGCGCCACGTCGTCGGCCTTCGGCACGCACACGACCGGGATCGACGTACGGCTGAGGTAGCGGAACGAGGCCCGCTCCCTGAGGATGATCAACGGCCGCCGGTCGAGCTGCTCCAGCGTCTCGATCCACATGTTGACCTGGTACATGAAGTCCCGGGACACGGAGGCGAAGCTGAAGTACAGCGCCACCTCCGGCCGGTACCCGGCGAGTTGCCGGTTGACCTCGGCGATCACCTCGTCTCCGGACGGCATCCGGCGGGCCCGGCGCAGCTGCCCGAGCAGCGCCGCCACGGCCGCGACCGCGAGCCCGCCGGTGAGTGCGAAGCCGATGCCCGCGGGCTGCCACGCCCCGGCCGCCAGCGCGGCGAGCAGCCCCGCGTGGGCCGGCAGGTCCAGGTGCAGCAGTTTGCGCAGGAAACGCCGGTAGAGGAAGGCGGGCGGGGACTGCGCGATGCCCGCCCCGCCCATCTCGAGGTTGCGCACCACGACCGGCAGCGTGCGCCGCCGGCGTATCGCGTGGTGCACCGCCCCGTACAGCATGACCAGCGCGAAGTGAGCGCTGAACACCGCCAGCGCGGCCACCAGGACCGGATCCGGCGCGCCCATACGGTCGGCCAGGGCCAGCAGCATCACCGTCCGCACGGCGAACCGCATGGTGCGGGTGAGCTGCAGCGCGGCCAGCCGCCGTACGAAGGCGGGAGAGCGCGTGTGCAGCACCTCGTCCACGGCGTACGTCACGGCCGAGGCCGCGGCGAAGCCCCACAGCGACGGGAACAGCGCGAACACGGGCAGTGCGGCGAATCCGACGGCGAACAGGAACACGAGAAAAAGGTCGGTCTTCCCGCGCACGCGCAGGACACCGCACCACCAACGAAACGTCATGAAGAGGCTTCCTCTGGGGAAAGGACGTGTCTTGTGGGGTGGCGTGCGGTGGGGCGTACGCCGCTGTATGCGCGATACGCCAGTTCGACGGCGATGCCGGGCGAATGGTTGTACACCTGCCGGCCACCATTACTTCACCGTGACTTCGGCTCCCGGTTGACCTGCCTCACGCGAGCCCGCAGCGTCTCCCCCACGGGCAGCGAGCGCAGTACGTCCGTCAGGTGCTCGGCCGTCCGCACGTTGCACCGCCCCAGATCGACCAGGGCGAACGGCTCGTCGCTCGCGGCCGTGACCGGATCGACGCACAGGGACGGCAGCACGACACCGACTCCCCCGAGCGCGTCCCGCAGCGACTCCACGATCTCTTCGGTCGAGCGCACCTTTTCCTACCTCCACGCTGAGTTTGCGATTCAGCACACAGCGTGGCCGACGTGCCCCTAGCCTGGCCATACACGGCGATCCAACAACCCCATGCGTGCGACAGGGAGTTGCCCATGCCCGGATCCAGGGACCTAGACCCCTCCTCCTCCCCTCGGGCCCTCCTGGGCGCCGAACTCCGCCACGCCCGCGAGAAGGCCGGCCTGAGCCAGGAAGAACTGGGCCAGCGGTTGTTTGTCAGCGGGTCGTTCATCGGGCAGTTGGAGGCGGGGACGCGGCGGATGCAGCGGGAGTATGCGCGGTTGCTGGACGAGGCACTGGGGACGGGGGCTTTCTTCCAGCGGAACTGTGGGGCGGCGGCGAAGTCGAAGTACCGCGAGCACTTTGCGGAAGCTGCAGAGGCGGAGACGCAGGCCACGGCCATCAGGGAGTACGCATCGATGCTGATCCCCGGATTGCTCCAGACGCCTGCTTACGCACGAGCCGTCAGTCGCGCTTACCTGCCCTCAGCGGCGGAAGAGGCCATCGAGGAGCTGGTGACAGGCCGGATGGAGCGGGCGCGGATCCTCGGCGATCCAACAAAGCCTCTGTTGTGGACGGTGATTGACGAGGCCGCGCTGCGTCGCGTGACAGGCGGGCCAGAAGTGATGGCAGGGTCTCTACGTCACCTCATCGACCTGATCCGCCAGACCCGCGTCATCCTTCAGGTTCTGCCGTTCGACGCGGGAGCCCACCCGGGGATGCAGGGTTGCGTCAGGTTGATGGACTTCGACGACGCCCCTCCGCTGGCCTATCTCGAAGGAGTCGACACCGGACGACTGGAGGACGACCCCGCCACTGTTGCCCGATACAGGCTCTACTTCGAACTCCTCACGGCTTCGGCACTCTCGCCTGGGAAGTCTCTGGCCCTCCTCGAAGCGATGGCGCAGGATTACGACCATGAGGAACATGCCTGAGTACGACCTGAGCGCGGCCACCTGGTACAAGTCCAGCTACAGCGGCGGCACCGGCGACAACTGCCTGGAAGTCACCCAGGCATTCCCCACTGTCGTCCCCGTCCGCGACTCCAAGACGCCCCACGGCCCGAAGCTCGTGTTCCGGGCCACAGCGTGGGCGGAATTCGTCGCGAACCTCAAGGACGGCCCCGCCTGAGCTTCGGGATCCGAGCTTCGAGCCTTCTTTTCAAGGAATGGGTGAAGGGCCTCAACCCGCCCTCCCACCCCGCGTGTTGACTTGACGCGTCCGGTTTGCCACGGACAGTGACAGGCCTCTAACGTTCGTGCACAAGCAACAGCCCCCGCCAGGTGCTACCAACACCTGCGGGGGCTTAACCAACGAGATCGAAACGACCGATCCCATGGCTGAAGCCAACTTTAGTGCCGCCTTCCCCTCTGCGCACCCTTCCGCCCACCCAATGGCGAACCCGGGCTACGGCAAGCGCTCCGCCCCAGACCAACTCACCCGCGCCAACCACGACTTCGCACACCTCCCACCCCGCGAAGCCGCCATCGCCGCCTACCTCGACCGGCTGCCCGACGGCGCGGACATCTCCGTAAAGACGCTGGCCAAACAGCTCCCCTACGGCCAGTGCGCCCTCGGCACCGCCCTCAACCGCATCCAGCAGGCGGGCCACCTGCGCCGGGGCCGGGAGTGCGTGACGGCGGACGACGGCAGCTCCCGCTGGATCACCCGAACGTGGTTCACCCGCACCGCCCGGGACGATGACTGGTGGGCGGCCTTCACGCGCGGCGACGTACCGAAGCAGCAGCGTCCCACCCGCTCAAGAGCCCACATCCTCCTGGCCGCCCTGGGCCGGACGGCACCTGTCCTGTCCCTCTCCCAAGCCGACTGCGCCACACTCGCCCCGCTGGTGACGGAGTGGTTCGAGCGGGGCGCCTCGGAAGAGGACGTACGGCATGCGCTCACGGCCGGGCTCCCGACCCCCGTCCACCACCCGGCCGCCCTGGTCCGCAACCGCCTGACCAGCAAACTCCCGCCCCCACCCGCCCCACGACCGCCTCTACGGGTCCTGGAATGCGCGAACTGCGGCACTCCGGGGCGCCCGGAGTCCCTGCCAGGGGGCCGTTGCAGCGCCTGCCGGGGCGAACGCGCCCCCGCGCAACCCCCCGCACCCCTGTCCGCCCCCACCGTTCACGACCGCGCGGCCCGGATCCGCGCCGAGATGTCCCAACAACGCCGAAGAAGGCACGCACATGACGTCTCCTACGGTGCGACGTCACTCCCCCAGGGAAAGGCCTCTCACTCCTGGGGCACCCCGGTCGAGCTGCCCGCTCCTCTCGGCTTCACTCTGGACACCGAAGAACTCAAGGACTACGACGACTAGCGACAATGGACCCATGAACCACGCCCAGCTCACCGCCCTAGGCCGTGCCCTCCGTCTCCTCGGTGAGCACGGGGAGGCCCTCGCCTCCGACACCCCGGACGGCAAACTGCACGAGGTCAAGGCCGACCTGAAGCGCGCCCTGGACCTGCTGGAGGACAGCGTCACCACGGCGGCGCCCAGTACGCGCTGCCCGGAGCACCCCACCGGCCCGGTCGACGAGGCCGCCCCCGACCTGTGCCTGCTCTGCGAGACCCGGCGCCGGGCAGCCCGCCGGGCGGAGTTCAACGGTCCCGCCCCGCATCACCAGCCCACCGAGCCGGTCCAGTCCCGCTACGGCGTGAGCGGTGACCGCCCCCAGCCGCAGCAGCGCTGGCTGCCGGAGCTGTGGACCGGCCAGACCTGGCAGCTGTGCGGCACCCCGCGCCGGGACCGCCGCGAGGCCGAGCTGTACATCGCCGCCCAGCGCAAGGCTCCCCGGGCGGCCATGGCGTACCGGCTCGTGCACGAGTTCACCGACTACGAGGTGCTGCGCGTGTGGGGGACACCGGTCAAGGTCGACATCGAGCCGATGGGCAACCTCTAGCTCACAGGAGGGGCAGGGCGGAGAATTCGTAGCCCTCCCACAGCCGCCGCGAGGCCTCCTGCGGGTACGCCCTCACCACCGGCTCCGCGTCCAGCACCTGCACCAGCCGCTCCACACCGTCGTACGCCGGCCAGCCCGGGTCGCCGGACCTCGCGAACGCCGTCCAGGACGCGCGGAAACGGGACGACAGCGCCTCGGCCTCGGCGGACGGCTCCACGCCCGCGAACAGCAGGGCCCCGAGGTCCGCCCCGTACGTGCCGAACAGCAGGGGGATGTCCAGGCCGTGGCAGGCGCCGAGCGCGCCGCCGCTTCCCGGGGCCGGCCAGGTCAGTTCGTAGACGTGGGCGCGTCCGCCGCCCGCCGTCTGCGCCTCGGCCAGGTGCAGGGAGGGCATGCCGAACAGCCAGTCCGTCTGGACGCGCTCGTAGAGCTCGCTCGGGGAGGCCTCGGGGAAGGCGGCGCGGTAGGCCTGTTCGCCCTCGGGCCCCGGGGCGAACAGGCGCAGGGCCGACGTCGCCTTCTCGTCGGTGATCTGGCCCAGTTGGCCCGCCATGGCGATGAAGAGGCGGTACTCGTCGCGGTTGTGGCCGACCAGCAGGTCGATGTCCTTCGCCGAACCGGCCGCCAGCGCCTGCCACGGGCTCGTCGACAGCACCTCGCCGTCGACCACCGGCGAGAAGGGAGTGACCGTGGGCGCCGCCTGGCCCCAGCGGTCGACGTACTGGAGCATCTTGGCGCTCAGCGTCTCCCCTGCCGCCGTCAGCCGGTGCGGAGCGATCGTCGAGAGGTCGGCGACCGTGGGGCGCAGCCCCACCTCGGCGGCAAGAGCGAGACCGATGTCACGGGCCAGTTCGCCGGAGAAGAACGTTCCCGGCACGCTCTGCGCGATCGCCCGCCGGAACAGGCCGGCCGCGCTCGGCATGGAGAGCAGCGAGGCGATCGAACCCGCACCGGCCGATTCGCCGAAGACGGTGACCTGGCCGGGGTCGCCGCCGAACGCCTCGGCGTTGTCCCGGACCCACTCCAGCGCGGCCACCTGGTCGAGCAGCCCTCGGTTGGCGGGGGCGCCCTCGATGAACGCGAAACCCTCCATGCCCAGGCGGTAGTTGAGGGACACCACCACCACGTCGCCGTCGGTCGCGATGCGCCGGGCGTCGTAGCCGGGACTGCCCGACTGGCCGAGCTTGTAGGCACCGCCGTAGATCCACACCATCACCGGGCGGCGGGCGGCGGGATCCGGTTCGGGGGTCCAGACGTTGACCGTGAGCCACTCGTCACCCTCGGGCATGCCGGGCAGGCCCGGGCCGGCCAGGCTGCCGACGTCCTGCGGGGGCGGCGGCCCGAAGGCGTCCGCGTCCCGTATGCCGTCCCAGGCGTGGGCGGGGCGCGGTGCCATGAAACGGGCCTCGCCCACCGGGGGCGCGGCGAAGGGGATGCCGCGGAAGACGGCGAGTCCCTCCTCCCTTCGGCCGCGTACCGCACCGGCGGTGGTGCGTACCACCGGTGCGGGCTGCTCAGCGGGGCCGCCGGTCGGCGGACGGGACTCGGTCGTCATCTGGGTCTCCTCACGGATGCCGGTGAACAGGCGCTCAGCCAGTGTCCTTGACTGACGCAAGCAAATCCAGGGCAGTCCGTGTGCGGACCCAGTGGCGTCAGCTGAGGGTCTTCAGCGCCGCCGGGTTGTAGGGAGCCAGGTCCTCGAAGCGGCCGGCCAGCACCTTCTGTGCCCACTGCGGGTCCTGGAGCAGGGCGCGGCCGACGGCGACCATCTCGAACTCGTCGCGCTCGAAGCGGTCCAGGAGGTTGTCGAGGTCGCCGACCTCGGCGCCCTCGCCCTGGAAGGACTTGAGGAAGTCGCCGCCGTTCAGGCCGACCGAGCCGACGGTGATGGCGGGCTTGCCGGTCAGCTTCTTGGTCCAGCCGGCCAGGTTGAGGTCGGAGTCGTCGAACTCGGGCACCCAGTAGCGACGGGTGGAGGCGTGGAAGGCGTCGACACCGGCCGTCGCGAGCGGGGTCAGGATGGCCTCCAGCTCCTCGGGGGTCTCGGCGAGGCGGGCGTCGTAGGCGTCCTGCTTCCACTGCGAGTAGCGGAAGATGACGGGGAAGTCCGGGGAGACGCTCTCGCGGACGGCCGCGACGATCTCCTCCGACAGCTTGGCGCGGGCGACCCGGTCACCGCCGTAGGCGTCGGTGCGGCGGTTCGTGCCCTCCCAGAGGAACTGGTCGAGCAGGTAGCCGTGGGCGCCGTGCAGCTCGACACCGTCGAAGCCGATGCGCTCGGCGGCGGCCGCGGCCTCGGCGAACGCGCCGATGACGGCGTCGATGTCGGCCTGGGTCATGGCCTTGCCGGTGGGCTCCGTGGCGCCGATGCGCAGGCCGGAGGGGCCGACGGCCGGGGCGTCCGCGACCGGCGGCTCACCCTGGTTGCGGACCATGCCGATGTGCCACAGCTGCGGCACGATCGTGCCGCCCGCGGCGTGCACCGCCTCGGTGACCTTCGCCCAGCCCGCGAGCTGCTCCTCGCCGTGGAACCGCGGCACGCGGTCGCTCTGCCCGGCCGACTCGTGCCCGACGTAGGTGCCCTCGGTGACGATCAGACCGACTCCGGCGGCGGCACGGCGGGAGTAGTACGAGACGACGTCCTCGCCGGGGACGCCGCCCGGGGAGAACATGCGGGTCATCGGCGCCATCGCGATGCGGTTCGGGACGGTCAGGCCGTTGAGCGTGACGGGCCGGGACAGGATTTCGGCCGCGCGGGAGGCGGAGGCGGCGACGGTCACGTGGGGGCTCCTCTTCGGATACCGGACAGTATGTGCATGCGCATAAGACGCATGCTTCAACCACCCGGCCCCGGCGCGCCATCCCGCCTCCGCCTGTGATCCCGCACACGCCCGAGGGCGGCACCCCCTGTTTCCGGGGAGTGCCGCCCTCGGTACTGAAGGACGGTGATCGACCAGGGTCGATCAGAAGTCCATGTCACCGCCCGGCATGCCGCCGCCGGCGGGCAGCGGCGGCCTTCTCCGGCTTGTCGGCGATGACGGCCTCGGTGGTGAGGAACAGCGCGGCGATGGAGGCGGCGTTCTGCAGCGCGGAACGCGTCACCTTCGCCGGGTCGATGATGCCTTCGGCGATCATGTCGACGTACTCACCGGTCGCGGCGTTCAGGCCGTGGCCGACCTGGAGGTTGCGGACCTTCTCCACGACGACGCCGCCCTCGAGACCGCCGTTGACGGCGATCTGCTTCAGCGGGGCCTCCAGCGCGAGCTTCACGGCGTTGGCGCCGGTCGCCTCGTCACCCTCGAGGTCCAGCTTCTCGAAGACGCTGGAGGCCTGGATGAGGGCCACGCCACCACCGGCGACGATGCCCTCCTCGACGGCCGCCTTGGCGTTGCGCACGGCGTCCTCGATGCGGTGCTTGCGCTCCTTGAGCTCCACCTCGGTGGCGGCACCGGCCTTGATGACGGCCACGCCGCCCGCGAGCTTCGCCAGGCGCTCCTGGAGCTTCTCGCGGTCGTAGTCCGAGTCGCTGTTCTCGATCTCGGCGCGGATCTGGTTGACCCGGCCCTGGACCTGGTCGGCGGAGCCGGCACCGTCGACGATGGTGGTCTCGTCCTTGGTGATGACGACCTTGCGGGCCTTGCCCAGCAGGTCGACCGTGGCGTTCTCCAGCTTGAGGCCGACCTCCTCGGAGATCACCTCGCCGCCGGTGAGGATGCCGATGTCCTGCAGCATCGCCTTGCGGCGGTCACCGAAGCCCGGGGCCTTGACGGCGACGGACTTGAAGGTGCCGCGGATCTTGTTGACGACCAGGGTCGACAGGGCCTCGCCCTCGACGTCCTCGGCGATGATCAGCAGCGGCTTGCCCGACTGCATGACCTTCTCCAGAAGCGGGAGCAGGTCCTTGACGTTGGAGATCTTGGAGTTCGCGATCAGGATGTAGGGGTCGTCGAGGACGGCCTCCATACGCTCCATGTCGGTCGCGAAGTACGCCGAGATGTAGCCCTTGTCGAAGCGCATACCCTCGGTGAGCTCAAGCTCCAGACCGAAGGTCTGGGACTCCTCGACGGTGATGACGCCTTCCTTGCCGACCTTGTCCATGGCCTCGGCGATGAGCTCGCCGATCTGGGTGTCGGCGGCGGAGATGGAGGCCGTGGAGGCGATCTGCTCCTTGGTCTCGACGTCCTTGGCCTGCTCAAGCAGGGCGGCGGAGACGGCCTCGACGGCGCTTCTCGATACCGCGCTTGAGGGCCATCGGGTTGGCGCCGGCGGCTACGTTGCGCAGGCCCTCCTTGACCAGGGCCTGGGCGAGAACGGTCGCGGTGGTCGTACCGTCGCCGGCGACGTCGTCCGTCTTCTTGGCGACTTCCTTGACCAGCTCGGCGCCGATCTTCTCGTACGGGTCCTCGAGCTCGATCTCCTTGGCGATGGAGACACCATCGTTGGTGATCGTGGGGGCGCCCCACTTCTTCTCGAGGACGACGTTGCGGCCCTTGGGGCCGAGCGTCACCTTGACGGCGTCCGCGAGCTGGTTCATGCCGCGCTCGAGGCCGCGCCGCGCCTCCTCGTCGAACGCGATGATCTTGGCCATGTGAAGTGGTCCCTCCAGGACTGGGGGTGATTCCTTCGGACCGCGCCCGCGCCCGCGACGGACGGCTCGCCAGCCTCGTGGTTCCTTCCCCACCCGGCCTGCGGGCCTCACCGACCCGGTCCTTACGTTGTCACTCTCACCTTCAGAGTGCTAACGCAATGATTAGCACTCGACCCATGGCGAGTGCAAGCGCCTCTCGGGGATCGGGCAGGCCCGTCAGCCCCGCGAACACCGCCCGACAGACCATTCGAACAGACCGAAGGGCCCGCACCCCGGGGGGTGCGGGCCCTTCAGAGAAGACCGCTGCTTGCGTTTGTCGTGGTCGCGCGTTCAGGCAGCGACGCGAACCATGTCGGCCTGCGGGCCCTTCTGGCCCTGCGAGATCTCGAACTCGACCCGCTGACCCTCTTCAAGGGTGCGGTAGCCGTCCATCTGAATCGCGCTGTAGTGGACGAAAACATCCGCACCACCGTCGACCGCGATGAAGCCGTACCCCTTCTCCGCGTTGAACCACTTGACGGTGCCCTGAGCCATGCCTAACTCCCCTATTACTGGCCCTTGCACAGATCCACACTTCGCGGATCCGGGTCAGACCTCACCCCCCACGGTTGGGGGCGTGCGCCGGAACGCGTCGACCGCGGCTGAATGTATCTGTCCAACTGCCGTCTGCAACAGGTCAATCGGACGAGAATTCTGGACGCGCACCGATCCGGAATGTGGGGAGAATTCGCCCGAATTCAGGGCAAGTCGGGCCCCACAAAAAGAACAAAAGCCGCGAAAGATACCCGCACACTTTGGCTACTTCTTGTCGGGCTCGCGGCAGGAATTCAGGGCTGCCCGACCAGAGGATCGGGAGCGCGTTCCCCAACTCTACCGCGCTCAACCACACAGAATTGCCCCCTCCGCTTCTCTCACGGAGGGGGCAATTCGATGAACTCTCAGTGACGGCCGTTACCGAAGGTAATAACCAAGCCGGTCGACCGGTTCAGCCGCCGGCGACGGCCGGAATGATGGACACACCGGCACCGTCCGGGGTCGCCGTCTCAAGGCCCTGCTCGAACCGCACGTCGTCGTCGTTGACGTACACGTTGACGAACCGGCGCAGCTTGCCCTGGTCGTCCAGAACCCGGGCGGCGATCCCGGTGTGGTTCTTCTCCAGGTCGGCGATGACCTCCCCGAGGGTGGCGCCCTCGGCGGCGACCTCGGCCTTGCCGCCGGTGTAGGTGCGCAGGATGGTGGGGATGCGGACGGTGACGCTCATGACTTCAAACCTCCGGTAGGATGTCAGGCCTTTAGGGGCGCGGGGCTGTCTCGATGTGCGGCTCCGCCGCGTGGGCGCGACCAGCCCCCACCGGCCCGCAGTGAACAACGATCAGACGAGCCCGGCCTCCCGGAACGAATCCAGGTTGGGACGAATGGTCGCGGTCAGCCCCGTGCCCGCCACCGCGTCCAGCGTCTTCAGACCATCGCCGGTGTTCAGGACGACGGTGGTCTAGCGACGGGTCCAGCGAGCCCGTTCTCGATCAGCTTCTTCGTCACGCCCACGGTCACACCACCGGCGGTCTCCGCGAAGATGCCCTCGGTCCGCGCGAGCAGCTTGATCGCGTCGACGACCTGCTCGTCGGTCACGTCCTCCACCGCACCGCCGGTGCGGCGCGCGATGTCCAGGACGTACGGACCGTCCGCCGGGTTGCCGATGGCCAGCGACTTGGCGATGGTGTCCGGCTTCTGCGGGCGTACGACGTCGTGGCCCGCCTTGTACGCGGTCGACACCGGCGAGCAGCCCTCGGCCTGGGCGCCGAAGATCTTGTACGGCTTGTCCTCGACAAGACCGAGCTTGATCAGCTCCTGCAGACCCTTGTCGATCTTCGTGAGCTGCGAGCCGGAGGCGATCGGCACGACGAGCTGGTCCGGCAGCTGCCAGCCGAGCTGCTCGCAGATCTCGTACGCCAGCGTCTTGGAGCCCTCGGCGTAGTACGGCCGCAGGTTGACGTTGACGAAGCCCCAGCCCTCGCCGGCCGGGTCGCCGATCAGCTCGGAGCAGAAGCGGTTCACGTCGTCGTAGTTGCCCTCGATGCCGACGAGCTCTCCGCCGTAGACGGCGGCCATGACGACCTTGCCCTGCTCCAGGTCGTGCGGGATGAACACGCAGGAGCGGAAGCCGGCGCGGGCCGCGGCGGCGCCCACCGCACCGGCGAGGTTGCCGGTGGAGGAGCAGGAGAGGGTGGTGAAGCCGAAGGCGCGGGCGGCCTCGATGGCCTGGGCGACGACGCGGTCCTTGAAGGAGTGCGTCGGGTTGCCGGAGTCGTCCTTGACGAAGAGCTTGCCGGCGTCGACGCCCAGCTCACGGGCCAGGTTGTCGGCCTTGACGAGCTTGGTCCAGCCGGGGTTGATGTTCGGCTTGTCCGCCACGTCGGCCGGGACCGGCAGCAGCGGGGCGTAGCGCCAGATGTTCGCGGGGCCCGCTTCGATGCGCTTGCGGAGCTCCTCGGTGTCGTAGGCCGAGAAGTCGTAGGCGATCTCCAGCGGGCCGAAACACTCCTCGCACGCGAAGACCGGGCCGAGGGGGACGCGGTGACCGCACTCGCGGCAGCTCAGCGCGGCGGCGGGGCCGAGGTCTACGGTGGATTCGGTGGTGCTTGCAACAGTCTGCGCAGCCATGTGAGGCGAGGCCCTTTCTCCTCATCTTCCTCACGACGCATCTCGCCGTGAGACGGATTTGGCACCTTCCCGAGCCGGGAGCCTCGCGCATGTGGTCGACAGTGACGCTACGAGTACCGACTGGAGGGTTGCCGGGGCTTCATCGGGCCGTATCCCTCTGCCCCTCTGGATGAGCTGTATTCGGTTGTAAACGGCGGTTGACCCTGGACATGCGATGGTCATCCGCGTTGTCCAAGACTGTAACCGAAGACCAGGACAGTTGAGATAGTCGTCCGAACCGCGAGATGGATCACACGAGCCCACCGTCGCCGAGAGTACGTAGAGGAGCCGCCACGGTGCTGGAAGAAGTCGAGCGCTGGCTGAGCACCCGTTCCTGGTCCGCGACCGATCGTCCCGCTCCACCAGATTCTGGCCGCCAAGCAGCGCACGGGCCAGACGGTCAGCGTCGTGCTGCCCGCGCTCAACGAGGAGGAGACGGTCGGCGACATCGTCGCCGTCATCCGCCACGACCTGATGCGGCAGGTCGCCGCTCGTCGACGAGCTCGTCGTCGTCGACTCGGGTTCGACCGACCGCACGTCCGAGGTGGCCGCCGCCGCGGGCGCGACGGTGGTGCACCGGGACGCGATCCTCCCGCGCCTGCCCGCCGTGCCCGGCAAGGGCGAGGTGCTGTGGCGCTCCCTGCTCGCCACGCGCGGGGACATCGTCTGCTTCGTCGACGCGGACCTGAGGGACTTCTCCTCCGACTTCGTCTCCGGGATCGTCGGCCCGCTGCTCACCGACCCGGACGTGGACCTGGTCAAGGGCATGTACGACCGTCCGCTCGGCGGCGCCGCCGGGCAGGGCGGCCGGGTCACCGAGCTGATGGCCCGCCCGCTGCTCAACATGCACTGGCCGCAGCTGGCCGGCTTCGTGCAGCCGCTCGGCGGCGAGTACGCGGCCCGCCGCTCGCTGCTGGAGCAGCTGCCGTTCCCCGTCGGGTACGGCGTCGAGCTGGGCATGCTGGTCGACGCCCTGCACCTGGTGGGCCTCGACGCCCTCGCCCAGGTCGACGTCGGGGTGCGCAAGCACCGGCACCAGGACGGGCAGGCGCTGGGCCGGATGGCCGCCGCGATCTACCGCACGGCACAGCTGCGGCTGGCCCGCGGGCATCTGGTCCGGCCGTCCCTGACCCAGTTCGAGCGGGGCGGGGACGGCTTCGAGCCGCGGACGTACTCGGTGGACACCGAGGAGCGGCCGCCGATGGTGGAGATCGCCGAGTACGCGGCGCGGAAGGCGCGCCTGACCGGGGCTGTTTTCGGCCGGGCAGGGCAGATCCGTACGTTTGAGCGTTTCCGGGCCGGGCTAGGTTGAGGCTTATGGCTTCTACGAACGGTGCTGCGCAGGTGCTGGTCGCCTCCAACCGGGGCCCGGTCTCGTACACGGTGGGCGAGGACGGTTCGCTGAACGCCAGGCGGGGCGGCGGCGGACTGGTCTCCGGGCTCTCCGCGATCGGCTCGGACGCGGACGCGCTGTGGGTGTGCTCGGCGCTGTCCGACGGCGACCGGGAGGCGGTCCGGCGCGGGGTCGGCGAGGACGGCGTGCGGATGCTGGACATCCCGGCCGACGTGCACGCCGACGCGTACAACGGCATCGCCAACTCGGTGCTGTGGTTCGTCCACCACATGCTGTACCAGACGCCGCTGGAGCCGGTCTTCGACGCGGAGTTCCGGCGGCAGTGGGCGTCGTACGAGACCTACAACCGGGCGTTCGCCCAGGCGCTGGCCGAGGAGGCCGCGCCGGGTGCGGCGGTGCGTCGTGCAGGACTACCACCTGACGCTGGTGCCGGGCATGCTCCGCGAGCTGCGGCCGGACCTGCGGATCGGGCACTTCTCGCACACGCCGTGGGCGCCGCCGGAGTACTTCCGGATGCTGCCGGACGACGTCGCCGGGCAGGTGCTGCGCGGCATGCTGGGCGCGGACCGGCTGGGCTTCCTCACGCGGCGCTGGGCGGACGCGTTCGCCGCGTGCTGCCGAGCAGTTCGCCGGGCGGGCTCGGGGGCACGCGGATCGGGGTGCACGGGCTGGGAGCCGACGCGGACTTCCTGCGGCGAGCGGTCGCACGAGGCGGACGTCGAGGAGCGGATGGCCGCGCTGCGCGAGGAGATCGGCGAGGGCCGCCGCACCATCGTCCGGGTCGACCGCACCGAGCTGTCCAAGAACATCGTGCGCGGCCTGCTGGCGTACCGGCAGCTGCTCGACGACCACCCCGAGTGGCGCGAGCGCGTGGTGCACGTGGCCTTCGCCTACCCGTCGCGGCAGGACCTCGCGGTGTACCGCGACTACACGGCCGAGGTGCGGCGGGTCGCGGAGGAGATCAACGCCGAGTACGGGACGCCGGGGTGGACCCCGGTCGTGCTCCACCTCAAGGACGACTTCGCCCGCTCGCTGGCCGCGTACCGGCTGGCCGACGTGGCCCTCGTCAACCCCATCCGCGACGGCATGAACCTCGTCGCCAAGGAGGTCCCGGTCGTCTCCGACGCGGGCTGCGCGCTGGTGCTGTCGCGGGAGGCGGGGGCGTACGAGGAGCTGGGCGAGGACGCGATCGTGGTGAACCCGTACGACGTGACCGGCACGGCGGCGGCCCTGCACGAGGCGCTGTCGATGCGCCCGGAGGAACGCGCCGAGCGCGCCAAGCGGCTGGCCGCGGCGGCGACCGCGCTGCCGCCGGCGCAGTGGTTCCTGGACCAGCTCGACGCGCTGAGGGCTGAGCGGTGACGACCGGTCCCAGGGATCACGAGCTTTTGGCGCCCGCCACGAAAGCCGGACAGGAGGGTCTGGACGCTCTCCTCGCCCGCCCGGGCAAGGCACTGATCGGTCTCGACCTCGACGGCACGCTCGCGCCGATCGTCGCCGATCCCGAGAAGGCCAGGGCACACCCCGAGGCGGTGCCCGCGCTGGCGGCTCTCACGCCGAAGGTCGCCGCCGTGGCGGTGATCACCGGCCGGCCCGCCGAGGTCGCGGTGCGCAACGGCGGCTTCGCCGACGTTCCCGGGCTTGAGCGCCTCGTCGTCCTGGGGCACTACGGCGCCGAGCGGTGGGACGCCCGCACCGGCGAGATCAGCGCCCCCGCCCCGCATCCCGGAGTCGCGGGCGTCCGCACCGAGCTGCCCGAGCTCCTCGAACGGCTCGGGGCGTCGCAGGGAACCTGGATCGAGGAGAAGGGCCGGGCCCTGGCCGTGCACACCCGCCGGGCCGCCGACCCGCAGGCCACCCTGGACCTCTGCGCGAGCCGCTCACCGGCCTCGCCGACCGCCACGGCCTGATCGTCGAGCCCGGCCGCATGGTCCTCGAACTCCGCCCGCCCGGCATGGACAAGGGCGTCGCCCTGAGCGAGTTCGCCCGGGAGATCGGCGCCGGGTCCGTCCTCTACGCCGGCGACGACCTGGGCGACCTGCCCGCCTACTCCGCCGTCGACACCGGCTCCGCACGGACGGCACCCCGGGCCTGCTGGTGTGCAGCGGCAGCGACGAGGTGACCGAGCTGCGGGAGCGGGCGGACCTGGTGGTGAACGGCCCGGAGGGCGTCGTGAGCCTGCTGGCCGCACTGGCGGACCGGCTCGGCTGAACGTCTCCGGGCGGGCTCCTGACGGACCGTGGGCGCACGCACTCAGGGGCGCGGGGCTGTATCGATTTGCGGCTCCGCCGCGCGGGCACGACCACGACGCACCCGCACCCGGCCACGGTCGGCACCCCACGACCTCATCGTTCCGCCCGGCGCCGATCCCTGACCCGCCGCAGCCGGTTCACCGTCACCGGGTCGTGGGCGAACGCCCGCGCGTCATCCAGCAGGGCGTTCAGGAGCTGGTAATAGCGAACGGGGGCGAGACCCAGCTCCTCACGTATGGCCCGTTCCTTCGCGCCCGGCCCGGAAAAGCCCCGGCGTTCGAGCGCGAGGATGTCCTGCTCCCTGCGCCCGAGCCCCTGGTCACCCGTGTCCTCGTCCATGCCCGGCACCGTAACGCCCGCCACCGACAGCGGACTACTCCGCGTTCTCCGCCCGGACGCCTCCGCCTGGAGCTGGCCCAGGACGCCCGAGGGGCTGCCGCCGGGCGCGACGGCCTTGCCGATCCGCTGCTTGATCTCGGCGCTGACGTCGGCCCAGGAGGTCTTGCCGACCGGGTAGAGCTCGGAGGTCAGCAGCTCCTCCAGGAACGGCCTGAGATGCCGGTCCTGGTCGGAGGCGGCCATGGTCGCGGAGGCGGAGGTGGTGACCGGCAGCAGGTCGTACTCGCGGGAGAAGGCCAGCACGTTCTTCTCGCTGTAGACGAAGTCGAGGAAGTCGCCGACCTGGTCGCGGTGGCCGTTCTTGCGGAAGGCCGTCATCCAGTCGGCGACACCGAGCGTGGACTTGCTCGTGCCCTCCTTGCCCGGCGTCGGCACCATGCCGTACTTGACGCCCTTCTTCGCGGCGATGTTCATCAGCGACGGGTGCCCGTTGACCATGCCGACCTCGCCCTTGGCGAAGGCGGCGAACGCAGTCGGCCCGGTTGAGCTCCCCGGGCGCGACCGGCCCGGTCAGGCCCTTGCCGACCAGGTCGTCCTTCAGCCAGGAGAAGGTGTCGACGTTCTCCGGGGCGTCGATACCGTAGCCGTCGACGGTGTCCGTGTAGCCGCCCCCGCCGCTGAGCATCCACTGCATGCTCTCGGCCTGCGCCTCCTCCGGGCCGAGGGGCAGCGCGTAGGGGGTCGTCACGCCCTCCGCCTTGAGCGCCTGAGCGTCGTCGGCCAGGTCGTCCCAGGTCTTGGGCGGGGTGATGCCGGCCTCGGCGAAGAGGGTCTTGTTGTAGAAGAGCACGCGCGTGGAGGAGGCGAACGGCATGCCGTACTGCACGCCCTTCACCTGCCCGGCGGAGGCCAGCTGCCCGACGAAGTCGGCCTGCACGGGTATGGAGAGCAGGTCGTCGGCCTTGTAGAGCCGGTTCTGGGCCGCGTAGCCGGCGTACGAGCCGATCTGCGCCATGTCCGGCGGGTCACCGGCGGCGACCATCTCCCTGACCTTGCGGTCGACATCGTTCCAGGAGTAGACGCTGACGTCGACCTTGCACACCGGGGTGCTCGGCCTCGTACTCCTCGACGAGCTTGTCCCAGTACTTCTGGGAGCTGTTGGCCTTGCTGTCGCCGTAGTCGGCGGCGACCAGCTTCAGGGTCACGTCGGCGGAGCCGCCCGTCACGCCGCAGCCGCCGAGAACCGCCGTCATGCCCAGTGCGGACACCACCGCGATCGTTCCTGCCATCCGCCGCCGCTGCACTGCTGTTCTTCCCCAACCCTGGCGTCACCGCCGCCGAAAAACTTTCGATATTCGGAATAAGGTCTACACCACGTGAGTGGACTAGACCTCTCGCGGGTCCCCGGGTCACACTGTGTTCCGTGAGACATGTCATCGCCCTGGACGTGGGCGGCACCGGAATGAAGGCCGCCCTGGCCGGGCCCGGGGGCGAGGTGCTGCACCGGGCCCGCCGGGCCACCGGTCGCGACCAGGGTCCGGACGCCGTCGTCGCGGGCATCCTCGACTTCGCCACCGAGCTGCGCGCCTACGGCGCCGAGCACTTCGGCACGCCCGCGGCCGCCGCCGGCGTGGCCGTCCCCGGCATCGTCGACGAGGCGGAGGGCGTCGCCGTCTACTCCGCGAACCTCGGCTGGCGCGACGTCCCCCTGCGCGACGCGCTCGGCGGCACGGCTGGGCATCCCGGTCACCCTCGGCCACGACGTGCGTACCGGCGCTCTCGCCGAGGGCCGGGTCGGCGCGGGCCGGGACGCCGACCGGTTCCTGTTCGTGGCGCTGGGCACCGGCATCGCGGGCGGCATCGGCGTCGAGGGCCGGGTAGAGGCGGGCGCCCACGGCTTCGCGGGCGAGATCGGCCACATCGTCGTACGGCCCCAGGGGGCCCCGTGCCCGTGCGGGCAGCGCGGCTGCCTGGAGCGCTTCGCCTCGGCCGCGGCCGTGAGCGAGGCCTGGGCCGCGGCATCCGGCGACCCGGACGCGGACGCGGCCGACTGCGCGAAAGCCGTCGAATCCGGCGACCCGAAGGCCCAGGCGGTCTGGCAGGAGGCCATCGACGCCCTCGCCGACGGCCTGGTCACGGCCCTCACCCTGCTGGACCCCCGCACTCTGATCATCGGTGGCGGCCTGGCGGAGGCGGGAGAAACCTTGTTCACACCCCTGCGGGAAGCGATCCGCAGCCGCATCACCTTCCAGAAGCAGCCGTCGATCGTCCCCGCGGCCCTGGGGGACGGCGCCGGTTGCCTGGGGGCGGGCCTGCTCGCCTGGGATCTTCTGGCACCGACTGACCGTTCGGAGGTAACCACCTGATGGCAACGCCCCCAGGGGCGCGGGACAGCGTCGATATGCGGCTCCGCCGCGGAACGCGACCAGCCACCACGCACCCGCAGCCCGCGACGGCCGGACAGCCCATGGTCCTCACCGGCGCGACCGTCGTCCTCCCGACCGAAACCGTCCGCAACGGCCGGTTGGTCATCGACGGCACCCGCATCACCCGCACAACCCCCGAAAACGCCCAGGTCATCGACGTAACCGGCCACTACGTGATCCCCGGCTTCGTCGACATCCACAACCACGGCGGAGGCGGAGCCTCCTTCACCTCCGGCTCGGCCGAGGACATCCTCAAGGGCATCCACACCCACCGTCTGCACGGCACGACCACCCTGGTCGCCTCCACCGTCACCGGCGACATGGACTTCCTCAGCCAGCGCGCGGGCCTGCTGAGCGAGCTGGCCGAACAGGGCGAGATCGCCGGCATCCACTTCGAGGGCCCGTTCATCTCCCCCTGCCGCAAGGGCGCCCACGCCGAGGACCTGCTGCGCGACCCGTACCCCGCGGACGTCCGCAAGCTGATCGACGCGGCCCGGGGCCAGGCGAAAATGGTCACGCTGGCCACCGAACTGCCCGGCGGCCTCGACTCCGTACGCCTCCTGGCCGAACAGGGCGTGATCGCGGCGATCGGCCACACGGACGCGACCTACGAGCAGACGGTCGAGGCCATCGACGCGGGCGCTACGGTAGCCACCCACCTCTTCAACGCGATGCCACCCCTCGGCCACCGCTCCCCCGGCCCCATCGCCGCGCTCCTGGAGGACGACCGGATCACGGTCGAGCTCATCAACGACGGCACGCACCTGCACCCCGCCGCCCTCCAGCTGGCGTTCCACCACGCGGGAGCGGACCGCGTGGCGTTCATCACGGACGCGATGGACGCGGCCGGCTTCGGCGACGGACGCTACTGGCTCGGCCCGCTGGAGGTGGAGGTCGCCGACGGCGTGGCCCGCCTGGTCGCGGGCGGCACGATCGCCGGCTCGACCCTCACCCTGGACCGCGCCTTCAAGCGGGCGGTCACCGTCGACGGACTGTCCGTCGCGGACGCGGTGACGGCCCTGTCCGCCAACCCGGCACGCCTGCTCGGCATGGCCGACACGATCGGCTCACTGGAGCCCGGGAAATTCGCCGACCTGGTGCTTTTGGACTCCGCGTACGACCTCAAGGGCGTGATGCGCCGGGGCGAGTGGGTGGTCGATCCCCAACTGCACTGATCCGTCCCACAGTCGAGAGACCGTGGCCGAGTCCAGGACTGGGCCGACCGCCGTGTCTTTGGCATGATCGAGCTTCCGGAAGTTCACGACAGCAAGCGCATGTCTCGGGGGAGGTCGGCCAGATGATCCTCACGGTCACGCTGAACACCGCTCTCGACATCACCTACCGCGTACGGTCCCTCAGGCCGCACGCCTCCCACCGCGTCTCCGAGGTGACGGAACGCCCCGGCGGCAAGGGCGTCAACGTGGCCCGGGTCCTCGCGGCCCTCGGGCACGAGGTGACGGTGACGGGATTCACGGGCGGCGCGACGGGCAGGGTCGTCCAGGAACTTCTGGCCTCGGTGCCGGGCGTGGTGGACGCGCTGGTGCCGGTGACGGGCGCGACCCGCCGCACCGTCGCCGTGGTCGACGAACGCACCGGGGACACGACGCAACTCAACGAACCGGGCCCCACGGTCACGCCCACCGAGTGGTCGGCCTTCCAAGAGGCCTACGAGGACCTGCTCCCCGCCGCCTCCGCGGTGGCCCTGTGCGGCAGCCTGCCACCGGGCGTACCGGTCGGCGCGTACGCGGGCCTCGTCCGGACGGCCAGGTCCACCGGCGTCCCGGTCCTCCTGGACACCAGCGGCGAACCGCTGCGCCGTGGCGTCGCGGCCCGCCCCGACATCATCAAGCCGAACGCCGACGAACTGGCCGAACTCACCGGCTCCCACGACCCCCTGCGCGCCACCCAGGACGCCCGCCGCCGGGGCGCGGGCGCGGTCGTGGCGTCCCTCGGCCCCCAAGGCCTCCTCGCAGCCACCCGAGACGGCCGCTGGCAAGCCACCCCGCCGACCCGCTTCCCCGGCAACCCCACAGGCGCAGGCGACTCCGCGGTCGCAGGCCTCCTCTCGGGCCTGATCGAACACCTGCCCTGGCCCGACCGTCTGACCCGAGCGACTGCCTTGGCGGCGGCGACAGTGCGGGCACCGGTGGCCGGGGAGTTCGACCGGGGGGCCTACGAGGAGCTGCTGGGGCGGGTCACGGTGACGAGTGAGGCATCTGCGGCGTAGGGCACAGTTGATCGAAAACCCCTGGCCGAGCGCCTCTCCCCCACCTAAGATCACGGACGACCAAAGATCGACCTTTACCGGGGGAACAATTGAACAAGATCACAAGGCTTGCCATGGTCGGCATCGCCTCCGTGGGCCTCATGGCCACCATGAACTCGGGAGCTTCGGCGGCCCCGGAGATCAAGGCCGGTCCGGCGGCCGTGCAGGACTGGGGCGGCGGCTGGAGCGACGTCCGGGACGTCAGCATCCGTGAGAAGCCCAGCACCACCGCACGCAAGGTCGGCACCCTGAAGAAGGGGAAGATCGTCAAGTGCTGGGTCGCCGGGTGCAGCGCCGTCGACGGCGGCAGCTACAAGTGCACCAGCGGCTCGCCCACCGAGAAGCGCTGGCACGAGGTCAACTGGGGCGGCAAGAAGAGGTACGCGGCGACGCGCTGCCTGGAGTGGGGCCGGGTCGAGTGAGCTGACCGCGTTACCGCTCGTACGACGGCGGCCGTCCCTCACGCTGCGTGAGGGACGGGCGCCGTCGACGTATCAGCTCGTCCGGCTGCCCTTCTCCAGATAGAACTGGTCGAGGACCGCGTCGCACTTGTTGCCCTCGTTGCAGGCGAGCTCGATGGTGTTGGTGCCCTTGTTCAGGTTCACCGTGGCGAAGGTGTTCTTCCAGCCCTGTTCCCAGTCGCCCTTGGGTGAGCCACCGAAGTTCTTCATACTCAAGGGCCTGGAGACGGCATCGCCGTTGATCACCAGGGTCGCGTCGGCGTCCGTGCCCGGGACGCCATAGTTCACGTAGAGCGTGTAGGCGCCGGCCTTCTCGATGCCGTCCACCGTCCAGGTGACCTTGGCACCGACCTGGTTGAAGCCCGTCACATAGACCCCGCCGTCGGCCTTCGCGCCCTTGAACTCCGACGCGGTCGACATGCCGGGGCTGAGGCGCAGGGCCTTCGCGTCGACCTTCGGCAGGTCGGCCTGGCTCGCCGCACTCTTGCTGGCCGACGGCGTCGGCTCGGCGCCCTGGGACTGGCCCTGGCCGGAGCCTGCCTGGTCCTCGGTCTTCTTGTCGTCCTTGTCGCCGCTCACCATGGCGATCCCGATACCGATCACGACCGCGGCGACCACAGCGACCGCACCGATCAGCAGGCCCTTGGTGTTCGGACCGCGATTACGGCCGCCTCCGCCGCCGGGCACCTGGTGCTGGGGGGCGGTGGTGGCACCGCCGCCGCCGGGCAGTGTCTCCGGGGCCGCGTAGTGCGCGTTCGGCCGGCCGTGGCCACCCTGCTGCTGCGGGACCTGGCCGTACGGTGCGGTCTGGCCCGCCTGCGGCTGCTGCTGGCCGTAGGGGCGGGTTCCGACCGCCCGCACCCGGTTGACCGAGTTGGGGTAGCCGTAGCCCCCGGACGGCGGCTGGGCTCCGTTGGCCTGCCCGTCGGCGTAGAGATAGCCGAACGGGTCGTCGTCCTCGGGCGTGCTCGCGCCGTTGTTGCCGGGCGTCATCCCTTGGTCTCCTCAGTCAGGTGCTTTCGTGCGTGAGAGAGCGAGCCTACCGTTCCTCGTGACCCAAACGGGTGACCGTTCCCACGGCCGTTGCCCAGTGTTCGCTGAATCACTGCAAACCGAACCAGTAACGGCCGGTGACCCTCCGAACGGTCTTGAGGGTCGGGGAACAACGCCAGCTGATCACTTGGGCGCGGTCGGGTCTTGTCGCCCGGAGTGGGCGTGCCCGCTGTCCTGGGTGGGCTCGCGGTCCCGCGCGCCCGAGGCAGGGATGCGGCCTGGCTGGTAGCTCTCCACTCCACCATCCTCCGGTGGTGAGCGGTCACACCTCGCCGACGCCGGATCCCGTGTCCAAGAGCGCGCCTGCCAATGGCCACCCCGGCTGCGTGGTGCCGGGTGACCGTGGTTTTGGTGGACTGGTCTTTCAGGGGTTGGGTCCAGTGCTGCCCGCCCCACCGGCTTGTGTACGCCGATCGACCGCGATGACGACCAACCCCTGGTGGTGTGCCATACCACACAAACGCTGGCGGAAGCGGGCCGTTGGAATGCCTGCGACCGTGCGCCGGAACGTCTTACCGCGCCTCCCGCGGCCCATGGTCTCCCGGCCGATTGTGCGGGCCTCAGTGAAACCGAGATCCTCGATCGCGATCCCAGCACAGCCTTTCTTACGGGAAAGCGCAATGAGCTGGCTGATCGCAGCGCGGAGCCGTCCGTCCCTGGCGAATGTAGGACCGGTCATGTCAAGTGGGATGGTGACGGGTTCGCCGATGGGGTTGCCGTGTGGGTCGAGAACACAAGCGGCAAGGTGATCGGCGTTGAGGTCGACTCCGAGCAGCCGGCCCCCTGAGGCCTTGATCTCGTCAGGGGTGGGCGGGACTGTCCTGTCGACCGCCCAGCTCGCGTCCAGGTACCAGCGACCGCGGGCAGGGTTGTAGCCGATGTCGTAGCGGACGGCCCGGTGGGCGGTGACGCGGTCCAGCCACTCGTCTCGGCGGTGTGAGAACCCCGCGGTGCAGGCGAGCCGATACCGTCCGCGACGCGCATTGGCCAGGTGTCGTAGCGGCTCGGGCAACACCAGAGTCACGGAGCCATCGGCCGGGTCGACGGTGATGGTGTAGTTGCCGTACGGCGCACCGGACTCGCCGTCTGCGGTGAGGAACAGGCGCCCGGCCTCCCACCGCTGGTGCCACTCGGCCTCCGTCAGCTCCGCCTCAGCGAGATGGTGCCGCACCTTGGCCAGACGCCGCCCGCCAACCACGATCGACGGCCGTCCGGCAGCGATTCGCGCCTCCACCACGGCAAGCCGGGCCTCGAGCGCCTGCATACGCCGCTGCTTCTTCGCCCGCTCGTCCTGATCGGCGTAGCCACGCACGCCACCCTGCGTCCGGGCCCCGCACGGGGCGGCCAGGCGGCGGCTGATGGTGCGGACGCTCCGGCGCAAGCCCGCACGCTCGTCATACAGACAGCGCATGGACAACTGGTACTGGTCCTCGGTGGCACGGGTCATCGCCCCCGCCCAGCGCGACGAGGACACCGCCGTGAGCTTCTTCTTCCGCTCCGCCCGCCGCGTTTCTTTCGTCGTGACCTGGCCGATGCTGACCCGCTCAGCCAGGTCAGCCCGCTGAAGGTGGCCCAGGTGCTGACCCACCAAGCGCAGGACCTCCTCATCGGCCTGCGCCAGAACCAGCCGGTCCCTAATCCGTGCCCCCGACGGCGCAGCCACGGTGTAGGGGGCCGCCACGACACGGAGGGCGCGCTTCGCCCCGCGTCTACGTGCCACGGCCGCCACCTCCCCCAGGTCACATCGAACTCAGCCACCTTCTCCGATCATGCGTTCCCGACGATCGCGCCATCCGAAGAATCAACCTGGTTCACCCGCATGGGGGACATGCGACCGCGATGGCTCGTCACCCAGCGCGTCTGTGTTGTTTGGGACGAGATCGTTTCTCGACGTACATCCGCTCGTCAGCGGACTTCAACACTTCGTCCGCCGTCATTCCACAGTGTGCCCATCCGATGCCGAAGCTGGCACCGACCCGGACGGCCCGGCCCTCGGCGCGGATGGGCTGGATGATCTCGTTGCGCAGGCGGACCGCGAGGTCCTGGGCGTCGGCCCGGCCGAGTCCGTCGGCGAGGATCACGAACTCGTCGCCGCCGAGCCGGGCGACGGTGTCGCCGTCGCGGACGCCGTTGCTCAGCCGCCGCGCGACCTCGATGAGAACCGCGTCACCCGCGTTGTGCCCGAACCGGTCGTTGATCGACTTGAAGCCGTCGAGGTCGCAGAAGAGGACGGCGAGGCCCTTGGTGCCGTCGTCGTGGTCGCCGTCCCCGTCCGGGGCGACGGTGTGCACATGGTGGTCGTAGGCGTCGTACGGCTCGGCGGTCTGCCGGAAGTCGAAGCCGTGGCCGTGCGCGTCGAAGGCGGGGTGGCCGTAGGCCGCGTCGACGGACTCGACGACGGCGTGCGGGGACGCGGTGCGCTGGCACAGCCGGGCGGACAGGCGGGAGCGCAGCTCGGCGGAGTTCGGCAGGCCGGTGAGCGAGTCGTGCGAGGCGCGGTGGGCGAGCTGGAGCTCGCGGCGCTTGCGCTCCTCGATGTCCTCGACGTGGGTGAGCAGGAAGCGGGGCCCGTCGGCGGCGTCCGCGACGACGCTGTTGCGCAGCGAGACCCAGACGTAGGTGCCGTCGCGGCGGCCGAGGCGCAGCTCCGCGCGGCCGCCCTCCGCCGAGGTCCGCAGCAGGGTGCCGATGTCCTCGGGGTGGACGAGGTCGGAGAAGGAGTAGCGGCGCATCGCGGAGGCGGGGCGGCCCAGCAGCCGGCACAGGGCGTCGTTCGTGCGCAGGATCCGGCCGTGCTGGTCGCCGCCCATCTCGGCGATGGCCATGCCGGACGGGGCGTACTCGAAGGCCTGCCTGAAGCTTTCCTCACTCGCCCGCAGCGCCTGCTGCTCGCGCTCCAGCCGGACGAGTGCGCGCTGCATGTTGGCGCGCAGCCGGGCGTTGCTGATCGCGATGGCGGCCTGGAAGGCGTACATCTGGAGCGCCTCGCGGCCCCAGGCGCCGGGGCGGCGGCCGTTGCGCGGCCGGTCCACGGACAGCACGCCGATCAGCTCGCCGCACGCCGCGCCGCCCTGCGGGCCGGGCGCGTACATCGGGCGCGAAGAGCCGGTCGGCCGGGTGCCACTCGTCCTCGAAGCGGGGCGCGGGGCCGTCGGTGTACCACTGCGGGACGTCGTCGTCGTCGAGGACCCAGCCCTCGGTGTGCGGTATGAACACCAGGTCGCCCCAGTGCTCGCCCATGCCGAGGCGGCGGTCCCAGGACTCGCGCGAGCCGACGCGGCCGGTGATGAGGGCCTCGGCGGCGGGGTTCCCGGCGAAGGCGGCGACGACGAGATCGCCGTCGGGGCGTACGAGGTTCACGCATGCCAGCTCGTACCCGAGGGCGGCGACGACGCCCTCGGCGACGGTCTGCAGTGTGTCCGCCAGGCTGCGGGCCGTGTTCATGTCGGCCATGACCTGGTGCAGTTGCCGCAGGGACGCAAGGCGGACGTAGGGCTCCGACTCGGTCTCCATGCTCGCCCTCCCCCCGAGACCTCGCAGCGAATCAAGGGTTCTCTTCGGCGGTATCGTCCTTGCAGGTTCCCCGCCACTGAATCACAGCGCGCTGCTCACTCGGTACACAGGGTCAACAATTCCTACCCCTTGTGACTCAAGTCACAGGTAAACCTGAACAATTGAGTGGAGTTTCTGCGTTTTCCCGTGCGTTCACCGAACGCAAACCTTGTACGCTGCGACAGGTTTGTACGCAGATGCCGTCTGCGGGCCCGTGAGGAAGCCCGGCGGCGCACCGGCGGCGTCCGTCCGGAGTCCTAGGTCCCTGCTCGGGCGGAGGCCCGATGCGGGGCGCGCGGGACGGAGATTAGCGTTTCCGGCGTGCCGAACACTCCCTCCTCGCCACCGTCCCCGGCTCGCTTCCGTCGCCCGCCTCCGGGCATGCTGAGGGGGTGAGCAACGACGAGTTCCGCGCCGCCATGTCCCGGCTGGCCTCGGGCGTGGTCCTGGTGACCGCGCAGGAGCCGCCGCTCGACCCGGACGACCCGCACGGCGCCGGGCGGCGAGGACGTCGGCATGACGGCCACGGCCTTCATGTCGGTCTCCCTGGACCCGCCGCTGGTGCTGGTCAGCCTGCGCGAGGGCTCCCGCATGGACGACCTGCTCGACGAGCAGCCCCTGTGGGCGGTCTCGGTCCTCGTCCGAGAGCCAGCGGCACATCGCGGGCCGTTTCGCCATGAAGGGCCGCGTCAGCGACCGCCTGCTGTTCGCCGACATCCCCTACGACCGCGGCGAGGACACCGGCGCGCCCCTGGTCGGCGGCGCCCTGGCCACCCTGGAGTGCCGCACCGAGCAGCGCGTGCCGGCCGGCGACCACACGCTGGTCATCGGCCGCGTCCTGACCGCGCCACGTGCCGAGCGCGGACGGCGGGCCGCTGACGTACTTCCGGGGCCGGTACCGGCAGTTGGGCTGACCGGATAAATGCCCGTGGCCGCGCCGGCGCGGGCGCCTGCCTAGGGTGCGCCGGATGACGACCTCCGCGCCTCCGGCTCGAAGAGATCACCGCCGCGAACTTCGAGGCCGCGCTCGGCATCCGCGTCCGCCCCGACCAGGAACACGCGGTCGCACCCGGTCGTGAAGTCCCTCGCCGAGGCGTACGTCCATCCCGGCGTCGCCTGGCCCCGGCTGATCGTCGACGGCGACCGTCCGGTCGGCTTCCTGATGGCCTTCCTCGACATCGACTGGTACGAGGACGGCAGCGTCCGGCGCTCGGGCCTGTGGCGGCTGAACATCGCGGCCGGGGAACAGGGCCGGGGGTACGGCCGTTTCGCCGTCGAGTCCGTCGCCGCCGAGCTGCGCCGACGCGGCAGCAAGGAGCTCTACGTCACGTGGCACCCGGGGCCGAACGGCCCTGAGGGCTTCTACCTGGGGCTCGGCTTCCGCCCGAACGGGGAGACGAGCGAGGGCAGACGGTGGGCGTGCTGGACCTGGCTGGCCGTGCCCCGGTCAGCCCCAGTTCCGCGCGGAGCGCCCCCGCTTGGTCTCCGAGCGCTGCTTCTTCTCGCGCAGCCGGCGCTCGTTGATGCCCCGGGGGATGCGGGTCGGCCTGCGGGGCTTGGGCGGGGGCGCGGTGGCCTCGGCCAGGAGCGCGGCGAGGCGTACGGCGGCGGTCTCGCGGTTGCGCCACTGGGAGCGGTGCTCGGAGGAACGTACGGTGACGACGCCGTCGACCAGGCGCCCGGCCAGCCGCTCCAGCGCCCGCTGCTTCCACACCTCGGGCAGCGCCTCGGTCCTCGCCAGGTCGAAGCGCAGCTCGACCTTCGAGTCGCTGGTGTTGACGTGCTGGCCGCCGGGCCCCGAGGACCGCGAGAAACGCCACATGAGCTCGGCCTCGGGAAGGGAGACGGAGCCGCGGATGACGTGGGGACCGGACATGCCGTCCATGTTCCCGCTCCTGTCCGCGTCCACGTCACCCCGAATAACTCGCGGACTCGGTAAAGAAAGTAAAGGACCTGGAACCTCACGTACCCCTCTCCACGTTCATGGGGGTAGCTGTAGCTTCTTTGCCGTACGTAAACGAGGGAAGGGACTCCCAACAATGGCTGTAAGCCTGTCCAAGGGTGGCAACGTCTCGCTCACCAAGGAGGCTCCGGGCCTGACCGACGTCACCGTGGGCCTCGGCTGGGACGTCCGCACCACCACCGGCACGGACTTCGACCTCGACGCGTCCGCGATCGCGGTCAACACGCAGGGCAAGGTCTACTCGGACGCCCACTTCGTCTTCTTCAACAACAAGCAGACCCCGGACAACACCATCGTCCACACCGGTGACAACCGCACGGGCGAGGGCGCCGGCGACGACGAGGCGATCAACGTCAACCTCGCCGGCCTCCCGGCCGACATCGACAAGATCGTCTTCCCGGTCTCGATCTACGACGCCGAGAACCGCTCGCAGAACTTCGGCCAGGTGCGCAACGCCTACATCCGCATCGTCAACCAGGCCGGCGGCGCCGAGATCGCCCGCTACGACCTGTCCGAGGACGCCGCCACCGAGACCGCCATGGTCTTCGGCGAGCTGTACCGCAACGGCGCGGAGTGGAAGTTCCGCGCCGTCGGCCAGGGCTACGCCTCGGGCCTGGTCGGCATCGCCCAGGACTTCGGCGTGAACGTCTGACGGACACCCAGTTTGCTCTGACAGCGGAGGAGCCCCCCGGCCTTGTGAAGAGCCGGGGGGCTCCGCCGTCTCCCGTCCGTCTCCCGCGATCCCGAAGTTCCTCGAACCGTTCCTCATCAGTGAGCAGGAGTGCGGGCCGCGCGGCCGTACGTCTCGCCGTCCTGGCCGACAATCCGAAGGCCCTCGCCTTCTGGACGGCCCTCGGCTACGGGGTCATCGACCACCGCGAGGATGTGCGACTGAAACGCCCGTGCGCGGTCCTGCGCAAGGAGCTGACCACGCCGTAGCAGCAGGCCCCTCAGGGCCGCTCCGGCTTCCCCTCCCCGTACAGCCAGTCCTCCCAGACCCCGTCGAAGTCCTCCCCGGGGGCCTGCTCCTCGACGTAGGCCGTGAAGTCGGCTGTGTCCGCGTTCCCATGGCGATGGGCCGCCGCCCAGCCCCGGAGGATGCCGCCGAAGGCCGCGTCACCAACGACCTGGCGGATCTTGTGCAGAACCATCGCACCACGCTGGTAGACGGGCGCTTCGGAGATGTTCGCGGCGTCCACAGGCTTCGCGGGCGGGAAGGACCAGAGATCCTCGTAGGTCTCCTCCCCGTCGTCGTACAACGCGTCGAAGGTCTCCTGCGCCGTCTTCCCGCCGTGGTCCTCCCGCCACAGCCACTCCGCGTACGTCGCGAAGCCCTCGTTGAGCCACATGTCCCGCCAGCTCTTCGGCGTGACGGAGTCGCCGTACCACTGGTGGGCCAGTTCGTGGACGAGGAGGGTGTTGCCGGGGGCGCCGGGGAAGACGGGCCGGGTCTGGGTCTCCAGGGCGTAGCCGGCATCGGCCGCGCGGTCGACGATCGCGCCGGTGGAGGAGAAGGGATAGGGGCCGAAGTTCTTCTCGGCCCAGCGCAGGACCTCGGGGATGCGCGCGAGCGCCGCGCGGCTCCCCTCCTCCTCGGCCGGGTCGACGGCCGTGTACACGGGCAGACCGTCCCGGGCGGTGGAGCGGCTGATGTCGTAGCGGCCGATCGCGAGGGTGGCGAGGTAGCTCGCCATGGGTTCGGCGGTGTGCCAGCGGAATGTCCTGCGGCCCCCTTCGCGGTCGTGACGCTCGTTCAACTCCCCGTTGGAGACGGCCCGCAGCCCCTGCGGCACGGTCACCGTGAGGTCGTACGACGCCTTGTCGGACGGGTGGTGGTTGCCGGGGAACCACGTCATCGAGCCCGTCGGCTCGCCCAGCGCGAGCGCCCCGTCCGTCGTGCGCAGCCAGCCCTCCTGGGAGCCGTCCGGGTCGGTGACGGTCTCGGGCGCCCCGGAGTAGCGGACCGTCACGCGGAACGTCTTGTCCCGGCCGAGATCCTCGCGCGGCCGGACGGTGAGTTCCTGCCCGGCGCGGTTCCAGCGGGCGGTCTCGCCGCCGACGGTGACCTCCTTGACCTCCAGGCCGAGGAGGTCGAGGTTGAAGGCGGAGAGGTCCTTGGTCGCCCGGGCTGTGAGGGTGGCCGTGCCGGTGAGGCGGTGCGCGTCCGGGTCGTAGGAGAGGCGCAGGCCGTAGTGGGTGACGTCGTAGCCGCCGTTGCCCGCCTTCGGGAAGTACGGGTCGCGTACGCCGGAGCCGCCGGGGGTGCCGTGGACGCCGCCGCCGCACGCGGTGAGGACGAGCAGGGCGGAGGCGAGCAGGGGCAGGGGCAAGGCGTACGGATCGGGCCACGCTCGCGATCCTATGAGGCGGCGTGACACCATCACCCTCGTGCTCGACATCGGCTACGCCCTCTCCAACCGCTTCCCTGACCCGCCCCAGACCGACTACCGCCGCGCGGACGTCCGTGCGCTGCGGCACGACCTGTTCTGCGGTGACGTCTATCTCGCGGACACCAAGACGGACCGCGAGGTGTCCACAGCCTGGGGATGGGTGCCGGTGCTCGACTTCGCGTGGGCGCTGTGCGACATCGTCGAGCGGATCGACCAGGACCCGGCGGGCTCGCGGGCGTCCCGGCCGCAGCACGCGGAACTGGACTTCACCGAGTCCACCGACCGGATGCTCTTCGAGCGCCGCTTCGGCTGGGTGGACGTCGAGGCGGACTGGATGCCCGCGGAGGAGCCCCCGCTCACCGTCTCCCACACCGAACTGCGCCGCGAGGCCCGGGACTTCCTGCACGACCTGATCGCCGACCTCACCGACCTGCACGACGACCTCGCGGAGAACCCGGCGATCTGGACGCTCCAGGCCCGCTTCCCCAGGGTCCGCTGACGGGCGCCGGCGGCCACGGTGGCACCATCGCCCGTGATCAGTGCCTGACACGGGGAGAGCGGGAGCATGGCGCAGGGGCGTGTGGCCTACGGGCTGAACTACAAGGTGGACCCGCCGGCCGTCGTCTGCGGAGAGGACCCGGGCAGGGCACGTCCGTGCGGCTCTGCCGTGACCCCGACAGTCCCGCCGCGGACCGGCTCCGCTCGCTGCGTGCCTTCCACCTGCGCGCCGAGGACTGGACGCCGGTCGCCCGCGTGGTCACGGAGCAGGCCCTGGGGTCACGGCTGAGCGGGCGTCCGGCGGTCTACCACGTCCTGGATCCGCACGGCGCGCCGCTCGGGCGCATCACCCTGCGGCGGCGCCGCGCCTTGTGCTGGGGACGCAGGCGCTGGACCGTCGAGCCGGTCGCCGGCCCCGTCCTCCAGGGGTATCAGGGCCGACTGGTGTGGTGGACGCTGTGGTGGCCCCTGGGGCTGCCGGTCTACCTGCTGTTCCTGCTCTGGGTCCTGATGGCGGAGGCCGACGACGGTTTCCGCCCACCGCGGCGCGTCATCTGGCGGGACGCCTCGCGCCGCGCCCATCTCGTCTTCCGCGCGGTGGCCGAGGACTACCAACTGCTGACCCAGGACATGGACCCGCGCCTGATCAACGCCCTCATCGCACTGCACCAGTCCTACGACTGCCCGGAGGAGGCGGGGACAGGGGGCTGGTACGGGATGTGAGCGCTCGATCAGCCCTCCACCCGGATCCCCAACTCCGCCGCCAGCACCGGCGCCAGATCCAGCAGTTGCGCCGAACTGATCACCGCCCCCGACAGCCGGTCCAACCCCCGGCTGATCTCCAGCGACGCGGCCCCGCGCAGGTCGACGTCCATGAGGGTCGCCGCGTGGAGGTCGACCCCCTTCAGGGCGCAGTCCACGAACTCCACCCGCTCCAGGCGGGCGCCCCCGAAGTCCGGTTCGACCAGGACACAGCCCTCGAAGACGACGTCTCTGAGCCGGGCCGTGCGCAGGTTCAGATAGTCGATCTTGCCGCCGCGGACCAGCACCCGCTCCAGCACGGCCCCGTGCAGCTGCGGCCCGCCGAGGCGGGCGTCGACCAGCTCCACGTCACGCAGGGTCGGCCTCGGCGAGGTCGGTGCCGACGCCGCGGACGCCGGTGAGGACCGAGTCGAGGATCCGGGCATGGCGCAGCCGCGTCTCGTCCAGCGCGCACCCCTTCAGCGCGCAGTCCATGAAGCGGGCACCCGCCCCGTCCTGCCCGGTGAGGTCCGCCTCCCGGAACTCCAGCCCGTCGTAGTCCCCGTCCGGCTCCAACTCGCCGCCCTCGAACGGCTCCAGCGGCGGCAACCGCACCTCCGGCCGCCGCGCGCCCTTCACACCCGTACCGCCCGCCGCTCTCCTCGCCATGCCCCCATGCTGCACCCCACCACTGACAACCCGCCCTGACCTGCGCGGACATCCGCCGATGTCACATTCCGGGCCCCGCGAGCGTCGTACTCCAGACAGAAGGCGACTCCGACCGAGGGAGACCCCCAGCCATGCACCGCATCACCGTCATCGGCGGCGGCTTCGCCGGACTGACCGCGGCCATCACCGCCGCCGAGGCGGGCGCCAAGGTCACCGTCCACGAAGCCCACCACACCCTCGGCGGCCGGGCCCGCACCGCCGAGGGCCCGTACCGGACGAACGAGGGTCCGCACGCCCTCTACAGCGGCGGCCCGCACTGGGCCTGGCTCAAGCAGCGCGACCTCATCGGACCGCTCGCGCCGATCCCGCCCCTGGAGGCCGCCCGGCTCCGGCTGCGGCACCAGGGCGTGCTGCGCCGCACCCCGCCCTTCGCCGATGCTCAAGCTGCTGCGCAGGACCGCCCGGCAGGCGCCCGTCGACGTCGACTTCCTGACCTGGGCGACCGGTATCGCGGGCGAGGAGGGCGCCCGCGCCGCCGCCCACTACTCCGCCGTCGCCCTCTTCCACCACGACCCCGGCTCCCTGTCCGCCGCGTTCGTGCGGGAGCGGCTGCGCCGGGCCACCAAGCTGCCGCCCGAGGCGCACTACCCGCGCGGCGGCTGGGCCGCCCTCATCGACCGGATGGCCGCCCGGGCCTGGAACCTCGGCGTCCGGATGGAGACCCTCTCCCGCGTCGACACGCTCCCCACCGACACACCCGTCGTCGTCGCCACCTCCCTCGACGCCGCCCGCCGCCTGCTCGGCGACGACTCCCTGACCTGGCCGAGCGGCCGTACCGCCCTCGTCGACCTGGCCCTGCGCACCCGGCGCGGGGACGCCTTCGCCGTCTCCGACCTCGACGCGACCGGGCTGGCTCGAGCGGTTCACCGCGCAGGACCGCAGCCTCGCCCCCGCCGGTGAGCAGCTCATCCAGGGGCAGATCCCCATCGCCCCGCACGAGTCCAAGGCCGACGGCACCGCCCGCGCCGAGCAGCTGCTCGACCTCGGGCTTCCCCGGCTGGCGCGAGCGCGTCACCTGGCGGCGCGAGTCCGTCGCGAACGGCCGTACCGGCGCCGTCGACCCGCCCGGCACCAGCTGGCGCGACCGGCCCGCCGTCGACCGGGGCGACGGGTGTCTATCTCGCCGGCGACCAGGTCGCCGCCCCCGGCGTGCTCTCGGAGGTCTCCTTCAACAGCGCGCTCACCGCCGTGTCCCTGGCCCTCGGCCGACGGGACTTGACCTCAAGCAAGCTTGAGGTCGAAGGGGGGCGCGAAGGCCGGCGGCCCCGGCCCCCTGCGCACTCTCGAAGTGCGCGCTCTCACCGAGGCCGCCGCCGGCCGGCTCACCCCGGCCGTACCCAGCGCTTCCCGCTCCGCGAGGCCGCGGCCGCGCACCGCGCGCTGGAGACCCGCGGCACGATCGGAAAGGTGGTCCTGGAGCCATGATCAGGGGTCCTGGAGCCATGACACGGGTCCTGGAGCCATGACGCGACACCCCACCAGGGGCTAAGGACCCGCGGATGCAGCCCGCCCCGATCCATGGTCTTCTGGCCAGATGAGTGTCACCCGGACAGGCGAACCCGGCCCTCCCGTGGACACCGACCCGCGGCGCTGGTGGGGGCTGGTCGTCATCGCCCTGGCCCAGCTGATGGTCGTACTCGACGCGACCATCGTGAACATCGCGCTCCCCTCCGCGCAGGCGCGACCTCGGCATGTCCGACGGCAACCGGCAGTGGGTCATCACCGCCTACACCCTCGCCTTCGGCGGACTGCTCCTGCTGGGCGGGCGGATCGCCGACCTCGTGGGCCGCAAACGCACCTTCGTCATCGGGCTCGTCGGCTTCGCCGCCGCCTCCGCGCTGGGCGGCGCCGCCACCGGCGCGGGCATGCTCTTCGGCGCCCGCGCGCTGCAGGGCGCCTTCGCCGCCCTCCTCGCCCCCTCGGCGCTGTCCCTGCTGACCACCACCTTCACCGACCCCAAGGAACGCGGAAAGGCCTTCGGCATCTACGGCGCCCTCGCCGGCAGCGGCGCCGCGATCGGCTTCATGGTCGGCGGCGCTGCTCACCGAATACCTGAACTGGCGCTGGTGCCTGTACGTCAACGTGCCCATCGCCATCGCCGCCGTGCTCGGCGCGCTCGCCCTGCTGCACGACCGCCGCGGCCATGCCGGAGCCCGCCTCGACGTCCCCGGCGTCCTGCTCGGCTGCGGCGGCCTCGTCGCGATCGTCTACGGCTTCAGCGAGGCCGAGTCCCGGGGCTGGAGCGACCCGAGGGTGCTGGCGCTCTTCGCCGTCGGCGTCGTACTCCTCGCGGCGTTCGTGTGGTGGCAGGCCCGGGCACCGATGCCGCTGCTGCCGCTGCACATCATCCGCGACCGCAACCGCGCCGGCTGCTTCCTGACCATGGCCCTGGCCGTCATCGGCATGTTCGGCCTGTTCCTGTTCATGACGTACTACCTCCAGGCCGTCCTCGGCTACTCGCCGGTCAAGACGGGCCTCGCCTTCCTCCCCTTCACCGCGGCGATCATCATCGGCTCCACCCAGATCTCCGCCCGGCTGCTGCAGCGCGTGCCCCCGCGCATGCTGATGGTCCCCGGCATGGTCCTGGCCGCGGGCGGCATGGTGATCCTGACCCAGATGACGACGGACTCCTCCTACGCCACCCAGATCCTGCCCGCCCTGCTCCTGCTCGGCCTCGGCATGGGCCTGACCTTCATGCCGGTCTTCTCCACCGCCACCGCGGGTGTCGCCCCGCGAGGACTCGGGCGTGACCTCCGCGACGGTCAACACCTCACAGCAGGTGGGCGGCTCCATCGGCACGGCCCTCCTCAACACCATCGCGACCACCAGCACCGCCACGTACGTCACGGCCCACCTCACCGACCCGTCCGACCGCACCCGGGTGATGCGGGAGGGCGTCGTCCACGGCTACACCGTCGCCATCTGGTGGGCCGCCGGCATCATGCTGCTGGCGGGCCTGGTCGCGGGCCTGATGGTGACGGCCAAGGCCCCGAAGCACGGCACCCCGGCAGACCGGCCGGTGCCGGAACCGGCGGCGTGAGGGGCGAGAAGCCCCCGGCTAATTCACATGACCCGTCCGGCACGCCCCACTACCGTGCCGAGAGTGATCGACATTCCCCGCGAACTGGCGGCATCACAGGAGAAGTTCAACGGCGAGGCGGGCCGCGCCTTCATCGCCGGACTGCCGGAGCAGACGGCCCGCTTCCTCGACCGCTGGGAACTGAAGCTTGACGGACCATCCATGCACGGCGTGTCCGCCCTGGTCCTCCCGGTCCTGCGCCCCGACGGCACCCCCGCGGTCCTCAAGCTCCAGATCCTCGACGAGGAGAGCGAGGGCGAACCCGTGGCGCTGCGCGCCTGGAACGGCGACGGAGCCGTCCGCCTCCTCGACCACGACGAGCCCACCGGCACCATGCTGCTGGAACGTCTCGACGAGACCCGCATGCTGTCCCACGTGCCGGACACCCACCAGGCCGTCGTCACCATCGCGGAACTCCTCGCCCACCTCACCTCCTTCCCCGCCCCGCCCGGCATGCGCCGCCTCGGCGACATGGCCCGGGCCATGCTCGACCAGACGCCCCGGGCCCTGGACCGCATCCCCGACCCCGAGGCCCGCCGCCTCGTCACCGACTGCGCGGCCGCCGTACGCGAGGTCGTCGACGAACCGGGCGACCGCCTCCTGCACTGGGACCTCCACTTCGAGAACGTCCTCGCCGCCGACCGCGCCCCCTGGCTCGCCATCGACCCCAAGCCCCTCGCGGGCGACCCCGGCTTCGAACTGTGGCCCGCCCTCGACAACCGCTACGACCCCGACGACATCCTCTGGCGCTTCGACGCCATGACCGATGTCCTCGCCCTGGACCGCCCCCGGGCCCGCGCCTGGACCCTCGGCCGTCTCCTCCAGAACGCCCTGTGGGAGATCGAGGACGGCCGCCCCCTGGACGACGACCAGCTGGAGATCGCCCGCCGCCTGCGCAACCACGGCAGCTGACCGATGCCGTCGTTCCTGCCCGGCCTGGAGCTCTCCCGCCGCTTCTACACCGAAGCCGTGCGCCCCCTCCTGGACGAGGCCCTCCCCGGCATCCCCCACTCCGCCGCCCGACTCGGCAGCGGCTCCGAGGTCCTCGGCTACGACACCCCGCGCTCGGCAGACCACGAGTGGGGCCCACGCCTGCAGCTCTTCCTGCCCCCGCAGGACGCCGGCCTCCACGGCCCCCGCCTCACCTCTCTGCTCTCCCACCGCCTCCCGAAGACCTTCCTCGGCCACCCCACCCACTTCGCCCCCACCGGCGAAGACCCGGGCACCGACATCCGCGTCATGACCAGGACCGAAGGCCCGGTCCACCACCGAGTCGACATCACGGACCCGGCCACCTGGTTCAGCGCCCACCTCGGCTTCGACCCGTCCGGGACCGTCACCACCGCGGACTGGCTGGCCACCCCCACCCAGCTCCTGGCCGAGGCCACGGCGGGCACGGTCTTCCACGACGGCCTCGACCGGCTCACACCGGCCCGCACAGCCCTCTGCTGGTACCCGCACGACATCTGGCTGTACGTCCTGGCCTGCCAGTGGAAACGCATCTCCCAGGAGGAGGCCTTCGTAGGCCGCTGCGGCGAGGTGGGCGACGAACTCGGCTCCGCGGTCGTCGCCGCCCGCCTGGTCCGCGACCTGATGCGCCTGTGCCTCCTGATGAACCGCCGCTACCCGCCCTACGGCAAGTGGCTGGGCACCGCCTTCGCCCGGACCCCCCAGGGGCCGGACCTCGCCCCCACCCTGACCGCGGCCCTCACCGCCCCCGACTGGCACACCCGCGAACGCCACCTGACACGGGCCTACGAAGCCCTCGCCACCCACCACAACGCACTCGCGCTGACGCCCCCGCTCGACCCCACCACCCGCCCCTACCACGCCCGCCCCTTCCAGGTCCTCCACGCGGAACGCTTCACCGCGGCACTGCGCGCCCGCATCACGGACCCGGCCCTGCGCGCGCTGCCCGACGACGGCGCGATCGACCAGTTCATGGACAACACCGACGCCATGAAAAAGCCCAGGCCCGGAGAGATCCGGCCTGGGCGGTGAAGAGCCCCCTGTCGGATTCGAACCGACGACCTACGCATTACAAGTGCGTTGCTCTGGCCAGCTGAGCTAAGGAGGCCCGCACGGGTGTGCACCCGCACGTGCCCGAGCAGTGTACCCAGGTCGCCGAGGGCACCTGTCGAAAATTTCCGCGAAGTTCACAGGCCCGGAGGTACTGACAGACCACGTGAACGCCAGGTACGGTCCTGAGCCAGTTCACACGCGTGGACTACACCACAACGGAACCTCCGTCGTGGCACCGCCTTCCTACTCGGATCGTCCGGCACGTTCCTGCCGGTAGAAGGGGTTCGTTCACCATGGCCACTGTCTCGTTCGACAAGGCGACCCGGATCTACCCGGGCACCGACAAGCCCGCTGTTGACGCGCTGGAGATCGACATCGAGGACGGCGAGTTCCTCGTCCTCGTCGGCCCGTCCGGCTGCGGCAAGTCCACCTCGCTCCGCATGCTCGCGGGGCTCGAGGACGTCAACGGCGGCGCCATCCGCATCGGCGACCGCGACGTCACCCACCTGCCGCCGAAGGACCGGGACATCGCCATGGTGTTCCAGAACTACGCGCTCTACCCGCACATGACCGTCGCCGACAACATGGGCTTCGCGCTCAAGATCGCCGGCGTCAACAAGGCGGAGATCCGGCAGAAGGTCGAGGAGGCCGCGAAGATCCTCGACCTCACCGACTACCTGGACCGCAAGCCGAAGGCGCTCTCCGGCGGTCAGCGCCAGCGTGTCGCCATGGGCCGCGCCATCGTGCGTGAGCCGCAGGTGTTCCTCATGGACGAGCCGCTGTCCAACCTGGACGCCAAGCTCCGTGTCAGCACGCGTACGCAGATCGCCTCGCTGCAGCGCCGCCTCGGCATCACCACCGTCTACGTCACCCACGACCAGGTCGAGGCCATGACGATGGGCGACCGCGTGGCGGTCCTCAAGGACGGTCTGCTCCAGCAGATCGACACCCCGCGCAACATGTACGACAGGCCCGCCAACCTCTTCGTCGCCGGCTTCATCGGCTCCCCCGCGATGAACCTGGTCGAGGTGCCGATCACCGACGGCGGCGTGAAGTTCGGCAAGTCGGTCGTGCCGGTGCAGCGCGACGCGATCGCCGCCGCCACCGACAAGACCGTCACCGTCGGCGTCCGCCCCGAGCACTTCGAGGTGGTCGGACGCCGAGCAGGGCCTCGCGGTCACCGTGAACGTCGTCGAGGAGCTCGGCGCCGACGCCTACGTCTACGGCACCGCCAAGGTCGGCGACGACTCCAAGGACCTCGTCGTCCGCGTCAGCGGCCGTGACGTCCCGGAGAAGGGCAGCCAGCTGCACATCGTGCCCCGCTCCGGCGAGACCCACGTGTTCTCGACGTCGACCGGCGAGCGCCTGTCCGACTAGTCGGCAACCGCAAACACCCAACCCCGGATAATTCACCCAGGTTGACGAAGAGGGCCCCGCAGCGTGCTGCGGGGCCCTTCGTCGTTGTCGACAAATACCCCGGCAGACCGGACATTTCGAGCAGTGTGCGTCAACCCCCTACCCAAAAAGGGGCACTCTCTCATCCCCCGAACCGGTGACTAAATGTCTACAAACCATTACCGGGCGCTACCCTCACACGCGTGAAGCACTCCATCACCCAACAGACGCGACGCGGCCGGGGCCCCGCCCGCCGGATCGGCCGCACCCTCGCCTTCGTCCTGCCCGTCGTCCTGGTGCTCTCCGGGACACTCGCGGTCACCCGAGTCAACTGGTCGGGGACCTCCTCCGACCCGGTGCTCACCGCAGCCGACACCGCCACGTCCGCCGGCACCTCGCGTGCCGCCAAGCGCGCCCCGCAGGACGTCCTGCGCGACAAGCTGCTGACCGAGCTGCAGGAGGAGAACCCGGGCGTCGCCCTCACCCACCTCCAGCAGGCCGTCGACGACCGCCCGTCGCTGGCCCGGCACTGCGCGTCCATCGCCCGCGCCCTCGGCCAGGCCGCCGTCCGGGTCTACGGCCCGACGCGCGCCCAGTCCTACGCACGCCCGGTCTGCGACACCGCCTTCGCCACCGGCGTCGCCGCCGCACACAGCTGAGCGCACCGCCCTGCCACCGGGTGGGAGGTCCATAAGGGCGACGCGGGAACCCGTCGTCGGCCCCAGTCCCGGGCGGGACGCCACGTACAGTTCGGTCCATGACCGATCCGAGCGCCGCGTCCCGCCCCGTTCAAGCCGTCGTCCTGGCCGGCGGCCAGGGCTCCCGGCTGCGTCCGTACACCGACGACCGGCCCAAGCCGATGGTCGAGATCCCCGGGACGGGGACACCGATCATCGGCCATCAGCTGTCCTGGCTCGCCGAGGAGGGCGTGACGGACGTGGTGGTCTCCTGCGGCCATCTCGCCGAGGTGCTGCAGAAGTGGCTGGACACGGCCGATCTGCCCGTCTCCGTCACCACGGTCGTCGAGTCGGAGCCGCTCGGCCGCGGCGGCGGCCTCAAGTACGCCGCCGCGCATCTCCCCCACCCGGACCAGCCCTGGTACGCCACGAACGGCGACATCTGGACCCGGTTCTCGCTGCGTGACATGGCGGACTTCCACGCCGAGCGGGACGCGATCGCGACGCTGGCCCTGGCCCGGCCCCGCCTGCCGTGGGGCGCGGTGCAGACGGACGGCTTCGGGCACATCACCGACTTCATCGAGGCCCCGCCGTCGACCTTCGAGATCAACGCGGGTGTCTACGTCTTCTCCCCCGAGTTCGCGGGGCTGCTGCCGCACCGGGGGGACCATGAGCGTACGACGTTCCCTCGCCTGGCCCGGGAGCGCCGTCTGGCCGGCTTCACGATCCCGCAGGGGTCCTACTGGCGGGCCATCGACACCGCGAAGGATCTGACCGAGGCGGCGAAGGAACTGGCGGCTCCGGGGCGCTGAGCAGGTCCGGGGAGTCGCGGTCGTCGGTTGCGGCCGCGCGGCTCGTTCGCGGCTTGTCGCGCGGTTCCCCGCGCACCCAGAAGGAGGGCCCCGCACCGTCAAGGCTGCCGGGGCCCTCCGTCGCTTCGGCCGGCTGAGTGCAGCCCAGCAGGCCGCCCACCAGGCCTCGGCCTGTCCGAGGAGTCGTCGCCGGCTGCCGCCGGACGAGCCGGAGCCGCCCGTCGCGGTGCCGCCGGACGTGGGGCCGGAGGTGGTGCTCGGTGCCTGGCCGGCCGGGGAGGACTGCTGGGGCGGGGCCTGGCCCGCGGTGCCCTGGGTCTGGCTGGGCGAACCGCCGGTGACGGTGCCGCGTGTCGCGGGTGGCGCCCGGCCGTGGTCGTGGTGCCCGCGCTGGGGCTGGCCGAGCCGGCCGTGGCGCCCTGGGTGGGCGAGGTGGAGGCCGACGGGGTCCTCTTGTCCTGCCGCTTGCCGGGCTCGCCACGGGAGCGGGGAGCCGGGCAGTTCGTTGCGCGGGGCCTCGCCGGGGCCCGGGACGACGACCCGGTCGGCGTCACGGACCGCACCGCCGAGCAGCGAGCCGACGAGCAGGGTGAGTGCCGGTGGCGATGGCCGTGACGAGGGCGCCGCGGCGCAGCACGTAGCGGCGCAGGTCCCAGATGTCGGCGCGGGGGCCGAGGCGGCGCCAGGCGCTGCCGGCGAGGCGGCCGTCGACGGAGTAGACGGGGGCGCCGGCGATGATCAGCGGGGACCAGGCGGCGAGGTAGATGATGTCGGGGGTCTCGTAGACGGGGACGCTCTTCCAGCTGACGGTGACCAGCAGCGCGGCCGAGAGCAGGGCGCCGAAGGCGGCGGCGACGCGCTGCCAGCAGCCCAGGACCGTCAGGACGCCGACGATGACCTGCGCGAAGGCGATGACCAGTCCGGAGCCGACCGGGTGCTGCGAGGGCGAACTGGCGCAGGGGCTCGGCGACTTCCCAGGGGTGCAGGGTGTTGAGCCACTTGACCATGGAGCCGCGCTTGCCGCCGTCGAAGTAGACGGGGTCGCACAGCTTGCCCATGCCGGCGTAGATCGAGATGAAGCCGAGGAAGACGCGCAGCGGGAGCAGGACGACGCCGAGGTTCATCCGGCGGCCCGGGTAGTAGGCGTGCCGGGCCGGGTCGTCGCCGTGGCGCCTGCAGCGGCCGGCTCGGTGCCGTCCGCGTCGACGGCTGGCGTCCTCGTCGAACTCCTCGTCCGCGTAGGCGGGTTCGTCGTAGGCACTGCCCACGGTGCGCATGGGCGGGCAGCAGCCGGGTGTCGTCGGAGCTCGTGGTGCGCTGGGGGCCGACGACGGGGGTCTCGACCGTCTGGGCGAGGTCGTGCTCGTATCCGGCGCCGTAACCGTCGCCCGTAGCCGGTGCCGCCGTAGCCCGGGCCGCCCTGGCCGGCGCCCGGGCGGGAGATGACCTGGGTGGCTCCGGCGTCGGAGGCGGGCTCCTCGGTGTGGCGGACGCTCTCGTGCCGCACGGCCTGGAGGAGCCGGTGGGCGCCGGTGTCGTCCGGCGCGGATCTGCCGCTCCAGACGACGGGCCGGCGGCGGGCGGTGGCCCCGCCCGCTCGGCCCCCGGCGGTGCCGACGGGGATGCGGGCGGTGTCCTCGGTGGCGGTCAGGTGCCGTGCGACCCGCGGGGACTGGACGCGACGCGTCGAGACGCCCAACTGCACGCGGAAACTCGCGTGATTGACGATGACCTGCGCCGGGTCGCTCGGCACCTTCACCATGCTCAGCGCGGGAGCGTCGTCGATTCCCGACGAGCGGTCCCCCGTGGGTGTGCGGGGTGTTCTGGTGTCCACACTCATCTAACCGAGTGACGTCACGTTAGGACACTGCTTTGACCGGCCGGATCTGTCCGGACCCCGTCAAGCTTGCCCTTGTCGCCCCGGTGTCACCGGAACGTACCCCGTTCGGGTGAAGCCGGCGGACGCCTGTTCAGCTGCGTCGGCGCGCCGCCTCGTACAGCACGATCCCCGCCGCCACACCGGCGTTGAGCGACTCCGCGCCGCCCGGCATGGGGATCCGCACCCGGTAGTCGCACGTCTCGCCGACCAGCCGGGACAGTCCCTTGCCCTCGCTGCCCGACGACGATGACGACGGGCCCGCCCAGGGCCGCCAGCTCGCCGAGTTCGGCCTCACCGTCGGCGGCGAGGCCGACGACCACGATGCCGGCCTTCTTGTACGCCTCCAGCGCGCGCGTCAGGTTGGTGGCGCGGGCGACCGGCGTACGGGCGGCCGTACCGGCGGACGTCTTCCAGGCACCGGCCGTCATGCCGGCCGCGCGCCGCTCGGGTACGACCACGCCGTGCCCGCCGAAGGCGGAGACGGAGCGGACGACCGCGCCGAGGTTGCGCGGGTCGGTCACGCCGTCGAGGGCGACGATCAGCGGGTCCACGCCCGTCGTCGTAGGCGGCGCGGGCGAGGTCCTCGGGGTGGGCGTACTCGTACGGCGGGACCTGGAGCACGAGGCCCTGGTGGTTGAGGCCGTTCGTCATCCGGTCCAGCTCGGGGCGCGGCGCCTCCATGAGGTTGATGCCGCCGCGCTCGGCGGCGAGCTGGAGGGCCTCGCGCACCCGCTCGTCGTTGTCGATGAACTGCTGGACGTAGAGCGTGGAGGCCGGCACACCCTCGCGCAGCGCCTCGACGACCGGAGTTGCGCCCGACGACCAGCTCGGAGGTGCCCTTGCCGCCGCGGCCGCGCTGGTGCGGCTCGGCGCGCGGCGCGGCTTGGCCTTGGCGTCGGCGACGCGGCTTCGGCTTGTGCCCCTTGCGCATCTCGGCGGGCGGCGTCGGGCCCTTGCCCTCCAGGCCCCGGCGTCGCTGGCCGCCACTGCCGACCTGCGCGCCCTTCTTGCCGGACATGCGGCGGTTGTTCGCGGCCATGAGCTACCCGTCTCCGTGAAGTTGATTCGTACGTACGTCTGCGTACGTCTGTTACGTCTATGCAGTGTGCCGCCCGGAGGCCCGGGCGGCACAGTCGATCAGCCGTGGGCGCTTGTCTCAGCGCGGGCCGAGGCTCCAGCGCGGACCCTGCGGGCTGTCCTCGATGACCAGGCCGGACTGGCCGAGCTGGTCGCGGATGGCGTCCGCGGTGGGCCAGTCCTTGCGGGCCCGGGCGGCCTCGCGCTGGTCGAGGACCATGCGCACCAGCGTGTCGACCACGCCGTGCAGGTCCTCGCCGCGGTCGCCCTCCCCGGCCCACTGGGGGTCGAGCGGGTCGAGGCCGAGGACGCCGAGCATCGCGCGGACCTCGGCGAGCCGGGCCACGGCGGCTTCCTTGTCGTCGGCGGCCAGCGCGCTGTTGCCCTGCCGGACGGTGGTGTGCACCACGGCGAGCGCCTGCGGCACGCCCAGGTCGTCGTCCATGGCCTCGGCGAAGGCGAGCGGCACCTCGGGGGCGGGCTCGACGGCGCCGGCCTTCTCCACCACGCGCTGCACGAAGCCCTCGATCCGCGCGAACGCCGACTCGGCCTCGCGCAGCGCCTCCTCGCTGTACTCGATCATCGAGCGGTAGTGCGGGGTGCCGAGGTAGTAGCGCAGCACGATGGGCCGCCAGCGCTTGACCATCTCGCTGACCAGGACCGAGTTGCCGAGCGACTTGGACATCTTCTCGCCGCTCATGGTGACCCAGGCGTTGTGCACCCAGTACCGGGCGAAGTCGTCGCCGTAGGCCTTGGCCTGGGCGATCTCGTTCTCGTGGTGCGGGAAGATCAGGTCGAGGCCGCCGCCGTGGATGTCGAAGGCGGTGCCCGAGGTACTTGTGCGCCATCGCCGAGCACTCCAGGTGCCAGCCCGGCCGGCCGCGGCCCCAGGGCGTCTCCCAGCTGGGCTCCCCGGGCTTCGCCGCCTTCCACATGGCGAAGTCACGCGGGTCGCGCTTGCCGGTCTCGCCGTCGCCGGACGGGCTGCCGCAGGTCGTCCAGCTCCTGGTTGGACAGCTCCAGGTAGCCCGGGACAGGAGCGCACGTCGAAGTAGACGTTGCCGTCGGCCTCGTAGGCGTGCCCGCGCTCGATGAGGCCGCGCATCATCTCGACCATCTCGGTGACGTGGCCGGTGGCGCGCGGCTCGTAGGTCGGCGGCAGGCAGCCGAGGGCGGGTAGCCGTCGTTGAAGGCGCGCTCGTTCTCGTAGCCGATGGCCCACCAGGGGCGGTTCTGGTCGGCCGACTTGGCGATGATCTTGTCGTCGATGTCCGTGACGTTCCGCATGAACGTGACGTCGTAGCCGCGGTACTCGAACCAGCGGCGCATGATGTCGAAGTTCAGCCCGGACCGGATGTGCCCGATGTGCGGTGCGGCCTGCACGGTGGCGCCACACAGGTAGATCGAGACACAACCCGGCTGGAGCGGGGAGAAGTCACGGATCTGCCGGGCGCTGGTGTCGTACAGGCGAATAGTCACGACACCAGGGTAGTGGGCCGCGGGGGGTGCGTGGAGCGTCGCCCAGTGTGTCGGGTGCGGCTGGGTGGGGGCTTGTCGCGACGGGTTGCCCGCGCCCCTGAGAGCGCCTTGGGACGCTCAGCCCAGCCGCACGCACCAGCGCCGTCGCCACCGCCATCAGGCCCTCGTCCCGGCCGGGGAAGCCCAGGCCGTCCGTCGTCGCGCCCGACACCGACACCGGCGCTCCCGCCGCCTCCGACAGGAGCTTCTGCGCCTCGTCCCGGCGCTTGCCGATCTTCGGGCGGGGGCCGACGACCTGGACGGCGATGTTGCCGATGCGGAAGCCCGCCTCGCGCACGATCCGGGCCGCCTCGGTCGAGCAGGACGACCCCGGAGGCGCCCGACCACTCGGGCCGGCCCGTGCCGAAGTGCTGCCCGAGGTCGCCGAGGCCGGCCGCGGAGAAGAGCGCGTTGCAGGCGGCGTGGGCGACGACGTCCGCGTCGGAGTGGCCGGCGAGACCCGGGCCCCTCGCCCTCCCACTTCAGGCCGGCGCACCACAGCTCGCGGCCCTCCTCGAAGGCGTGGATGTCGGTGCCGATGCCGACCTGGGGCAGCGCGGCAATCCGGCGCAGTCGGACCTCGGTGCCTCAGAAGCCATCGTTGAGCCTCCTGCGGGCCAGGACCGCCTCCGCGAGGACCAGGTCCAGCGGGCCGGGTGACCTTGAAGGCCTCCTCGTGCCCGGGCACGGCCACGACCGTCAGGCCGAGCTGCTCGACCATGCTCGCGTCGTCGGTGACGTCGTCGGTCACCGTCTCGTGGGCCCGCACCAGCGTGGCCCGGTCGAAGCCCTGCGGGGTCTGCACCGCGCGCAGCCGCGCGCGCTCCGGCGTGGCGACGACCGGCTCCGGCTCGCCGGGACGCCTGGCCGGGCTCGACCTCCTTGACGGTGTCGGCGAGCGGCAGCGCCGGGCACCACGGCCGGCGCGCCGTCCCGTACGGCCTCGATCACGGCGTCCACCGTGTCCACCGGGACCAGCGGCCGCGCCGCGTCGTGCACCAGCACGATGTCGTGGCCGGGCGGCAGCGCGTCCAGGCCGAGCTTCACGGACTCCTGGCGGGTCTCGCCGCCCGGGACGACGAGGAAGTCCGTCCGCTCGGGCAGCGCGTGCGCGTCGAGCAGCGACTTGACCTCGGCGGCGCCGTCGGGCGGGGCCACGACGACGACCAGGGAGACGGCGCGGGAGGCGGCCATCGCGCGGACCGCGTGGATGAGCATGGGCGTGCCGCCCAGCGCGCGGAGCGCCTTGGGGGCGCCCGGACCGAGCCGTACACCCCGGCCGGCGGCCGGGATCACGGCCGCCGTACGGGCTGCCGAGGGGGCTGCCGGCGGCGAAGGACGCGAATCGTCAGACATCGGTTCCTGTCAGGTTTGTGTGCTCGGCCTGGCGTGGGTATGGCCTGAGCGTGCCGGGCGCGACGCGCTCGACCGGACCCTTCCGTGACGCCGGTCGAGCCAGCTGCCCGGGCCCGGCACACCAAAGTACCGGGTCGTGAGTGACGACACATCCCGGGGTGGCGGCGCACCGGCGTCCGAGTGCGAACATGCCGCAGCGCCCGGCGACAGCAATTACGTCATCGGGCACCGCGGCATTTCGATGTGCAGCGTGGATCAGCAGAGCGCTGAGCGACGCTGAGGCGGACCGGCTTCGCCTCAGGAGGCGAGAACCTCGTCGAGCAGAGCCTCGGCCTTGTCCTCGTTGGTGTTCTCCGCGAGGGCGAGCTCGCTCACCAGAATCTGGCGGGCCTTGGCGAGCATGCGCTTCTCACCGGCGGAGAGTCCGCGCTCACGCTCACGACGCCACAGGTCACGCACGACTTCCGCGACCTTGATGACATCGCCAGAGGCGAGCTTCTCCAGGTTTGCCTTGTATCGACGGGACCAGTTCGTGGGCTCCTCGGCGTACGGCGCGCGCAGCACCTCGAAGACCCGGTCCAGCCCGTCCTGACCGACCACATCACGCACGCCGACGAACTCCGCATTGTCCGCTGGCACACGTACCGTCAGGTCGCCCTGGGCGACCTTCAGCACCAAGTAGGTCTTGTCCACGCCTTTGATCTGGCGAGTTTCGATAGCCTCGATCAGCGCGGCCCCGTGATGGGGATAGACCACGGTGTCGCCAACCTTGAACGTCATGTGACAGGTACCCCTTCCGTGGCTATCCAGAGTAACACGGAAACTGCGGGTTCTGAATGGCGTTTTCGCAGGTCAGGGCATATCTCGGGGCTTGACAACTCCAACAGGAACGTGCTTCGCGCAGGGCGAGCGGAAGAAGGTATTCGCAGGTCGGAGCGGCTCTCCGGGGTGAGCGAAACGCGTACGTTACACGCATCCGGAGCCCCCTCCAGAGTGGCCGAACATCCCGCATATGTCCGGTTCCAGTGTGATCGACTTCCGCTACTCCGTTCGGTGGCCCGAGCCGGGTTCCGGTCGAATCCGGAATTGATCACGAGGCCACGCCGGCGAGCCGTCGGTGATCAATTCCGAGGTGGTCCGCGTATTCCTTCACGGAAAGTCTGCGGTGCACTCGCCCGAGGCTCTTATGTGAATGCCGGACGAGCGCTCGCGCCAATGTGACCCGAGGAGTCAGTTGTGACGGCAGGTGGCGAGTCAGCGGTGCCTGGGGAGGTCGGGTGCGGCCGCGCGGGAACGGCTCGGTAACCTAAGGCCGCTGACAGACACTTAGGGCGGCTTTTCCGGCCGCTCCGCTCGAGTCAAGGAGTTGCCGCCGCCGTGAGCAGCAGCCTTCGACGCGGCGCCCTCGCCGCTGCCGCCATCGCGTTCTCGATCGCCTCGCTCGCCGCGTGCGGCGCCGGCAACAACGCCCAGACGCTGGAGATCAAGCCGGACAACGCGGCGACCACGTGTCGGCGACATCAAGATCCAGAACGCGATCGTCATCACCCAGCCCGACCGGAGTCGACCGGCCCGGCCGCGATCTCCGCGACCCTCTTCAACTCCGGCAAGCAGCGCCCAGACGCTGGAGTCCATCACCCTCCCCGGCACCGGCAAGACCGCCGAGCTCAAGCCCGCCAAGGGCGGCAGCCTCAGCGTCCCGGCCGGCGGCTCGCTGATCCTCGGCGGCAAGGACAACGCCACGGCTCGTGCTGCCGAGCAGCCGTGAGGCCGTCCAGGACGGCAACGCCCAGAAGGTCACCTTCACCTTCAGCAAGACCGGTGACGTGAGCCTGCGCGCGTTCGTCGTCCCCGCCGAGCACTACTTCGCCGAGCTGGGGCCCGACCGAGGTCCCGGCCGCGCCGGGCGCCTCGGGGGCCCCGTCCGGGTCGCCGGCCGACGGCGCGTCGGGCTCACCGGCCGGCACGGAGAGCCCCGCCAGCGGCGAGACCCCGGCCGGCGACGAGGCCGGGCGGCCACGAGACGCCGGGCACGCCGACCGACGCGGCATCGGCGAGCGCGACGGGCGGCGCGGGCGCCGGGCACTGAGCAGCCGTAGCAGTCGCGGAAGGGGCGGGACCTCCTGGAGGTCCCGCCCTTCGCGTGTTCCGTCGTCCGCCGTCGGTTTACGGCTCGAACTTGTAGCCGAGGCCGCGGACCGTCACCAGGTAGCGCGGGGCGCCCGGGTCCGGCTCGATCTTGGCGCGCAGGCGCTTGACGTGGACGTCGAGGGTCTTGGTGTCGCCGACGTAGTCGGCACCCCAGACGCGGTCGATGAGCTGCATGCGGGTCAGCACGCGGCCGGCGTTGCGCAGCAGCATCTCCAGCAGGTCGAACTCCTTCAGCGGCAGGTCGACCTTGGTGCCGCCGACGGTGACCACGTGCCGGTCGACGTCCATACGGACCGGGCCGGCCTCCAGTGCGGCCGGGGTCACCTCCTCCGGCTCGCCGCGGCGGCGCAGCACGGCCCGGATACGGGCGACCAGCTCGCGCGAGGAGAAGGGCTTGGTGACGTAGTCGTCGGCTCCTATCTCCAGGCCGACGACCTTGTCGATCTCGCTGTCCTTGGCGGTCACCATGATCACGGGGACGTTGGAGCGGCCGCGCAGCTGGCGGCACACCTCGGTGCCCGGCAGGCCGGGCAGCATCAGGTCGAGGAGGACGAGGTCGGCGCCGTTGCGCTCGAACTCGTCGAGTCCGTCGGGCCCGGTGGTCGCGACGGCGACCTCGAAGCCCTCCTTGCGGAGCATGTACGACAGGGCGTCGGAGAAGGACTCCTCGTCCTCGACGACGAGCACTCGGGTCACGGAAGGACCTCCGGGGCGGGAAGCGTTTCGTACGCGGTTGATTCGGGGGATGATCGGGGGATGGCTCGCCGGGCCTCGTCGTCGGCGCGACTCCTGCGCGTTCGTCTCGGGCGGGCTGCTGATGTGCGCGGTCGCGGGCCGCACCGGCCTCCGGCAGCCGCAGGGTGAAGGTGGAGCCCTGGCCTTCGGCGCTCCACACCGTGACCTCCCCGCCGTGCGAGGCGGCCACGTGCTTGACGATCGCGAGACCCAGACCGGTGCCTCCGGTGGCACGGGAGCGGGCCGGGTCGACGCGGTAGAAGCGCTCGAAGATGCGCTCCTTGTCCTTGTCCGAGATGCCGATGCCCTGGTCGGTGACGGCGATCTCGATGAGGTCCCCGCCCGGGCGGTCGACCCGGCGGGCGGCGATGCCGACGCGGGTGCGGGCGGGCGAGTAGTTGACGGCGTTCTCGACGAGGTTGCCGAGCGCGGCGGCGAGCTGGCCGCGGTTGCCCCAGACGCGCAGGTCGGCGGTGCCTGCCCGCGGCCATGGTGATCTGCTTGGCGCCGGCCTGGTGCCGGCAGCGGTCGATGGCCTCGGCGACGAGCTCGTCGACGCGGACGGGCTCGGCGTCCTCCAGCGGGTCGTCGTTCTGCACCCGGGAGAGGTCGATGAGCTCCTGCACCAGGCTGGTCAGCCGGGTGGCCTCGATCTGCATCCGCCCGGCGAACCGCTCCACGGCCTCCGGGATCGTCGGAGGCGTCCATGACGGCCTCGGAGAGCAGGGAGAGCGCGCCGACCGGGGTCTTCAGCTCATGGCTCACGTTGGCGACGAAGTCGCGCCGTACCGCCTCGATGCGGCGGGCCTCGGTGAGGTCCTCGACCAGCAGCAGCACCAGCCGGGAGCCGAGCGGCGCGACGCGCGCGGAGACGGCGAGGGCCTCGCCGCGTCCGGTGCCGCGCCGGGGCAGGTCCAGCTCGACCTGCCGTATCTCCCCGTCCCGCCTGGTGTCCCGGGCCATCTGGAGCATGGGCTCGACGGCGAGCTTGCCGCCGCGGACCAGGCCGAGGGCGTACGCCGCCGAGCTGGCCTTGACCACGGCGTCCGCCTCGTCGAGGACGACGGCGGAGGAGCGGAGCACCGACAGGACGGTGTCCACGCCCGGCGGAAGCACCGGGTCCGTGTGCAGGGAGGTGCGGGTGGGGCGCTTCTGGTCGCGCTCGCTCCAGCGGAACGCCAGCATGGCGATGACGCCGGTGAGCACCCCGGCGATCGCTGCCGCTGCGGCGACCGCCGCGTTCACGTCCATGCACCCAGGTTAGGCATGGCGTCAGGCACGTGGCCACAGCCGTCGGGGTGCGACCTCGAACACTCGTCGCCCAGAGTTCACCTTGGAGCCAGTGTTGGTTCATTTGGGGTGACGGAAACGGACGCGTACGGGCCCGAACGTGGAAGCGTGGGGTTCGCACCGTTCGCTGGTAATACGACAGTCGTACCGCCGGCTGTTCGGTGGGCCCCGGCCTGTTCGCGGGCCCCGGCCCTTGAACCCCCGACACAGACGCACGAGAGGGAACGCCTGATGCGGGACGCGTACCACGAGGAACTGGACTCGATCGGCGACGGTCTGGTGGAGATGGCCCGGCTGGTCGGGTCGGCGATCGGGCGCGCCACCACCGCCATGCTCGACTCCGACCTGAAGCTGGCCGAGAGCGTCATCGAGGCCGACCAGAAGGTCGACGACCTCCAGCACGACCTGGAGGCCCGGGCCATAGCCCTGCTGGCGCGGCAGCAGCCGGTGGCGACGGACCTGCGCATCGTCGTCACGTCGCTGCGCATGTCGGCCGACCTGGAGCGCTCGGGCGACCTCGCCCAGCACGTGGCGAAGCTCGCGCGGCTGCGCTACCCGGACGCGCGCGGTCCCGCAGCGACCTGCACGCCACCATCCTGGAGATGGGCCAGCTCGCGCAGCGCCTGATGGCGAAGGCCGCCGAGGTGATCATCACCAAGGACGTCGACCTGGCGCTCCAGCTGGAGCAGGACGACGACGAGATGGACCTGCTGCACCGCACCCTCTTCCAGCACCTGATGGACGACCGCTGGAAGCACGGCATCGAGACGGCCGTCGACGTGACGCTGCTGGGCCGTTACTACGAGCGGTTCGCCGACCACGCGGTCGTCGGTCGCCAAGCGCGTGGTGTACCTGGTGACGGGCGAGCACGCGGACGACCTCCAGACGGACGTGCAGCCGGAGATCCAGGCGGTGACGGGGGCGGAGAGCGCCTGAGCAGGGGCTCGACCGGCAGCGGGTGGGACCGGGGTTGGGCTGGGGACCGGCCGGGGCGGCGCGCGCAAGCCTCTGTGCGCCGTTGATGCGCCCAGCGAAACGGGCATCGAATGGGCACAGGCACCAGCCTCGAGGAGGAACCCATGGCCGATTCCCCCAGCACCGACGCCCGACCCCACCCAGGAACGCGAGACCGAGCAGCCCGCAGAGATCAGGAACCTGCCCCTGATCGCCGCGTGCGGCTGCGGCTCGGGCTGCGGCTGCGGGTGCCAGTCGGGCAGCCCCTGCCAGTGCGGCTGACGCCGGCGCTTTGTTCGTACGACCTGTAGGGCTCCGGCGGTTGCCGGGGCCCTACAGGCGTTCTGAGCACCGTGGGCCACGGGGTCGCCGCGCTGTCCGTACGGGCGGAGCATGGAACTGGAAGGTACGTGCGGAAGGAGGCGCGGGAACATGGCCAAGTTCATGGATGTCCACCACAGCATGAAGGGCATCACGGCAGAGCAACTGCGCGAGGCCCACAACGCGGACCTCGCCATAGAGGGCGACGAGCACGTCCACTTCGAGGCGGCCTGGGCGGACCCGGAGTCCGGCTTGGTGTACTGCCTCTCCGAGGCGCCCTCGGCCGAAGCCATCCAGCGCATTCACGAGCGCGCCGGGCACAAGGCCGACGAGATCCATCCGGTGCCGTTGTCGGTTCAGTGAGGTGAGGTGAATGGGTGAGGTGGAGTGAGGTGAGGTGAGCGGCCGGGGTGAGGTGAGCGGCCGGCCGGTCTCAGGGGGCACTCCGGCAGAACTCGGTCTCGACGGCGGCGTCCTCCAGTCCCTGCTCGCCCCAGTCGCCGTTGCGGTTCATGGTCATGACGTGTCGGCCGTCCGCCGAGGCGAGGGTCCGGGTCGCGGAGCCGGGGATCATGCCGCCGTGGCCCCAGGCCCAGCAGCCCGGCGCGAGCTTGAAGTGCCGTAGGCCGAGTCCGTAGACGTCCTGCGGACCGCCGTGCCCCTTGTCCCCGTCGACCGGGACGGCGTCGAGCAGCTGCCGCTGCTGCGCGGGCGGCAGCAGCTCCCCGGCCAGCAGCCTCGACAGGAAGGTGTTCACGTCGCCCACGGTGGAGATCATCTGCCCCGCGGAGAAGGCGACCGTGGGGCTGAACTCGGTGACGTCACGCACCTTCGCCCGCGGCCCGTCCTCGAAGAGCGTGGAGTAGTGCCGCGCGTGGGGTGAGGGCAGTCCGGGCGAGGTGCCCGGCACGCTCGTGCCGCGCAGACCGAGCGGCCGTATGGCGAGGCGCTCGACCGCGTCCGCGTAACTGCCGCCCGTGGCCTTCTCTATGACCATGCCGGCGAGGACGTAGTTGGTGTCCGAGTAGTCCCACTTGCCGGGTCTGTCGGGCCTGCTGCCCTGCTCCGGCTGGAAGTTCGGCGGGTGGGCGAGCGCGATGTCCACCAAGTCCCCCGGGGGCCATCGGACGTGCCGGTTGCGGTCGAACTCGTCGCCCGCGTACCTGGCACGGAAGCCGGCGTCCATGTTGTAGTCGAAGATCCCGCTCGTGTGGTTGAGCAGGTGGCGCACGGTGATGTGCTGGGGCCGGTACCTCTTCCCGTGCCTCTTCCCGTGCCCCTTCCCGTGTCCCTTGTCGTGCACCACGCCCGGCAGCCACTTGGCCACGCTGTCGTCCAGCGACAGCTTCCCCTCGGCTTCGAGCTTCAGGAGCACGGTGGCGGTGAAGGTCTTGGTCACGCTGGCGATACGGAATGTGTCGTGGGTGCGCCGCGGCTGCTCGGAACCGAGCTTTCGGACACCGGCCCGGCCGTCCCACACGCCGTGCCGGTCGCGCACCTGGGCGATGACGCCGGGGGTGCCCTGGGCGACGATCTCGTTCAGCACGGCCTGGGTCCTCGGATGTCCTGCCTGGGCCGTCGGCTGTAATCGGGGTGGTGGAGGAGGGTGGTGGGGCGGACCTGCCACCGCGCAGGCGGCGACGGCGAGTGTGGTCATGCCGACGAGGGCGGCGAGGAGGGCGATCAGGCGGCGGGACGACCCGCGTTGTCGGTGCATGGGACCAGCTCATCAAGCGCCGTATCCGCACACCATCGGGAACATCCCGGAACGGGATCAGGGACCGGAGGCGGAACGCTCAGGGACGTGCCCTAGGGCCCCCGCGGCCGGCTCCCCCGGCTTCTCTTCCCGCAGCCGTCGCATCAACACGCCATACCCCAGCCCGGCCACCGTCCCGACCACCGCGCACAGCCCCCACAGCCACTCCGCCCCTACCCGGTCGATGACGAAGCCGGACAGCAGTGGGGCGACGAGGGCGGCGACGGACCAGGACATCGTGTACATGCCCTGGTAGCGGCCGCGTCCGTGCAACGGGGACAGGCGGACGACCAGGCCGGTCTGTGTCGGGGCGTTGACGATCTCGGCCAGCGTCCACACGCACACCGTGAGGGCGATGGCCCCGACCGACCCGGCGAAGGCGGTGAGTCCGAAGCCGTACCCCGCGAGGAGCGAGGAGAGGACGAGCAGCCGGCGGGGATCGCGATGCTCGATGAACCGGGTGACCGGGATCTGGAGGACGACGATCAGTACGCCGTTGACGGCGATCGCCATGCCGTACTCGGCCGGCGTGAACCCTGCCTCGCCCATCGCCACCGGCAGTCCCACCGACCCCTGCTGGAAGATCAGCGCGACGAGGAAGGACAGCCCGACGACGCTCATGAAGCGCCCGTCGCGCAGCACGGTGCCAAGGCTGACGGAGTCGTCCCGGGCCCCCTTCGCGCTCTTCGCGCTCACCGTCTCGGCCGGTTTCGACTCCGGCAGCCGCAGGAAGACGAGGATCGCGCAGACCATCGTCATGCCTGCCTCGATCAGGAACCCGGCGCGGTAGCTGACCTCGGCGATGAATCCCGCGGCCATGGAGGACACGGCGAAGCCGAGGTTGATGGCCCAGTAGTTCAACGAGAAGGCGCGGATACGGTCCTCGGGCCGCACGATGTCCGCCATCATCGCCTGCACGGCCGGCCGGGATGCGTTGCTCGCCATGCCGACGAGGAAGGCGACGCCGGCGATCGCGACAGGGTCGCGCACGAACCCGAGGAGCGCGACGGACACGGCGGTCGAGGCCTGCGCGATCAGGAGCGTCGGCCGCCGGCCCAGCCGGTCGGCCATCACCCCGCCGCCCAGCGAGGAGATCACACCGCCGAGCCCGTGCAGGGCGGCGACCAGACCGGCGTACGTGGCGGAGTAGCCGCGGTCGAGCGTCAGGTACAGCGCCATGAAGGTGGCGACGAAGGCGCCGAGCCGGTTGACGAGGGTGCTGGTCCACAGCCACCAGAACTCGCGGGGCAGCCCCGCGACGGTCTCCTGCAGGGCACGTCTGGCGCGGACGGCGTACGGCATGGACTCCCCCGGATGTGAGTGGCGCATGTAAGTGGCGCCTATGGGAGTCACAAATTACGAGCGGCTGCTTGACGGCGGCCACTCAATTAACAGATCCCGTCAAACGTCCGCCTGCCGGGCAGTCACGCGAACGGGCGAATGCGTGGATTACGCTCTGGGGCATGGCCGACGCACCGTACAAGCTGATCCTCCTCCGCCACGGCGAGAGCGAGTGGAACGAGAAGAACCTGTTCACCGGCTGGGTGGACGTCAACCTCACCGCGAAGGGCGAGAAGGAGGCGACGCGCGGCGGCGAGCTGCTGAAGGACGCCGGCCTGCTCCCCGACGTCGTGCACACGTCCCTCCAGAAGCGCGCCATCCGCACGGCGCAGCTCTCCCTGGAGTCCGCCGACCGCCTCTGGATCCCGGTCCACCGCAGCTGGCGCCTGAACGAGCGCCACTACGGCGCCCTGCAGGGCAAGGACAAGGCGCAGACGCTCGCCGAGTTCGGCGAGGAGCAGTTCATGCTGTGGCGCCGGTCCTACGACACCCCGCCCCCGGCGCTGGACGTCGACGCCGAGTACTCCCAGTTCTCCGACCCGCGCTACGCGACCCTCCCGCCGGAGCTGCGCCCGCAGACGGAGTGCCTCAAGGACGTCGTCAACCGCATGCTCCCCTACTGGTTCGACGCCATCGTTCCCGACCTCCTGACCGGCCGCACGGTCCTGGTCGCCGCCCACGGCAACAGCCTGCGCGCCCTGGTCAAGCACCTCGACGGCATCTCCGACGAGAAGATCGCGGGCCTCAACATCCCGACGGGCATCCCGCTGTCCTACGAACTCGCCGCGGACTTCACGCCGGTGAAGCCGGGGGGAACGTACCTGGACCCGGAGGCGGCTGCGGCGGCTATTGAGGCGGTCAAGAACCAGGGGAAGAAGAAGTAAGCAGAGCCCCAAGAGCCCCCCACCTGCGGCTTTGTCGTGGGCGGGGGGCCTCTTGCATGCCATGGGCCGGGTCTGGGCCGTCGGGCTCAGATGCGACGAATCCTCACGTGCACTGAGGCCAGAAAGGTCGGCGGGATGACGGCGAGCAACTCGGCGCCGACCCAGATGGCCAGGGCTGCGCCTGCGAGACTGATGATGCCAAGGTGCGCTTCACGCGGGATGAGGTCGATACGCAGACCGTGTCGTGGCACCATAGCGTTCTCCGTTGGTTTCATGAGTCCTCTTTAGAGCGGTGACAGTGACGCCGACGAGTGAGGGGCCGCCCATGCCAGTGGACGGCCCCTCTTTCTCTCGCTGGCGATGCGGTGGACTTTAGCGTCCTATTGCGTAGATCGACAAAACGTGCAGCTGAGGGCTCCAGAGACTGCCTGAGATCTCCCATTTCTGGTTGTGCAGTGCCTCAGTGGGGCACTTCTGGTGAGAGAATCTGAAGGGCCGATACGAGTAGCCGTCTCGACCTTGAGTCACGGTTGTTGCAGGCTAGCTGATCCGTCCCATCGTTAGCTCCCTGACGGCTTGACCTGCCTGCCTGCGCCAAGTAGCCGTGTCGAGGCATAACGCAACGGGTCCGCAGCCACCCGGGGAGCCGGTTTGACCAAGTCGGTTTGGCAAAACCGACTTGACCAAATGGCTATGGATAACTGGATTAGCCTGCTCGGTTTGCCTACTCAGTATGCACACTCGTTTTGCAACCTCACTTTGCAACATCGAGATGCACACAGACGCATTGACCCAAACCGAATCGGAACCCTGAGGCTGGCCATTTGGAAGGCTAGAGCGTTCGTGACATGAAGATCGCACTTACTTCCTTACGTGTGCGTTCCTGGCTTGACGGCATCAGATGCGCGTAGACGCGTAGCGTGAACCCTGGGTCCGAGTGCCCTAGGTACTCGGCGAGGGCTTTGATGTTCTCCCCGGCGTCCAGGAGGACCGAGGCGTAGAAGTGCCGGAGGGCGTGCATGCCGTTCTCGCGGGACTCGGCGTAGGACTCGCCCGGCTGCCGCTCGGGGATCACCCCGGCCGAGGCAAGGGCTCGCTTCCACACTTCCTCGTTGAGCGACGTCCGCCAGACGTGACCGCCACGCGGGCCGGTGAAGATCAGCCGCTTGGTCACCGGAGGCCCGTCCGCCACCTTCCACGGCAAGGTGATCTCCACTGGCGGGAACCGCTTCATGTGGTGCCGGAGGGCATCAGCGACCGGACCGGGCAGCGGCACGTCCCGCAGCTTGCCACCCTTGGGTGGCGCGAACACGGGCTTGCTGCGGCTCAGCTTGAGCTGCTGGACCACGTGAAGCGTGCCCGCCGCGAAGTCGATCGCGTCAACAGCGACGCCGAGGATCTCCCCCTGGCGGAGACCGCAGCCGCCACCCAGGTCGACCATGGCTTGGTACCGCTCGGGCATGCCGGCCCGGACGCCGAAGACCCGCTCTGCCGTCCATGGGACGACTCGCTTGCTGTCCACGGTCGGCGGCCGAACCGAGCGAGCAGCACACGGGTTCCGCGGAAGGTGCCCATCGTCTACGGCCGCGCTCAGAGCTGCCCGCACGTTGGAGTAGATCGTCCGAGCGTATGAGCCACGGACGCCGTTCTCCTGGAGCCGACTCACCCAGTCTCGGATGTGAGCGGGCTGGAAGGAGCCGAGAGGGCGCGACCCCAGATACGGGAAGGCGTGTAACCGAAGCTGCGACTCCATCGACGCCTGGGTGTTCGGATCCGGCACGTGAGTCACCCAGTTCTCGGCGTACTGCTGGAACGTGATCCGTGCCGCGCGCGGGTCGATGTACTGTCCGCGCGCCATGTCGGCCTCAGTCTGCGTCAACCACTGTTCGGCAAGCCGCTTCTGCCGGTCAGGGAAGCTCTTCGACTTCTCCGTGCCGTCCGGACCGACGTAACGGGCGCGATAGCGCATGCCCGAGCCGTAGCGCTCTGCCTTGGCCTTGCGAGTCTTGCCGTCCGGGCGACCTCGATCTTGTACCAGCGGTCTTGGACATGCCCGGCCATCAGGCGACAGCCCCCTTGAGCTGGGAGTCCACCCAGGCACGTACGTCCTCCGGATCGAAGCGGAGATGCCGGCCGACCCGGAAACCACGCGGACCGGTGCGCTTTCGACGCCACTGGTAGACCGTCTCGACGCTGGGCAGGCCGAACATCTCCACCAGGTCCTCAGGAGTCAGGTACCGAGTGGGCAACGCACGCGGTTCGGCGGCCACACGCGCCAAGGCGTGGCGCTTAGAAACCATCTCATTTGGTGAGCCTGCGGTAGCAGATGAGGGTGCAGGCGATGCTGGTAAAGGCGAGGAAGTGGCTGGCTTTGCGCTCGTAGCGTCGGTGCAAGCGCCGGCAGCCGGCGAGCCAGGCCATGGTGCGTTCGATGGTCCAACGGTGGCGGCCGAGTCGTTGCGAAGTCTCGACGCCCTTACGGGCGATGCGATGCCGGATGCCTCGGCTGGATAACCATCGCCGCAGGTGGGCGTAGTCGTAGCCTTTGTCGGCGTGGAGCTTGTCCGGCCTGCGTCGCCGACGCCCGCGGCGGGAGCGGATGGGCGGATGCCCTTCACCAGGGGGATCAGGGCCTGGCTGTCGTGCAGGTTCGCCCCTGAGATTCCGACGGAGAGGGGCAGACCGGTCCGCTCGGTGATGAGGTGGATCTTCGACCCGTACTTGCCCCTGTCGACAGGATTCGGACCTGTCATGTCCCCCTTTTCAAGGCCCGCATGTTCACCGAGTCGATCGCACACCGGGACCAGTCCAACTCGCCACGAACGCCGAGCTCGTCGAGAACCAGGCGGTGGAGCTTGGCCCAGACGCGGGCCTTCGACCACTCGGCAAAGCGTCGATGGGCCGTCGCTCCCGACGGCCCGAATGACGCGGACGGCAGCTGCTGCCAGGTACAGCCTGACGTGGCCACGAACACGATCGCGGCAAGAACCTCACGATCGCCATGACGGCGCCGGCCACCGCCTTGAGGCCGCGAGGGCGCCTCCGGCACCACTCGCTGGAACAACTCCCACAACTCATCCGGCACCAGCCGCTCAACGATCCCCACGAGCCACAGCCTACCGAGTCGGCCAAATGAGATGACATCTTAGTCGCGCTTGGGCCAGACCGGGCCCTGGTCGGTCCAGATGACGCCCTTGTTGCGGCACAGACAGAAGGGGTGGCCGATCGGGTCGGTGTAGACCTGCCAGCCGTAGCCGTTGGGGCCGATGAAGTCCTGCCTTAGCGTCGCGCCGAGGTCGAGGACGCGGCGCTGCTCGGACTCGATCTCGTCCACTTCGAAGTCGAGGTGGAACTGCTTGGGGTGCTCGCTGTCGGGCCACTGCGGAGCGCGGTAGTCGTCCACCCGGATGAATGCCAGCTCGATCTCGCCGAACTGGATGCCAGCCCAGTTCTCGGAGCTGCCCTTCTTGACCGGACGGCCCGTCACCTCGGAGTAGAAAGCCGCCAGCTTCATCGTGTCCGGGCAGTCGATAATGAAATCGGTGAGTCGCAGCATCCCGCGATCTTGGCACAATCTCACACCCGACTTCGAGACAGGCCCTGTGTTGGGTTTGTCAAGAGCGCCCCTCATCGCTGACATCAACGGCCGACATCAACAGGGGCGAACGGCAGTGGTCAGCGCCGAACACCGAGGGACGATCCATCGAGGCCCAGAGCGAGTTGGCCGACGTCCATGACCCCACATGATCGACCTGATAAGGATGAGGCTCCAACTCGCCTCCGACCGGACGTCGCCCGTAAAGGCGGCATCCGGTCGGGCTGGCTAGCGCTGGGTCTCTTCCAGTGCGGTGATCTCGGGCGCCGTCGCCGTGGCCCGCTGACCTGCCTGGACCTGCTGGAGTCTTTTGATAGTGGCAGCCAGCACGTCATGGGCGTCTGTGGCATCGGCGCCCGCGTCCTCCACTTCCACGCGGGCGATGACGGTGCCGGACCTGCTGTAGCCGTAGACCATGCCACTCGATCCACTGTGTGCGAGGAAGACCGACTCTTCTCCGACCCGACCGACCTCGAGGGGGGCGGTTTCATCCGTTTCCGGCCACTGCTCGTACGCCGCGTTCGCGTGAGCGACGTTGTCGAACTGGCAGACGTCTAGATCAATGCCTCGCGAGACGGTCGACCCCTGGTAGTCGTAGTCGCCGCTGCTGGCTCGCTGCCAACCAGCTGGCGCGGGAGTGTCCAGCGGAGCACAGTCGTCGGACTCACCCGGTCTGCTCTTGTGCAGACTGCCGGGATAGTAGCCGGCGACCAGGTCCTCAGCATCGGGAATCGCCTGTGTGAGTTCACCCCGGCTGAGCTGCTTGGTTAGCGGCACGTCGGTGTCGTCCTTGCGCGGCCTCGCTTTGCCGGTTTCGCTCACTGACGGCGCCCCAGCGGGGGCCGGCGGCGCCTCGTCCGCGGCGCAAGCGGATAGCACGAGGCAAGCCAGAAGCATTGCAATGCGGGGAAGGTGACCTCTTGTCATGTTGTGAACCTAGGCCAAATCCAGGCCGCCGGAGCCGAATCACGCCAGGTACCACGGGGTGCTCAACAAGGCGCGAAAGGGACTCTCTAGGTCATCGCCGGTGCCGTTGATCACGCGGGCAGGTCCCGCCCTGCTCGTGGACAGCAGTCGCACCACCCCGCTCAAAGAGCAGACTGACAAGGCCAAGGCCTACTGCGCCGACTGCCACGTCCGGGAAGCCTGCGCGAACTACGCCATCACCAACGACTTCAGAGACGGGATCTGAGGCGGGTTCACCGTCGACGAACGCGACCAGCTTGTGCGCAAGCGCGTGGGCGACGACTGAGCTTGTCTGGGGGCTCAACCGCTGGACTGGATGCTCAGCCACCCAGCATCCTTTACTGATGTTGCGACGTGCATGGCGAGCGTGGCGGGACCAAGAGGCGGCACGACGCGCCTGGGAAAACCGGGGCGTATCTGTCCGGATGAATGAGTTCTACGACGCTCTCTTGAAGGAGGAGAGAGCGTCTGTCGAAGACGTCGCCCTCAAGTACGCCCGTACGCTCTATCCCGCCTACGATCGTCTCCTGAGCACGAAGTTCGCCTCGTCCTCTCCGTACTATGTCGGGCTGTCCTCAGACTTGGGGAGCTTCACACATGTGACCAAGCGGGTGCCCTTGGTCACAGACACGATGCTGTTGTCCGACCATGGCATCGGACCAGTGCACGACCTCGGGGAACTGTTCACTCCTGGCCCTGTCTCCGACCCCCAAAACAGTCTCTCTCCCACCACCGGTGTAGGAGGCAGCACACAGCGCTACGGGATGGTAACCAGGGATCTTGTCGAGTTGGGGCAGTGGCTGCTGGAGGCCGAGCCCCTGCTGCGCGCTGGGCTGGTCTGGTATGGGCCAGTCTTCTATAAAGGGAGCGTGCAGGAGCAAACGGGACTCCGGCGACGGGATCCGGCCGATCTCCCTTCATTCAGTGACCGGTCCATCGACTTTCTGGTGGACCATGGCCGCGCCGTGGATCTATCGCGCACGAAGCCAATTGCCTGCCGGGTGGTCCGGCCGATCCTGGAGATTGATCTCCCCTTCATCGATGGCCTCACTCTCACCGACTTCGCGCAAGTCACCAGTGAGGAGTTCGATTCCTACCGCCAGTTCCGAGACTTCATGCGCTCCCGGCTTCTAGAACTCGACGACGCGCTCGAAGCGGTTGACTCGCAGGTAGCCCTGGAGCGGGTCGCGCTCTCCATCCGTGACGAATTGAACGCCTCTACCGCTGAGATGGAAACTGCGGCCCGGTCCCGGGTTCTCAACCGCTCCGGTGCCGTGCTGGGTACGACGAGCGCCATCCTTGCTGCTGTCCGACCCGACGCCCTCCAAGGCGCCCTCGCCGCGAGTGCGACTATCGCGGCCGGTGCCACCGGCCTGTGGCCCACCATTCAGGCGTTCGCCGACCACAAACCTAAACGCGCCAGCGGTAAGTGGCACTACGTATGGGTCCTGCAGAAGAGAAGCGCCCGTTGAGCACATGTGAGGACGACATGCCCTCGCACTAGACCCTCACCCGCGCCTTCGTCGGACGACAGGGCCGTCCAGGAATCCAGCCCGTAGCGGCCGGTATGACCGACACCCGCACTCAGCGGTACCCCTGAGCACCACTTCAGGGCGAGCCCCTGTGAGAGGAACCCGGCCTTCTGGGCAGCTCGGCGCGGCCGGGCCCCCGTCTCAGTTTCCGTCTCATTCAGCGCTGTTCACGGCCGTTCATCAAGGACCGCGCGCAGAGTTCGCCTCACGGGCCAGACGCCCATGAACGCAGGTGAACGCCCTCGAACCGAGCCCAGCACCCCACCAACACAGTTGGAAAGCGTGCGCCCCCAAGCAACCTCCTTGGGCCGCCGTGCACCGCTGCGCGGAGCAGTGCACCTTCCACAGAGGACATGTGCCCGGCAATCCTGCACTGGTCCGCACAACGGTCGAGACCGGGGGGTGGGAGACGTGGCTCGTACGCAGTCCAGGTGTGGAGCGCTCACGGAGAAGGGCACTCGGTGCCGGCGGCTGGCGATGGTCGGTGCATCGCGATGCAACCTGCACCGTGGCGAGTGGTCGTCGTACACCATCGAGAAGCGCAAGGAAGCCGAACGCAAGGCGAAGACACGCAAGCGTCGCAAGTGATCCCAGCCTGTGTGAGGTGACATCCATGGCTGACATCAACGACAGCGGACAGCAGCGGCGCGGTGCGGTCTGACACGACCACGGCCGCCCGGGCAGCGCGGGTGACAGGCGGTCAGACCGAACTCCTAAGGCGGTGGTGCTACCGCCCTGCTGCCTCGGGGCTCAACGTCCACCAGTCGCTCGACCTAAGTGCAGGGCCCGATGTCACTAGCGGGTGGCATGCTGCCGCTTGCAGCCAGAGGGGGGCCTATGTCGGTACCGAGCAAGTGGAAGATTGCACAACATTGGGAGAAGAACCCGAGACGGCGGGATTTCGCACCGCACCTGCGTCTTGACGAGTCGTGTTGTTTCGCCTGCGGATGGCTCTCTGAGCGATGGAACCGGGCGACTCTTCAAGCCTCATGGCAACGGGCCAACCTCGAGCGAGCCCACATCATCCCCAGGAGTCTCGGTGGACCGGACGACGCGAGCAACCTGCTCCTACTCTGTCGGCCTTGCCATCAAGAATCCCCAGACTGGGTAGACCCGGAGCAGATGGCTCGCTGGATCGCGACCAGAGAAGAGCGCCCCAGTAGGGAAGTTGAGACCTTCATGGCGTGGCTTGCTGCCGCCGAGAAAGCTCCGGATTTCAAAGATGCTTTGGCATCTGTTGTCGCGGAGGAGGGTGCAGCTGAGCGAGTATCCGAGCTCCTTCGGGGCCTCCTAGGCCAAGCAGGAACGCACTTCGGCATTGGGTTCAGCCAAGGCACCCGCGTCGCCGTGCTTCAGGCGGCTGCAAGTCAGCTCACCAGACATGTACAGCAAGCAAGCTACGAGGCCGAGAAGCCCTGATCAGTTGACATCCAAGAGGGACATCAATGACTGCGTACAGCAGGTGCCGTGCGCGATCTCGCTCAGCCGAGGCGTCCACGCAGTCCTACAGCCGAGCTGAGCTACCCGTGCCACACCGTGCCAGATAGTGCGGGGAACTACCGGGAACAGCGGTCACTCACCCAGCACGTCCACATGTCATGACGCCGCTGCGCACCAGGTCAGCGCGCCTATCGAGCGCGGAGGACTCAAGCTTCCCAAGCTGATGTCACGCAGCTGCGCAGGCCAGGGACCTTGTCAGTGTCGACAGGTAGCCTGCGATGATCAGCCGTGGCACGCCTGGAGGCTTCGTGGACGCTACCGCTCTCGTCAGTCCCAACCGACTGTGGTCAGCGCAGGAGGTCTTGGTTCGTCAGAGCCCTGTACCGGCGGTGGCGGGGGTGTACGGGTGGCACTTCGAGCAACCGCCTCATCCGGATCTGGACGCCCGGCGCCTGCTCTACGTCGGAATAGCCCCGCGGTACATGGCCAACCGGACCAGCACTCAGAACCTGCGCAAGCGGGTGCGCTACCACTACCGGGGCAACGCGGCTGGCTCAACCCTGCGGCTCACCCTCGGATGCCTGCTCGGACTTGAGCTGCGCCGCGTGGGCAGCGGCAAGCGGATGACCTTCGGCAAGGCCGGCGAAGCCGCCCTCAGCCAGTGGATGGCGGATAACGCGCGAGTGTGCTGGGTCGAGCAAGACGAACCGTGGACCTCGGAGTCACAGCTCATCTCCCAACTCGACCTCCCACTGAACCTCGACCAGAACCGCCACAACGCGTTTCACAGTCGCCTGAAGGAGCTACGGGCCCAAGCACGCCAGCGAGCGCGAGAGTTGCCCATCAGCTTGTAGGCGCCGCAGGCTCTCCCTGGGCCGTCCCTGGGCCGTCCGAGGTCGCTCAACAGTGGCCAACGACGACCAATGACGACCGCTCGGACGCTCATGAACACCGCCCTGACCAGCAAGAACCCAGCTCACCAAGAGCCCCGGCAACACCCAGGGGAAGAAGAAGTAAGCAGAGCCGAAGAAGCCCCCTGCCTGCGGTTTTCCGCCAGTAGGGGGCTCTTCTGTGCAGCAACAGTCGATGCCGGCCACCCGACCACGAAGCCCCAGGTCACAGCCCCCGCCCACGGCGCGGCAAGACGAGGTGTTTCTCCCCAACCGAGGGCTCAGTCCTCACCCACCTGCAACAGCACCACGGTGAAGTGACTATCAGTCCCCGCAACGACACCGTCGAAGGTATGCCGGGTGACCGGGTTCCATGCCCGTATTCGAGGCGAGAGGTCGCTGATGTTCGTGTACCAGACCGCCTCGTAGCCCAGCAGGCGCACAAGACGTTCCGCCGCTCTGTGGGCGTGGATGTGGCCGCGGCGTCTTGAGTCCGGGAACACGAGGTCATGGGCCGCCAGGTGGGTCAAGAGCTCCACGGCGCGCTCGGCGTCGATCTGCGAGAGTGCGTCCTCGATCTCTTCCGGTGTGTCCGGGCCGACTGCACCTTCCACTGCGTAGTGCTTCCAAGCCTGTTCGGCCACGACGGCTACTTGGCGGACGCGTTCCGGAACCGATCCGTCGGCCTCGTCGACCACACGGCCGAAGACCCCTTCTTCTCGCGACAACGAGCCCATAAGAACAAGAAGTTCAGAAGCCATGTCCACCGTGCCATTCTCTACCGGGTCAGCACCTACCAGGCCACGGCTACGACACCTCGGTGCGATCGGGCGGTGAGTGTCTGCGTGACGAACCGGCCCGCGATACGACCCATGGCCACCTCGAACGCCTCGCGCCAACGGCCGGGATCTATGCTGTGACCTGCGGCCACCGTCTCTTCGTCAGTCCACACAACTCACGATGATCAACGGTGGCCGCACCCGTTTCCGCACCGGCCCTGGCTATCGACCAACAGGCCATCACGTACCGTCTGCGGCATGACGGCAGAGGATGCAAAGGCCCCAAAGCCCCGGGTACAGCTGGTCATTGGCGTCATCCGCCAAGGCAACGAAATCCTGCTCGTGCGTGAGCGCCTCGGCGCCAGCGGTGAGCTTCTCTGGTCCCTCCCCGGCGGCGGGGTCGAGGACGGCGAGCTGATGCACGAAGCCCTCCGACGCGAACTGCGAGAGGAGACCGGGCTGTTGGTGGGCGACCCGGTGCGGACCGCCTTCCTCATGCACATCGACTCGGCGCCCTACCCGTCGGCGTTGGCCGCCGCCTTCGAGATCCACGAGTGGTCGGGGGACATCGCGCCGCAAGACGACGACATCAAACAGGCTGCCTTCTTTCCCCTGCCCGACGCCCTCAAGCTGCTCGGCGAGTTGGACAGCGCAACGCAGCGCGAGCCCATCGTCGGCTATCTGACCGGGGATGTCGCGCCCGGGACCACCTGGCTGTACCGCAACCGGGGCACTGAGGAGACGCTCGTCGCCCGCTGGTGACGCCAGACAGCGGCCACAGCATGAAGACCACGATCTTCAGGCTGGAGCACTAAGGGCGTCCGATGCTCTTACGTGTACGCCAACGCTCAATCGACCGCTGCTCAGTCCGTGCCAGACGTGTGTTCCATGCCCACCGCGGCACTGCGTATTCCGCCGTCGGCCACGCTGATGGCGTCAGGCGGCGTCGGCCACGTTGGTGGCGTCAGGCGGCGTCGATCAGTGTCAGGTCCATCGGTACGAGCGTGGTCGACGCCAGCAGTGCGCGGATCAGGTTGTCGTTGAGGGCGTTGCCCACCGGCTCACCGAGCTCCTCGCGGGTCAGCCAGGGCACCCCGTCGCGGGACAGCCGTGTGCGCACACCGTTGACCAGGTGCTCGACGCGCTTGTCCGTCCAGCCCGCATACGGCTGCGACGCCGCGAGCTCGGCAGCGGTCTGCCGCCAGGTCAGCGGCTGCGGCCGGGGCTCGTGCAGCAGGTACCGCCGGCCGAGTACGACGAGGGCGAGCTTCTCCTGCTCGGTCAGCGTCCACACCCGGGGCGGGCGGGTGACGTCCCCGTGCCGCGGTACCGGCCGCCGCTCGCCCTCGGGGCCGGTGACGAAGACCTCCAGCAAGTGCTCGCGGCCACGTGAGCCGCCGGCGAACAGCGGGGTGTAGCCGGTGTCGAGCGGCAGTGGCTCCTCGCCCCGGAACAGCAGGCGGGCACCGGCGCACCGGATCGGCAGGCGCCCGGCGTTGCTCACCCACCAGCGGCCGTCCCGGTGGGTGAGCGTGCCCTGGTGGCGGCTGACCTGGGGGTCGTCCTCGCCGAGGCATACGTGTACCTCGGGCCGGTTGCGGCCGAACAGGACCTCGCGCCTGTCCCCGGGTCCCAGCGTCATGCCGCCGGTCAGTGCGAGCGCGAAGAGGGTGCCGGGCAGCGGCGCTGACGCGCCCCGGGCGAGGCTCCCGTGGGTGGCGGGCAGCAGACGGCCACCCGGAGCGGGCATTCCCCGTTCCCCAGGCCGTCTCCGTGCCATTCCCCGCTCGGTCATGTCACCTCTCCGGCAGTCGCTTCGCGATGTTCCGCACGGCGACGGCCGCGAACTCCGTCGCGGTGTCGCACAGTTGCCCGGCCGGCTGCGGGGCGTACACGGTCAGCTGGAAGAGCTCGGTGGTGGGGTCGCCGACCGAGTTCCTGTAGGTGCGGTGCGGGGTCCGTACGGTGCAGCTGTCGTCCTCGGCCTCGTCCGCGATGAAGTAGCTCTTCGTGCCGGCGACGTTCACCGGCGTTCCGTCGTCGGCGTCCAGCGAGTTGTCCCGGCTGAACTGGATCTCCACCTCGCGGTTGCCGTCGTCGCTCGACCAGCCGCAGTCCCAGGAACCGAAGCCGCGGTCCCGGTTGTCCGCCTTGACGCCGGGAAGCCGCTTGAGCTCTGTGGAGCCGAGCAGCGTGCAGGTGTCGAGCAGGGCAAGGGAGTTCGCAGCCGGCGACGAGGAACGCCGGGGTACCGGGCCCTCGGCCAGCACGCCGACCACGTGATCGGTCGCGGCGTCGGCCATGTGGCACGGGTCGGGCGACAGTTCGGCGAGCTGCTTTCCGATGACGCGGATCTGCTTGCCGTCGGTGGTCAGTACGGCCCGTTCGCAGGTTCTCCCGTCACGTTTGAGTGTCACGACCGTGAGCCCGCCGACCAGGCGAGTGGACAGGATGTCATCGAAGTCGTCCCGGTCCGAGTCGAGGTTGACCTGGACGTCCGCGTTGTCGTCACCGCTGTTGTTGCGCACCAGGACGTCACACCGGTCGATCTCCCCGTAGTCAGGGTCCAGTGCGGTGCCGCCGAAGCGGCTCAGCGAGGCGGCGTCGAGCAGCCCGCAGGGGTCCGCCGTGCGCTCGTCGCCCATGGCACCGGCCCGCGCCGTGGCCGAGGGTTTCGCGTCACTCGCGCCGGTGCGGCCGCCCTTGCCCCCCTCGTCCTTCGAGGCCCACGGGCCGAAGAGGACGAGCCCGGCTGTGACCGCGCCCGCCGCGACCAGCGCCGCCGCCGTGATCACCCAAGGGCGGCGGCGTCGGCGTACCGGCCGTGGCGGCTGAAGCATGAAGGGCGTGGAGTCCTGCGGGCGGCGGACGCGTCGGGGCAGCCGGAGCGTGCGGGAGCCGAGGTCCCGCATACGGCTCTCGGGCAACTGCTCGTGCAACTGCTCCTGTATGTGCGGGGGCGGGGGTGCGGCACGCGTCAGCAGCTTCTGCGCTCCGGCAGCGTCGGGGCGGCGCCGGGGCTCCACCTCCAGCAGAGCGGTGAGCGGCTCCTCCAACGGGCCGGCGCGGCGCATCGGCTCGATGTGTCCCTCGACGGCCCTGGCCAGGTATGCCATGAGGTGTTCGGCCTCACCGTACGGCGACTGGGCCTCGACCGCCGAGAACAGGGAGGCGCCCAGGGAGAACACGTCGGACTTCTCTCCCGCGGGCTGCCCCTTGGCCAACTCCGGGGCCAGATAGCGGGGTTTGCCGCGCACACTGTACGTCGCGCTCTGTGTGACGTCACTCCACAGGGCTCGCGAGATCCCGAAGTCGGTCAGTCTCGCGACGCCTTCCTCGGTGACGAGGATGTTCTCCGGCGTCACATCGCCGTGCACCACGCCCTCGTCGTGGGACTTCGCCAACGCGGCCGCGATCTGGCAGCCGATCGACCCGGCCTCCTCGGGCGTGAGGGGGCCGCTCTCCGTCACGATCTGCGCGAGGCTGCGCGAGGGGACGTATTCCATGATGATCCAGCAGGTGGCGCCCTCGTCGACGAAGTCGAAGACGCCCACGATGTTCGGGTGGTGCAGCCGCCCGGCGTTACGCGCCTCGCCCATGAGCCGTCGCGTGGCCCGATCGTTGTCCAGGCGTGCGCACTTGACCGCGACCCGTCGTTCGAGCCGCTCGTCCCAGGCCAGCCAGACGACGCCCATCCCGCCTGTTCCGACGGGCTCCTTCAAGAGATACCGGTCGGCGATCCTGTCTCCGGCCTCTGGCGTCACCAGCACCGCCCCACCCCTCGCCCCGCCACCGACGGCCCTGCCAGGTGACGGAGTGTACTCAGCCCGCACTTGGCAGTGATCCGTTTCACCGGATTTCGTGCGGACTCACCCAGAACCCCCACAGGGCCCCGGGGTCACGGTCCACATCGCGTCGGTGTCGTGCCCCAGCACGGATGTGCGCGGAGGCGATCCGGGCGGGCAGGTCGCCACCGCGACGCACGCTGTGCCGACCCGGTCCTCACCGGCTTGGACGGGCCTTGTCACTCCCGCCGCCCCGGAGGGGGCCCGTCGAACAGGGCGAGTTCAGCACTGCTCGGGGCCTCGAAGAGTTCCGCGTACTCATCGAGCATCTCGCGAGTGATCGGGACTGCACCTCGCTCAGCCTTCCCGTTGCGGGTATCGAGGCGGTGGCGCAATTCGTCGATCGGCACCGGCAGGTAGTGGAGTTCGACGAGGACGCCGAGTGCGCGGGCTCCGAGGCGTTTCTCGTCCCGCTCGGGGCGGGACCAGAAGCCGAACTCCAGGATCACACTCTGTCTGAGCTTCAGCAGGTCCTCGGCATGCCCGGAGAAGCGCCTCTCCAGCCGGGTGCGGGCTTGTCGGTCGAACAAGTCGATGCCGAGGTCCGCCAGCCATTCGTCCGGGCACAGACGTACAGCCGGGATCTCCTTCGCGAGGCGCTTGGCCAGTGTTGTCTTTCCGGAACCAGGAAGTCCGCACAGCAAGATCAATCTCGGCTCGCGTCCCGCGTCCAACAGGTACCTCCACAGCGCTTCGCGATATTCGGTGGCGGAGCAGTTCAGGCCCGGTCCACCATGCCCCCCATGGTCTCGGATGAGCACACCCATGATCGAGCGGTAGCTCGGTGGACGCAGTCGACCATCTATCCGGACATGTGGGTGGATCCGGATGACGACCCCCGCGAGACCGACGTAGAAGCTGAAGTCGAAGCCGAAGTCGATGTCGCAGACGAGCGCAGCACGCTGCTCGAAAACCTTCGTCACTACCGGCTCACGCTGGAGATGAAGTGCGCGGGCCTGGACGTCGAGCAGATGGCGCTGCGGTCCGCGCCGCCGTCCACGATGTCCTTGCTCGGGCTGGTGCGGCACATGGCCGAGGAGGAGCGGCATTTTCGGCGGGTGATGGCCGGTGAGGACGCGCCGAAGCTGTACCGGACCGATGAGGACCGCGACGGTGACTGGAACGGCGCGGTCGCCGACCCGGTGATCGTGGACGATGCCTGGCGGCAGTGGCGGGTGGAAGTGGAACGGACCGATCGGTACCTGGCCGGCGTCGGCGATCTCACCACCCGGAACGCCGGGTTCTCCGACCTCGGGCCCGAACCCGGTGGACAGCTCCGGCTTCGCGATGTCCTGGTGGCGCAGATCGCGGAGTACGCGCGGCACTGCGGGCACGCCGACCTGCTGCGCGAGCTGATCGACGGCCGCGTCGGGCAGTGACGAAGCCTTGACCTCGGCGTGCGGCTCATGACCTCTCGGGTAATCGACCGCTGTCGCCTCCCGCAGCAGGATCAGACGCGTCAGACGCCATCGTGAGGAGAGCGCCATGTCCGTCAAGTCCAGCCCCACGACCCCGACCTCCGCCGCGTCGACCCGAGCCGTCGTCGAGGAGTTCCTCGCCGCCCGGCTCGCCGGAGACACCGGGCGGCTGACGGAGCTCTTCGCTGACGAGGTCGACTGGGTGCTCGCCGAGAATCCGGGTGTGCCGTGGATACGGCCCCGGTCCACCGCCACCGAATGTGCCTCGCAGGGCGTGGAGTTGATGGAGTACACCGTGCCCGAGGACGCCCGCGCCTCCGTCGACGTCTGCCTCGTCGACGGTCCCGACGCCGTCCTGACGGGGTATCTGTCGGGGACCGTACGGGCGACGGGGAAGTCCTTCGAGGGGCCGTTCGCACTGCGGCTCACCGTCGAGGGCGGGCGGATCACACGGCACCATCTCTACGAGAACAGCCTGTCGATCGCCGAGGCCTGCGCCCCGTGACCACGCTCTAGCCCCGGGCCAGGACGTTCGTGGACTCCGCGTCGAGGGAGACTCCCGAGGGTTCGTCCGGGCCGGAGGGCCACCAAGGGGCCGAGACCGCCGCGGACAGGGCCGCTGCGAGGTCGCCGGTGTTCTTCGACGTGGCTCCGGCCGGCAGAGCGATGCGGATGCGGACCGTGCGGGATTCACCGGGCGCAAGGGCGAACTCGTCCGTCTCGACATGCGCCCGGCCCGTCAGGTCGGTCCAGCGGGCCCCCTGGTCGATCGACCAGTGCAGGCGGCTGACCGACCGGCCGGCCGCGCCGGGGCTGAGGGTGATCGCGATACGCAGGCCGGAGCGGGTGAGCTTGCCCGCCACGTTGCGCACCCGCACCTCCCACTCCACGGGCGGACCACCCTCGGTCGCCCTGAGCAGCTGTGGAACCTCGATGGCGAGGTGAGTGGGATCGACCGGAAGACGCACACGTGACGCGGACGCCGCCGGGTGGGTGTCCGGAACCCCGCCCTTCCGGGCCAGCTGCGCGGCGATGGTGTCGGCTGCGGCAGGGCCCTGGTCGTCGACGTAGCTGTGCCGCTGGTCGGCGGTGAAGAGCCGGAACTCGGTCTGCTTCCGCGCCTTGCCGCGGTGCGAGAGCGGCAGCACGGCGACGAACTCCCCGTCGTCGTCCTGCTCGTTGGTCCACTGGAGCGGCACGTCGCGCCACGTTCCGTCTTCGCGGATCTGAAGCCGGTCGGGGACCGTGCCGATGTAGAGCGCCAGTACGCGCGAGGCGGCCTGCGCCTCGGTGAGGCCGGCGACAGAGACACGGAAGGGGAGCGGCGGGCCGCCGGGGACCAGTGCGCGACCGCCCTCGGTGCCGAGGTGGATGGCCGGGCGGGGTGCCCCTCCGGCCGGAGAGTGGGCCCTGTCCGGCGCCGTGTCCGGGCCCGCGCAGCCGACGGCCGCCGCCGTGGCGACGAAGAGTGCGAGCGCGGCGCGTAAGCCGGGTGTTCGGGTCACGGGCGTTCCTCCCGCTGCGGATTTTATCGGCGCGAGGGGTGGTCCGGGTGGGGAACATGGTCGACCGGGCTCCGCGGGCGCCCGTGCGTCAGGTCTGCCGCGCCGGCCGCCAGTACTGGCGCTTCTCCTCGTCCCGTACGACGACACCGAGCCGCAGCAGCTCACGGCGTAGCTCGCGGGCGTCCCCGGCGTCGTCCGAGTCCTTCCGGGCCTGCGCGCGGGCCCGGAGGAGCGCGTCCGCGCCTTCGGGCAGGCCGGGTGTGCCGGGGACCCAGCGGCGGTAGTCGGCGCGGTGCGGGTCCTCCGGTGCCCAGGGGTAGCCGTGCCGGGACAGTGTGGCGGTCAGGCGTGGCCAGGGCAGGCCGCAGTGCTCCCGGGCCAGTTCCAGGCCGTCCGGGGCCAGGACCACGAGTTGCTTGCCGTCCCGGAACAGCGCCGCGATCTCCTCGCGGGTGAACGACTGGGCGCTGTCCCTGATGGTCAGGGTCACGTGGGTGTCGCAGACGCCGACCGACAGCGACTCGTGCACGGCGGTCAGACCCAGCAGCAGGCCGCCGAGCGCGCCCACCGCGACCGTGCCGAGGGTGAGGCCGGGTTCCGGGATCGAGGTCAGCAGTTCGGCCGGGCCCTCCAGCGGTGCCCACGGCAAGCTCAGCAGCCAGCGGGCGAGGAAGGGAAGCAGAGCGCCGGCGCCGGCACCGCAGGCGACGCAGAAGAGCGTGATGAGCCATGCCGATTCCGCGAGTTCCGTGGCCTTGGCCGACGGCGACGGCGACGGCGTCTCGGGACTCTTCCCCATGTGCAGGTTCCTGGTGTCCTCCATGGAAGGAGTCTCGGGAAGTACCGTCCGCCCTGTCATCAGCCGTTGGTCTACGTGCCCCCGACTTTGGTCGCCTCCACCGACACGACGGGTCACGGCTCACGGCTCACGGGTCTCGGCTCACGGATGCATCCGCGCCCCCTTCACCACCTTGTCCACCCCGTTCTTCGGGCCGTAGACCGCGAGGCCCACCAGGTCCAGGTCCGCCGTCGGCACCGCCCGTACGGCCGCGCGGTTGTCCCGGTCGTTGCCCGTCGAGAACAGGTCGGACGTGAAGAGCGCGCGAGGCAGGGAGCGGGACAGGGCCCTGGTGTGGGCCGTGGCCAGGGTTTCCTTCGTGGCCTCGAAGACCAGGACCGGCTGGCGGAACATCGGCAGGTAGGGCACAGCGTCCGCGTCCTCGTACGGTTCGCCGATCACCTCGGGGACCTGCGTTCCCAGGCCGCTGACCAGGAACGATGTGACGTTGAGGCGCTGCCACTGCTCGAGGTCCTCGCGCAGCAGTACGGCGATCTTCGTGTCGAAGCGGATGGGCTCCAGCGATGGTTCGGTGTTCATGATGCGAGCGTGCCGGGCAGCCCCCGCCAGGGTCTTGTACGTTTTTTGCATGGCCTCCGAGTCCTCCCGGATCGTCTCCGCCTGGCGGCCCGAGGTGCCGGGCGTCGTCGAGGTCTTCCACGCGCGGTTCACCGAGTACGCGTATCCGATGCACGTCCACGAGGCCTGGACGTTGCTGATCGTCGACAGCGGCGCCGTCCGGTACGACCTCGACCGGCATGAGCACGGCACGCCGCACGACACCGTGTCGCTGCTGCCGCCGCACGTGCCGCACAACGGCTCTCCCGTCACCCCGGAGGGCTTTTGCAAGCGGGTCCTGTATCTCGACGGGACGTATCTCGGTGACGAGCTCATCGGGGCCGCCGTCGACCGGCCCGATCTGCGCGATCCGCTGTTGCGGCGGCGGGTCGGGCAGTTGCACGGTGCGCTGGTGCGGCCCGGTGAGGTGCTGGAGGCCGAGAGCAGGCTGATGTTCGTCGGGGAACGGCTGCGCGGGCATCTGCGGGGCGAGGGCGACCTGACTTCCCCTCGGCCGTCAGATCCCGTCCTCGCGCGTCGGTTGCGTGAGCTACTGGACGAGCGGGTCGTCGAGGGGATCGAGCTGCGCGCGGCCGCCGGGCTCGTGGGCGCCCATCCCGCCCATCTCGTACGGGCGTTCAGCGCTGCTTACGGCATCGCCCCGCACCAGTACCTGACGTCCCTGCGCGTGGGCCGCGCCCGGCGGCTGCTGCTCGAAGGGCGGACGCCGAGTGAGGTGGCGGTGGCGACCGGGTTCTACGACCAGTCCCATCTCACCCGGCACTTCCGGAAGCTCGTGGGTGTGCCTCCCGGGCGTTACCGGACGAACTAGGGGCGTCGCGTCAGGTGCGCGAACGCGTCCAGGTTGCGCGTCGGCTCGCCCCTGGACACCCGCCACTCGTACTCCTTGCGGATCGCCGAGGCGAAGCCCAGCTCCAGGAGGGTGTTGAAGCTGCCGTCGGAGGCCTCCAGGACCTGGCCGAGCAGGCGGTCGAGTTCGTCGGCGGTGACGGCGGACAGGGAGACGCGGCCGGTGACGTAGACGTCGCCGTGCCGGTCGACGGCGTAACTGACGCCGTAGAGCTTGAGGTTGCGTTCCAGCAGCCAGCGGTGGACGGCCGGTTCGTTCTCGTCGGGGTGGCGGATGACGAAGGCGTTCAGGGAGAGGGAGTGGCGGCCGACGATCAGGGAGACCGTCGTCTTGAGCTTGCGGGTGCCGGGGAGCTGCGCGACGTACGTGCCGGGCTCGGGGCTCTCCCACTCCAGGTCGGCGTCCTTCAGCACTCCCTCGATGACCTGTGCCGCGCGCTGTTCCTGACCGGTCTCACCCATGGTGCGAGCGTACGCGACGGCGGTGCGCCTGCATCGCGGCCGTGTAGACGTCCGCCGTGGCGGCGGCCGCGGTGTCCCAGCCGAAGGACTGGGCGTGGCGGGCCGCCTGCTCGCCCATGCGGGGCGCCAGTTGCGGGTCGTCGGCGAAGTCGCTCAGCACGCGCGCGTAGTCGGCGGGGTCGTGGCCGCGTACGAGGAAGCCGGTGTGTCCGTCGTTCACGGCCACGGGCAGGCCGCCGACCGCCGCCGCGAGCACCGGGGTGCCCGCCGCCTGGGCCTCTATGGCGACCAGTCCGAAGGACTCGCTGTAGGAGGGCATGACCAGGAGGGAGGCGGCGCGGAACCAGTCCGCGAGCTGTTCCTGGCCGACCGGCGGGCGGAACCGTACGACGTCCGCGATGCCGAGGCGGGCGGCCAGCTTCTGCAGGCCCTCGGGCTTGGCGAGGCCGCTGCCGCTGGGGCCGCCGACGATGGGGACGAGGATGCGCGAGCGGAGTTCGGGGCGCTCGTCGAGGAGCACGGCGATGGCCCGCAGCAGCACGTCGGGGGCCTTCAGGGGCTGGATGCGGCCCGCGAAGAGCGGGATCAGGGCGTCCTGGGGCAGGCCGAGACGGGCGCGGGCGGCGGCGCGGCCGTCGGCGGGCGAGAAGCGGGTCGAGGTTCACGCCGGGGTGGACCACGGCGACCTTGTCCAGGTCGGCCGCGTAGTGCCGTACCAGTTCGTCGGCCTCTTCGGTGGTGTTGGCGATGAGGCGGTCGGCGGCGGCGACGATCTGGGTCTCGCCGATGACGCGGGCGGCCGGCTCGGGGGTGTCGCCGTCGGCCAGGTTGGCGTTCTTGACCTTGGCCATGGTGTGCATGGCGTGCACCAGGGGGACGCCCCAGCGCTGGGCGGCGAGCCAGCCGACGTGGCCGGAGAGCCAGTAGTGGGAGTGGACCAGGTCGTAGTGGCCGGGGCGGTGGTGGGCCCAGGCCTGCATGACGCCGTGGGTGAAGGCGCACAGCTGGGCGGGGAGGTCCTCCTTGTTGAGGCCCTCGTAGGGACCGGCGTCGATGTGCCGGACGAGGACGCCGGGGGCCAGTTCGACGGTCGGCGGGAGGGCGGCCGCGGTCGCGCGCGTGAAGATCTCCACCTCGATGTTGATCGCGGCGAGGCGCTGCGCGAGCTCCACGATGTAGACGTTCATGCCGCCGGCGTCGCCGGTGCCCGGCTGGTGGAGCGGTGAGGTGTGCACGGAGAGCATGGCGACCCGGCGGGGCCTGCGATGCAGCCGCAGGCGTGCGGGCGCGGACGCGGAGCGCCGCCCGAGCCTGCCGATGTACTGGCTCACGTGGCGTTCCTCCTCGCTGCGGGCATGCCTCGCGCAGGACGCGCTGTGCCCTGCACGCAGGTGCAACACCGGAACGGGGTACTCCATTTCCCCGTTCGCGACTTTTACCGAATCATTACCGCTTCCCGCTCAACCGTTCGAGAGCGGCGAGCTCCCGTATCCGCCGGGCCCGGGAGCGTGACCAGAAGGTGAACACGAGCGGAAATCGCAGGTCACGCCCGCTGTCTCCCTCGTGAAAAGGCTGACGATCACGTCGCCGCGGACAACCGGGCACGCACCCCACCTGCCCCCACCCGGACGGCGGAGCACCGGCCGGCCTGCGGCTCACCGACCACCGGACGACACCGGGCGGCCTGTCGGTGCATGTCTTCGAGCCGACGGGGGCCGCGGCTTCGGGACGTACGGGGGCGGCGCGCAGGCCCTCGGTCCACGGCGGAATGTGATCACCGGCACCCCGCATACCCTCGTACGCATGACATCCCGCCCAGCGACCCGCCCCCTCGTGGGAACGGTGACGCGCGGGACGACCAACCCCAACCGCCTGCGCCGCATGGACCGCTGGATCGCGGCCACGCACGGCGCCGAGCTGCGCCGCGCCGCCGACCCCGTGGCGGTCGACCTCGGATACGGCGCCGCCCCCTGGACGGCCGTCGAGCTGCTGCACCGGCTGCGCACCGTCGCGCCACGCGCGCGCGTGGTGGGCGTCGAGATCGAACCTGCCCGGGTCGCGGCGGCGCTGCCGTACGAGCGGGCGGGGCTCGTCTTCCGGCACGGCGGCTTCGAGATCCCTCTCCCGCAACGGCCCCTGCTCGTCCGGGCGGCGAACGTGCTGCGGCAGTACGAGGAGGGCGAGGTCGCGGCCGTGTGGCAGCGGCTGTGCGCGCGGCTCGCACCGGCCGACCCGGCGACCGGTGCGCGCGGCGGACTGCTGGTCGAGGGGACCTGCGACGAGATCGGGCGCCGGCATGTATGGGTCGCGCTCGGCCCCGAGGGGCCGCGCACGGTCACCTTCGCGACCCGTCTCGGCTCCCTGGAGCGCCCCTCGGACCTGGCCGAACGCCTGCCGAAGGCGCTCATCCACCGCAACGTCCCGGGCGAGCCGGTGCACGCCTTCCTGCGCGACTTCGACCGCGCCTGGGCGGCCGCCGCGCCCTACGCCTCCTACGGCGCCCGCCAGCGCTGGATCCGGGCGGTACGGGACCTGACGCCGGACTGGCCGGTGGCGGACGGGCCGGCGCGGTGGCGGCAGGGCGAAGTGACGGTGCGGTGGGAGGCGTTGGCCCCGCGGTCTGACCTCCTGGGCAACGCGGCTGAACTTCCTTGCCGGGACCTGCCGGGACCTGGCCGCGGGACCTGCCGGGAACGATCTCTTTGAGTCGTTCGTCACACTGGCGGGGAGATCGTCATGCCGGGGGCATACCGGTGAGGGGTGGCGGGAAGTACTACCTCTGTCGTTTTGCGGGCCGACATGGCAGCATCCCCGGACGAACCGCATGTTACTGACGGTTAATCAGTTTGGGGGCTGAGGTATGGGAACGGGCAAGCGTGGCCTGATCGCGACGGCCGTGACCGTGGTCTGCGCGGTCACCGTGCTGGCGGCACCGGGCACGGCGTTCGCGAGCCCCGGCCCCGACCCCCACTGCGAGCGCGACGTCCAACGCCCCGCTCCCGAGCCAAGGACCTAGAGGCCGTACGCAAGAAGCTCGACAAGCTCTACCGCGCCGCGGGCCGTCGCCACCGACGAGTACAACGCCGCCGAGGAGAAGGCGGACAAGCAGTCCGCCGAGATCGTCGAGCTGGCCAAGAAGATCGTCAAGGGCCAGGAGAAGCTGGCGAAGCTGAAGGACCGCGCGGGCGCCGCGGCCGCCGCCCAGTACCGCGGCGGCGGACTGCCCGCCCGAGGCCCATCTGATGCTCAGCGACGACCCGCAGGAGTTCCTCGACGGCGCCGGCCGGGTCCGCCAGGGCCAGCACGCGACCAAGGGCCTGCTCGGCGAACTGGCCCGCACACAGCAGGACCTGGAGCAGTACGCGAAGGACGCCTCCGCGCAGTGGAAGAAGCTGGAGGCGGGCCGCAAGGCCAAGGCCGCCGCACAGAAGAAGATCGAGAAGCAGATCGCGCAGGCGGAGAAGGTCGAGTCCGAGCTGGAGAAGGAGGAGAAGGAGCGCCTCGCCGAGCTGGAGAAGGAGGCCGCGCACAAGGCGCAGACCGCCTGGCTCGACTCCGGCATCCTCGAACGAGATCGAGCGCAAAGGCGTCCGAGCAGGGCAGGAAGGCCGTCGAGTACGCCACCGCCCAGATCGGCAAGCCGTACCAGTGGGGCGCCGAGGGCCCGAAGACCTACGACTGCTCCGGGCTGACCTCACAGGCCTGGATATCCGCCGGCCGCGGCATCCCGCGCACCTCGCAGGAGCAGTGGAAGCAGCTGCGGCACATCGACGTCCAGGACATGCGGCCCGGCGACCTCATCATCTACTTCGACGACGCCACCCATGTCGCGATGTACATCGGCGACGGGGCGATCGTGCACGCCCCGCGGCCCGGGCGGACGATCACGATCGCGGGAGCGGGGTCCATGCCGATCCTCGGGGTGGTACGGCCGGACGCCGACGCCGGCTGAACCGGGGCGCCCGGTGCCGGGCGTCCCGGTGCCGGGCGTCCGGCGAAGCCCGGAGATCAACCGAACGCCGGGTATCGAATATCGGACACCCGCGGTGACCTGGCCCACGTGACCCACTCCACGCCCGATCCCGGGCCGCACCCGGTGCTCGACGTGACGTTCGTCATCCCCGCAGCATCCCCGGCCTGTCCAACTGCGGCACATATCGCGGCATATGACAGCTGGCCGATGGCGCAGCGGCGTGGCTCACACCATTCCAATGCGGCGCCGACACCCGCTATGGTCCCCGTCGGTGGGTCGAGGTCCCTCGCCCCCGCCATGCCCTCGGGGGGAGGGAAGGAACCCAAGACGATGCCCGTACCCATACCGCGGCAGAGAGCGATCCCGGCCGTGGAGAGTGGTCAGGCGCAGGCCGCGTCCCCGTGCGGCGGCTCCGCCGAGGACTCCGTCACGGACGCCTCGCCGGAGGCCCCGCGCACGCCGGACACCGCCGGGAACACCACGGACAAGGTGGAGAAGAACACCGCCCACACCAACCTGACGCTGCTGCTGATCGAGGACGACCCGGCCGGTTCGCCGATCGTGCCCGACATGCTCGACCAGGCAGGCAAGCCGATCCGCGTCCGCACGGCCCGCAACCTCACCGAGGCCGGGCGGCTGCTGACCGACGACGTCCACTGCATCCTGCTGGACCTCGCGCTGCCCGCGCCCGGCCGCAGCGACTCCGACGACGAGCTCGCCGTGCTCAAGCACGTGCTGGAGCTCGCGCCCCGGCATGCCGTCCTCGCGCTGACCGCGTCCGGCGACGCCGAGCGCGGCGCGGAGGCGGTGCGCGTGGGCGCCCAGGACTACCTGTTCCGCGACGAGCTGGACGGCCGGCTGCTGAGCCGCGCGATCCGCTACGCGGTGGAGCGCAAGCGTTCCGACATCGGCCGAGCGCCGGCTCGCCGAGGGCCGGCTGCGGGCCCAGGAGAACCGCCGCCTGGAGCGCGGTCTGCTGCCGACCCCGCTGCTGGAGGGCTCCCCGCTGCGGTTCGCCGCCCGCTACCGCCCGGGCCGCTCGCGCGCCCTGCTCGGCGGCGACTTCTACGACGTCGTCCGCACGCCGGACGGCACCGTGCACGCCATGATCGGCGACGTCTGCGGCCACGGCCCGGACGAGGCCGCGCTCGGCGTGGAGCTGCGGATCGCGTGGCGCGCGCTGACGCTGGCGGGCCTGTGCGGCGACCAGCTGCTGGGCACCCTCCAGCAGGTGCTGGAGCACGAGCGGGCCGACGACGAGATCTTCGCGACCCTGTGCACGGTGGACATCGCCCCGGACGGCCGCCGCGCGGGCCTGTGCCTGGCGGGCCACCCGTCGCCGCTGCTGGCCCGCCCCGGGCAAACCGGCACGCCTGCTGCCGTACGACAACAACGGACCGGCCCTCGGGCTGCTGCCGGGCGCCCGCTGGCCGCGCATGCAGGTGGAGCTGGGTGCCGAGTGGAGCCTGATGCTCTACACCGACGGCCTGATCGAGGGCCACATCGGCCAGGGCCGGGAGCGGCTCGGCCAGGACGGCATGACGGAGATGGTCCGCCGCCAGTTCGCCGAGGGGCTGCGGGGCGAGCGGCTGCTGCGGGCGGCGGTGAACGAGGTGCGCGACCTCAACGGTGGCGAGCTGACGGACGACGTGGCGGTACTGCTGCTGGACCGGGTGCCGTAGCCGCCGGGCTCCGATGACGTGCCCCGGGGGGCTGTACCAGGGCCGCCGTTCCAGGGGCCGTACGGGCCGTCGCTGCTGGAGCCGCGCCGCTGCTGCGGCCGCCGCCCGGGAGCGCGCGGATGCGCCGGGCGTACGTCGACCATGTACACGATCGTCGCGATGAGGCCGATGATCGGCAGGAACGACAGGATCGGGAAGAGCAGGTTCACCACGAAGGCGATCCCGAGGATGATCATCCAGAACGGCTTGGTCTTCTTGTCGGCCGCGCGGTAGGCGTCCTCCCGGCGCACGGCGGCGTCGAACAGAGCGAAGCCGCTGAAAATGATCAGGGCCATGCTCAGAAGCCACATAAACCCTGCGAAGCCCTGCATCAGCACAACATCCACCACCAGACTCGGCTCGTCCTACGCGGTCACCGTACCCGTACAACGGGCCGGACACCCCACAGGGTGCCCGGCCCGCGTCCGAGACCGTCCGCCGTCTACTTGGCGGGCGGCGTCGTCTTCTTGGCGGTGGTGGTCTTGCGCGCCGGGGCCTTCTTGGCCGCGGGGGCCTTCTTCGCCGGGGGCCTGGCGGCGGCACGGCTTCGGCCGGCTCCGCCTTGACCTCGACCGGCTCGGCCTTCGGCTCGACGGCCACGGCCAGCTCCTCGACGCCCTCGGCGACGTCCTCGATGCCCTCGGCGGCCTCGCCGCGCCAGGTCCGCACGGCCTGCTCACCGTGCTCGGCGACCTTCTCGTAGGTCTCGCGGGCCTTGACGGCGTACTCGGCGGCCACGCCGACGCCGCGCAGCGCGAAGTCCTGGGCGTTCTCGCCGAACTTCTTCAGGTCCGCGTCGAGGTTGCTGCCGAGCTTCTTGAAGTCGGCGTCGAGGGAGCCGATGAACCCGGTGACCTTGGTCTGCAGGGTCTCCTGCGTCTCCTTGACGCGGGCGGAGGCCTCCTTGGCCCGGGCGGACGCCTTCTCCTGGACGGCCTTGGTGTCGGTGTTGCGCACGGCGTCGATCCGCGCCGGGGCCTCGGCTGCGCAGCTGCTCCACCAGGGCCGGCACCTTCTTGGCCTGCTGAAGGGCGAGGTCGGCGGTGCCTGCGGCGAAGTAGAGCGGAGTCGGGTCGCTGAGGGTCTTGCGCAGGTCGTCGGTGATGGCCATGGTGATGGTCCTCCCGGATTCTGTCTCGCTTGAGGGTTCGGCTGAGGGTTGTGTGATCCGCAGCGGAGCGGCCGGTGCCCTGGTCCGGCTCAGCCGGCCGTCTGCTGCGGGTCGGTGTCACTGCCGCCGGTGTCCTTGCGGGTGCGGCGGGTGGCGGACGTGCCGCCGGTGTTCTTGCGGGTGCGGCGGGTCGCGGACGGACCGTCGGCGTTCTTGCGGGTGCGGCGACGTGGCCGGCGCACCACCGTCGTTCTCGCCGGCATGGCCCTTGGCGGGCTCGGCCGCCGTCGACCGAGCGGGTCCTGCGTATCTCGGTGCCGCCGTCCGGAGCGTCCCCGTCCACGTCCGCCACGCCTTCACCGACCACGACGCCGACGACGGCGGAGCCGCCGGAGCCTTCTGCGCCGTCACCGGTCCCGAACCCGTTCTCCTTGCGGAAGGATTCGTAGATCTGCAGCAGGACCTGCTTCTGCCGCTCGTTCAGCGTCGGGTCCGCGAGGATGACCGCACGCGTCTCCACCTCGTCCCGGTCCCGCTCGGCGTCGAGGATGCCGGCGCGGACGTACAACGTCTCGGCGGAGATCCGCAGCGCCTTGGCGACCTGCTGCAACACCTCCGCACTCGGCTTGCGCAGCCCGCGCTCGATCTGGCTCAGATACGGATTGGACACCCCGGCGGCATCGGCGAGCTGCCGCAACGACAGCTGCGCGTTGCGCCGCTGCTCGCGCAGGTAGTCACCGAGATTGCCGACGTTGAGCGATGCCATGCCTCCACGGTGCCGCACCTCGCTAACTATTGCAAGCACCCGCTTGCAAAAGTGCGCCACGCCACGCGCCTCGCCCTTGCCGCTTGAGGCTGAGCACGATAGATGTCGCTTTTGCACGACAACTGTCGCCATCCGAGTCCAGTCGGAAATTGCCGGGCGGTTTCGGGCTGCGGCGCCGTAGATTGGCGCTGTGCCCGATTTTGCGCATGCCGAGGCCACGGCCCGGCGTGCTCTCGACGTCATCGACCAGTTGCTGGCCGCCCGCGACAGGCTCAACCTCCGGAGTGGGCGGCATCGGCTTCCTCCGCGAACACGAGGCAGTGGCACCAGTCGCGTGGAGCTGGTGGATGCTGATCTCGGACTCCGCCCGCGTGGTGGCGGAGGCGGCCAAGAACGGCAACGGGTTCGTCGTCGCACCGGTGATGCGGAACCTGATGACGCACGCTGTGGCGATGGCCTGGCTCGTCGACGGCGGCGGCGCCGCAGTGAAGGCCGTCGACGCCTATAGCGACGACCAGCTCCTCAAGCTGATCACCAACGCGAAGCGGGCTGGGTGGGATGTCGAGGGAGACGAGGTCGAGGCAAAGGTCCGTGCCGCTGTCGACGTACGCACCGCCTCCCCAGACCTTGAGGTCGTCCGGCTTACGAACGAGATCCGGAACACTGCCGACCTGATGGCGGCGTTCGGGGAGCAGGAAGGCTATCTGCCCTACCGGCACCTCAGTTCCTACTCCCACACCACACGAGAGACGGCGCAGCTGTATGTCCGTCCCACGCGGGCCTGGCGGCTGGGAACTGCGCAACAAGCCTAGGGAGAGTGGCCTGAACGACGCCATTTGGACGGCCGTGTGCCTGATCCGGGCCGGCCGTAGTACTCGACTCCATCCTCAGCGAGCAGTTGCTGACCGCGGAGCTTGACCAAGCCACAGTGCACCTCGGTGTCTCTGGGGACATCGTCCCCCGGCGTCACCTTCGCCGGGGCGCCGCCAATTGACCTGGGCAGCGCCCAGCTTCGGCGAGTAGGAGCCGATCCCGTCGCTACGGCGGGATAGCGCCGTATCGGGGCACGCCTATGGACGCCGCCTCACCAGCAGATCCTCCAGGTCGGACTCGCAACCCGGCCCAGCGGCCGCAGCAGCCGCATCGCCCTGTCCGGCTGGAGCTTCGAACGTGGCAGCAAGTGCAGCCCGGCCCGGGTGCAGTCGACGCCGAAACGGCGGCCCACAATCTCGGCGATCCGGCCAGCGTCCAGCACTGATCGAGCCAGCCAAACGCGGCCGGACCGGGCTGATCGAATTCGACCTCCAATCCCCCTAACCCCAGCCCGTAGAGATCTCTAGTGTCCTGAGTCGTTAGTTCGTGTGCAGTGTGCAGCGAGGGTGTCGAGGATGTCGTCGGCGGTCTTCGCCCAGACGAACGGCTTGGGGTTCTTGTTCCACTCGTTGATCCAGCCGCGGGTGTCCCGTTCGAGTTCGGCGACGCTGCGCTGGGCCGAGCGGCGGAGTTTGCGGCAGGCCAGTTCGGCGAACCAGCGCTCGACGAGGTTGAGCCACCCTCCAGCCGATTCGCCAAGAATCGGGCCCGCGACTTACGCACCTGCTCCAGCGAGACACCCAGATCGAGCGCCGTGCGGTCCTCCCGCCCGGTGCGGGCGCGACCTGCGCGTTCGCCCGACCCTCCGCACACGCCAGCACGATCCTCGACCGCAACACCAACGCCTGGGACGCCGTCCGCTTTCGCAACCAGCCACGCAGCACCTGGCGTTCGTGATCAGACAACTCCAGCGACAACGGCTTCGGACCAGGCACCACCCCGTCCTATGACCGCCCTTGACCTTTGGACTCAGGGCACTAGCGCGTTGGGGTGCCGAGGATCTTTCCGAGCGTGATGGCCACGTCAAAGTCCCGATCCCATGTGAGTGCGACGAGGTCGTCGAACTCCGCCTCAGGGCGGAGCAGATCGAGGACGTCGGCTTCGAATACTGAGCCCGGTTCCGCGAGGTCGAGCGCCTCGTCGTGGAAGCAGCGGTACGTGTTGCGTGACCGGAACATGACCGAGTACCCACCGTCTGCGAGCTCTCCCACGGAAACATCCCACTTCGCTTCAAGCGCCTGCGGTGTGCCGGCGACGTCGTCGGCGTTGAGCGGCTCGGTCAACGTATCCCACTCCCACCGCTTCTCGGGCCGAATCCAACGGAAGCGTCTCGTCCCAAACCACCGAGAGGTGGCCCTCGAAACCGATTTCCTCGCGAACTGTTTTGTCGAACTCCAGGTAGTCGGTGCCCAGATTCGTACGCATCCAGCGGGTAATCCAGAGGATCGGGGCGCTGATCAGATTCGCCCGCAACGAACCATTGCCTTCACCGTAGACAGATTCGCGGATGCTCGTCAGCAGCTCTCCGCAGTGGTAGTCCTTGCAGAACCGGAACAAGTGAGCCGACCGCCGTGGCAGACCGCCCCAGCGGGAAGACTGAGGGAGGGGGAAATCAGCCAGAATCGTCTCCAGTTCGCGTTGGAGTCCCGGCTTGGCGGCCGACAACACGAGGGCGTCGTCGTTCTCGTCCCACCGCCCGGCGCCCTCATAGTCGAACTTCGCCTTGCACGAAGCATATATAACGGCTTGAGCACATGTATTGAACAGCACCGTGCTCACCCGGTACGCAACCTCGCAGTGATAGTTGAGGTTGAATCGGTCGAGCTCTTCGTCGGCGACCCGCTCGAAGATATGCTTCGCCGACAGCACGTCTCTGGCGGCACGGCCGAGGATCCGCTCGACCTCGCCGGACGAGCTGTCGGCGGACGCTTCGTTGGGGCGCAGATCATCGGAGATCTCCTCGATTGCCGAGTCGAGCCGCTGGAGGGTTACCCGAAGCATGCCGCGTACGGTGTCGATGCGGAGCCGCTGCGCCTCATCTTGGAGCAGCATCTGTTCAATGATCAGGTCGAGGTCGGCCAGGAAGGGGTAGCGGTCACGCACAAGCGCGTGTCGTCGCCCTCGAGCGTTCTGCTTCGTGAACATCTCGGTTATGACGAGGCCGAGCGCAAAGATGTCCGCCGGCTTGCCGATACCCAGGGCGTTGTTCCTCACCATCTGCTCGGGAGCGAGGTAGTTCCGGTTCACTAGGAGGTCCCCGCGATTCGTGAGCGAGGAGTCCTTGAAATGCGCGATGCCGAAGTCGGCCAGGACGAGCCGACGCGCATCAGGATCGACGAGGACATTCTCAGGTTTGATGTCGCGATGCACTATGCCGTCGCCGTGCACGTACGCGAGCGCATCGCAGAGCTGGCGCGCGTAGTCGAGAAGCACGTCAGCATCGGTTTCGTCGTTGATCACGTTTCGCAGCGTCATAGGGTAGAAGTCCATGACGTAGTAGAAGAAGTTCGCGTCCTCTGAGCGCGCGTCGATACTCACGACGTTCGGGTGGCTCGATGTCTGCCCGTACTCGATCTCCTGCTTGAAACGCTTGTTGCGAGCGGAGTCCGCGTCGCGGGCCTTCTTAATCCGTTTGACTGCGAACACCTGACCGTCCGGCTTACGGCGAGCCTTCCACACCACGGCCGATCCGCCCTCTCCCGGAGCTGAATCGCGCTCGTAAGTGACTCCGTCGATGATGAACGGTTCGTTCTTCGGCATGAAGCCACCCTACTGACCCTCGGGGCGGTGACGTCGGCTAATTGCCAGGCTCTCCCGCCGGTTCGCGGCGAACCGGGTACCGCCACTTTGCGTACCGCCTCTCGCGAGACACCCAGAACGTTAGCTATCTGGCTGGCACTCGATGCGAGTGACTCGCTCAGGGCCGGGGCCGTCGAAGCCGGGGAACATGGGTGACGGAGTCCAGGTCCCCACTTCTCCCGGAAGGAGTCGCTGGCGATGGGGGGGGGGGGCAAGCTTGTTGGCGATGGTCAGTTGCAAGCGTTCGCCATATGCGTCAGCCAGCGTCCTGAAGCGACTGTAGATCTCGGCCGCACGTTGCCGGTCGGAGGCGTTGTTGCCAAATGCCTTGCGCGGTGAATCGATCACGAGGAGCGATGGAACGAGGACGTCGGAGTGGTCGAGTCCGAAGGCAAGGAGCGTGAGGCTGTAGGCGAGGTTGACGGAGGTGGCGATGCCCCCGCCGGAAGCCTGCAGGGTCTCGAATGGCCGTCCGTTGACCACCGGCAGGTAGGTGTCGCGGTCGATGACGGCCGTGTCGACCCAGGGCAGGTTCCAGCTGGTGAGCAGTCGGCTGAACTCAGTGCTGAGATCACCGAGCAGAGTCTGGTTGGCCTTAAGCTGCTCGGACTTCTCCTTGATGTCTTTGTTCACCTGCCGGCGGTCGGCCTTGAGTGAGCGGATGTCCGCGTCGATGGTGCGCACCCGTGCCCCGGATTCGCGCAGCTGGGCGATGGCATCAATGCTGGCCTTGAGCGAGGCGACGCGGGAGCTGGCCTCGGCGATGGCGTCGAAGCGCGGGGCGACCGCATCACGGGTCTGGGCGTCGAGCTCTCGGCACAGGCTGGTGACGGCGAAGCTGAGTTGCTGCGACCGCTCCTGGACGGTCTGCAGGTGCGCCTCGTCCGACTGCTGGATGCGCTGTGCGTCCTCAAGCTGCTGCTGCAGGGCCGTGCGTGTCTCTTCGATGGCAGCCGGGTCGATGTCGGCCTCGGCGGGGTCGGGGTGGAGACAGACGAGGCAGTGACCGTCCTCGACGGCCCGGGACGCCAGCGACTGCATGCACCGCGGGCAGACGACGAACTCGAAAGGGGAGAGCTGGTCGATGGCTGTGACCGACCGTGCGAGACGGGAGAGGTCGAGCTGTACCTGAGCAACGACGGCATGCCGCGCCTCCACGAGGTCGGCGGCCGCGGACACTTCTTCTTCGGTCTGCCGCGCGGCGCGGATGGCGTTCTGCAGCTCGTCACGCACCGCGGTGTCGGCGGCGGTCTGTTCCTGAAGTTCGGTGCGGAGGCTGGCCAGGGCGGACGATCGCCCAGCTCCAGGGTGTCGCGCAGCTCAGTGAGTTCGGCCCGCAGTTCGTCGTCGCTGCGGGGTCGGAGGCTGCCAGGAAGGAGCTGACGTTGTCGTGCTCGGCGGTTCTGGCCTTCAGTGTGTCCAAGAGCTGGTTCCTGGTGCGCTTGAGCTCCATGAGCGCACTGTCGGTGAGCCCGAACATCAGGCGGAAGAGCTCTCTGCGCTTGGTCTCAAACCAGCTGTCCAGGTGACCGACGACCTGGCGGTCGATCTCGCGTGCCTGGAGGTAGGCGTAGGCGTACAGGTCGTTGAAGGTGAGGTTCTGCGGCCTCGCTGCTCCTTCTCGCCGTGCGGCGATCTGTTCGCGCGGGAAGCCGAGCGCGTCCAGGAGGTAGTCGGAGAGCGTGGTGACGCCTTCCGAGGCCCGCAGAGGCAGGGTGCGTTCCAGAGCGAGGGAGTGTGGATCGAGGAGATCCACGGAGTCGGCGGTGTCTCCCTCGATGGTCCGCCGGAGGACGACACGTTCGTCGCCAGCCGCGACCTCGGCCTGGACCGACAGGACGTGGTCGCGGACCGCCGGGGTGAGCATGGCACTGCCGCCGAGGGCGTGCTTGAAGAGCATCAGCAGACTCGACTTGCCAGTGCCGATGGGGCCGGTGATCACTGTGGCCGGACGGTCGAAGCGGTAGGTCTGTTCCGCCTCGGCGGTCGTGACGGTCAACGAGACGATGCGCAGGTGGACGGCCATGTCAGATCTCCGTCCGCCAGGGCCGGTCGACGGCGTCGGGCAGACGGTCGTAGATGAGGTTCTTCAAGGCCGATCCTGACTTGTTGAAATGCCGCTTGAGCAGCTTGATCCGGCTGGCGACAACGGCCCATTCCGGCGTTGTGGCAAGAGAGGCCGCGGCGGCGGCGCCCTGCGGCGTGGCGCGGAATTCGGCTCTGGCGCTGTTGCTGTTGCTGTAGACGATCAGGCCGCTGGCGGCGAGCGAGCCGAGGACGCTGTAGTAGCGCTGGTCCCAGGGACCGTACTTGTATCGGGTCATACGGCTTTCGACCGCGAGGCGCTCGGGTGATGTGGGGGCGGTTCCTGCCGGCCACGACGCCTCGCCAGCGGGCTCGGCGGTGAGCCGATCCGCTGCCCCCTGATCGGGGCCATCACGGCGAGCAACGAACTGCCCAGTGGAGAGGACTCGGCCGCGATCTACGACCGGCTGCTGGTGCGGATCGAGGTCGGCTACCTGGAAGACCCCTCGAACTTCGCCGCGCTGGTCCGCTCCGCCGTCGGCCGCCCGGCGGCACCGGCACGGACCACCATCGATCTGCCCGCCTTGCAGCACGCCGTGACCGAGGCCGTCCCGGGCGTGGACGTCCCCGACGCGATCGTGGACGCGGTGTGCACGCTGCGGGCCGCCCTGCGCCGCAAGGAACTCGTCGCCTCCGACCGCCGCTGGCGGCAGGCGGTGGGCCTGCTCCAGGCGTCCGCGTACCTGGACGGCCGCCCTGAGGTCGCCGAGGCCGACCTGTCGGTGCTGACGCACGTGCTGTGGGACTCCCCCGCGCAGCGCCCGGCCGTCGAGCGCGAGGTGCTGCACCTGGTCAACCCCGACGCCAAGGAGGCGCTCGACCTGGCCGACACCATCGAGGAGCTGGAGCCCAGCTCGACGCGATGGCCGGGCAGTCCCGCGAGGCGCTGAGCGAGTGGGTCATCAAGCAGGCCCACAACAAGCTCGCCATGGCCGGGAAGCGGCTGGAGAAGCTGCGCGAGGAGGCGGCGGGCGCCGGCCGCTCCACCGCCGCCATCGACCGGGTCTCCGGCCGCCAGCGCGCCGTCCGCGCCCGCGTTCTCACCGAGGCCCTCGGCATGGACGCGAGCATGGTGCAGGCCCAGCTGTGAGCACCAGCGGGTCCCGACAGCTCGACGAGCTGGCATGCCGGGGCGGCAAGTGGCTGGGCCTGTCCGCCGCCGTACCCCTGCGGCACACCGGCGCCGTGGTCGCGGACCGGTTCGACCGGCTCACCTGGCACGACACCTACGAGCAGTCGGCCGGACTGCGCGACCTGGCCGAGGAGCTGAGTGAGCACCACAGCCACATCACCGATCTCCTGACGGACGTGTTCCTGGCCGCCTACAAGGTCAGACCCCGATTGCGCGAGCCCGCCGACATGGGCGCCGCCCGGTTCGTCCACCACCAGGTGGTCACCGCGCTGGTGGAGTCCCCGGACTTCGCCGCACTGCACCGGGAGACGGCCGGCGACCCCTACGCCGCCGCCATGGCCGTGCTCGCCCAGGCCGGGGCGCTGCGCGGCCTGCTGGAGCGCTCGCGGCACGCCCAGGAGCAGGCCGAGCGGGCGAGGAAGGCCGAGCAGGACACCGAGAGACGCGGCCACCGCCGTGAGCGAGGCACTGCGGCAGGCCGCCGACCAGGCGGACGAGGACGGCGCGGTGCCGCCTCCGGTCGTCGACGCCGTACAACGGGCGATGGAGAACGCCGAGGCTGCCGAGTCCGCCGCGCGGCAGGCCGCCCAGGACGCCGCGCAGGCCCTCGCGGCGGCGGCCCCCGGTATCGGCGCCGCAGCGCGGACCGCGCCGGCGAAGGCCGCCCAGGCCGTACGGGCGGAGGCCGCGCTGATGCGGGCCTGGGGGCTCGGATCCGGCGAGCTGGAGCGGATGCCGTTCGGCCGGCGCGCCCTGCTCGCCGAACGGCTGCGCACCGGCCGGCTCGCCCGGTGGGCCGAGCTGATCGGCCGCTTCCGGCAGATGGCCGGCGGTGAGCGCGCCCGCAAGGTGGAGAACGCCACCGGGGAGCTGGTCGGCGTCACGCTCGGCAACGACCTGTCCCGCGTCATCCCCTCCGAGCTGGCGAACCTCGGCCTGCCCGAACTGCGTGCGGTGTTCGCCGTGCGCTACGCCGCCGGGGAGCTGATGCTCTACGACAGTCAGGGCGAGCAGGCCACCGGCCAGGGCGCGATCATCGCCTGCGTGGACACCTCGCACTCCATGTACGAGGCCGGACCCGGCGGCATCACCCGGGAGGCGTGGGCCAAGGCGTGCGCGCTGGCGCTGCTGGACCAGGCCCGCCACGCGGGGCGCGACTTCGTCGGCATCTTGTTCTCCGCCGCCGGCAAGCTGAAGGTCTTCCGCTTCCCGGCCGACCAGCCCGCCGGCATCGGCCGGACCCTCGACTTCGCGGAGACCTTCCTCGGCGGCGGCACCATCTACCAGGCACCCCTGACAGCGGCCGTCGGCCTGCTGTCACCGAGGTGTGGGGCGCGGCTGCAACGACGCCCAGCACCGGCTGGGTTTCCGCGCCTTCGGCGTGGCCGGTCACGACAAGCCCCCGACGATGCAGAAGGGATGCCCGGCCGGATCCGTGAGGACCCGCCATCTGTCCTGCCGCGGCTGATCCGGTTTACCCGCCCCCAGCTCCAGCAGCCGGGCCTCGGCCGCGTCGACATCCACGACCCTGAAACAGCAGTGCAGTTGCTGCGGTACGACCTGGCCGGGCCAGCTCGGAGCTCGGTAGTCGTCAACCCGTTGAAACCCGATGTTGAACCCGCCTTCACCGTCCAGCGCGGCGAACTCGGCGTCCGACTCGGGGTGGAGTCCAAGTCCGGTGGCTTCCTGGTAAAACGCCGCCAGGGCGAGCGGATCAGGGCAGTCCAGGGTGATCGCGCTCAACTTCATCAGCGGGGTCATTGCGCCTCCGGGCCGCTCGCTGGGGACTCTGGCCCTGCACACCCTAGAAGCGGTCGATCGCTAAATCGTTCGACGAGTCGGGGCGGGCACCGTCATGATCCGCACTCGTGACGACGACTTCGCAGCAGTCCCTGGTCCTGGCCGCCGCCCGCAACAACGCGGAGTGGTGCGCGGCGATGTGCCGGGCGCACGGGGTGGCGGGCGAGTTCGGGGACGAGGCCTGGGCCGCGGCGGTGCGGACGCCGCTCTACTACCCGGACGCGGTGACGCTGGAGCCGGGCGCCGACGGGGACGCGCTCGTGGCGCGGATCGACACGGCCTCGCCCGGTGCCTCGGTCAAGGACAGTTTCGCCGACCTGGAGCTGGTGGAGGACGGGTTCCGGGTGCTGTTCGAGGCGCAGTGGATCCACCGTCCGGCCGGGGCGGGGGCGCCCGTCATCGAGCCGGATGCGCCGGATCTCGTGTGGGACGTGGCGGGCGACCCGGACACGCTGCGCGCCTGGGCGCTGGCCTGGGACGACGGGGCCGGGCACGCGGACCTGTTCCGGACCGGGCTGCTCACCGATCCGGAGACCTTCGTGATCCTGGGACAGTCCGCCGCTGACGGCGAAGTGGTCGCCGGGGCCGTGGCGAGCCGTAGCGAGCACGTCGTCGGCGTCTCCAACGTCTTCGCTCGGGACGGCGGGCCCGACGCCGCCTGGCCGGTCATCCTGCACGCACTCGCCCGGCTCTTCCCCACCCTGCCCGTAGTCGGATACGAGCAGGGTGACGATCTGGCGGTCGCCCTCCGGTACGGCTTCGAGCCGCTCGGCCCGTTGCGCGTGTGGACACACGCCGGGGCGGGCCGCTGACCGGCGGCGCGCCCCACGCCGGCCACGCGGCGGAGCCCGGTCCTCACCGGCGTGACCAGCTTCGTCTCACTGCCAGAAGACCTCCACCACGGTGATCTGTGGATCCTCGGCGCGTGGGGTGAACGTGTAGACCAGCCAACCCCGGTGGTTGTCGAAGTACAGGATGCGCGGCCCCTTGGGGTCGGTGGACCGCACCGGTTCGACGTACATCGTCTCCGGGAGGTCGGCATCGGCGTCGATCCCCCGGAAGTAGGGGTCCTTCGCCGTGACCAGTTCGGCGCGGGCTTCGTCTACCAGCTTCTGTACGTGCTCAGGCAGCTCATGGCGACGTACCAGAGCGTCGAGCCGCCAATCCATCTGCCAGGGCGGCCCCATGAACGTGTCGGTCACTCGCCGGGCTCCAGCTCCCGTGCGCCGTAGCGGATCTCCGACACCTCTTCGATGAGAGCCTTGGCCACGGCATAGTCGGTGGCCTCGGACGCGCGGTGGTGCAGATCGGCAACGTGGGCGTCCAACCGCGGATCACGTGCGATCGCGTACTCCACCCACCAGCGGGCCAGGAACGCGGGCAGCGGGCCGATGTCGTAGGTGTCGGCGATCGCCCGCTTCCAGTGCTCGTCGAAGTCGGGAAGCAGTCGGGGGGTGTGCCGGGCGATCGCTTCGCGCAGAGCCTTCGGAGTCCGCTCGGGCATGGGCGGGACGGCCGGTTTCGGTTCGGCGGCGTGGGCGGTCATGACCGATGAACTCCTTCGACGCGTCGTGGTTACGACCATAGTCCGCTCCTTGCGTTGTACGTGGCCTGTCCGTGGGCGCCTTCGCCCTCCCCGGTGTCTTCGGCGTCCGGTACGGGCAGGCGCATGCCGCGAGACTCAGCGACACGCAGGGCGTCGGTCAGGCACTCGGCGAGACGGAGGCCGGCGTAGCGGACCTCGGTGTAGGGCGACGCGGGGTGCTCCAGCACCTTGCGGGCGAGGCCGAGCACATCGGTGCCGGTGGCTAGCTGGACGGCCTCCAGGTCGTCGGCGAGACGGGAGAGGTAGCTGCCGTTGTCGTCGGTCACCAGGTAGCAAGGGTTGCCGTCGGGGGACAGCCAGGGCAGGAGCCGGGGCGGGGGTGTGCCGTTCGCGTGGTCGTTTGCGTGTTCCATCAGGCGGCCACCTCCAGGGCCGGACGGCGCTGGAGGGCGACTTCCTGTTCGTGAGCGGCGAGGTAGGGGCGGACCAGGGCGGAGGGGCAGCTTACGAAGGTGAGGTGCACGTGGGGGAAGAAGTGACGGCGGGGGCGGCACCGACGCCGTTTCCCGGTGCCGGGGGCGAAGAGGAGGCGCAGCCATTCGAGGGCGCGGGGGATAAGGTCGTGCATGTCGACGCTCCTTGATCAGCGTTGGCCGTGCCCCGGGAGGTCTAGCCACCTCGCCGGGGTCTTCCTGTCTTCGACGCTACACCTGGATATAGCCCTCTACATACAAGTACAGAGGGATCCACACGATCGGGCAGGTCGACACCGCTCTACGTTGGACGTATGAGCGATAACGCAGCTCCGAAGACCCAGCTGGACCCTATGAGCGCCAGACCGCTCTATGTGCAGCTGGCCGACGTGATCGCCGGGAAGATCGCGTCCGGAGAGCTGGCGCCGGACAGGCCCATCCCCTCCGAGAACCACCTCGCCGACGAGTACGGCGTGGCACGACTCACCGCCCGGAGGGCCGCACAGGAACTCCGCGAGCGCGACCTGATCATCACCGTGCGAGGCAAGGGTTCCTTCGTCGTCGAACGGCCGACCGGCGACGCGCCGGAAGAAAGCAAACCGAACACCTGAAGCCGCCCCTCGGTCGTGACCACCTCGTCGTCGCACATGGGTAAGCACGAACATCGAGGCCACCACGGCCAAAAGGATCGAAGCCCGGTGCCGGGGGCTCGGGCTGCGGCACGGTGGAGAGATGACGGAGCTTCCGCGCTACGAGTACGTGAAACTCGCCGACGCCATCGCCGCAGACATCGCGTCCGGCAAGCTGCCGCAGGGCGCCGCACTTCCCGGCGAACGCGCCATGACCGATCTGTACAGCGTGAGCATCGGCACCGTGCGTCGCGCCGTCGTCGAACTCCGCAAACGCGGGCTCGTCGCCACCCTGCCCGCGAAGGGCACGTACGTCATCGGGATGCCGGAGCCGGCTGACGACCCGCCCAAGGCCAGCGAGTAGCCGCAGGGCCTGCGCCACTACTGAGGCTTGTACGCCAGAAGCGTGCCCGACTGCCTCCTGGCCCCCTCCTCCGGTTCCTGCACCACACGCGTCGTGACCACCAGCCCCGCCTGCCGGAGCAGTTCGGCGATCCGGTCCGGCGGCAGCAGGTGCGACTCGTAGGACACCGGATGGTCGCCGTACGCGCGCGTCGGGCGCAGGTGCTCGCCGTTGCCCACATGGCCGGCCAGCATCAGCCGGCCGCCGGGCGCGAGGATGCGGTGGAACTCGGCGAACACGGTCGGCAGCCACTGCGGCGGGGTGTGGTGGGTGGTGTAGTACGCCAGGATGCCGCCGAGTTCGCCGCCGCCGATCTCCAGCGCGGTCATCGAGCCGACGGTGAAGCGGAGTTCCGGGTACGCCGCCCGGGCCAGCTCGACCATCTTCGGCGACACGTCGACGCCGAACGCCGGTACTCCCAGGGAGGCCAGGTGTGCCGTCACCTTGCCGGGACCGCAGCCCAGGTCGGCGACCGGCCCAGAGGCGCGTACGAGTTCGGCGAAGGCGGCCAGCATCGCGCGGGACACCGGGTCCAACTCGGCCGGTTCCTTGACGAGTCGGGCGTAGGCGGCGGCGACGGTGTCGTAGGACTCTCGGACCGCGGTGAGGTGGGAGGGCTCGGTCATGCCCCGAAAGTAGGCGACGGCACTGACAAGCCCTCCCCGACAGACACCAGCCCCCTACGCCGGTGCCAGTACGCCGGGATACTCCCGCCGTAAGACGCCCCCACCGCCCTGCCCCGGCACCGTGTTCCACGTGAATACGAAGCCGAAGCCGAAGCCGGGACCGAAGCCGAAGCCGAATCCGGCGCGGAAACTCAGCCGCCCCGCCCGCCGGGCCGTGCTGGTCGTCCACGTCACCGCCTCCGCGAGCTGGCTCGGGCTCACGCTCGGACTGCTCGCGCTCGGGACCACCGCGGCCACCACCGGGGCCGCCGTGACCGTGGAGGCGTCCGTCCGGGCCATGCGGCTCTTCGCCGACTGGCTCCTGCTCCCCGTCGCGTTCCTCACGCTCGTCAGCGGCCTGGTGCTGTCGCTGGGCACGCCGTGGGGTCTGGCGCGGCACCGGTGGGTCTACACGAAGTTCTGGCTGACCCTGGCCACGACCACCGCCACGGTGTTCGCCCTGCGCCCCGGGGTGAACTCCGCGGTCACCGCCGTCGCCGCGGGCGGTGCCCTGCCCGACGCCGGGGACGTCCTGTTCGGGCCGGTCGTCTCGCTGTCCGCCTACGTCTTCATGACGGTGATCTCCGTTCTGAAGCCCTGGGGGCTGACGAGGCGGGGCAGGAGGCTGCGGGTGCCCGCCCGGCGAACCCTTCAGGACGCCTAAGGTTCAAACCAGCTTGCCTAAAAGGATTAGCTAGATGCACAATTCTTTCAGGCAGAAGGGAGGAACCGTATGGCACGCGTGGGACTCACGCCGGAGCGTCTGACCGAGGCGGGCGCCGAACTCGCCGACGAGGTCGGCTTCGACCAGGTGACCGTCTCGGCGCTCGCCCGGCGATTCGACGTCAAGGTCGCGAGCCTGTACTCGCACGTGAAGAACTCCCAGGACCTCCACACCCGGATCGCCCTGCTCGCGCTGACCGAGCTCGCCGACCGGGCCGCCGATGCCCTGGCCGGGCGGGCCGGCAAGGACGCCTTGGCGGCCCTGGCCAACGTCTACCGCGACTACGCCCAGGAACACCCCGGCCGCTGGGCCGCGGCCCAGTTGCGGCTCGACCCTCAGACCGCGGCCGCGAGCGCGGGCGTCCGGCACTCGCAGATGACCCGGGCGCTGCTGCGCGGCTACGACCTGACGGAACCGGACCAGACCCACGCGGTCCGGCTGCTGGGCAGCGTCTTCCACGGGTACGTCAGCCTGGAGCTGGGCGGCGGGTTCAGCCACAGCGCCCCCGACACCGACGTCACGTGGGCACGGATCATCGACGCCCTCGACACGCTGCTGCGCAACTGGCCCGTGCCCCCTACGGATCCCCGAGGCTGACACCATGCACACCGAGCACGACTGGATCACCACCCCGCTCACGGCGGACCTGCTGCGCGGCGCCCTCGACCTGGAGCGCACCGAGCACGGCCTGCTCCCGCACCGGCTGCCCGCCCGGGCCCGCGCCCAGAACACCAACCCCCAGCTCGCCATGGCCGAGGCCCAGCCCTCCGGCGTACGCCTGGTCTTCCGTACCGCCGCGACGGCCGTCGAACTCGACACGCTGCGCACCAAGCGCGATTACGTCGGCGTCCCGTCCCGCCCGGACGGCCTGTACGACCTGCTCGTCGACGGCCGCCCGGCCGGCCAGGCCTCCGGAACCGGCGGCAACGTCCTCACGATCGACATGGCCACCTGGGAGGGCGAGGTCACGCCGGGCCCGGTGGGCACCGTCCGCTTCACCGGCCTGCCCGCGGGCGAGAAGGACGTCGAGATCTGGCTCCCGCACAACGAGACCACCGAGCTCGTGGCCCTGCGCACCGACGCGCCCGTCGGGCCCCTGCCGGACCGGGGCCGCAGGGTATGGCTGCACCACGGCAGTTCGATCAGCCACGGCTCCGACGCCGCGAGCCCCACGGCCATCTGGCCCGCGATCGCCGCGTCCCTGGGCGGTGTGGAACTGGTCAACCTCGGTTTCGGCGGCAGCGCGATGCTCGACCCGTTCACCGCGCGTGCCATGCGGGACACCCCGGCCGACCTGATCAGCGTCAAGACGGGCATCAACATCGTCAATGGGGACGTGATGCGGCTGCGCGCCTTCGGCCCGGCCGTGCACGGCTTCCTCGACACGATCCGCGACGGGCACCCCGACACCCCGCTGCTGGTCGTCTCCCCCATCCACTGCGCGATCCACGAGGACACACCCGGTCCCACCGCCCCGGACCTCAGCGAGATCAGCGAGGGCCGGCTGCTGTTCGCCGCCATGGGCGACCCGGCGGAGAAGGCCACCGGGAAACTCACGCTCGGCGTCATCCGTGAGGAACTGTCCCGCATCGTGCGGCAACGCGCGGCCGACGACCCGAACCTCCACTACCTCGACGGTCTCGACCTCTACGGCGAGTCCGACGCGGCCGAGCTCCCCCTGCCCGACCACGTCCACCCGGACGCCGCCACCCACCGCCGCATCGGCGAACGCTTCGGCGAACTGGCCTTCGCCCAGGGCGGCCCCTTCGCGGAACAGGGATGACTGTCAGACCCGTCCCCTACGCTGCCCACCCATGACAGCCGACGCGCTCGACTACGCCCGCCCCGGCCCTCTCACCCGCCTGGAGACCGGGCAGCCGGCGCTCCTGGAAGGGCTACCGGACGACCCGGTCAAGGTCTGCGCCGCCGTACAGACCCTGGTCATCCAGCCCACGGACGCCGCGCGACTCGGGCTCCCCGAGGAGCGGATCGCCGAGAAGGACATCCGGCCGGTCAGCGGGCTGGTCGCGGCGCTCACGGCCCTCGATGCCGCCCTGCTGCACCACCCCCGGGGCCCGGAGCAGCGGGTCGTGGGCACGTGCCGCCACTTCGCCACCCTGGCCTGCGGTTTCCTGCGGGCGCGGGGCATCCCCGCCCGGGCCCGCTGCGGCTTCGGCACCTACTTCGCCGAGGGCCGCGGCCTCGACCACTGGATCACCGAGTACTGGCACTCCGGCGAGGGGCGCTGGGTGCGCGTCGACACCGAACACCTCGGCAAGGGCTACGTCGAGCGCCCCGAGGACCTCGCGCCCGGCGAGTTCCTGACCGGGGGCGAGGCATGGATCCGGTATCGCGCCGGTCTCATCGACCCCGGCAAGTTCGGTGTGGCCGGCACCGAACACGCCTGGGGGCCGCACGAGATCAGCGGCAACGCCGTCCGCGACCTCGCCGCCCTCTGCAAGCGCGAGATGCTCAACTGGGACGAGTGGGGCCGGATGACCGAGGCCTACGAGGGCGGGACCGGTCCTGAATACGACCGCCTCATCGACGGCCTCGCCGCCACCTGCGCCGACGACGATCCGGCTGCCCTGACCCGTCTGTTCGGGGATCCCCACTTCGCGGTGCCCCCGCAGCTGACCGGCTGAGGGAGCTCAGCCCTCGAACCCCTGCTCCGCCAGGATCTTGTCGATGCGCGCACGGTGGGCCGCCTCCCACGCGTCCAGCGTCTCCCCGGCCTCCTTCGCCAGCTTGGCCCGAGCCGCGCCCAGCACTTCCTCCCGGCGGACCCCGGGCACCACCACCACGCCCTCCTCGTCGGCGACGACCATGTCACCCGCGTCGACGGCCACCCCGCCGCAGCGCACCCGCTCACCCAGCGGCCGTACGGCCGACTTGGTGCCCGGGATGGGGATGACACCGCGTGCGAACACCGGGAAGCGCATCTCCCGTACCTCGGCGAGGTCGCGGATCAGCCCGTCGGCGACGAGCGCGGCGACACCGCGGCGCTGGGCGACGGCGCAGACGTTGCCGCCGGCCAGCGCGTAGTCCAGGTCGCCCGACTCCACGACGAGGACCGATCCGGGCCCTGCCCGGTGGATCGCGGCGTGCAGCATCAGGTTGTCGCCGGGAGGGCACCGCACGGTGAAGGCCGGCCCGGCCACGCGCGGCACCGGCTCCCACAGCGGCCGGACCCCGATGTCCATGACCTGCTCGCGGCCCAGCAGATCGGCCAGCGTGGTGGTGGGGATGTCCGTGAACGCGTCGACGTCAGCCATGACATGGACCCTAACCGCCGTGCACGGAGCCGTGTCTAGAACGGCAACGGCCTCCCGTGCACCACTTCCAGCCTCGACACCGCCCGCGTCAGCACCACGTACAGCCGGTGCGGCCCGCGCTCCTCCGCCTCGGCGATCGCCGCCGGCTCGACGGCCACGACGTGGTCGTACTCAAGTCCCTTGACCACACTCGCCGGCACCAGGGACACCCGCGCCCCGAGTCTCTCCGGGCCCGCCGCCTCGATGCCGGCCGCGTCCAGGGCTTCCCGCACCCGGGGCACGTCGGAGTCCGCCGCGACGATCCCGACGGAGCCCTCCTGGCCCAGCGCGTCCCGTACCGCGTCCACGACCGCCGCGAGTACTCCGTCCGGGGCCGTCTCGCGCATCCGCAACTCCCCGTCCCCGCGCAGCGAACGGGCCGCCGGCACGTCCACGTCCAGCCGCTCCAGCAGCCGGTTGGCGAGGCCGACGACCGCCTGCGGCACACGGAAGCCGGTGGTCAGCTCGACCACGGCGGCGTCCGGTTTCCCCAGGTGCGCCAGGACCGTCCGCCACGACCGTGCCGCCCACGGCGTCGTCCCCTGCGCCAGGTCGCCCAGGACCGTCAGCGAGCCGAAGGGGGCCCGGCGGGCGATGGCCCGGCACTCCATCGGGGACAGATCCTGCGCCTCGTCGACGACGACATGCCCGTACCCCTCCGGGTGCTCGATCAGCCCCGCCACCTCGTCGAGCAGCACCAGATCGGCGGCCGACCAGCGCGCCGACTTCCACGACCGGGGCGGCTTGCGCCACAGCAGCGCCCGCTGCTCGCCGGCGTCCAGCAGCCCGTCGGCGGCCTCCGCCAGCACCGCCGCGTCGCCGAGCAGTTCGGCCACGACCTCCTCGGGGCGCACCCGGGGCCACACGGCGTCGACGTACGCGCGACAACGGCCGCGCCCGCTCGACCCGGCGCACCCAGGCGTTGGTCTGCGGCCCGGCCCGCCGCTCGGCCTGCTCGTGGACCGCCCGCACGATCCGCGACCGCACCCGCTCCCGCCCGACCGCGTACGGCGGTTCCTCCTCCCGCACCCGGGCCACGATCCGCGCCAGTTGCTCCGCCGGCACCCGCCACCGATACGCCCCGTCCGGCACGGCGAGCGACGCGCCGCCGCCGTCGGCGCGCACGCGCGCGTACAGCGCCCGCCGCAGCACCTCGGCCATCCGGGCGTCGTGCTTGACGACGGCGGCCGAGGTCTCGTCGGCACCGCTGACCGGATGCCGCGCGATCTCCTCCGCCAGGGTCGACTGCCGTACGCCGGTCTCGCCGAGGGCCGGCAGCACCTCCGCGATGTACGACAGGAAGGTGCGGTTGGGCCCGAGGATCAGCAGGCCGCCGCGCCGGATGCGCTGCGGGTGCGTGTAGAGCAGATACGCGGCCCGGTGCAGGCCGACGGCCGTCTTGCCGGTGCCCGGCGCGCCCTGCACGCACACCGACATCGCCAGGTCCCCTCGTACGAGGTCGTCCTGCTCGGGCTGGATGGTCGCGGCGATGTCCCGCATGGGCCCGACACGAGGCCGCTCGATCTCCCGGGCGACGATCTCGCTGGCGCGGGTCTCCCCCTGCCCCAGGTGCTCGTCCTCCAGGCCGGTGAGATCGCCGGAGTCGCCCCGGCTGCCGGGCGCCCACCCGAACCGCCGGCGCACGGCGACGCCCTGCGGCTCACGGGCGGAGGCCTGGTAGAAGGCGCGTGAGACCGGGCGCGCGCCAGTCGACGACCAGGGGCGGTTCGGCCGGGTGCTCAAAGATGCGCAGCCGCCCGATGTGCAACGCCTGCCCGGCGGCTTCGGCTCCGCCGAAGTCCAGCCGCCCGAAGAACAGCGGGCCGTCGGGCAGTTCGCGCAACGCCTTGGCCTGGCTGCGCAGCCGGTACCCCAGAACCTCCGCATCGGCGCCGGACGCGGAGACGTCCTCCCCGATGACGACCTGTTCACCGGCTCCCTCGACCATCGCGGCGAGGGCGGCCCGGCAGCGCTCGTGGTGGGCGCGTTCCCGGCTGAGGACGTGCTGGAGGGCAGGTTGGGTCGACGTCATTCCACCGAGCGTACGCCAAAAACGTAACCGAGTTAAATTTTTTACTCAGCCTCACTCTTCTGTTCGGTCTCACCCCGCAGTCGCGGCGGCAGCCCGGCCGCCAGCCACCCGAACGCCCGCTCCGCCGCCGCCACCGCGTCCACCCGTACGTCCGCCACCCGCTCCCCCGCCGCGATCCGCCGCCAGTTCTCCAGCGCGAGGACCCGCTGCACGGCCATGATCTGCCCGGCCGCCAGCCGCGCGTCCAGATCACCCCCGAGCACCTCGGCGAGCGCGGCCTCCGACCGCTCCTGGTGCGTGTGCGCGCGGGCGACCAGGGAGGGCGTCCCGTAGAGCAGGGCGTGGAAGGCGAGCACCTCGGGGTGGTCGTTGAGCCCGGTCACGGGGTCACGCCGCTCCAGCCCCGTCGAAGAAATGCCGCCGCAGCGCCTCCACCGGCGGCCCCTGCGCCTGCGCCACGACCCGCGCGGCCTCCCCCTCGTGGTCGGCGATCCGGTACAGCACCAGATCCTCCTTGGCCGGGAAGTACCGGAACAGCGTCGGCTTGGAGATCTCGGCCGCCGCCGCCACCTCGGCGACGGACACCGCGTCGAACCCCTTCTCCATGAAGAGCCGCACCGCGATGTCCGACACCACCTGGTACATCCGCCGCTTCTTGCGCTCACGCAGCCCGGTCTCGCTCATGGGGGGAGCCTACGCAGTGGCGGGGCGGGCAGGACCGCGCCTACGCCAGGGCGCGGGCGAGATACGGGTTCGCCGTGGACCGCACCGGAAGGCCGAGCGAGCCCGTGGCGACCGCCAGCGTCACCGCGTAGGAGTCCACCGCCCGCCGGACGTTCGGGGCGTCCAGGCTCGCGCCGGTCACGATGCGGTCCAGGTCGACGTACGCGGACCGCACGATCTCCAGCCGGCGGTACACCCGCCAGTCCTTGCGCCAGTCGCGGGTGTACTCGGCGGGCAGCCGCCGCTCCCAGCGGCCGAACATGCGGTCCCGGATCTCCGGCCGGGTCGGCGTCAGGTGCATGTGCCGGACGAGGTCGTACAGGGGATCGCCGACCACGGCCATCTCCCAGTCGATGATGGTCAGCGCCAGGTGGTCGTCGCGCCGTACGAGGTTCCAGGGATTCAGGTCCCCGTGCAGCAGGGCGGGCTCCCGGTGGCTCACCTCGTGCCGGGAGAGGATCAGCTGCAACCGGTCCGCGTCGGGCAGCCCGAGATGCCGGGCCAACTGCTGCGACTCCTTCGGCAGATCCCGCACCAGGGAGATGAGCTGGTCCCGCAGCCAACGGTGGAACGCGCCCTCGCCTGCGGTCGGATCGACCTGCTTGTACCTCACGTGCGTCAGGGCGCACAGCTGGTCCACCAGACCGTCCGCCTCGTGCGGCAGCAGGCCGTGGACGGGGTGGTTGGGGGGCCGGTCGACGTCATGCGGTCCGACATAGGTGTGGATGGCGATGGTGTCACTCCGGCAGGTCTCGCCCAGCGCGAGCACCCTCGGCGCCGCCACCTCGGTGGCCGACTCCTCGATCGCGCGCAGCACGGTGTGCTCGCTGAGGAAGCCACGTTCCCGACGGCACACCTCGGGCAGCTTCCGCCGTACGACCACGGGGGCGTCGACGCCCGGCACCGACACCACCGTGTTCAGGTGCGCCGTCCCCTTGAACACCCTGCCCGCAGGAGCTGCCCCCTCCGCCAACAAGGCCTCCCGGACCGCGGCGGGCGGGAAGTCGGGGCGCTCCGGAACCCGCCGGTCGGGCCTCCACTCGAAGACCTGCGCGATCCAGGCCCGGCCGCCGATGTCCCCGTTCTTGCGCGACACCAGCCAGCGGAAGAGGGCCTGCCCGATCTCGCCCTCGCCCGGCACGCTCCCGAGCCGCAGCGGCTCCGCCGCCGCGTCGAGGGCTCGTCGCACCTGAGCCGTCGCCTCGTCCAGGCTCGTCTGGGTGAACGATTCCTCGAGGGACCGGGCGGCCCGCATCACGTCCGGAAAGACGGACTGGGCCCGCTCGAAGGCCAGGTAGTGCCGCAGATCCTTGGCCAGGCCGTTGACGGCGGCCGGCCGGATCTCCTGCATCGCCTCGGCCCACGCGTCGACCACCTCGGCCCACTGGTGGGCCGGGTATCGCATGCGGACGAGGTGCGTGGCGAGGTCGTGCAGCGGGTCGCCGTAGGTCGCCAGCTCCCAGTCGACACAGATGAGGGGCGGGTCGCCCGCGTACGGCACGATCACGTTGTCCCGGTGCAGATCGGCGTGGAGCAGGCTGTACGGCCGCCGGGCCATGGCCGGTACCCGCCCGGCCAGTCCGGCGAGAGCGTCCTCCGGGATGCCCAGGGCCGCGAACAGCCCGCCGAAGGACGACCGGTTGGGCCGCCTGATCTGCCGGTCGGCCAGGTGGACCAGCGTCTGGAGGAAACCCTGACTGTCCATGTCGTTGCGGGGCCAGGAGGACGGCAGGGCGGGCAGTGCGCCACGCCGCACCTGGGCCATCCGGGCGAGCAGACCGGCCAGGGCCTTGATGAGCAGGGTGTCGACGGGCTTGCCGTTGGCGCAGACGCTGGAGAGCGGTACGCCCTCCACAAAGCTGTGGATCGCGAAATCGCCCCGTTTGACCAGGCATTCCGGTGCATGCGGCAGGATTCCCCGGACGGCCTCGAGGATCTCCGCCTCGTCCTGCCAGGTCCGGATGACCACGGGCAGCGCGTCCGGCCGCCGGATTCGGACGGTCACGGACGTCCCCGCCTCACGTCCGACCAGCCTGGCCATGCCCTCCGTCAACGGCAGGACGTAGTTCCGGTTGTGGTGGCCGCTGCTCTCCTGGCCCAGCTCGGCGGCCAGTCTTACGAAGGCCCGGTACGCGGCGTCGTGCGAGGCGCGCTCCCCGAGGAAGGGACGGGGAAGAGGAGGTGCGCCCACTGGCCGCTCCGGAAGTACGAGAAGGGGAGGACGGTATGGCAAACGGTAGGTTCGCGGCCGCTGCCGCGCATGGCGGGGTGAGCCATTACGGGTGGTTTGCCACCCATCTGCATGAGACGGCGTGAAGTCGTTCGACGGTGGCCGGTTGCCCCTTCGCATACGAACGACGACAGGCGTTTGACTCAATCGGTGCGCGGTGCGGGAATGCTACACCCGGTCGCCACGTGGCCCCCTCGCGCCTCCCCGGCGCTTTTCGTTACTCCAGTCGCTCGCACACCTGGTCCCCGCCGACCAGGGCCAGGGCCCGCTCGACGACCCGATCCACGGGCCCCGCCTACGCGCGCAGCAGCACCAGCAGCGGCTCCAGGGAACCCAGGACCACGTCGGCCCCGGCCGCCTTCAGGAGCTTGGCCTTCCGTTCATTGCGCGCGTAGCCCAGAAACGGCACCCCCGCCCGTGCCGCCGCCTCGCGGTCGGAGGGCGTATCGCCGATCATCAGGGCGTCGGACGGAGCGGCACCCATCGCGCTCAGCGCCCGGTTGAGGCAGTGCGGGTCCGGCTTCAGGTGGTGGAGTTCCTGGGTGCGGCCGTAGATGTGGGGTGCGAAGCAGGCGGACGAGGCCGCGGCTCGCGAGGTACTCGCTGACCACGCGCGGGGAGTTGTTGGTGGTGATCGCCAGGCCGGCCCCCACCGCGGTCCAGGTACGTATCAGCGGATCCGCGTACGCGGTCGGCATCGCCGAGGACGCGGCCAGCAGCTCCTCCTGCGTGAGACGTTCCTCCACATCGGCGACGAGATCGCTGCCGGGGTGCCGGCGGTCCACGGCGCGCAGCACCACCTGCGGGTCGAGGGACTCTCGCTCGCTCTCCGACAGCAGCCCGTTCAGTCCCCGGCCCTCCAGCCAGGACACCAGGTCGCCCGCCACCCGCTCCGCCGAGTGGCCGGCGAACAGACGGCAGATGGGCCCGTCGAAGTCCCACAGCACGACGCGGGCGCGTCTGATCAGATTCCGGAGTTCGTGCGGATCATTCTCCGTCTCGAATGTCACCGCACCAGTCTGCGTCGTATCAGAAGTCACTAGGAGAGTGTCAGGTCCGTCGTGATGGTTTCCCAGAGGGCGTCGAACCACTTCTGGGATTCCTTCACGAACGCCGCGTCCCGCTGACCCGCCCGCTCTCATGAAGGAGAAGAGGAGGGACTGGGAGCCGAGGACGTCGTACATGTCCAGGGTCTGGCTGCCCCATTCCTCCTCGCGCCTGGTCAGCATGTAGTAGCCGATCAGCGCCTCCTCCTGGTTGAGGAGGTACAGCTTCACCGGCGGCGTGAAGGGCAGGGCACGGAACGTGACATGCACGTCGATGCCGTGCGTGGAGCGCAACGCCATGCAGGTTGTGCTGGAGGACCTGGCCCTGGGCGTTGCGCATGGCCAGCCAGCGCTGGTGGACCGGGTTGTCGTCGCCGTGAGCCTCTACCGGGACGGGGAAGGCCAGCTCGATGTCCCGGGAGGGGACGAGGATGCGGACGTCGATCGACTCGGGGTGGATACGGCCCTCGTGGATCAGGCGGAGCGGCTCGCCGATGGCGACCATCAGCGTCTCCGCGGTGTGGCAGACCACGTCGACGCGTACGCGGCGTGCCGAGAACGCCTCCGCCAGCCGCGGCGCCAGCCCCACCATCGTCGGCTGGGGCTCACCCCGGGCCGGAGCGGGCGCGGCGATCCGCGGTGGGCTGCCCTTGCTGACATGGGTGAGGAGACCGTCCTCCTGGAGTGCCCGCAGGGCCTGGCGGACGGCGCCGCGTTCCACGCCGAACTCGTCCGCGAGTTCGGCCTGGGTGGGCAGGCGGTCCCCCGGCCTGAGCTCACCGGCACGGATGCGTTCCCGCAGGTTGTCGGCGATCTCCTGGGGCGAGAGCCTTCTGCTGCCGTTCACGGCCACGTTCTCCTGGGTCACGACCAAACGCTACAACTCTGATCCATCTAGCGGGAGTTGTTTGAAAGTTGTTTATGACTAGGGGCCAAGTGGGGACAACTTAATCAGAGTTGGTTGCCAACTTAACCGAGTTGGCGGAAGTTTTGCCTCCGAACTTCCGAAGGGGGAAACACCATGCCCGCCCTCGCTCTCCTCTCCGCCGCCTTCGTCGTCGCCTTCGAGCAGCTCGTCCAGTGGAAGTACGGCCCGGCCGGCATCGTCGGCCTGCTCCTTCTCACCGTGGGCATCAAGGCCAAGAGCCCGGCCGTCAGCTCCGCGGGAGCCGTCGTGCTCGCGCTGCTGATGGCGGGGCCCGCCCGATGATCCACCGCGCCGCCCCGAACACCAACCGCACCGTGGGAGACGTCAGCCCGTGAGCATCAGCTCCGAACTGATCGTCTCCCACAGTGCGTTGAACCACAGGTGGGACTGCTCCACGAACGTCGTGTCGCGCAGGCCGGCGCCCTGCTCGAAGGCGAACAGCATCGACTGGGAGCCCTGGGCGTCGTACATCTCCAGCTGCTCGTGGTCGATCTCGGCCTCCCGGCGCATCAGCGTGTAGTACGCGAACAGCGCCTCCGCGCCGTTGAGCAGGTACAGCTTCACCGGCGGGGTGAAGGGCAGGGCGCGGAACGTGACACGCACGTCGATGCCGTGCGTGGAGCGCAAGGCCAGCAGGTTGTGCTGGAGCACCTGGCCCTGGGCGTTGCGCATCGCCAGCCACCGCTCGTGCACCCAGTCGTCGACCGCGCCCCTCGACCGGCACCGGGAAGGCGAGGTCGATGTCGCGGCTCGGCAGCAGGACCCGGACGTCGACCTTGGCCGGTTTCAGACGTCCGGCGTGGATCTGCCGCAGTGGTTCGCCGATGGCCAGCGTGAGGGAGATGGAGGTCAGGCACAGGGCGTCGATCTCGACGTGCTGCGCCGCGAACGCCGCCGCGATCCGGGGCGCCAGGGCCACCGTCGTGGGCCGCGGCGGAGCCTGCGGGCCGGTCAGGGCCACGGCGGGGTCGGAGGCGACGGTCGCAGGACTCCCCTTGGACACGTTGGTGAGCAGCTGCTCGGACTGCAGGATGCGCAGCGCCTGGCGCACGGCGCCGCGCTCGACGCCGAACTCGTGGGCCAGCTGCGCCTGCGTGGGCATGCGCTCACCGGACCGCAGCACTCCTGACCTGATCCGGGCGCGCAGTTCGTCGGCCACCTCGTGATGTGTTCTCTGTGGCCGTTGCGACCTCTTCCGTCCATTGGCGGAGTCGTGTTCCGGGTCCACGACCAAACAGTACAACTTCCCGCCATCTTCCGGCAGTTCAGTGAAAGGTGGTTATGAGACGCTTCCAAGCGGAGATAAGTACAGTGAAGTTGGTCGCCAACTTGGAAAACATGGTCAGACCTTCAGGGGGTTGGCCATCCACCATCCACCTACGGGCCTCCCTTCCGGAGGGGAGCCGGGAGCCCGGTCGGTGAGCACCACCGCACAACAACCACAACCGAACAGCTCGCTACGGATGCGGGTCCCTGTACGTCGGCAGGAAGGAGCGGCTCAGAACATGTCCGGGCACCAAGGCCGCCTGGACGTACGCAGCAGGGCGTCGGCCTTCCGGGCGGCGCCCGCTCGTTCTTCCCGCACCCGGCCCAGCGCCGCCAGCCGCACCGCCGACTCGTCCCCCAGCCACAGCGCCCCCAACTCGCCCAGCCCCAGAGTGAGTTCCGCGCTCTCGGTGGTCGGCGTGCAGGACGCGCCGTCGGCCGAGGCCTCCAGCCGGTACCGCCCGCCGGTCAGAGCCGTCCCCGCCAGCGACCTCCAGCACCAGCGCCCCCTGCCCCTCGTACGTCCGCGCCTCCAGCGCCCGTACGACGTCCAGGATCCGCACCCACAGCCAGTCCGCCTGCGACGTGATCGCTGGCCGCCCGCGGATCCGGCAGGAAGTGCGGGAGCAGGTCGTCGGGCGCCCGCCAGCCGCTCTTCACCTTCACGACCCAGTCGATGGAGCAGAGGTACTGCCACAGGGCGCGCTCAGCGGCCGGCGTCGCCCCGATCAGCCACGTCACCGTCGCCGTGTTCAACGGCTGCTTGGCATCGCCCCAGTGGTCGTCCACCTCGTACGCGGCCATGCCCTCGACCTCGCCGGACGCCGAGCGGTACACGGCGAAGAAGGGCTCCTTCCACGACGGGTCGAACCGCAGGGCGCCGGTGTTCAGCTGCCACCACAGCTCGTCGCGGTCGATGGCGCCGGCCTGGGCGCGGCGCAGCCGCTCGTGCAGTTCGGGGCCGAGCTTGCGGACGTCCTCGCCGTCCACCAGGTCGATGCGCCCGCCGTCCGCCGGGCCCGCCCAGCGGGCGTCGAGGCCGGCGCGCGGCACGTCGACCGTCCACTCGGTCATCCAGGTCGCAGGGCCGAAGCCGTACCGGCCGTAGATCGGGTACTCGGCGGCGATCAGCGTCGCGACGACGTCCCCGCGGTCCTTCGCGGCCGCCAGGTCCCGCTCCATCATCCGGCTGAGCAGCCCGCGGCGGCGGTGGGTGGCGGTGACGGTGACACCCGAGACGGCGTCGGCCGGGACGGTCGCCCCGCCCACGGCCGTGAGCTCCTGGTCGAAGGACCGGAAGGTCGCCACACACCGGTCGCCGTCGAAGGCGCCGAGGTAACGCCCCTGGACGAACCGCCGACGACGGCCCTCGATCTCCTCCCCGGAGATGACGGGCTCCCGCAGGAAGCCGGTGTGCACGGCACGCAGCCAGTCGGCGAACTCGGCTTCGGCGATGGGGCGTACGTCGATGTCGGCAGCGCGGGTCATGCGCTCACGCTAGGCGGAGGGCCGGTCGGTGTCGCGCGGATTTCCGAGCGCCGGCCCTCCCCTGGTCAGGAGCGGCTCACACGAGCAGATCGTCCACCTGCGCCTCCCCTTCGCGGTACCGGCGCGCGATCTCCGCGCTGCACTCGTCGGCCGTGCGCTGGAGCCGCTGGCGGCGCCGGGAGACCTGCTGCTCGTAGCGCACGAGCCGTCCCATCGCCGTGTTCAGCTCCGGGTCCGTGCGCGCGCCCAGGTCCGACAGCTCGACCTCGGCGAGCATCTCCGCGGCCAGCCGCCGGTACTCCTCGCCCTGCGGGATGCCCAGGGTCACGTGGCGGGCGGAGGAGCGGTGCCGGGCCGGGGCGTCGGCGAGGATCTCCGCCAGCCGCTCGACGACGGACGCCTCCGCGGGTACGGCGACGGCGGCCCGTCGTCCACCGGCGTACGCCGGGCCAGCTCCGCGCGCAGGATGTCGATCCGCCCCTGGAGCAGCCGCCGCAGGTAGCTGAGGTCCGCCTCGTCGCGCTGGGCCTCCCGGCGCAGCGTGCGCAGTTCGGGCAGGCTCAGCGCGGTCAGATCGGGTTCGGGCGCGTCCGAGGGCAGCCGCGGGCTGTCCGTGCGCTGTGCGGGCGGCCGGTGGTACTCCGGCGCCCCGATCCCCGTGTACGTCGACCAGACAGCCCCCGGCTGCTGCCCGGTGCTCGGTGTGCTCATGTGCCTCAACCGTCCCCTCGACCGGCGTGTGGAAGCATCGTGCCACCCCAAGTGGCCGCTATGGGACCGAGTGCCCCCGATAGGCCCCAGATGGGCGGTTAAGCAGCAAAATACGGCCGTGCGCAGCCCGTTGGGGCCCGGCGCAAACCACCCGTTCGTGCCATGCGCGAACCACCCGCGGTCTCGCGTTCACCGCCCTGCATGATGGACGTATGCGAGCAGTGGTGCAGAGGGTGGACGGCGCGAGTGTCGTCGTGGACGGCGAGACCGTGGGAGCGATCGAGGGCGAGGGGCTGTGCGTCCTCGTCGGCGTCACCCACGAGGACACCAAGGAGAAGGCGGCCCAGCTGGCCCGCAAACTCTGGTCGATCCGCATGCTGCACGACGAGAAGTCGTGCAGCGACATCGACGCCCCGCTCCTGGTGATCAGCCAGTTCACCCTCTACGGCGACGCCCGCAAGGGCCGCCGCCCCACCTGGAACGCCGCCGCCCCCGGCGATGTCGCCGAGCCGCTCGTCGACGAGGTCGTCGCCCAGCTGCGCTCGCTGGGCGCGACGGTGGCCACGGGCCGCTTCGGCGCGGCAGATGCGGGTGTCCCTGACGAACGACGGCCCGTTCACTGTGCAGATCGATATCTGATCACCGTGCAGATCGAAATCTGACCCGAAAGATCTACAAGGCTCGCTACGGCTCGACGACGACTTCCTGGGCCGCGGCCGTGTCCCCGGCCACCAGCCGGGCGTCCAGAGCCACGTTCCGCTTCACCAGCGCGAGGGCGACCGGCCCGAGTTCGTGGTGGCGTGCGGACGTCGTGATGAAGCCGATCTTCCGGCCGTCGGGGCCGTCGTCCGCGAGCCGGACCTCGGTGCCGGCCACGGGCAGGTGGACCTCGCTGCCGTCCAGGTGCAGGAAGACCAGCCGGCGCGGCGGCTTGCCCAGGTTCTGCACGCGGGCGACCGTCTCCTGGCCCCGGTAGCAGCCCTTCTGCAGATGCACCGCCGAGCCGATCCAGCCCAGCTCGTGCGGGATGGTGCGGTGGTCGGTCTCGAAACCGAGCCGGGGCCGGTGCTGCTCGACGCGCAGCGCCTCGTAGGCGAGGATCCCGGCCGCGCGGCCCGGCCTGCCCGGCGAACGCCTCCAGGTCGGCGCGCGGCAGGAACAGGTCACGGCCGTACGGCGTCTCGCGTACGGCGACGCCCTGCGGGCACCTCGGCGATGGAGCCGGCGGGCAGGTGCACCACCGCGGTGTCGGCGGTCCGGTCGGCGACCTCGACCCGGTAGAAGAACTTCATCGACTCCAGGTAGGCGATCAGCGCGTCCTGGGTGCCGGGCTCCACATGGGCCCAGACCGTCGTCGCCGTCGTCGACGAGGTACAGGGCGTGCTCGATGTGGCCGTTCGCGGAGAGGATCAGCGCCTCGGTGGCCTCGGCCCGCGGGGAGCTCGCTGACGTGCTGGGTGAGCAGCAGGTGCAGCCAGGCTCAGCCGGTCCCCGCCGGTGACGGCGACGACCCCGCGGTGCGAGAGGTCGACGAAGCCGGTGCCGTCGGCGAGGGCACGCTGCTCGCGGAACAGGTCGCCGTAGTGGGCGGCGACGCCTTCGTCCACGCCCTCGGCGGGGACGGCGCCGGGCAGGGTCAGCAGGGGGCTCTTCATATGCCGTAAGCCTACGACTCGGTAGTTGAAGCCTTCAGGGTGCAGTCCTCGCACCGGCCGAAGATCGCGAAGTGCTTCATGTCGGTGTCGAACCCGAACGTCTGCGCGCAGCTTGGCGGTGAACTCGGCGGCCACGGAGACATCCGCCTCGATCACGTTCTGGCAGTCCCGGCAGACCAGGTGGAGGTGGTGGTGCCGGTCGGCGAGGTGATACGTCGGTGCCCCGTGCCCGAGATGGGCGTGGCTGACCAGCCCGAGCTCCTCCAGGAGCTCCAGCGTCCGGTACACGGTGGAAATGTTGACCCCCGACGCCGTCTTCCTCACTTCCACGAGGATGTCGTCGGGGGTCGCGTGCTCCAGGGTGTCCACGGCTTCGAGCACGAGTTGCCGCTGCGGCGTCAGCCGGTAGCCGCGCTGCCTGAGGTCGCTCTTCCAGTCGGTGCTCACCACACCGGCCAGTCTAGGACTACTTGAAGAAAGCGATCCCGTCGTCCGGCATGTCGTCGGGCAGGGCCTTGGCCCAGCGCTCGACCTCCTCCGGGGTGACGACCTTCTTCAGGTGGGCCGACATGTAGGGGCGCAGCTCGACCTCGGGGGTCTGCTTCTCGCCGACCCACATCAGGTCGCTCTTGACGTAGCCGTACAGCCGCTTGCCGCCGGTGTACGGCCGGGAGGCGGCCGTGCGGGCCACGGCGTCGGTGACCAGGTCGATCTGCGGCTTCTTGTCGGCCAGCTCGCCGTACCAGATCTCGATGACGCCGTCGTCGCGGGTCATCGTCACCTCGACCTTGCGGTTGGCGTCGATCCGCCAGAAGCCGTGCTCGGACTCCAGCGGGCCGGACCTTGTTGCCGTCCTGGTCGAGCACCCAGGAGTGGGAGCGGTACTCCAGGAAGTCCCGGCCGTCGTGGGTGAAGGCGACCTCCTGCCCGAAGTTGCACTTCTCGGAGCCGGGGAAGTCGTGCACGCCCGCGCCCGCCCAGTTGCCGAGCAGGAAGGCGAGCGGGACGAGGTCCTTGTGGAGGTCGGACGGGATCTCGATCATGAGCTGCTTTTCGTCGTGGACGTATGTCGGGTGGGGGTCAGCGCTGGCCCTGGTACAGCTTCTTCACGGTCAGTCCCGGCGAAGGCGAGAACGCCGACGCGACCAGGACCAGCAGGATTTCGAAGAAGATCTCCACGGGGTGCTCCTTGAGCGGGGGGAATGGGTGCACAGGGCCGAGCCCAGCTTACGCGGGCGCTTTCGGCACTACGATTCCGGCTATGGCGAAGAAGCTCGTGATCAAGGTGACGGCGGGGGCCGACGCCCCCGAGCGGTGCTCGCAGGCGTTCACGGTGGCGGCGGTGGCCGTGGCCAGCGGCGTCGAGGTCTCCTTGTGGCTGACCGGCGAGTCCGCCTGGTTCGCCCTCCCGGGCCGCGCCGCCGAGTTCGACCTCCCGCACGCGGCCCCGCTGCCCGACCTGATCGACTCGATCCTCGCGGCCGGCCGCGTCACCCTGTGCACCCAGTGCGCGGCCCGCCGCGACATCACGGAAGACGGACGTCATCGAGGGCGTCCGCATCGCGGGCGCGCAGGTCTTCGTCCAGGAGGCCATGGCGGACGACACCCAGGCCCTCGTCTACTGAGACGCCTCCGCGGCCTTCGTGTAGAGGCAGAACGGGTGGCCCGCCGGGTCCAGGAGCACCCGGACATCGGCCTGCGGCTGGAACGCGGCGAGCCGCGCGCCCTCGGCGACGGCCCGCGCGGTCTCGCGCTCCAGGTCGTCGACCTCGATGTCGAGGTGGATCATCATCTGCTGCCGGTCCGGAGCGCTCGGCCAGTCGGGCGGCCGGTAGGCGGGCTCGGTCTGGAAGGACAGTCCCGTGCCGCCGTCCGGCGGCCGGATGTGCACCCAGTCCTGCCATTCCTCCCCCCGCCACACCCGCCAGCCGGGAAGCAGCCGCAGGTAGAAGGCGGCCAGCTCACGGGCGTTCGGCGCGTCCAGTGTCGCCGCCGTCAGGCGCACATGCCCTCCCCCTGCTCGGTTCAGCGCGGCGCTTCTTGCCGTCCAGTTCGTCCCACCACTCGTCGGACTGCGGGTCGCCGGACGGGTCGTCCCACCAGCGGTCCTCGGGGCCCCGCCGGTTGGCGACCATCGCGGCCACCGGCGGGATGACCATGGCGACCACGCACATGCCGACGGCCACCGGGACGACCAGAGGCGCACGACGCCCCAGGCCAGGACGAAGAGCGCGATGCAGCCGCCCATCATGGCGAAGTACGATGCGCCGCCGCCGTGCGTACATGCCTCCAGCGTAGGTCCGGGCAGCGCCGAAGGGCCGCACCCCAGGCGTCCAACCCGGGGGGTGCGGCCCTTCGGCCGATCCGTGTGCGTCGTCAGACGGCGATCGCGACCTCCGCCAGGCCGCCCTGCTGGGCGACGACCGTGCGGTCGGCGGTGGCGCCGGGCACGAGGGCGCGGACGGTCCAGGTGCCCTCGGCCGCGTAGAAGCGGAACTGGCCCGTCGCGGAGGTCGGCACCTCCGCGGTGAACTCGCCGGTCGAGTCCAGCAGACGGACGTAGCCGTCACGGGCTCGCCGTCCTTCGTCACCTGACCCTGGATCGTGGTCTCACCGGGCTTGATCGTCGAGGCGTCCGGGCCGCCGGCCTTCGCTCCACACATGTCGTTCTCCTGAAGAGGTCTGACCGAGAAGGTCGGTCGGGGTTGCTTACTTGTTGGCGCCGAGCTCGATCGGCACGCCGACCAGGGAGCCGTACTCGGTCCAGGAGCCGTCGTAGTTCTTGACGTTCTCCACACCGAGCAGCTCGTGCAGCACGAACCAGGTCAGCGCGGAGCGCTCACCGATGCGGCAGTAGGCGATGGTGTCCTTGGCCAGGTCGACGCTGCTCCTCGGCGTAGAGCTCCTTGAGCTCGTCGTCCGACTTGAAGGTGCCGTCGTCGTTGGCGTTCTTCGACCACGGGATGTTGCGGGCGCTCGGGACGTGGCCCGGACGCTGCGACTGCTCCTGCGGCAGGTGGGCCGGGGCGAGCAGCTTGCCGGAGAACTCGTCGGGCGAGCGCACGTCGACCAGGTTCTGCGAGCCGATCGCGGCCACGACGTCGTCGCGGAAGGCGCGGATGGACGTGTTCTGGGCCTTGGCCTTGTAGTCGGTCGTCGGGCGCTCGGGCACCTCGTCGCCGGCGACCAGCTCGCGGGCGTCCAGCTCCCACTTCTTGCGGCCGCCGTCGAGGAGCTTGACGTTGTCGTGGCCGTAGAGCTTGAAGTACCAGTAGGCGTACGACGCGAACCAGTTGTTGTTGCCGCCGTAGAGGACCACCAGTGTGTCGTTGGCGATGCCCTTGTCCGACAGGAGCTTCTCGAAGCCCTCCTGGTCGACGAAGTCGCGGCGGACCGGGTCCTGGAGGTCCTTGGTCCAGTCGATGCGGATCGCGTTCTTGATGTGGTTCTTCTCGTAGGCGGACGTGTCCTCGTCCACCTCGACGATCGCGATGCTCGGGTCGTCCAGGTGCTCCTGGACCCAGTCGGCGTCGACCAGGACGTCGCTGCGGCTCATGCTCTTTCTCCTCCGGGGCAGTTACGGCGGGGCGTGCGAGTGTAGAGGGGTGCGCGCTCATGACGAGGGCGGCGCACGGGTGCCCTTGATGCAGGGCGGCGGGGATGCGCGCGACGGCGCGGGCCGACGGTCGCTCAGAAGGTGCGACAGAGCATGGCGGCAACGCGGCACAGGTCTACTGCCCGCCGCTTCGTGAGATCCGCCTGTCGCTTCATGGCTCGATCGTAGGGACGGTCGGGCGGGCGTGTCACCGGTGTGTCGCATAGTGAGACGCGATCGTCCGCCATGTGGGATCGAGGAGGCCTCCGGGGCCGCGTCCGACGCACGGCTTCCGGGCGGGTGTATCCGCCGTCACATCTACGCTACGGACGGCGCCGTCTCGCCCGTCGGACAGCCGTGGTCGGTGCCGCCTCGGCCGTGCCTACCCGGCCAGTCGGACGTCCGAACCCTTCACCGTGATCTCGACGCCGTTCGGCGCCGCCTGGACCTTGTCCAGCTGGATGCCGCCGGGCAGGCCGTCGATCTTCTGCTGGAAGTCGGTGATGGCCCGGACCCGGGACTCGGCGAGCTCGACGCCGCCGAACTTGGGCAGGCCGTCGGCGTGCACCTCGCACCGTGCCGTCGCCTCGACGGTGACCGAGCTGAGCACGGAGACCGGCTCCGGCAGCTTGGTGCCCAGGACGGTGGCCTCGACGGTGACCTTGATCTTGCCGTTGCCGCCGTCCGAGAGGCCGATGACGTTGGCGGTGACGCCGGGAGCGACCTGGGTCGGCTCGGACTTGGCGGTCTTCAGCAGCTCGTCGTAGGCGATGGTCGCGGTGCCGGTGGCGGTGGCGGCGGTGGCGGAGCTGTAGTCGCCGGAGAACTCGACGCCCTTCATGTCGGCCTGGAGGTCGTCGATGCGGATCTTCTGCGCCGCCGTTGCCGGTGGCGGCCTCGTAGTCCTTGATGCCGACCTCGACGTCGTCCAGCGAACCGCCGGCGACCTGGGTGAGGAACGGGAAGCCCTTGATGGACACGTCCGGCGTCGGCGGCGAGGTTCTCCGTGGTCTGCAGCCGGTCGGCGGCCTCGTCCTCGGCGAAGTTCACCGCGACCCGGTCGGCGATCACGAAGAGGCCGCCCAGGATCACGACGACGATCAGCAGTATTCGCAGTGCGCGCATGCGGTGTTTCCCCCACCTAGGCGGTCGCGACGGCGGTCCGGTGCCCGACGACCGGGTGGCCGTCCAAGCGCGAGCGTAACTCCGTGGAAGTGGCGCGCCCGGGATTTGTCGATCATCTGTGACAGGCCGCGCGGCGCGGCGTCCCGCCCGGCCCGGACCCAGGCCAGCGCCCGGCCCAGCACGTACACCGCCGGGGCCGCGGCGGCCAGCGGCAGGGCCACGCCCGCCGTGAAGTGGACGAAGCGGGACGGGTAGTCGTAGCCGGCCACCCGGTGGCCGATCAGGGCGCAGACCGCCGCGCCCGCGCCGAGCAGCGCGCCCGACGTGCCGAGGCCCGTCATCGCGCCGACCGCGACGCCCGCGCCGGCCGCCGCGAGCAGCGCGACCACCACGGAGGCCGGCGTCGGCAGCGGCAGGGCGCGGGCCAGGACCGCGACGGCCACCGCGACCGCGCCCACCGTCACCGCGTCCGCCTCGGCCGCGAGATAGCCGCCCGCGACGATCGCCAGCGCCGCCGCGGCGACCGTCGCCATCAGGCCGTACATCCGCTCGTCCGGGTCGGCGTGCGAGCGCAGTTGCAGGACGAGGGAGAGCAGCACCCAGACCCCGAGCGTGCCGAGGATCGCCGCCGGGCGAGCGGTCCGACACCAGCAGCGCCGCGTCCGCGGCCAGCGCGCCCGCGAAGCCCAGCGCGATGCCCTGCCGGGCCGGCCACATGCCGTTCAGCCGGAACCAGCCCGCCGCGGTGACGGCCTGGAGGACGACGAGCGGGACCAGGAGCGCGTACGTCCCGACCGCCGCCGCGCCGGCCAGCAACAGCCCCAGCAGCGCGGTCAGCGCGGCCGGCTGCATCCCCGGCTCGATGATCGGCGACCGCCCCTCGCGCCCGGGCCCGCTGCGCGTCCGTGAGACGCGCGTTCCCGCCGACGGTGGCGGGGCCGTACCCGGAATCGAGGAGCGGGACGCGGCGGAGGGCCGGGCATCGGCCGGCGGCGCGGAGCCATGCGTGCGACCGCTGCGGCGGCAGATACGGCTGGTCTCCGCCGAGCGGTCACCGGCTGGTGCGTCTGCGTCTCCCAGGTCTGCCCCTGCCACTGCTGGTGTACTGCTGGGCGGTACTGCTGGGTCGGCGTACGGATCTGTCGGGTACGGCTGCTGCGCCTGGGCCGACGCCTGCTGCGCGGTGCTGCTGCTGCTGCCCGTACGGGTCGTACCCGATACGGCCCTCATACGGCTGGTTGGTCATCGCTCACCCTCCTGCGAACGGCGGGAGCACCTCGACCGTGCCGCCGTCGGCCAGCCGTACCGTCTCATGTCCGCGGGTGCCCACGGGGTCACCGTCGACGAGGAACGAGCATCGCCGCAGGACGCGCTCGAGTTCGCCGGGGTGTCGCTCGCGCACCGCGTCGAGCGCCTCGGCGAGCGTGGCCGCGTCGTACGGCTCCTCGGCCACCCCGGCCGCGGCCTTGGCGGCGGCCCAGTAGCGCACCGTGACCTTTGGCATCTGCTGTTCCTCAATCGCTCGTCGGTGAACTCCGTCAGGCTAGCCCGCCCGGCGCGACGACCCACTGCCCGATCCGGGCCAGCAAGCCGTCGCTCGGCCGCGTGCTCGGCATGGCCCATGCCCGGCTCCAGCCAGAGTTCGCCCTGGTCACCGGCGGCCGCGGCCAGCATGCGGGGGTGGTCGAGCGGGAAGTAGCCGTCGCGTCGCCGTGCACGATCAGCAGCGGGCGTGGGGGCGATCCGCGGCACCGCCTCCACCGGGGAGAGCGGGACCGGGTCCCAGTCCCGGTGGTGGATGCGCGTACCGAAGCCGTACCGGCCCACCATCCGGCCCTCGGGCCGCGTCACCAGCCAGTGCAGCCGGCGCATGGGCGCCGTGCCCCGGTAGTACCAGCGGGCGGGCGCGCTGACCGACACCACCGCGTCCGTCGTCGCGCGCGGGTCGTACAGCGCCGCGTGCCGCAGCACCACCGAGCCGCCCATGGAGAACCCGACGGTCGCCACGCGCGCGTGCCCGAGCTCGCGCGCCCACTCCACCGCCGCCGCCAGGTCGAGCACCTCCCGGTCCCCGACCGTGGACCGCCCGCCGGAGGCCCCGTGGCCCCGGAAGGAGAACGTGACGACGGCCCCGTGCCGGGCGAACGCCTGCGCCACCCGTCGCACGTGCGGCCGGTCCACGGCCCCGGTGAAGCCGTGGGCGACGACGAACACGGGTGAGCGGCAGGTGTCCCGGAGGCGTCGTATACGGCCGCACCCGGGTCGTATACGGCGTCGATCGTCACGCCGTCGGCAGTGCGCAGAAACGTCCGCAATTGTTCCCGCACAGGCGTTCCCCCGGTCGTCTCGGAGTTCGGACGAACGGTGGAACGCGCCACATGACCTGCCGGACCAGAGCTCATGTGGGCTATTCTGCTGGGCAGAGGACTCGGGCAGCGTAGCCCCCGGGTCCTTTTGTGCTTTCGGAAGCGTTGTATACGAGGCGGGAAACCGCAGGTGTACGGGGCCCACGGGATCGCAGAGCTGTGCTGTACCAACAAACGTCCTCGCAGGGACCGAGGAGGAACCAGACGTATGAGTTCTCTGCTGCTCCTGACCAACGCCCTCCAGCCGTCGACGGAGGTGCTCCCCGCCCTCGGCCTGCTGCTGCACAACGTGCGCGTCGCCCCGGCGGAGGGCCCCGCACTCGTCGACACCCCCGGTGCCGACGTCATCCTCGTCGACGGCCGCCGCGACCTGCCGCAGGTCCGCAGCCTGTGCCAGCTGCTGCGGTCCACCGGGCCGGGCTGCCCGCTGGTCCTCGTCGTCACCGAGGGCGGCCTCGCCGCCGTCACCGCCGACTGGGGCATCGACGACGTCCTGCTCGACACCGCCGGCCCGGCGGAGGTCGAGGCGCGGCTGCGGCTCGCCATGGGCCGGCAGCAGATCGTCAGCGACGACTCCCCGATGGAGATCCGCAACGGCGACCTGTCGGTCGACGAGGCGACGTACTCCGCCAAGCTCAAGGGCCGGGTCCTCGACCTCACCTTCAAGGAGTTCGAGCTCCTGAAGTACCTCGCCCAGCACCCCGGCCGCGTCTTCACGCGCGCCCAGCTGCTCCAGGAGGTGTGGGGCTACGACTACTTCGGCGGCACCCGCACGGTCGACGTGCACGTACGGCGGCTGCGCGCCAAGCTCGGCCCCGAGCACGAGTCGCTGATCGGCACCGTCCGGAACGTCGGTTATCGATTCGTTACGCCGGAGAAGGTGGAGCGCGCCGCCGAGGAGGCGAAGGCCAAGGCGGCCAAGGCAAAACTGGACGAACGCGGACGAGTCGGCCGCCGCGGACGCCGCCGAGGTCCGCGGCGCACCGAGGCGTAGAGAGGCGTATTGCGGTGCCCACCTGGGCATCGCTTTCCGCACGGGGCCTTCGGACGGCGGTCGGGATCTCGTACAGAAGCTCCTTTACGCCCTGCCCAGAGCGGGTCTATCCGCGTAGACTCCGCGCGTGGCCAAGGTGACTCGGGATGATGTGGCGCGGCTGGCAGGGACTTCCACTGCCGTGGTCAGTTATGTCATCAACAACGGACCCCGGCCGGTCGCCCCGGCCACGCGCGAGCGTGTCCTCGCCGCGATCAAGGAACTGGGGTACCGGCCCGACCGGGTGGCCCAGGCCATGGCGTCCCGGCGTACGGACCTCATAGGCCTGATCGTGCCGGACGCCCGCCAGCCCTTCTTCGGGGAGATGGCGCACGCGGTCGAACAGGCCGCGTCCGAGCGCGGAAAGATGGTCCTCGTCGGCAACTCCGACTACATCGGCGAGCGCGAGGTCCACTATCTGCGGGCCTTCCTCGGGCATGCGCGTCTCCGGACTCATCCTCGTCAGCCACGCGCTCAACGACCTGGCCGCCGCCGAGATCGAGGCCTGGGACGCCCGGGTCGTGCTGCTGCACGAGCGGCCCGAGGCCATCGACGACGTCGCCGTCGTCACCGACGACCTCGGCGGCGCCCAGCTCGCCGTACGCCACCTGCTGGAGCACGGCTACGACTACGTGGCCTGTATGGGCGGCATCGCCGAGACCCCGTGCCGTCGGCGACCCGGTCTCCGACCACGTCGAGGGCTGGCGGCGCGCGATGGACGAGGCCGGGCATCTCCACCGAGGGCCGCCTCTTCGAGGCCCTCGTACAACCGCTACGACGCCTACCAGGCCGCCCTGAAGATCCTTTCCGGCCCCGACCGCCCGCCCGCGATCTTCTGCTCCACCGACGACCAGGCGATCGGCCTGCTGCGGGCGGCGCGCGAGCTGCGCATCGACGTGCCGGGCGAGCTGGCGGTGGCCGGGTTCGACGACATCAAGGAAGCGGCGCTGGCCGACCCGCCGCTGACGACGGTCGCCTCGGACCGCCCGGCGATGGCCCGCGCGGCGGTCGACCTCGTCCTCGACGACGGGCTGCGGGTCGCGGGCTCGCGGCGGGAGCGGCTGAAGGTGTTCCCGTCGCGGCTGGTGACACGGCGGTCCTGCGGCTGCGCGTAGCCTCCTGCGATCGAGCAGCGGGCCCCCGGATGCGGGCCTCTTTACATCGGGCATACGAGGTTCTGCCGGGCTTCTCAGGGAGCACTCAGGAAGCTCTCATGGTCGGGCGACAAGCTCAGTGCCATGACCGAGAGCCTCCGCCGCACCAGCGGCAGAGTACGAGAACCCGTACCAGGGCGCCCAGCAGTACGCCTCCTCGCCCGTGAACCCCGAGTGGCCGCCCCCGCCGGCGTACGCCCCGGCACCACGCGTGCCGGACAGAAGCGCAAGCGCCCGGGGCCCTGTCGCCCTGCTCGCCGCCGTGGCGATCGTCGCGGCGGCGATCGGCGGCGGCACCGCGTACGGCATCCAGGAGCTGACCGGCAACGACACCGTCGCCTCCAGCTCCACCAGCACCAACGTGGTGCCGTCCAGCCAGAAGGGCACGGTCTCCGGGGTCGCCAAGGCGGTCAGCCCGAGCATCGTCGAGATCAGCGCCACCTCGCAACGCCGGGTCCTCCACCGGCTCCGGCGTGATCATCACGCGGCGACGGCGAGATCATCACCAACAACCACGTCGTCTCCGGCGCCTCGTCGGTCAAGGCGACGACCAGCGACGGCAAGCCGTACACCGCCGAGGTCGTCGGCACCGACAGCAAGAAGGACCTGGCGCTGATCAAGCTGGAGAACGCCTCCGGCCTGAAGGCCGCGACGCTCGGCGACTCGGCCGGCGTGCAGGTCGGCGACGAGGTCGTGGCGATCGGCTCCCCCGAGGGCCTGACCGGCACCGTCACCAGCGGCATCGTCTCGGCCCTCGACCGGGACGTCACCGTCTCCACCGACGAGGGCCAGGGGCAGCAGCAGGGGCAGCAGGGCGGCGAGTGGCCGTTCGAGTTCGGCGGCCGGGAGTTCAACGGCGACACCGGCTCGTCCACGACGACCTACAAGGCGCTCCAGACCGACGCGTCCCTCAACCCGGGCAACTCCGGCGGCGCGCTGATCGACATGAACGGCAACATCATCGGGATCAACTCCGCGATGTACTCGGCGGCCGGGGCGTCCTCGTCGGCGGCCGCGGGCAGCGTCGGCCTCGGCTTCGCCATCCCGGTCGACACCGTCAAGGCCGACCTCGCCAAGCTGCGGGCGGGTTCCACCGACTGAGTTCCACGGACTGAGGAGTGCGGACTGAAGAGTGCGGACTGAGTGCGGCGATCGGCGGGCCGGGCCGCGACCGCCCGACGCCGCACCGTACGGGGCTGATGCTCCTCCCGGACCGGCCCGCTGACGTGCGAGGCTGAGAGCGTCAGACCACCCCGTCCACGCCCCCATCACACCCCCGAGGACCCCGCCCCATGAGCCCCGCAGACGGCGACCGTGACCCCCAGCGCATCCTGATCGTCGACGACGAGCCGGCGGTACGCGAAGCACTCCAGCGCAGCCTCGCCTTCGAGGGGTACGGCACCGAGGTCGCCGTCGACGGCGCCGACGCCCTGGAGAAGGCCGCCGCATACCGGCCCGACCTGGTCGTCCTCGACATCCAGATGCCCCGCATGGACGGCCTGACCGCCGCGCGCCGCATCCGCGCCACCGGCGACCTGACGCCGATCCTGATGCTCACCGCCCGCGACACGGTCGGCGACCGGGTCACGGGCCTCGACGCGGGCGCCGACGACTACCTGGTCAAGCCCTTCGAACTCGACGAACTCTTCGCCCGCATCCGCGCCCTGCTGCGCCGCAGCTCCTACGCGGCGGCCGTGGGCGCGGGCGGCCGCGGGCGACGAGGACGCGCTCACCTTCGCCGACCTGCGCATGGACCTCGCGACGCGGGAGGTCACGCGGGGCGGGCGCCAGGTGGAGCTGACCCGCACGGAGTTCACGCTGCTGGAGATGTTCATGGCGCACCCGCGCCAGGTCCTCACGCGGGAGCAGATCCTGAAGGCGGTCTGGGGCTTCGACTTCGAGCCGTCGTCGAACTCCCTCGACGTCTACGTGATGTACCTGCGCCGCAAGACCGAGGCGGGCGGCGAGCCGCGCCTCGTGCACACGGTGCGGGGTGTCGGTTACGCGCTGCGGCAGGGCGGCGCCGAGTGAACAAGGTCGTACGCCGGTTCCGCTCGCTGCCGATCCGGTCGCGGCTGGCGCTGCTGGTGGCGGCGGCGGTGGCGTTCGCGGTGGCGGCGGTGTCGGTGACCTGCTGGTTCATCGTGCAGGGGAAGTTGTACGACCAGGTGGACGGGGACCTGAAGTCGTCGTTCCGGACCATTCAGGCGGACGATTTCGACGCGTTGACGAAGACGTGCCCCCAGAAGCCGTCGAACACCCTCGGCGGGGCGCCGCGACCGCAGACCTACGCGCAGCTGGTCGGGTCCGACGGCAGGGTCTGTCTCTTCAGCAACCTGATGCCGCAGGTCAAGGTCACGAGCGGCGACAAGGACGTGGCCAGGCATCCCGATCCCAGAACGGCCGTACTGCGCAACGGCACGGACAGCGACGGCAACTCGGTGCGCGTGCTGACCACGGCGGTCGTCGTGAAGGACGGCCCGTTCCAGCAGGGCGTGGCCGCCGACTACGCCCTGGTCATCGCCGTCCCTCTCAAGGGAACGGAGTCCACGCTCAACGAACTGGCGCTGATCCTCCTGCTGGTCTCGGGCGTCGGGGTCGTGGGCGCCGGAGCGGCCGGCCTCGTGGTCGCCCGGGCGGGCCTGCGCCCGGTGGACAAACTCACCGGAGGCCGTGGAACACGTGGCCCGCACGGAGGACCTGGACGTCCGGATCCCGGTCGACGACGACGAGCGAGGACGAGGTGGCCCGCCTGTCCCGCTCCTTCAACTCGATGACGTCGGCCCTGGCCAGCTCCCGAGAACTCCAGCAGCAGCTCATCGCGGACGCGGGCCACGAGTTGCGCACACCGCTGACGTCCCTCCGTACCAACATCGAACTCCTCACTCGCAGCGAGGAGACGGGCCGCCCCATCCCCGAGGCCGACCGCAAGGCGCTGCTCGCGTCGGTGAAGGCGCAGATGACAGAGCTGGCGGCGCTCATCGGCGACCTCCAGGAACTCTCCCGCCCGGACACGGGCCAGCACTCGGGCAGGACGCAGATCGTCGCCTGGCAGGACATCGTCGAGTCGGCGCTGCGGCGTGCGCGGCTGCGGGGCCCGGAGCTGACGATCACGGCGGACGTACAGCCCTGGTTCGTCCGCGCGGAACCCTCCGCCCTGGAACGGGCGGTGGTCAACATCCTGGACAACGCGGTGAAGTTCAGCCCGGAGGCCGGCACGATCGAGGTACGCCTGGTCGAAGGCACCCTCACGGTCCGCGACCACGGCCCGGGTATCCCCGCCGACGAACTCCCCCACGTCTTCGACCGCTTCTGGCGCTCCCCGAGTGCGCGCGCCCTGCCGGGCTCGGGACTGGGCCTGTCGATCGTGGCCCGTACGGTGCAGCAGGCGGGCGGCGAGGTGTCGTTGTCCCACGCCGAGGGGGGCGGCACGGTGGCGACGGTACGACTGCCGGGGGCGGCGGTGCCTCCGCCGGAGGTGCCCTGACGGACATCGCAGGTGGCCTTTTCGGCTCACGCAAGGCTTCCGAGATCCAGTGACCTTGTTCATACTCGGGATGGACAACTGGAGACTCCAGTGTGGCTCTGTACGCGGAAGAAAGTGGACCCCTTTCATGACCGCACAGATGTACGCACCGCTGGGTGCGCCCCAGGACGGCGTGCAATCGGCCCTCCCCGACCTCAGCGCGTTCACGTTCTCGGAACTGCGCGACCACACTGGCCAGGACATGGATCTCGCTCTGGAACAGATCACAGCACAGGCCGACCGCGCACCCGCGGTGTTCAGGGGCGGCGGGGAGCCGGGCGGCGGCCCCGCGGCCCGATTCGACTGATACCGGGAGTCCGGCTTGGACTGGGCACGCCATGAACTTTCCGGGGACGCCTTCGACGCACTGGCTCGCGGGCGCGCAGGACCTGAGATCGTGCGCTTTCTGCGGCGCTCCGAACGCAGCCGCACCCTTCTGGTGCTGCGCGCCATCCTGGACGAGGCCGAGCGGAACCCCGAGACCCAGGGGGATCTCACATCGCTGCACGCCGCATGGGATCTGCTGGACCGAGTTCAGCGGTCGGCGCCAGGTGTGCTCGACGCGGTACTGGCCTATCCCTACGTCAGCGGCTGGGCAGGGCACACCTTGCGCCGGCTGCGGGGGCGAGTCGCTGAGCCCTATCCGCTGTGGGCGCATCTGGGGCACCTCAGCAGCGTCGCCGCTGCCGCAGCGATACGTGCCGGGTTGGACGTACACCTGTCTGTGCCGGCGCGGGACGGCATGGTGTCCTTGCCAACGCTCGGTATCGCGCACGTCCCCGAAGCGCCGAGTGCGCCTGCGACACCGTGGTCCCTGGCCGAGATCCGGTCATCTGCCGGGCGCACCGAGGTCAGCGTCGACCAGGCCACCGTGGTACTGCCCGACGACCCCACCGAGGACGTTCCGGGTTGGTGGGGCCTGCGTCGACTCGACATCCGCATTCGCCCGGGACAGCCGGCCCTCTGTCTGTATCTGGACGACCTCGACCCCTACCGCGGTCTCAGCGGCCCTCTGCCACCCGACCGGATCGGCACCGTCCAGGTGCGACGCTGGCAACACCAGCTGACGGAAGCCTGGAGCATCGTCTGCGCCCATCTTCCCGAGCAGGCGGGCACTCTGGACGCAACGTTGGAGGCCCTCGTGCCGCTGCCTCCGCTCGGTCGTTTCGTTGTCTCCAGTGCTTCCAGTGGAGAGGCGTTCGGGGGCGTGCTCATGTCTCTGCCCGCGGATCCCGCCGACCTCGCCGCCACCCTTGTACACGAGTCCCAGCACATTCTGCTGGGGGGACTCATTCATCTCGTCACGTTGCACAACAACGCCCCGGAGCCACGTTTCTATGCTCCGTGGCGTGACGATCCCCGACCCGTCGCCGGCATCATCCAGGGCATCTACGCCTTCTTCGGCGTGGCCCGGTTCTGGCGTGCCCTGGCCGACTCCTCGGACGAACGACTGCGCCGCACCGCGGCCTTCGAGTACACCCGGTGGCACGCCCCGACATGCCGGGCGCTGGACGTACTTCTGAAAGATCCGGATCTTACCGACACGGGCAGACGGTTCTTCGAGGGAGTCGGGACGCAACTCCTCTCCTGGCGGCACGAACCATTGCCCGCGGACATCACCATGGCTGCCACGACTGTGTCGAAGGATCACGAAACGCATTGGCGGTTGCACTATCTGCGGCCCGACCAGGAACTGGTGGACGAGATCACCCGCAACTTTCTGGCTGCTTCCAAGGGCCTCCAGGAAACCCCTCTCAGTCCGGCCTGTTCGCCGGCGGACAGCCTTGTCGCCGAAGCGAACGTTCCTTGGTACCGCATGCGCGCCGACCTGATCCGCTGCTCGGTCGAAAAGGCCACTACCGATGCGGGCATCGGCACACTGGAAGGCGGAGCAAGCAGCGGAGATCTGGCTCTTGCGGCAGGCCGCCATTCCGACAGCCAGGATGCCTACCGTGCCGAACTGGCAGCCTCTCCGGACTCCGCCCCCGCCTGGATCGGCTTCGCCCTCGCCTGGGCGTCCGCCCAACCCGGCCCGGGTCCAACGCTGCTTCTGCGGCGACCGGCCCTCGTCCAGAATGTGCACCGGCTGTTGCGCGAGGCCGGAGAACAACCGGAGCCGGACGTACTGGCCACCTGGATCGCCACCCGCTGGCCACACCTGGCCGGCGTTCAGACCTGCCCCCGTACGGCAATGGCGTAGCGGTAGCCAAGCTTGGCGTTGCCGGTGGTCCAGCGGACACCGTCAACCGACTGGCAGTAGGCGGACTGCAACTGCGACTCGGGCAGGTCGGGCATCTCCATGCCCAGGTGAGACGCCTGCACCCGATATTGGGAGTACGGCGAACAGGAGATCCCGAGCCCGTCCTTGCCCTTGATCGTGACCCTGAGCTCATCGGTCACATGAAGGACATCCGTGTAGCACTTCTCCTCACGGTCGATGAACGCAAAGGCCCCGATCAAGTCGAGCTCGACTTCGAATGAGCACCGCGTTCGTCCCATGCCGAGGGAGACCGGCACGCGTACGGCTCCCACCTCGACCCCCCGGCCATTGATGCTGGAGCTGTCGACGAGAATCTGCCTGTGGCGCTTGACGAACGCCACCGTGGGATCGGACTCCACTCCGTCCACGCATACGCGCCGCACCACAATGCTCGACCACTGCGGACGTTCCTCGGGCACCTCGGCGATCATCGTGAACAACAGCCAGGGGACAACAGCCGTGTCGGGTGCCTCCACCTCGCACGCCATGTGAACCGACGCATCGCCTCCGGAATCGATGACGAACGTGTCGTGCCTACGGCGGAACCGTATGAGCTGGGGGACGTAGGCTTCGAGCTCTCGCAGGTGTGCCAACGCGCGCACCTGCTTGCGCACGGAATCGGCCAGCAGCCACAGCGCGACCGCGCCCGTGGCGATGGACGTGACGATCAGCACCCAGGTCAATACAAGGAAAACGGCGCTTTTGGAGGCGTCGGAGCTCAGGCCGACCATTGTTCCCGCGATGGTGAGAACCACGGAGAGCACGGCCGAGACAAATGCCGCGAGCGCCGCGCTGACCCCCTCTGAACGCTGTGGTCTGCTCACCACGAATACCCCCCGAGGCCGTGCCCGCCCACGCGACAGTTCTTCCGAGAGGCTGCCCCGTGGCTTTGGGTGAGTCACGGGGCGCTTCGAGGCATGCCGAGCGATGACGTGCGCCCCCAGCGAGGATCACCGCATTTCGCGCCTGACCGGGTGCCATGACCGTCGTCAGTGGAAGCCGAGCATGCCTGGTGAGTCGATGTCGACGGTCAGGATGCCGGGGGGATAGTCACCCGGTCTTCCGGTCAAGATGATCGACATACCGCCGGTTTCGATGTGCGGTGTCGCGACGTAAAGGGTGTGGCAAACGTCCGGGCCGCCCCAGCCATCCCGGATCATCGCGCCCACCGTCGCCGCCGCCGTCTGCTGGAACGGGTCGACCAACACCCCGGGGAGTGCGATCACATCGCCTGCCGTCCCCTTCTCCATCGACTCAGCTTGCATCAGACACAGCGCCGGAATGTGCAGCCAGTCCCCAGGCGTGTGAGCGACGTTGTCGGCGAGGCGATGGAGGGCTTGGTGCCCTTGAGCGAGTGCGACTACCGCGCTGGTGTCGAGAATGATCACGCTGCGTTGCCTCGCAGGGTGTGCATCTTCTCGGCGGCCATCGCGTACACGTTGGCCAGCACGTTCGGCCCTTGGTCGAACTCCTCGTCGGTCAGCGTGCAGCCCATACGCTCACGCAGCACCTTCCGAGTGGCGTCGACGCGTTCAGTGATCTGTTCTGCGGTCAGTTGCTGAGCGGCCAGCTCGTCGACGAGCTGGCCCAAGGTCACACCCCGCTCCTTGGCGACCTGAGCGAGATGATCCCGAGCCTGCCGGGACACCTGGATGGTCGTGTTCTCTGCCATAGTCCAACCATAGTCGCATTACAGCATCTGGCAGGCTGACGTTCTCGGTCACGTCAGCGGTGACAAGGTGTAAAGCTCTCGCCGCAACGGGCGCTGTCTGAGCAAAGACGCCGGATCAAGAAGAACCCGCGCCGTACGGCCCCTCCCGGCAGCGGCAATCCCGTGGGGCAGAAGGCTCACCCGGCGCTACGAGGTTCACGGCGCCGGTACGGCACCGATCTGCTGCATCACCCCGAGGAGATCGGGCTGGCCCCGTTCGCCGACGATCCGGCCGTCGGCCAGGTAGTAGAAGTTCATGGCCTGCACCGAGATCTTGTTGCCGCTCGCCGGGATCCCGAAGAATTCACCGTCGTGTGTTCCCCGCATGGTGAACCGCGCGGCCACGGTGTCGCCTTCGGTGACCGTCTCCTCCAGCGTCCACTGGACGTCGGGGAAGGCGCTGCGCATCATCCCGATGACTTCCATGTACCCATCGGGCCCCCGCAGTGGTTCCGGGTGGCTTGGCGCGTGGAACACCGCGTCCGGAGAAATGACCTCGCGGGCGAGATCCTCGGTGCCCGTGTTGATGAACTCGACGAAGCGGTTCATCACTGACTCGGTGGACTGCGATGGCATCTTGCTGTGCCTCTCCGGAGAGGTTTGGGCGGGTACCTGCGAGCGTAACATCGAATCGATGTTCACATCGATTCGATGTTCGCGTGCGAAGATGGACTCATGCTGGAACTCGCGATACTCGGCTTCCTCGCCGAGGGCCCCCTGCCTGGACACGAGCTGCGCCGCCGCATCTCACAGCTGACCGGCTATACGCGGCCGGTCAGTGACGGCAGCCTGTATCCGGCGATCAATCGCCTGACCAGGGCGGGCTTGATCGAGCGGCGCGCCGACCCGGCCGCGGGGGCGGCCCGGTACGTACTCAGCCTGACCGCGGCCGGACGGGCCGAAATGCTTCAGCGCCTGCGCAAGCCCGCCGACCACGAGATCACCGACTTCACCCGGTTCTACGTCGTCCTGGCCTTCCTCTCCCACCTGCCCGACGTGGCCGAACAGCACGCGGTGCTGCGCAGACGGCTGGAGTTCCTGGAAGAACCGGCGAGCTTCTTCTACGACAACGAGCGGCCCCTGCGTGCCGAGGAGATCGCCGACCCCTACCGGCGGGGCATGCTGCTCACCGCCCGCGCCACCAGCCGCGCCGAACGGACCTGGCTGCGCGAGGCCCTCGGGGAGGAACCGCCCGCATTCGACACCAGATGCATCGACAGCGATCCGCATGCGCCCGCCGCTCCCGCGAGCTGACCGTCCACGGAGGTACTCCCATGCTTGCTTCCTGGTACGACGCCCAGGGCCCCGCCGCCGAAGTCCTGCACGTCGGTGAACTCCCTGATCCCGTCCCCGGCCCCGGCGAGGTCCGCGTCCGCGTCACCGTCTCGGGCGTCAACCCCGGCGACACCAAGAAACGGCGCGGCTGGCTCGGCTCGTCCATGCCCTTCCCGCGGGTGATCCCGCACAGCGACGCCGCCGGAGTCATCGACGCCGTGGGCGCCCAAGTCGACGCCCGCCGCGTCGGACAGCGGGTCTGGGTATACGGCGCCCAGTCCTACCGCCCCTTCGGCACCGCCGCCCAGTACACCGTCGTACCCGACCACCAGGCCGCGCCCCTGCCCGACCACCTCAGTGACGAGCTGGGGGCGAGCCTCGGCATCCCCGGCATCACCGCCCACCGCACCGTCTTCGCCGACGGCCCGGTCGACGGTCAACTGGTCCTGGTCCACGGAGTTCTCGGCGGCGTCGGCTCCCTGGCCGCCCAGCTCGCCCGCTGGGCCGGCGCGACTGTGATCGCGACCGTCCGCCGCACCGCGGACCTCGACCGCGTCGACCCGGCCGTCGTCTCCCACGCCGTCGCCCTGGACACCGGCGAGCCCGCCGCTGCCATCCGCGCGTACGCGCCGCGGGGCGTCGACCGGATCATCGAGGTCGCGCTGTCCGACAACGCCGATCTCGACAACGCCGTCGCCGCCGACAACGCCGTCATCGCCGCCTATGCCACCCGCTCGGACCGCACCGAGATCCCCTTCTGGCCCCTGCTGTTCAACAACGTCACCCTGCGGCTGCTCGGCAGCGACGACTTCCCCGCCGAGGCCAAGCGCCAGGCCGCCCGCGACCTCACCTCCGCCGCCGCCGTCGGCGCCCTCACCGTCGCCGTCGGCGACCGTCACCCGCTGGACGACATCGCCAAGGCCCACGACCACGTCGACGCCGGCGGTGGCCACGGCCGCATCCTGGTCACCATCCCCCAATAGCGCGGACCCGGACCGGCTCCCGCTCCTTTGCCACCCGAGTCAGCCCGGAAATGTGCGCCGGGCTCTCGTCCTTGACGCCGGTCAGGAACGACCGCCCAAGGGCTGGCGCCGAACACGAGTATCGGGCCGTGCGGCTGCTTGCTGTCGCGGACGGGGACTACGCCAGGGTGGTTGTCGGCGATCTCCAGGCAGTTGTTGGCTCCCCCGTCGCTGTAGGTCGACTTGCGCCAGCGGCGTGGTGAGTCAGGGTGGGCTCATGATCTGTGCTCCTCCAGTACGTCCCTGATGAACGCCAGCGAGTCCGACGGGGACAGCGCCAGATCCCTGCAGCGATCGTAGGACAAACGGTGGCGCAGGACCTTTCCGCCTCCGGATCATCCGTCAGCAGACCGCAGCCGTCGCCCTCCGTGTAGGCCACCGCGCTCCCGTCCTCTGCCAGAGCAGAGTCAGAGACCCCTTCCCCATGAGGTGGTGCACCCCGGCCGAGAACGGCAGTACCTGGATCGCGACGTTCGGCAACTGCGGCGACGGCCACGATGTGTAGCAACTGGTCCTCCCAGATTTCCGTGTTGGCCGAGGGGCGGCGCAATGCCGACTCGTCCATGATGAAGCGGGCGTCCGGGTGCCGGATCCTTGCGCAGCAGAAGCTGCCGCCCCATGCGCGCGGCCACCTGTTCCTCGACTTCATCGCTGTTGCCTGCCGTTGTCTGAGGCGCCAGACAACACCTCCCGGGCGAACTCCTCGTGTCTGCAACAGCCCAGGCACGTCCGGCTGTGTACACCCGCAGGATTTGCGCTGTCGCCTCCAGCGTCCATGTACGCTTGTACTTGTCCTTGAAGGCGTCCCTGCGCGCATCCCCCAGTGGCGAACCAGCAGGTCACCGCACCCGTAGTAGCTGTCCAGGTCCTCCATGACCGCCGGCTTGGAAAGCCGGTCCCCCTTCTCCAGGCGGCTCAAGTAGCTCTTGTCGTACCCCGTGTCCTCGGCCAACTGCCCCAGCGACTTGCCCTCCTTCTCCCGCAGGAACCTCAGCGTCCGGCCGAGAACGGCCCGCCCCGACTCCCGCTCCCCGTCAACCACTTCGCCCACGTCACCCCTCACCGTTGCCTGGAGCGCCAGGCAACACCTGACCCCTTCCGCAGCGTACGCGCGAGACGTAACCATCTAGGCACGAGCGGTAATCACCGCTCTTCAGACCCCCGCCTGTCGCCCGGAAGGGACACATCGCCATGCGCTTACGCCTGCGCCTCGCCGAACTCTGCGAGTCACTCCTGCTCGCCCTCGTACGGCTCCTGCTGCCCGCCCAAGGACGCCACCGAGCCCATCCGGACCCGCCACAGCTACCCCCGCCCGCACACCCCCGACGCCTCCTCGCCCCGGAGCCCCTCGTCATGGACACCCCGCTGGTGCGGCCGTACCTCAACGACCTGGAGATCTACGCATGAGGCTGCTCCCCTGGACCGGCGCCGACGGCAAGGCCTGCTACCTCTCCACCGACGACCCCCACAGCCTTCTCTCGCTCCTCGCCGACGACGTCGAAGCGGCTCAACTCGCCTCCGCCGAGCAGGTGCTCGCGGGCGCCAGAGCCGTACTCGGGGACCCCAGGGCCGGTGAACGCGCCGTGCGTTTCGCGCTGACAAGGGCCGTGGAGTCCCTGGGAGACGTGCTGCGTGTCGCCGTCAGTCGTGGGGAGGGTGCCGCCCGATAAAGCGGGACATGACAACCGGCCAGCTGTCAATGTCCTGTCGTACTCACCAGTACCGCAAACTCCCGCTCATGTTCTGACATCTTCACTGCCGTCACAGAACCAAGGCAGGAGTGAGCGACCCCCATGCGTCTCATTCGCAAGTCAACTCTCAAGAAATGCGGCGCTGTTGCCGCAACCACCGCCCTCGCCATAACCGGTCTGCTCGACCGGCGCGGGGACCGCAACCGCCGGGCCCGCCGGGGCGACCAACATCCGGGGCGTCGACCCCGGTGACACCGATCAGATGATCGAGCGGCTCTGCAGTCAGGAAACGAGCCTGACGGGCGTGTATGGCGCCCTGAACGTCGACACCGGTGAGTTCAAGACCCAGGACGAGTACCTGAGGGACGTCTTCGGGCTGTGGAAGCCCGCCGGGCCGTGGGAGCTGTTCCGCGGCTGGTGCGGATACGCCGAGGCCTCGACCTGGTCCATCAAGGGCGACACCGTCCGCACGTCCCGGTGGATCGGCAACAAGGGCTCCGCCGACGACAAGGAGACCTTCGTCAGCAGCTACAGCACCAAGACGTTCGCCAAGAAGAGCGTCGGCGGCACCATCAGCCTCTCCCTCGCCAAGAGCATCTTCTCCGGCACCGTCGGCGGCAGTGCCGGCTACGAGTGGGGCTGGGAGAAGGAGTCCAAGTTCGAGACCCGCAGCGAGAAGACCATTCCGCCCTGTCGGCAGGTCGCCGTGACCTGGACGCCGTATCAGCGCGTGGTGCGCGTGAACCCCGTCTTCCACGTCGAGGACTACCAGTGGAACAAGGGCGACGGCGACCGGACCGTGCACAGCTGGCGTGACCGGGGATACCAGACCATCTACTCGCACGGGTACTACATCGACGGCATCTCCGACAAGCTCCTCCCCAGCGGCCAGCCCGACGGCCGTGAGGACAAGATCGAGGAGAAGCTCGACCCCAAGTCCTGCACCACGTAAGGCAGATACACCGGCAACCTTTCCGTGTGGGGCGGCGACTGATCAGCGGTCATTCCCCCCACACGGAACGGATCGCCGTATGAGTGAGCCGCGCAGCAAGGCCCGTCACCGCAGAAGCCGCACCGCCCTGGCCGTCACGGTCCCCCTGGCCCTGACCGCCGCCGGCACCCTCGCCTACGGCACCGACCTCGGCGTCCTCGGCGGCGCCGGCCGGGAGGCCTCCGCCGCCGCCCCGGCCTGGGCCGCCGACACCGCCGACGGGTTCGCCTCCGTCAACTCCCTCGGGCAGAACGGGACGTACGGCGGGCGGGACGGCAAGACCGTCACCGTCAAGACGCAGGCCGAGCTGGAGAAGTACGCCACCGCCGCCGAGCCGTACGTCATCGTCGTCGCCGGGACCATCACCATGAACCCGGTCGGCAAAGAGATCAAGGTGCGAGTCCGACAAGACCATCGTGGGCCAGGGGACCTCCGGGCACATCGTCGGCGGTGGGTTCTTCCTCGGGTCCGGCGTGCACAACGTGATCATCCGGAACCTGACCATCCGGGACGCGTACCAGGGCGTCTGGAACGACAAGGAGCATGATTTCGACGCGATTCAGATGGATGGCGCCCACCATGTGTGGATCGATCACAACGATCTGCGGCACATGGCCGACGGGCTCATCGACGTCCGCAAGGACAGCACGAACGTCACCGTCTCCTGGAACAAGCTGAGCGACAACAACAAGACCTTCGGCATCGGCTGGACCGAGAACGTCAAGACCGACATCACGATCCACCACAACTGGATCCGCGAGACCGAGCAGCGCAACCCCTCCACCGACAACGCCGCCCACGCCCACCTCTACAACAACCTCCTCGAGGACGCCCCGGGCACGGACATCAAGTCGTCGTACGGCAACTACTCGCGCGGCGCGACGAAGATGGTCCTGGAGAACTCCTACTTCCAGGGCGTCAAGAACCCCGTCATCAAGGACAGCGGCGCCGCCATCGTCCAGCGCGGCAACGTCTTCTCCGGCACCAGCGGGCGCAACGAGAGCGGCGGGACCGCCTTCGACCCGAAGGCGTACTACCCGTACTCCCTCGACAAGGCCGCCGACCTGCCGTCGGTCCTCAAGTCCGGTGTCGGGCCGCGCGCTTCCATCGGTACGACCGCGCTCCGCCAAGGCCGCGGCGGCCACGACCCTCACCGTCGCGGCAGGACGGCAGCGGGCAGTACCGCACCGTGCAGGCCGCCGTGAACGCCGTACCGGCGAACAATCCGTCGCGGGTCGTGATCGCCGTGAAGCCGGGGACGTACCGGGAGCTGGTGAAGGTGCCGGCCAACAAGCCGCACGTGACCATCCAGGGCACCGGCGGCAGTCGTAAGGACACGACGATCGTCTACAACAACGCGGCCGGTACGCCCAAGCCCGGCGGTGGCACGTACGGCACGGGCGGCAGCGCGACCGTCGCCGTCGAGGCCGACGACTTCCAGGCCCGCAACCTGACCATCTCCAACGACTTCGACGAGAAGGCCAACCAGAGCCTCAACGGGCATCAGGCCGTCGCCCTGCGGACCGCCGCCGACAAGGTGTTCCTGGACGGGATCATCGTCAGCGGCGACCAGGACACGCTGCTGCTCGACACCGCCGCCAAGGACCGGCTGGGGCGGGTCTACGTCAGCAACTCCTACGTCGTCGGCAACGTCGACTTCATCTTCGGACGGGCCACGGCCGTCGTCGACAAGTCCGTCATCACGCTGAAGAAGCGCTGGGACGGCACCTCGGCCGGCTACGTCACCGCCCCGAGCACCGCCGCGAACCGCAAGGGCATCCTGATCGCCAACTCCACGGTGAACGGCGACGTGTCGGGCGGCAGCTTCTACCTGGGCCGGCCCTGGCACGCGGGCGGTGACGCCTCGCTCGACCCGCAGACCACGGTCCGCAACACCAGCCTCAGCGCCGCGGTCAAGTCCACGCCGTGGACCGACATGAGCGGCTTCTCGTGGAAGGACGACCGGTTCGCCGAGTACAAGAACTCCGGTGCGGGTGCGGGGCCGGCGAACTCCAACCGACCCCATCTGAGCGACGCGCAGGCCGCTGACCAGGAAGTCGCGGACTGGCTCGCGGGCTGGACGCCTTCGGCGTCCTGACGGCTCCCTTCCGGGTCCGGCTGACAAGCGGCGCCGGACCCGGAAGGGTCACCATGGTGATCCTTTGAAGGACCCCGTACTGCTTCCAGGCCCAGTGCAGCCGGTCCAGGCCGCTCTGGTTGTTCACCGTCAGGCTGAGGTTCGTGCCCGTGCCCTGGAGCGTGGTCAGGGAGTAGGTGTCACCGTTGCGCAGGCCGGGCCAGTAGACCGAGCCCAGACCCAGCTCACGGATGGTGTCGGTCGCGGCCTGTATGTACGCGACCTCGCTGGAGGTGCCCACCGGGCCGTTGTAGTCCAGGCCGGTGGTCATCGAAGCGCCGAACTCGTCGAGGATCGTGCGCGAGGCGCAGTCGCCGATGCGGCTCTTGAAGTCCGCCTTCCACTGGTCGACGCTGGTCCAGTCGGTGTGCCAGAAGCCGTAGTTGTGCAGGGCCAGGCGCGTGCCCTTGAGGCGCGGGTCGGCGCAGACCGGCTTGACGTCCTCGCTGTACTTGTAGCCGCCGATCAGCATCCGGTCGCGGGGCACGTTGCCGTGGGTGGCTCACCCACTTCGCGGCGACGTCGGTCCACTCCTGGGCGGTGTAGCCGAACGGCTCGTTCATCGGCTCGAAGTACACCTTGGAGTTGCGGGCGTAGGCGGAGGTGATCCGCGCCCACATCTGGTTCCAGGAGGCCTGGTTGTCGATCTTGCCGTCCTTGGCGTTGTCGGCCTCCCAGTAGCCCAGGATGACCTTGAAGCCCTTGGCGGTGGCGGCGTCGATCGCGCCCCGGTACGACTTCCAGAAGGGGCCGTTCACCGAGGTGGGGTTGACCGGGAGGCGGACGGTGTTGGCGCCGAGCTTGGAGAATCCGCCGATGATCGCCTTGGACTTGGCGTAGGTGGTGGCGTAGCTGTCGGAGGTGGAAAGGCCCGAGGGCACGACCGCGTCGTCGGCGTAGTTGTCGCGCGGGTCGGCCCAGTTGACGCCCTTGAAGTCGCTGACGGGCGGCGGTGTGGCGGGACGGGAGGCCGGCGAGGCGGCAGCGGGGGAAGCGAGCGCTCCGCCGAATGCCGTGACGCAGGCCAGCAGCGCCCCCACGCAAGCTGTCCCGCGATGGTTCTTTTGAGACACGACATCCCCTTCTGAGCATGTGCGAAGGTGAGCAGCCCGCAATCGGACCGCTCAGTGGAGCACGAAACTAGAAGGGGACTCGAACAGAGGTCAACACTTCTGCACACAAAGTTTCAGCCACGGTGGCTCGGAGTCACTCAGGCGAGACTTCTCCCCGTCCGAGGACGATTCCGACATGTCCTTCAGGTTCTTGAGGGCCTCGGCGGAGAGCTGCGTCTCCCCCGCCAGCGCCTTCCGGTAGGACTGCGCCCCTCCGGCCTGGGCCATCGGAAAGTCCTTCTCGTACTCCTCCGCCTCGTGGTACGGGTCACCCTGCTTGTTCAGGGCGCTGCGCGCGGCCTTGCCGGCCCCCGCGAACCTGAGCGGCTCGGAGTCCTTGGTGATCCCGTAGAGCATGGCGGCGGCTCGCCGTTGCGTCGCGCTCATGCCGGCGAGCTCTTCCTCGGTCGGATCCTGGCCCTTCAGGGCGGCGGCGACGAGGGGGTGGTGCTCGGCGTCGAGCGCCTTGATCAACTCGTCGTACGTGGTGCCGAGGCTCTCGCTCTCCGGGTGCTGATGCTTCACGTTCGACGTGATGTACGGGGCGGCACCTCGCCCCTTGTTCACCGTGTAGGGACCGAAGGGGCTCTGGCCGGGTCCGTAGGCGGGCGCCGCCTGGCCGCGCTTCTTCTCCCGCTCGTGGGCCCTGCGCAGCCGGCTCAGCCCGTCCGAGGGCTTCTCCTCTGCGGGGCCTTCGCCATTGCCGCTCTGAGGCATGCGCTGAACAGCCACAAAAGCGGCGTTTCCGGCAGTTCGCTGGAGGGACATCGCCGCGTCCGGCGTCATCTGCCCCCCGGCCGCCAGCCGGGCGGCCTGGGGGCCGTCCTCATGCGGCCGGAGCAGGGGCCGGTGAGGGTGTCCGGCCCGCGCGTCCGCCTCGGATTCCGGTGACCGACCGTGCCTGTGCATCCGCATCATCCTCATCTCGGTCCGGTACGCCGCCCCAGTCTCCGGACAATCACGGGGTGCGGACAGCGCCCGGGGGCCAGACTTTCGGGCACGACACACTGCTCGAAAGGCCGCACCGCCCCCGCCCCCGTCAGTGGCTGTGGCTCAGCCGCCCACCGACAGCCCCGAGCCCGACACCCGCACCCGGATGCCGTCCTCCTCCACCCGTACGTCCTCCAGCTGTACGTCCCCCTGCTCCGGCTTCGGCAGTTCGAACGCCAGCGCAAGCCGGTCGGCCAGGACCGGACGGGTCAGGCTCGACAACTCGCCGAGGAGATCGGGGTCGAGGCCCAGGCTGCGGAGCACTTCGGGGTTGTCCAGGGCCAGGTCGATGAGGTTGAGGCGTTCGGCCTGGCGGGCGAAGCGCGGGGAGCCGGTCAGCTCGGCGAGCTTGCCGTTGTCGGCCAGGGCCTCGTTCACGGTCGCCTCGGGCACCCCCATGCGCTGCACGATGGCCGGGACCGACAGCAGCGCCTTGGCCTTGCGGGTCTCCCGGGCCAGGTCGGCGGACGCCTTGGGCGTCAGATGCAGGCCTTCCGTGGCACGCTTGCCCGGGCGGTAGGTGGCCAGGTCCCCGATGTCCAGGCGCATGCCGCCGATCTCCGTGGCGATGCCCCGCTCCCCCTGCCGCTGGATCCGGGCCTCGGCCCGCAGCTTCAGGTTGTGCCCGGCGACCGGCAGGGTGCCGCGCGCCCGCACCCGGTCCCGGCCCTCGCCGGTGAACGTCACCTGGGAGGCGCCGAGTTCGCGGTTGAGGTCCTCGAAGGACAGCATGACGTCCCCGTCGAACCGGGGGACATGGGCGCCGCGCACGGACGTGAGACCGTCGGCGTCCAGCCGGATGTCATGCGCCGTGGCCGACACCTTGGCCAGCGAGACCCGGTCGGCGGCCACGTCCGGGACGGTCAGCTTCACCGAGTCCAGCCGCTTGTCGGCGAGCTGGGTGAGGAAGGGGAAGCCGCCGATCTCCACCTCGGGCGCCGCGGCCAGGTCCAGGCGGTCCTTGAGGGTTTCCGCGGCCTTGTGCTCGGCGTACAGCACCGCCCAGCGGTCACCGAGGGAGACGAAGGCCGCGAGGACGACCAGGCCCACCACCGCCTTCACCGCGAGCGGCAGCCCGGCGAAACGGTTCTTCCGACGCCTGCCGCCGCGGCGGTGGTCGGGCGGCGACCACTCCGGCTCCTGCTCGTCCCGCTGCTCGGCGTCCTCGCCGAGGAAGTCCTCGAGAGGGGTCGCCTCCAGAGGGCCGTCGTCGAGTGCGCCGAGTTCCTCGTAGGGGTCGCGGAGCTGCTCGGAGCGGTCGTCGGGATGATGCGTGTCTATGCGGTGGGGGGTGCGCATCGTCTCATCCGACCATGCGCACCGCCCCACCCCGCAACCTGAACCCCATGTATGCGATTTAGTTCACGATGGTGATCCGGTCCGCCTTCGGCGGTGCGAGCGGGTTCGACGCCGAGGAGTTGGCCGTCAGGTACTGCTCCAGCGCGGCCAGATCGTCGAGGCCGACGACGTCGTTCGTGCCCTGGCCCAGCGTCGGGAAGCCGTCGCCGCCGCCCGCGAGGAAGCTGTTCGTCGCGACGCGGTAGGTGGCCGCCGGGTCGATGGCCTTGCCGTCGAGCTTGACCGAGTCGGTCACCACCCGGTCGGCACCGGACTTGGTGAGGTCCAGTGTGTAGGTCAGGCCCGACGACACCTGGAGAACCTTCGGCGCCGCCGCGTTCGCGCCGGTCACCTGCTCCTTGAGGACCTGGACGAGCTGGGCGCCCGTGAAGTCCTGGAGATTCACTGTGTTGGCGAACGGCTGGACCGTGAAGCCCTCCGCGTATGTCACGACGCCGTCGCCTTCACCGGCTTTCGCCGCATACGTCAGCGGTGCCCGGATACCACCCGGGTTCATCAGCGCCAGGTCGGTCTCCGGGTCGAGCTGCTTGCCGTGGGCGAGCTGGGCGTCGGCGATGACGTCGCCGAGCGGGGACTCGGTGCCGGTGTTGCCGATGTCGCCGGAGACGTAACCGATCGCGCGGTTGCCGATGGGCGCGGCGAGGGTGTTCCACTTGCCGATCAGCTCGGTCATGTCGGGCGCCTTGGGGACGTCCCGGGTGACCACACGATTCGCCGACTTCACGGCCGTACGGGCGATGTCGCCGGTCTTCCGGTCGTACGTCAGCGTGGTGTCCGTGTAGAGGCGGCCGAAGGACGCGGCTGAGGTGACCATGCGGGGCTTGCCCGCCGGGTCGTCGATCGAGCACACGTACGCGTTGTGGGTGTGGCCGGTGACCAGTGCGTCCACCTGCGGCGTGACGTTCTTGGCGATGTCGACGATCGGCCCGGATATGCCGTCGCCGGCACCCGGGGAATCACAGTCGTAGTTGTACGAGGTGGACGCCGGGAAGCCGCCCTCGTGGAGGAGGGCGACGATCGACTTCACGCCCTGCTTCCGCAGCACCTTGGCGTACTTGTTGATCGTCTCGACCTCGTCCTTGAAGGCGAGGCCCTTGACGCCCTCGGCGGAGACGATGTCCGGGGTGCCCTCCAGGGTCACGCCGATGAAGCCGACCTTGACGTCCTTCTTCTTCCACACCCAATAGGGCTTGAGGATCGGCTTCTTCGTCTTCTCGTCGAGGACGTTGGCGGCCAGGTAGGGGAAGTCGGCGCCCTTGAACTTCTTGTCCGTGTAGCAGCCGTCCTTCGGGTGGCAGCCGCCCTTCTGCAGGCGGGCCAGCTCCTTGGCGCCCTCGTCGAACTCGTGGTTGCCGACGGACGTGACGTCGAGGTCGAGCTTGTTCAGCGCCTCGATGGTCGGCTCGTCGTGGAAGAGCCCGGAGAGCAGCGGAGAGGCACCGACCATGTCGCCGCCGGCGGCGGTGACGGAGTACTTCTCGCCCTTGCGGGCCTGCCGCAGATGGGTGGCCAGGTACTCCACGCCCCCCGCGTCGATCGTCTTCGTCGTACCGTCGGGCTGCTGCTCGGTGACCCGGCCGGAAGAACCGGCGGGCGGCTCCAGGTTGCCGTGCAGGTCGTTGAACGACAGCAGCTGGACATCCTGGTAGCGGCCGGGCCAGTGACCGCCCTTGCGATGGTCCTCGCCGGCGGTCGCCGACCCCGGCAGCCCCGCGGCGGCCAGCGCACCGACGGTGACGACACCGGCGGCAAGAGCGACGAAACGATTCGTGCGACGTCTGCGGCGCTCCTGGTGCACCGGTGCCGGTGAAGTGGCTGGCATACGCCCCCCTGTTGGGTCTGCTGGGACAGTGATCTCGTCCGGCGCAGCCTAGAGTCAACGCGCGTAGCGCGACAGACTTTCGTGGGTACCAAGACTCTTACGGAAAAGTCACGGCGCGTTCGCGGGGTCAGCCCGCCCCGCCGTCGAGCAGCCAGTTGTAGCGCAGTCGCAGCGCCCGCTCCGTGCTGGCCGCCACCGTGACGAGCCCGACCACGGCGTTGCCCCATGCCGACAGATCAATGGGCGAGGTGAACGTCCCGACGTACTGGGCGACGCCCTCCGGCGCCCGGGTGACCTGTTCGGCGAGCTGGAGGACCAGGAGAACCAGGCCGATGACGAGCACGATCGACGAAAGGAAACCCATACAGCGGCTCAGTGCGGGGTGCGCGCGGTCGAGGCGCGCGCGGCGCCCCTCGGCGGAGGCGGGGTCCGGGATGAGTTGGTGCTCGGCCCCCTCGGCGGTGACGTAGTGGCAGCGCTTGAGCCCGAAGGCGCTGGTCCTTACTTCGACGGTGCCGCCCTGAACGGGGAAGGCGGCAGGGACTCTGGACTCGGCGTGGTGCCTGCCATCGAGGTACAGATGGGCCTTGACGTAGCCCTCCGACTGATTCTGATGCCTGACGTCGACGGCGTAGACCGTCTGCCGACCGTCGTCGGTCGTCAGCCGAAGATGGAACAGCGCGCGGGTAAGCATCTGCCACCAGCGGAAACGCTTCAACTCTCGCCCGTCCCCTGGCTTGACCCGCTGCACAGCCCGGCGATGCCGCCACTCCTTGAGCATGCCTCTGCTCCTGTCACTTGCCGGGTTCCGCCGCGCAGGCGAGGTCCCGCGACGGGCGCTGGCCGGTGGTCAGGAACGCGGTCACCGCGTCGTTCGCGCACGTGTTGGGGCCGTACGGGTAGACGCCGTGCCCGCCCTGGTCGGCCGTCACCATCGTGGCCCGCTTCCCGAACGCCCGCCGCAGCTCCTGGGCGCCGGCCAGCGGTGTCCCCGGGTCGCGCTCGTTCTGCGCCATGAGCACGTTCGACGGGCCCCGGTCACCGATGCGCACCGGCGGCTCGACCCGCTCGTCCGGCCAGAACGCGCACGGTCCGATGCCGGCCGTGGACCCGCCCAGCATCGGGTATTTCAGCCGGTCGACCGCGACGTTGCGCTGATACTCCCGGACCGTCTCCGGCCAGCGCGTGTCTCCGCATATCACCGAAAAGCGCGCGGACATGAAGTTCTCCATGCCCGGAATCGGCGGGACGGGCGGCGGCGGCTGGTCCGTGTCGAGTGCCTGCCAGGTCTTGGCCACCAGGGGCATGTCCGCATCGCTGTAGAGGCGGTCGAACGTGATCCCGCGGAACATCGTCGCGTCGAAGCCCTGGACCGGTTTCGCCTCCAGCCGCTTGGCGAGATCGAAGTACTTCGCCCTCACCTGCTCCGGCGTGGTGCCCAGACCGTACTCGGGGCGCGCGGCCGCGAACGCCGCGAAGTCCGGGAACCGGTCCTCCATTCCACGGGCGAGCGACCGCATGGCCTTGACGTCGTAACCGCCGGGGCCCAGGTTGCTGTCGAGCACGATCCGGTCGCTGCGCCCCGGGAACATCGTCGTGTACACCGCACCGAGGTAGCTGCCGTAGGAGGCGCCGAGGTACGAGAGCTTCGGTTCGCCCAGTGCCGCCCGGATCCGGTCCATGTCGCGCGCGGTGTTCGCGGTGGTGGTGTGCGGCAGCATCCACGCCGTCCGTGAGGTGGCGCACTGCTCGGCGACGGGCCGCGCTTTCGCCGCCTCCCGCGCGACATCGGCCGCGGTGTGCGCGTACGGCGGGACATTGCCTCGTGCCTGCTGCTCCGGCGTCAGATCGCAGGTCACCGGCGTGCTGCGGCCGACGCCACGCGGGTCGAAGCCGATCAGGTCGTAGGAGTCCAGCACCTCCTGCGGCAGCCCCGAGCCGGCGAGGACGGCCGGATAGCCGAGTCCCGTGATGCCGGGGCCGCCCGGATTGGTCAGCAGCACGCCGCGGCGCTGCGAGGGTTCCTTGCTCGCCAGCCGGGAGATCGCGATCTCGATCTGCCGGCCGTCCGGATCCCGGTAGTCCAGGGGGACTTCGAGCGTCGCGCACTCCAGACGCGGCAAGGCGGCCTTCTCCGAGGCGGCCGCGGCGTTCTCCGAGGCGGCCTTCTCCTGGCACGGGCCCCACCGCACGGTGTCCGGCGCCGGCGTCGCCGCCGCCACCGACACTCCCGGAATCGCGGTCACCGCCACCGCGGTGGCGGCGAGGGCGAGGGACAGGGTTCGGTGCATCTGATGTCCTCCTGAGGGGTGCACGGGGCGCGCGGGGGCGCCGCAACGGGCGTGCTCGGGACTGCCCCGCCGCGGATCACCGCTGGGGCGGACAGGGCTGCGATCACCATCCCGACCGGCCTCGACGAGTCTGTCCGTGCGGGCACCGCCGGCACATCAGCCCGGCGGCTCGAATCGCCTTCGACCGAGAGTCGAGGCGGTGATTCGACTCTGGTCTAAGGGCACGTCAGCCCCGGTCTGACTCACCGGCCGTACGGTTTCGCGACAATGGCCAGGTGAACACGGACGTCGCGCCACGGCTCGGAGGGTGGCAGCAGACCTGGCGGCTGGCGGCAGCCGCGGCAGTGGGCATCCCGCCCTGGCTCTCCATCGGTGTGGTGCTGCGGTGGCAGGTCGGCCGAAACGGGCTCCTGGTTCGTCATCGGTGATCCGCTGGTGGCTCTCGGCTGCCTGACGGCGCTTCTGTGGCGGCGGCGGTTCCCGCTCGCCGTCGCCATGACGGTCGCGATCGCCTCGCCCGCGTCGGCACTCGCCGCCGGCGCCGCGCTTCTGGCGCTGGGCTCGATCTCCACCCGTCGCCGTCCGGTGGAGATCGGTGTCGTCGGGCTGGCCTACGTGACCGCGTCGCAGTTCGCCGTCGGGTTCTACCCGGTCCAGAGCCCGCCCGGCTCGTTGTGGTTCCAGGCTCGCGTTCCCGGCACTGACCGCGGGCATCGCGGTGGCCGTGGGCATGGCCGTCGGCGCGCGGCGTGTCGAAGTGCGGTCCTTGCGAGAGCGGGCGGAGAGCGCGGAACGGGAACAGACCGCACGAGCGGCGCAGGCACGGGCCCTGGAACGCAACCGGATCGCCCGCGAGATGCACGACGTGCTCGCGCACCGGATCTCCCTGGTCGCCATGCAGGCCGGGGTGCTGGACCACCGCAGCGACCTCGCGGCCGAGGACAGCCGCGTGCTGGTCCGCGGCATCGCCGACGGCTCCCAACAAGCGCTGGAGGAACTACGGGATGTCCTCGGTGTGCTCCGCGCCGACCCGGGCCGCCCGGAACCACCCCAACCCTCCCTCGACCGCATCCCCGACCTGGTCGCCGACGCCCGCGCATCCGGACTGGACGTCACGCTCACCAGCACCGTGACGGGAACACCGTCCGACGCCGTCGGGACGAACCTGCTACCGGATCGTCCAGGAAGGACTGACCAACGCCGCCAAACACGCCCCAGGCGCACACGTACACATCACCCTCGAAGGAAGGGCGGGCGACGAACTCGACGTCAGCGTCCGCAACTCCCCGGCGACCACGGAAACCGCACGACCACCGGCATCGGGATTCGGCCTGCTCGGCCTCACCGAACGCATCGGCCTCGCCGGCGGAGAACTCGACCACCACCCCACACCCGACAACGGATACATCCTCACCGCGCAACTACCCTGGCCGAACCCCACCCACGAAAAGAGAACCTGAGTGGACAGCGAGCGGGAGCCGGTGCGCGTCGTCATCGTCGACGACGAACAGCTGGTGCGGATGGCGCTGCGGCTCGTCATCGACGGCGAACCGGACCTGACCGTCGTCGCGGAGGCGGCCGACGGGGACGCCGCGATCACCGTGGTGGACGAGCAGCGGCCGGACGTCGTACTGATGGACGTGCGCATGCCCGGCCGTGACGGTCTCAGCACGACCCGGGAACTCCTCACCCGACCGGCGCCGCCGCGGGTGCTCATGCTGACCACCTTCGACTCCGACGATCTGGTGCTCGGCGCACTGCGCGCCGGAGCCCTCGGGTTCGTCCTCAAGGACACCCGGCCGCCGCAGATTCTCGACGCGGTGCGGACCGTCGCGGACGGCAACTCCGTGCTGTCTCCAGCGGCCACGGCACGGGTGATCGCCGCAGCCACCGGTCCGCGGTCCGCTCACGCCCGCAGCTCATCCCGCGAAGCCGCGCGGAAACAGCTGTCCGCACTGACCGAACGAGAACTCGAAACCGCTCGGGCCATCGCGGACGGACTGGGCAACCCGGAGATCGCCCAGCGGCTGCACATCAGCGTCGCGACCGTCAAGGCGCACACAGGCAGCCTGTTCGCCAAGCTGGCGGTCGAGAACCGGGTGCAGATCGCCCTCCTGGTCCGCGACGCGGAGGAATGACCAGCCCGGCGCACAGGGTGCCCAAGCCGTCCCGAGGGGGGCGCGTCGCGGAGCCGCTGCCGGAGCCGGCCTGGACAGCCCTCCATGGTTGCTTCTTTGCCGCCGGTTTGCCCGTGGGGCGCCGTACCCTCGTACGCATGACCAGCGACGACACCGTACGGCCCGGCCGCCCCCGCTCGATCGAGACCCTTGCCGCGCTCTCCGCGGAGCAGACCGAGGCCGTGCTCGGGCTGCTCGCCGAGGCCGCCCGTACGGACGGGCAGCAGGCGGTGTCCGAACAGGGCCGGTTGCAGCTGCAGCACTTCAGGGCGTCGCGAAGCGACTCCGTTGAGGGTGATGGTGGGCGACGGGCGGGCGGCGAGCGGGAGGGCGTGTCCCATCTGCTGCTCACCGTCGACGGCGAACTCGTCGGCTATGCCCAGCTGGAGGACACCGACCCGGTGGAACCGCCGGCCGCCGAGCTGGTCGTCCATCCCGGGCATCGCGGGCACGGGCACGGGCGGGCGCTCGGGTCCGCCCTGCTGGCCGCCTCCGGCAAGCGGCTGCGGGTGTGGGCGCACGGCGGCCACTCCGCCGCCCGGCATCTCGCGCAGGTCCTGGGCCTGACCCTGTTCCGCGAACTGCGCCAGATGCGGCGCCCGTTGACGGACTTCGACACTCCCGAGCCGGTGCTCCCCGAGGGCGTCACCGTCCGCGCCTTCGTCCCCGGCCAGGACGACGCTGCCTGGCTCGCCGTGAACGCCGCCGCCTTCGCCCACCACCCCGAGCAGGGCTCCCTCACGCAGCGGGACCTCGACGACCGCAAGTCCGAGCCGTGGTTCGACCCCGCCGGTTTCTTCCTCGCCTTCCGCGGCGACGAACTCGTCGGCTTCCACTGGACCAAGGTCCACGCCCAGGAGGGCCTCGGCGAGGTCTACGTCCTCGGCGTCGGCCCCGGAGCCCAGGGCGGCGGCCTCGGCAAGTCCCTGACCACGATCGGCCTGCGGCATCTGGCGGGGCAGGGCCTGCCGACCGCGATGCTCTACGTCGACGCCGACAACAAGGCGGCGGTGACGGTGTACGAGCGGCTGGGGTTCGTGACGCACGAGGTGGACCTGATGTACCGGACCGAGACCTGACGGAGCCGGGCAGGGTGGGGAGCTACGACAGGCCCTGAGGCCGCCGTGCCCAGGACGGGCGCCAGGTCTCCCCCTCGGTCGGGCGTGGGCGCGTCGCCAGGAGGTGGTCGCGGAGGGCGGCGAGTCCGGGGTGGGGGTTGTCCGTGCGCCAGAGCAGTGCGTGCGGGTAGACCGGCATCGGGTCACGCACGGGGACGAGGCGCAGATCGTGGTCGGTCGGCCAGACGAGGGGCGTTCGTTCACTGAGGAAGGTCGCCAGGGTCGGGGAGGCCGCGATGGTGTCGAGGAGGGCCTCGACGCCGAAGTTGGGGCCGATGGTGTCGAGGGTCGGACCGAAGGTCGCGGCGAGTTCGTCGTAGTACGCGGCCCACTCCGTGCCGGGCTCGTTGCCCGGCATCCAGATCCGGTGTCCCGCCAGTTGCGCGGGTGTCACCGAGGCGGCCCGGGCGAACTCGTGGCCGGGGCCGACGCACAGGCGCAGCGGCTCGTCGAGGACCGGGACGGCTTCGACGCCGTCGGGCAGCCGGTGCCCGGGCATGGTGACGGCACGGAACGTGGCGTCGACGGCCCCGTCCCGCACCGCGGCCAGCGCCGTATCCGGCGCCGAACAGCGTGACGACGTCCAGGGCGATCTCCGGATGCGCCAGGTGGAAGTCCCGCACCAGCCCGGCCGTGGCGACCCGGCGCCCCACGACGTCCACCCGCAGCGCACGGTCCCCGGGACGCACGGCGGCCATCGCCCGCTCCTCGGCCTGGAGCAGGGCCCGGGCGTGCGGCAGGAGCGCCTGCCCGTCGATGGTGAGGTCCGCTCCCCGGGCCGTACGGACGAGCAGCCGCACCCCGAGGTCCTTCTCCAGCGCGGCGATCCGCTTGGAGACGGCCTGCTGGGTGAGGGACAGATCCACGGCGGCCTTCTGGAACTGCCCGGAGTCGGCGATCGCGACGAACGCTCGTACGGCTTTGAGGTCCACGTCGACAGCCTAGCCACACAACAAGAGGTTGTTCAGCGTACGCGTGTCGGTTGTTTGATCCCGGGGTGACGGGTTCGTTTTGATGAGTAGCCGTCTCCCTGGAAGCGGTGTGAACAACCATCAGTTGTATCAGAACCTGACCCGTTCTCGGAGGTGCGCCCCACATGCCGGACTCCTTCGTCCACCTGCACAACCACACCGAGTACTCGATGCTCGACGGTGCGCAGAAGCTGAAGCCGATGTTCGCCGAGGTGGCCCGGCAGGGCATGCCCGCGATCGCGATGAGCGACCACGGCAACATGTTCGGGGCCTACGAGTTCGCTCAGACCGCGAAGGGCTTCGAGACGGTCAAGCCGATCATCGGCATCGAGGCGTACGTGGCGCCCTCCTCCCGGTTCGCCCGCAGGCAGGAGTTCTGGGGGCCGGGCGGTCGCCGGGCCGTCGGGGAGGACGGCGAGGGCTCGAAGGACGTCTCCGGCGGCGGCCGTTTCACGCACATGACCATGTGGGCGCGGAACGCCCAGGGGCTGCGGAACCTGTTCACGGCTCAGCACGCAGGCCAGCTACGAGGGGCAGTTCCCGGCCGGGAAGCCGCGTATGGACCGTGAGCTGATCGCCGAGCGGCCGGACGGCATCATCGCCACCACCGGCTGCCCCTCCGGCGAGGTCCAGACCCGGCTGCGGCTCGGGCCAGTACGACGAGGCCAAGGCCGCGGCCGCGCCTACCAGGAGATCTTCGGCCGGGAGAACTACTTCCTGGAGCTGATGGACCACGGCCTGGCCATCGAGCGCGAGGTCCGGGACGGGCTGCTGCGCCTGGCCGAGGACCTGGACCTCCCCCTCCTGGCCACCAACGACGCGCACTACGTCACCGAGGACCAGGCCGACGCCCACGACAACCTGCTGTGCATCGGCGTCGGCAAGAACAAGGACGACCCGCGCCGCTTCCGCTTCAACGGCTCCGGCTACTACCTGAAGCCGGCCGCCGAGATGCGCGCCCTGTTCGCCGAGCTGCCCGGAGGCCTGCGACAACACGCTGCTGGTCGCCGAGCGCGTCGAGTCGTACGACGAGGTCTTCGACCACGTCGACGAGATGCCGCAGTTCCCGGACGTGCCCGAGGGCGAGACGCAGGAGTCGTGGCTGCGGAAGGAGGTCCTCGAGGGCCTGGCCCTGCGCTACGGGGACCCGGTCCCGCCGCATGTCCTGGAGCGGTTCGAGACCGAGATGTCGGTCATCGGCCCGATGGGCTTCAGCTCGTACTTCCTCGTCGTGGCGGACATCTGCCGGTACGCCCGCGACGAACGGCATCCCGCTCGGCCCGGGCCGCGGCTCGGCCACCGGCTCCCTCGTCGCCTACGCCACCCGCATCACCGAACTGTGCCCGCTGGAGCACGGCCTGCTCTTCGAACGGTTCCTGAACCCCGAGCGCATCAACCCGCCCGACGTCGACCTCGACTTCGACGACCGGCAGCGCGACCGGATGGTCCGCTACGTCATCGAGAAGTACGGCGACGAGTACACCGCCATGGTGAACACCTTCGGCAGGATCAAGGCCAAGAACGCCATCAAGGACTCCTCGCGCATCCTGGGCTATCCCTTCGCCCACGGCGAGCGGATCACCAAGGCGCTCCCGCCGGACCAGAACGGCAAATCCGCCCCGCTGGACGCGATCTTCGACACCTCCCACCCGCGCTATCGCGGAGGCCGGCGAGATCCGGCGGCTGTACGACGACGAGCCGGATGTGCGGCGGGTGATCGACACCGCCCGTGGCGTGGAGGGCCTGACCCGCGGCACCGGCGTGCACGCCGCCGCGGTGATCCTGTCCAAGACCCGGCTGACCGACCGGATCCCGCTGCACATGCGGGCCTCCGACGGTGTGCGCATCACCGGTTTCGACTACCCGTCGTGCGAGGCGATGGGCCTGGTCAAGATGGACTTCCTGGGGCTGCGGAACCTGGGCGTCATCGACCAGGCCATCGGAACATCCGGGAGAACCGGGGCATCCGGCTGGCCACCGTCGACCCCGGGGACGGCGACCCGGGCACCGTCGTCATCCCGCTGGACGACGCCAAGACCTACCGGCTGCTGGCCGAGGCCAACACCCTCGGCGTCTTCCAGCTCGACGGCGGCGGCATGCGCGCCCTGCTCAAGCTGATGGAGCCCACCCGCTTCGAGGACATCGCCGCCGCCAACGCCCTGTACCGGCCGGGCCCGATGGCCGCCAACGCGCACACCAACTACGCCCTGCGCAAGAACGGCAAGCAGGCCCCGACCCCGATCCACCCGGAGCTGCAAGGAGGCCCTCGAGCCGATCCTCGGCTCCACCTACCACCTGCTCGTCTACCAGGAGCAGATCATGGCCATCGCCCGGCAGCTCGCCGGGCTACACCCTCGGCGGCGCCGACATGCTGCGCCGGGCGATGGGCAAGAAGAAGCCCGAGGTGCTGGCCGCCGAGTGGGAGAAGTTCCACGGCGGCATGCGGGCGAACGGCTACTCCGACGAGGCGATCCAGGCCCTCTGGGACGTCATGCTGCCGTTCTCCGGCTACGCCTTCAACAAGTCCCACACCGCCGGCTACGGGCTCGTCTCCTACTGGACCGCCTACCTCAAGGCCAACTACCCCGCCGAGTACATGGCCGCCCTGCTCACCTCGGTCGGCGACGACAAGGACAAGGCCGCGCTCTACCTCGCCGACGCCCGTAAGCCAACGGCGTCCGGGTCCTGCCGCCCGACGTGAACGAGTCGGTCGCGGAGTTCGCCGCCGTCGGGGACGACGTACGGTTCGGTCTGCGGTCCGTGCGCAACGTCGGCGACGGCGTCATCGAGGCGGTCATCGACGCCCGCCGCGGCAACGGGAAGTTCACGTCCTTCTCCGACTTCCTGCGACAAGGCCGACCTGCCCGCGCTGAACAAGCGGGCCGTGGAGTCCCTGATCAAGGCGGGCGCCTTCGACTCGCTCGGGCACTCCCGCAAGGGCCTGACCGCCGTGCACGAGGCAGCCGTCGACGCGATCATCCCGGTGAAGAAGGCCGCGAGCTTCGGCCAGGACGACCTGTTCGCCGCGCTGGGCGGCGCCGGGACGGCGGCGAAGGCCCGGCCTTCGGGCTGGACTTCCCCGTCGACGAGGAGGAGTGGCCGCGCAGCCAACTGCTGGCGATCGAACGGGAGATGCTCGGGCCTCTACGTCTCCGCCCACCCGCTGGACGGCGCCGAGCACATCCTCGCCGCCGCCCGGGACTGCTCCATCGCCGAGCTGCTCGCCTCCGGCCGCACCTCGGGGGAGGTACGGCTGTCCGGGCTGATCACCGGCGTCCAGCGCAAGGTGACCAAGCAGGGCAACGCCTGGGCCGTCGTCCACCTCGCGGACCGGGACGCCGGTATCGAGGTGCTGTTCTTCCCCGCCGCCTACCAGCTCGTCCAGCACGCGCTGACCGAGGACGACGTCGTCTCCGTACGCGGCAGGATCGAGGACCGCGACGGCACCCTGAGCCTCTTCGGCAGGGAACTCGCCGTGCTGGACGTGTCCTCGGCCGAGCACGGCGGCAGGCCTCCGGTCCAGCTCGCCCTGCCCGCACACCGGATCACCCGGCAGTCCCTGGGCGAACTGAAGCGGATCCTCACCGACCACCCCGGCGACACCCCGGTGCACCTCCGGGTCCGCGGCACCCGCAGGACGACCGTCTACGCCCTCCACACCACCGTGAACCCCACCACCGCCGCCTCGGACGTGAAGGGCACGTTCGGTGCGGAGGCCTGGGTCGGCCTCGCATGACGCCCCTGGTCTGTGGCCGCTGCGCGGCCCCGGCCCTGCTGGCCGCCCGCTACCCGCACACCTGGCACAACGGCTGCGGCGAACGGGTGGAGGGACTCAGGGAGTCGGTGCTGTGCGGGTCCTGCGACACGGACGACCCGGCGGCGGCCGCGTTGCTTGCCCTGCTCGCCGAGGAGGGTCCGCCGCCACCGACCCACCTCGCGGACATCGTCGACGACTGGCTGGCCACCGTCCGCCACCGCACCCCCGACCCCGCCGCCCTCGACGCGGAGGAGTCCCGCTGGCGGGCCGGCGACCTGTAGGGCGGGCCTAGCCGCCGGGCAATCGTGCCGCCAAGGACGACACCCGCCGCTCAACTGAGGAGTCCCGCTGGCGGGCCCGGCGACCTGTAGGGCGCGGCCTCAGCCGCCGGGCAATCGTGCCGCCAAGGACGACACCCGCCGCTCAGCTGCGGGCAATCGTGCCTCCCCCAGTGCCTCAAGGGCCTGGGAGGTGCCCCCAGGACGACACCCGTCCCACAGAGAGCGGCACCCCGCAACGCCGGGCCGCGAAACGCCCCGCCCCCAGCACCAACGCCCCGGGCCCGTCACCCACAGGGCCCGTCACCGCCCCCACACCACCCGCCACGACCACCGCCGCACCGGCTCCCCCGCCCCCAGCACCCCCATCAGCACGGCCGCGACCAACACCACCGCCCACCGGTCATGCGCCGCCGCCCACCGCTCGTCCTCCACCGGCACGAGCAACGCCCACCGCTTGGGCCAGAACAGCAGGACCAGCGCCGCCGTGGTCAGCAGGCCGGCCGCGAGTCGCGCCCCGGGCCGCGCGATGTCGCTGCGGCGCAACGCGACCACCGCGCCGGCCACCGCCAGCACGAAGGCCGCCCCGGCCTCCAGCGTGATGTCGGCGACCGGCGGCCGTAGGTCCCGCGGCACCAGCAGCAGCGCCGCCGTCCACCAGGCCGCCACGACCGGGACGACGAGCGCCACCCGCAGCGCGATACGGACCGGGCGGGGGACCGGCACGGTGGCCGTGGTGTGCCGGGCCGGGTCGTCCAGAAGGAACACCAGGCCCACCGCGAAGGCCAGGATCGCCACCCGGAGCAGAGGCAGCGCAAGCCACTCCCCCGCCTCGCCGGTCGTCCGCGACAGCGCGGCCATCAGCAGCCCCGTTCCGCCGGCCGCCCCCACCAGCCCCAACGGCAGGGTCCGCCAGACGGCAACGATCAGATCCCCGCTCAGTCGAGGCACTTGTCGTCCCCCTCGGGTGCGGCCACGCCCAGCAGTTCCGCGGCCCGGGCCGCCGTCACCTTCGGCTCGGTCAGCTCGGCCCAGTGGTCCTTCACCCGCGCGGTGGCCTCGCCCCGGGGCCGGTCGAGCAGCGCGCGCAGCACCTCCGTCTGGGCGTCGGTCATGTACAGCCCGTGCGTCGGCTGGAGCACGAGGGCCGAGCCGGTGTCGCTGTCGTCGAGGCGGACCCGGCGCAGCGCGGCCACCGGGTCGGACTCCCAGCCCAGGGCCAGCCACATCACGGTGACCATGCGGCCGTCGCAGATCGAGGTCGCAGGTCTTCTCGTCGCCCCCTATCAGCACTCCGGCCACGGCGGCCGAGAACTCGGGGACGCGGTTGCCGCCCCACTGAGTGCCCACCGTCACCTCGTGCGGCCGCTCCAGCGGCATCAGCGCACCATCTCCGGAGGTCCCGTAGCGGGCCTCCACCCGCTGGCGTACGACGACCTTCTGATCGTGCGCGCCGCCCCCGGCCAGGGACCGCACCCGGTCCACGACCCCGGCCCAGTCCCCGACCCGCGGCCCCCACTCGGGGAACGCGCAGTACGTCGATCCTTCCCGCCGGACACAGGACCGCACCTGGTCGGGGGTGGTCGTGGCCCGTTCGCGGGCCCGGACCAGTTCAGGCGAGTCGCCGCGCGTCTGGGCCACCCCGCCCACCAGCGTCATGGCCAGCGCCCCGGCGACACCCGCCACGACCACCGGCTTACGGCCACCGGCGACCAGCACCGCCACCAAGCCCACGCTCAGCGCCAGCCCGGCCAGGTACAGGGCGTGCCAGCCGGCGGGCCGGCCCAGCAGGTCGGAGGGCAGGGTGTTGGCGCTCGCCTCGGCGACCACCGGCAGCAGCCATCGCCTCCCGCCGTCACTCGTGCCCGAGAAGAAGAGGAACACGAACAGGAGGAACACGACCAGCAACGGCCCGCCGAGAGCGGACCGCACCAGCCCTGCCATGAGCAGCCCGACCAGCCCGAACAACAGCACGGTCAGCGGCCCCGCGAGCAGTTCGCCCACCGAACCGTGCCCGATCGCGCCGGGCCGCAGCGCCTCCCGGCCGAACTGCGCGGCCACACACACGGCGGTGACCAGGGCCACAACGAGAACCGACAGCGCGTGGGCGGCCGTACGCCGCCACGGCTTGAGGACCAGCACCGCGAAGTGATGCTCCGTCCCGTGCCGCCGCGAGCGCAGCGCCGCGCGATTGACGCACAGCATCACCGCGAGCCCGACGAGCATCGGCGCGCCCTGGGTGGCGCGGTCGACGTCCTGCAGGGCCGGATAGCCTCCCCAGTCCCTCCCAAAGCGCCATACGGTCCAGCCGCCGTAGGCGGCGAAGGCGATCAGCACCGGCAGCCTCGTCAGCAGCCGACGCGTCTCGAACACGGCCAGGGCGACCACGGCGGCCCACGGCCCACCCCGCTCGGCCCGCTCGTCGGACGCGACCGGCTTCTCCATCACCGCGGTCATGACGCCACCACCACGGCGTCGCCGTCGAGGGTGAGCAGATAGCCGTCCTCCAGGGTGGGTTCGAGAAGCTCGGCGCCGTCCGGCGGATCCCCCACGTTCCGGAAGGCCCCGGTTCCCGTGCGCCATCCCGCCTTCGCGCCCGGGTCCCGCTCGGTGCTGCTCCACACCCGCCCCGCGGCCCGCGCGGTCAGCTCGGCCGGAGTGCCCTCGAACCGCACCCGGCCACCGGCCATGACCAGCACACGGTGGCAGAGCATCGCCACGTCCTCCGTCTGATGGGTGGACAGCAGCACCGTGCGCCCCTCCCCGGCCCCCGCGATCAACTCCCGGAACCGCATGCGCTGTTCGGGATCGAGCCCGACGGTGGGCTCGTCGAGGACCAGGAACCCGGGATCACCGACCAGGGCGGCCCCCAGGGCGACCCGCTGCCGCATCCCGCCGGACAGCTTCCGGATCCGTTTGCCCCGTACGTCGGCCAGCCCGACCTCATCGAGCACCCGCCGCACCTCCCGATGCCGGGCGGCCCGGTCGGTCTTCTCCTTCAGGATCGCCACGTAGTCGACGAACTCGAAGGCCGTGAAGTCCGGATGGAACCCCGGCGTCTGCGGCAGATAGCCCAGCCGGCGCCGTACCTCCTGCCGGCCCCGCGCGGTGCCCGGGTCATGGCCGAGCACGGTGAAGGCACCATGGTCGGCGGGCAGGGCCGTGGCGAGCACCCGCAGCAGCGTGGTCTTGCCTGCGCCGTTGGGCCCGAGCAGCCCGGTGACACCACCGGACAGGCGCAGCGACACGTCGTCGAGGGCGTGGGTACCGCCGTAGCGGAGGCTCAGCCCGGAGGCGGACACGGTCGGGGTCATACGGCACGTCCCTGGAAGAGGTCGAAGCGGTCACGAAGCAGAAAGAGCAGCCCGGCGGCGAGCGCGGCGACCGCCGCCGCCACGCCCTGCCCGGCCGCGGTGAACGGCGCGAGCGGCGCGTGTGCGCCCGCCCGCAGCACATCGGCCAGCACCAGCAGCCCGACCCACGCCCCGCCGACCAGGGACGGCGCGAGCACCGGCCCCAGCCGGGGCGTCAGCGCGAGCCCCGTCGCGGTGAGCGCCAGCGCGGGCAACAGCCAGGCCAGGGCACGCAGTCCGTACTCGGGCAGGGCGAGGGTCGCGAGCCCGTTCAGCGCCAGCACCACGCCCAGCACGGCCACCGTCCGGATCATCAGCAGCCGGAAACCGTGCACCGGCGCGACGACGGCCATCTCGTACGTGGGATCCAGCGCGGGCCCGTACGACAACGCCACCCCGGCCAGCGGCAGCAGCGGCGCGAGAGCGAGAAACAGCGTGGGGGACTCCCCGCCCTGCGCGAGACGCACCGCGCCCACACTCAGCAGCAGCACGGCGACGACGGCCACCAGCCAGGAGCGCCGCAGCACCGGCGCCGCCGCGAGCAGCCGCGCGGTGTGCCCGGCCACCCCGAGGCGCACGAGGAGCGACTCCAGCGCCCCCACCCGGGGCGCGTCCAGCTCGGCGTCGAGCCGCTCCCACCCCGCGTCGAGGGCGGCCGGATCACCTACCTCGCCCAGCACCCCCCGGCACCGGGCACAGGCACTCAGGTGCGCATCGGCGGACCACAGCGCGGGCGCCGCCAACTCCCCCCGCGCATAGGCGCGCAGATCCTCTTCAGGCACGTGCCAGCTCATGCCAACGCCTCCCGCAACTGCTTCCGAGCCCGCATCGCCCGCGTCTTGACCGTCCCCGGCGGAATCCCGAGCAGCACGGCGGCCTCCCGGGTCGTGAGCCCGTCGATGACCGTCGCCTGCAACACCGCCCGCAACTCCGGCGACAGCCGGACGAGCGCGCCGGCGAGATCCCCGTGCTCCACCCCCGCGAGCACGCGTTCCTCGGCCGACACCTCGTCCCGGTGCCGCAGCCGCGCCAGGGCCTGGCGCAACCGCCCCCGCGCCCCGTCACCGCGCAGCGCGTCCACCAGCCGCCGCGACCCGATGCGCCACAGCCACCCGGCCACATCGCCGTCCTCCCGATAGCGGGCCTTGCCCCGCCACACCGCGAGGAACGTCTCCTGCACCACGTCGTCGACGATCCCCGGATCGGCGCACCGCCCCCGCAACCGGGCCCGGAGCCACGGCGCGTACCGCCGGTACAGCTCCTCGAAGGCACGCCGGTCGGCGTCCACGGCAACGGCCCGCAGCAGCTCCCCGTCGCTTCTCGTTTCGCTCACGTCTCCTCATCGGGCCACCCGGTGCGAACGGTTCACGAAAGCCCGCTTGACTTTCCGGCCCCGCCTGCACCACCCTTTCACTACTCAATTAGTGAAAGGGTGGTGCAGGCGGTGGTCGACTACCGCATCGACCGGCGCAGCGGCGTCGCCACCTACGTCCAGATCGTCCAGCAGACCAAACAGGCCCTGCGCCTCGGCCTCCTGGAGCCGGGCGACAAACTGCCCACGGCCCGCGAGGTCGTCGAGGCCACCGCCATCAACCCGAACACCGTGCTCAAGGCCTACCGGGAGCTGGAGCGCGAGGGCCTGGTCGAGGCACGCCGCGGTCTCGGCACGTTCGTCCGCAAGTCCCTGGGTGCCGCCCCCGCCGACTCGCCTCTCCATACGGAGCTGGAGGCATGGGCGCTCCGCGCCCGCGAGGCCGGCCTGGACCGCGACGACGTGGCCGCTCTCTTCACTTCCGTACTCGACGCGCAGTTCGCAGACTCCAAGGGGGACGTATGACCGAGACCGCCATCGAGGCGGCGGCGCTGGGCAGGAGGTTCGGGCGACGCCGCAGACCGGCCCTGGACGGCTGCGCCTTCCGGCTCCCCGCGGGCCGCGTGTGCGCCGTCGTCGGCCCGAACGGCGCCGGCAAGTCCACCCTGCTCGCCCTGGCGGCCGGGCTGCTCAGGCCCACCGAGGGCTCGATCAGCGTCCTCGGCCGGGCCCCGGCCGCGGCCCGCGAGCGCCTCGCCTACGTCGCTCAGAACAAGCCCCTCCACCCTCAGCTCACGGTCGCCGGCACGCTGCGTCTGGGCCGCGACCTCAACCCCCGCCGCTGGGACGCCCGGGCCGCCGAGCGGATCGTCGCTGAGGGCGACCTCGACCCGGACGCGAAGATCCGCTCGCTCTCCGGTGGTCAGCGCACCCGTGTCGCCCTCGCCCTGGCCCTCGGCAAGCGCCCCGAACTGCTGCTTCTGGACGAGCCGATGGCCGACCTCGACCCGCTCGCCCGGCACCAGCTGATGGGAACGCTCATGGCCGACGCCGCCGACCGCGGCTCCACGGTTGTCATGTCCTCGCACGTGGTGGCGGAGCTGGAGGGCTCCTGCGACCATCTGCTGCTGCTCGGCGCCGGGCGGGTGCGTCTCGCCGGTCCGCTGGACGACCTGCTCGCCGCGCACACCCTGGTCACGGGCCGGGCCGGCGACACCCTCGCCCCGCACACCGTCGTCGAGTCCCGCACCACCGGCCGCCAGCTGACCGCGCTGGTCCGGCCCTCCGGCCCCCTCGGCGACGGACTGCGGACCGACCGGCCCGTCCCTGGAGGAACTCGTCCTCGCCCACCTGCGCGCCCCCGACGCCCCCTCGCTCATGCTCGACGCGCAGGAGGCCGCCGTATGACCGCCGTGACCACCGGCCCCCGGGAAGCCGCCGGAGGCTTTGCCGCCCCGCGCGGCCTGCTCCGCGCCATGCTCCGCCTGCACCGATCGGCGCTCTGCTTCTGGCTGATGCTGGTGGTCGTGACCGCCGGAACGCTGCTCTGGGCGATCGGCCCGGGTGTGGACGCCGCGTGGGCCGAGTACCGCTCGATGGGCTGCGACCAGCCGCGCCCGGGTCCCTACTGCCCCTCCCCCGGAGCCGCCAACGACCGGCTCCTGACGGCGGTAGCGGTCGCCAAGGGGCTCCTCGCGCTCCTCCCGATGCTCACCGCGGCCTGGGCGGGAGGCGCCCTGATGGGGCGTGAACTGGAGAGCGGCACCGCTCAGCTGGCCTGGACCCAGACGGTCTCCCCGGCCCGCTGGCTCGCCGCCAAGCTCTCGGTCCCGGCCCTCTCACTCCTGGCGGGCACGCTCGTGCTCACGCTGCTGCACCGCCTGTTCTGGTCGTCGAACGACTCCCCGATCCGTCGCATGGGCTGGTTCGGGTGGCACGACCCCCGCACCTACGAGATCAACGGCACCGTCGCCACCGCCCATGTGCTCGCCGCCCTGGCCCTCGGTGTCCTGGCCGGCCTGCTGCTGCGCCGGACCCTGCCCGCCCTCGGCGCCGCGGTCCTGGCCACCGCGTCGCTGGTCTACGTGCTCGACGACCTGCGCCCATCTCTGGGTCCGACGCCGAAGACAGTGACGGCCGCCGACGGCCCTCCCAGTCCCGCCGCCATGCTCGTCGAACAGGGCGGGCTCACCGCCGACGGCACGCGTGTGCCCGTCCCGAACTGCATGGGCGAGCCCGGCTGCGAGGCCAAGACCGGCATCACCGGCTACTACACCGACTACCACCCCTCCTCCCACTTCTGGCCCCTCCAGCTCACGGAGACGGGCATCGCCCTCGCCGTCGCCGCACTGGCGGTCGCGGCCTCCTTCTGGCTGCTGCGCCGCCGTACGGGGGCCGCCGTATGACCACCGCCCTGGGCGCGGCGGCCGTGCCCGTGGCCCGCCCCGCCCCTCGGCCGGGCGGCCCGCTCCGGGCGGTCCTGCGCACCCACCGCACGGCCCTCGGCCTGTGGGGCCTGGCCCTGACCGGCGCGTCCGCCGCCCTGATCTGGCTGCACGCCCTGGGCGACGAGGCCCGCGAGGGCATGAGCGCCTGTGCCACACCCCCGGCCGGCGGTCTCCCGTCCTGCGCGGCGGTCGACGCGATCACCGCCGACGAGACGTACGCGTACGGCATCTCCGTGATCGCCGCCGCGCTGTCCTGGGTGATGTTCCCCGTGGCCGCCTGGGCGGGCGGCGCGCTCATCGGGCGTGAACTGGAGAGCGGCACAGCCCAGTCGGCCTGGACCCAGTCGCTCTCCCCGCTCCGGTGGCTGGCCGCGAAACTGGCCGTCCCGGCAGGGCTGCTCGCCACCGGCACCGGCGGGCTCGTCCTGCTGAACGTCTGGGCACGCGGGGACAACGGCCCCGACCTGGTCGGCGACTGGTACGACCCGGACGTCTTCGTGGCCACCGGCCCGGCCGCCGTGGCATACGCCCTGGCCGGCCTCGCCCTCGGCGCCCTCGCCGGACTCGTGTGGTGCCGGGCGCTGCCGGCCGCGGGAGTAGCCCTCGGTGCCTCCCTGCTCCTGTACGACCTCCTGGAACGCCACCGCGAGAGCCTCTGGCCCACCGTCACCCGCATCGCGCCCGGCGGCATCGAGCTCCCGCGCTGGGCCTTCCAGGTCTCCTGGGACCCGCCCCTGCCGAACGGCGGCCGGATCACCCGCGCCACGTTCCACCCCCCGTCCCACTTCTGGCCCCTCCAGTACGTGGAGACCGGCCTCCTCCTGGCCGTGGCCGGCACGGCGACGGCCGCCGCCTTCCTGCTCCTGAGCCGCCGGCTCCCCTGAACACGGGCCGCGCGTCCTTCCACGGGGGGATGGACGCGCGGCCCGCCCATCGGGAACACTCCGCGACACCACGGGCCGTCCACAGCCTGTGGGCGACCGCCGCCCGGGCCCGGCGGACCCCCGCGAGCCGCCCCCCGCTATCCCGCACGTCATGTCTCCGTAACCATCGATTCAGACGAGCTTGCGAAGCTCGGCCAATGAATCCCGCCGTGCCAGAGCCTTCGCCGCCTCCGAGAGGGGCCTGCGGGGAACGGGAACACTCATGTGACGCCCCCGATCCCGCCCGCGCTGTCCGACGCGCCCGTGATGCTCGCGGCGCGGAAGAATGGGTCCATGAGCCAGCCGAACACCCAGGCACAGGTCCAGCACGCGCAGCCCTCCGTGGGCTCCATCGCAGCCCACCGCCCGCACACCGTCGCGGCGGCCGTCTCCGACCTGGAACCCGATATCGACGCCGACCTCGACGCGTACGAGGAGACACCGTTCGACGGGCCCCAGCTGCCGCAGGGCCGGTTCCTCGACCGGGAACGCAGCTGGCTCGCGTTCAACGAGCGCGTTCTCGAACTCGCCGAGGACCCGAACACGCCCCTGCTGGAGCGGGCCAACTTCCTCGCGATCTTCGCCAGCAACCTGGACGAGTTCTTCATGGTCCGGGTGGCCGGTCTGAAGCGCCGTATCGCCACCGGCGTCGCCACCCGCTCCGCCTCCGGCCTCCAGCCCCGCGAGGTGCTGGAGATGATCTGGGCCCGCTCGCGCGAGCTCATGGCCCGGCACGCCGCCTGCTACCACGAGGACGTCGCCCCCGCACTCGCGGAGGAGGGCATCCACCTGGTCCGCTGGAACGAGCTGCACGGAGAAGGAGCAGGCCCGCCTGTTCACCCTGTTCCGGCACCAGATCTTCCCCGTGCTGACCCCGCTGGCGGTCGACCCGGCGCACCCCTTCCCGTACATCTCCGGCCTGTCCCTGAACCTGGCCGTCGTCGTGCGCAACCCGGTCACGCGGCCACAAGCACTTCGCCCGCGTGAAGGTGCCGCCGCTGCTGTCCCGCTTCCTGGAGAGCTCCCCGGGCCGCTACGTCCCCATCGAGGACGTCATCGCCGCCCACCTGGAGGAGCTGTTCCCGGGCATGGAGGTCCTGGAGCACCACGCCTTCCGCCTCACCCGCAACGAGGACCTGGAGGTCGAGGAGGACGACGCCGAGAACCTGCTCCAGGCCCTGGAGAAGGAGCTCATGCGGCGCCGCTTCGGGCCGCCGGTGCGCCTGGAGGTCGAGGAGTCCATCGACCGCGAGGTCCTGGACCTGCTGGTGCGCGAGCTGAAGATCAGCGAGGCCGAGGTCTACCCGCTGCCCGGCCCGCTGGACCTCACGGGCCTGTTCCGCATCGCCTCCCTGGACCGGCCGGAGCTGAAGTACCCGAAGTTCGTCGCCGGCACCCACCGCGACCTCGCCGAGGTCGAGTCGGCGTCCGCGCCGGACATCTTCGCCGCGCTGCGCGAGCGCGACGTCCTGCTGCACCACCCGTACGACTCCTTCTCCACCTCCGTGCAGGCCTTCCTGGAGCAGGCGGCGGACGACCCGGACGTCCTCGCGATCAAGCAGACCCTGTACCGGACCTCCGGCGACTCCCCCATAGTCGACGCCCTCATCGACGCCGCCGAGTCCGGCAAGCAGGTCCTCGTCCTGGTCGAGATCAAGGCCCGCTTCGACGAGCACGCCAACATCAAGTGGGCGCGCAAGCTGGAGGAGTCCGGCTGCCACGTGGTCTACGGCCTGGTCGGCCTGAAGACCCACTGCAAGCTGTCGCTGGTGGTCCGCCAGGAGGGCGAGACGCTCCGCCGCTACAGCCACGTCGGCACCGGCAACTACCACCCGAAGACGGCCCGCCTCTACGAGGACCTCGGCCTGCTCACCGCCGACCCCCAGGTCGGCGCGGACCTCTCCGACCTCTTCAACCGCCTCTCCGGCTACTCCCGCCGCGAGACCTACCGCCGTCTGCTGGTCGCCCCCAAGTCGCTGCGCGACGGCCTGGTCGCGCGGATCGACAAGGAGATCCAGCACCACCGTGCCGGACGGCCCGCGCACGTCCGCATCAAGGTCAACTCGATGGTCGACGAGGCCGTCATCGACGCCTGCTACCGCGCGTCCCAGGCGGGCGTGCCGGTCGACGTCTGGGTGCGCGGCATCTGCGCGCTGCGCCCGGGCGTGGCGGGCCTGTCGGAGAACATCCGGGTCCGCTCGATCCTCGGCCGCTTCCTGGAGCACTCCCGGGTCTTCGCCTTCGGCAACGGCGGCGAGCCCGAGGTGTGGATCGGCAGCGCCGACATGATGCACCGCAACCTCGACCGCCGTATCGAGGCCCTGGTCCGGGTCACCGACCCGGCCCACCGGGCGGCCCTGAACCGGCTGCTGGAGACCGGCATGTCCGACACCACCGCCTCCTGGCACCTCGGCCCGGACGGCGACTGGACCCGGCACGCGACCGACGCGGACGGCCAGCCCCTGCGCAACGTCCAGGAGATGCTCATAGACGCCCGGAGGCGCCGGCGTGGCACAGCAACACCTTGACCCGACGGACCCCCGGTCCAGGCACGCCGGCCCGGCCCCCACCGGGGACGCCCTCGCGGGCTACCTGCGGGGCCAAGCCACGGAGTTCCTCCGAGCGCTGCGTCTGCACCGCGAGACGGGATCGGGCGCGGGCAGCTCGGAGGGGTCCGCCGTCGCGGCCCGCGCCCTGCGCCGCTCGGCCCGCCGCATCAGCGCCAGCCTGCACACGTTCCAGTCCCTCCTGGACACGGACTGGTGCGAGGGCATGCGCCCGGAACTGGCCTGGGTCTCGGGAACCCTGGCCATGGAGCACGCGTACACGTCCCGCCTGGAACGCCTGCTGGCGGCGCTGCACCGCCTGTCGGGCTCCACGGCGCTCCCCGGGCACGAACGGCCGGGCGCGGCGGCACGTTCCAGCGCCAGTGCCGCCCGCCCACCCGGCCTCGGCACCAGAACGCGGCAACCTCACAGTCGGCGCGGCAAAAGCAGGCGCCCTGCTCGACCGCCAGCTCACCCTGGCCCGCACCCGAGCCCACTCCACGGCCCTGCAGGCCCTCGGCTCCAGCCGCTTCCACGCCGTCGCCGACAAGGTCGCCGTCCTGGCCAGCGAGGTCCCGCTGACCGGCGCCGCGACCACCACCGACCTCCGCCCCCTCGCCGCCGCCGCGCAGGACCGCCTCAGCGACGCCGTGGCCGCCCTCCCCCTGGTCACCGCGGGCCACCCGTACAACGCCGCGGCGCTCATCCACGGCCTGTCCCCGGACACGGTCCCGCACCCGCAGGACGCCCCGTGGCACCAGGTCCGCCTGCTCCTGCGCCTGCACCGCTACGCCCGCGAGGCCACCCGCGGCGGGCCCGGCGGCAACGCCGTCGTCGACCTGCGCCTGCGCTCCGCCGGCCAGGCCCTGAACCGGCACCGCGACGCCTCGGAGGCGGCGGCAGCGGCGGCCCAGGCGGCCCGTACCCCCCGCATCGCCCCGGCCACGGCCTACGCCCTCGGCGTGCTCCACGCCGACCAGCGGCACGAGGTGGAGGCGGCGCGATTCGCGTTCCAGCAGTCCTGGCAGAAGGAAACCGTCAGCACGTCATGACCAGGCACGGCACCCGAGGAGGCGGTCCGGTGAGCACCCCCGAGGACACCACCGTTCAGGCGGCGGGCTGCGTCCTGTGGCGCCGCTCCCCCGGCACCGGCGAGCTGGAGCTCTGCCTGGTCCACCGGCCGAAATACGACGACTGGTCCTGGCCGAAGGGCAAACTGAAACGCGACGAGGAGGCGCTCGCCGGGGCCCTGCGCGAGGTGGCGGAGGAGACGGGCTGCCGAGCCGTGCCGGGCGCCGAGCTGCCCGCCCAGCGCTACCTGGTGAACGGCCGCCCCAAGCAGGTCCGCTACTGGGCGGCCGAGGCCATATCCTGCGCGTTCGCCCCGACGGACGAGGTGGACCGGGTCCTGTGGCTGGCGCCCGCCGCCGCACGCGCCCGCCTCACCCAGCCCCACGACCGCCCCCTGGTCGACGCGCTGCTCGCCGTACTGCACCGGCCCCAGCCGGCCGGCAGACCGGACTGAACCGCTCAGGTCCAAAAAAGCGGAATCCTCACGTGCTCTCCCCGTGAGCATTCCGTGACCTAACCACACCTTCGGCAGGGGTTCACCCCTCGTTCATTTGTGGCCAGGGGCGGCTTCATCTGATCTGCCTAATTTCAGCCTTACCCGACGCGAACCGCGCCTGCCGCGCGTCAGCGTCCCGCGTCACCCAGACTTCGCACGCCGCCGATCAGGACGGCGGCTCCCGGAAGGAACTCAAGTGAAGCTTCAGCGCATGAACCGGCGGGCCCTCGCTCTCGGTGCTCTCGCCGTCTCCGGCGCCCTGGCCCTCACGGCGTGCGGCTCCGACGACACGGGCACGAGCAGCGGCGGCTCGTCCGCGGCCGCCAAGCCGGGCAGCATCAAGTGCGACGACGCCAAGGGCCAGCTGCTGGCCGACGGCTCCTCCGCGCAGAAGAACGCGATCGACGCCTGGGTCAAGCAGTTCACCTCTGCCTGCCAGGGCACCCAGATCAACTACAAGGGCGGCGGCTCCGGCGCCGGTGTCACCGCGTTCACGCAGGGCCAGGTCGCCTTCGCCGGCTCCGACTCCGCGCTGAAGCCCGACGAGGTCACGGCCTCCAAGAAGGTCTGCACCGGCGGCCAGGGCATCAACCTGCCGATGGTCGGCGGCCCGATCGCGGTCGGTTTCAACGTCAACGGCGTCGACAACCTCGTCCTGGACGCCTCGACCCTCGCGAAGATCTTCAACAACGAGATCACCAACTGGAACGACCCGGCGATCAAGAAGCTGAACCCCGACGCGAAGCTTCCGGACCTCAAGATCCAGGCGTTCCACCGCTCGGACGACTCCGGCACCACGGACAACTTCACCAAGTACCTGATCGCCACCGCCAAGAAGGACTGGCCCTACGAGGGCGGCAAGACCTGGCAGGCCAAGGGCGGCCAGTCCGCCTCCGGCTCCTCCGGTGTCGCCCAGCAGGTGAAGCAGACCTACGGCGCCATCGGCTACTTCGAGCTGTCGTACGCCAAGGACGGCATCAAGACCGTCGACCTCGACACGGGCGCCGCCCAGCCGGTCAAGGCCACCGTCGAGAACGCCACCAAGGCCATCTCCGAGGCCAAGGTCGTCGGCACGGGCAAGGACCTCGCGCTGGAGCTGAACTACGGCACCAAGGCCGAGGGCGCCTACCCGATCGTCCTCGTCACCTACGAGATCGTCTGCGACAAGGGCAACAAGGCCGAGACGCTGCCCGCCACCAAGGCGTTCCTGCGCTACATCGCCTCCGAGGACGGCCAGAAGATCCTCGCCGAGGCCGACTACGCGCCGATCCCCGCCGAGATCATCTCCCAGGTCCGCACCACCGTCGAAGGCCTGAGCTGACCCGCGTGCGGCCCGGTCCCCTCCCCGGGACCGGGCCGCACCGTCCGGTGCACCGCCGCCAGTGGCCGTACCCCCTGTACGGCTCCGCCGAGCCACGCACACCGCGTGCGGCTCCGCAGACCGGAGAACCCGATGGACATATCCACACAGATAACCGACGCGCCTCCCCCCGCTCCGCAGCCGACCGTCGACGAAGCGCGCCGCGCGCGGGCGCCACCCGGCCCGGGGACCGGATCTTCCTCGGTCTCTCCCGCGGGTCCGGCATCCTGCTGCTGGTGATCATGGCCGCCATCGCGGTCTTCCTCACCTACCGCGCCTCCCTCGCGATCAGCAAGGACGAGGCCAACTTCCTCACCACCTTCGAGTGGGACACCAACGCTCGTCCCGCCGAACTTCGGCATCGCCGTCCTGGCCTTCGGCACGGTCGTCTCCTCGATCATCGCCATGGTCATCGCGGTCCCGATCGCGGTCGGCCATCGCGCTGTTCATCACGCACTACGCCCCGCGCAGGCTGGGCGGCCCGATCGCGTACGTGATCGACCTGCTCGCCGCCGTGCCGTCCATCGTCTACGGCCTGTGGGGCGCGCTGGTCCTCGTACCGCACATGAACGGGCCTCTTCGGCTGGCTGGACGAGCTACCTCGGCTGGACCGGCATCTTCTCCTGGGACGGCGGCGCCGCCCGCTCGCATGCTGACCGTCGGCATCCTGCTCGCGATCATGATCCTGCCGATCATCACCAACGTGAGCCGCGAGGTCTTCCGCCAGGTCCCGCAGATGCACGAGGAGGCGGCCCTGGCGCTCGGCGCCACCCGCTGGGAGGTCATCCGCATGTCGGTCATCCCCTTCGGCCGCTCCGGTGTCATCTCCGCCTCGATGCTCGGCCTCGGCCGCGCCCTCGGCGAGACCATGGCCGTCGCCACGGTGCTCTCCCCGACCTTCGACATCCAGGCCAGCCTGCTCGACCCGGGCGGCGGCACCTTCGCCCAGAACATCGCCAGCAAGTTCGGTGAGGCGACCGAGTTCGGCCGGGACGCGCTGATCGCCTCCGGCCTGGTCCTGTTCGTCATCACCCTGCTGGTCAACGGCGCGGCCCGCGCGATCATCGCCCGCCGCAAGGAGTACTCGGGGGCCAACGCATGAGCACCGCAACCGTCACCCCCAAGGGCCCCAGCACCCTGCGCGGCGCCCGCCTGCCCAAGTGGTCCCCGTACGCCATCGCCGGCCGGCTCCGTCGCCGTCGCGATCGGCATCGGCGCTCGTCGGCCGGGCTGCACAGCCGCGTCCAGTGGGGCCTGATCGCCGCGCTCCTCTTCCTCGTCGGCACGTACGCCATCGCCGCCGCGCGTCGAGGGCAAGCGCCAGGCCAAGGACCGCATCGCGACCTCGCTTCGTCTGGGTCGCCTTCCTGCTCGCCGTCATCCCGCTGGCCTCGCTGATCTGGGCGACCGTCGTAGCGCGGCGTGAAGGTCCTCGACGTCTACTTCCTGACGCCACTCCATGGGCGTGGTCGCCGACACCGAGCCCGGCGGCGGCATCTACCACGCCATCCTCGGCACCCTGGAGCAGGTCGGCCTCGCCACCGTGATCGCCGCGCCGATCGGTGTGCTCACCGCGATCTACCTGGTGGAGTACGGCCGCGGGAACCTCGCCAAGGCCATCACCTTCTTCGTCGACGTCATGACGGGCATCCCGTCGATCGTCGCGGGTCTGTTCATCCTCAGCCTCATGCTGATGCTCGACATGCAGCCCTTCGGCTTCGCCGGCTCGCTGGCCCTGGCCATCCTGATGATGCCGGTGGTCGTCCGCTCCACGGAGGAGATGCTCAAGCTCGTCCCGAACGAGCTGCGCGAGGCCTCCCTGGCGCTCGGCGTCCCCAAGTGGCGCACCATCCTGAAGGTGGTCCTGCCGACCTCCATCGGCGGCATCACCACCGGCATCATGCTGGCGGTCGCCCGCATCACCGGCGAGACCGCGCCGGTGCTGCTGCTGGTGTGGGGCAACGCGTTCATCAACGCCAACCCGTTCGAGGGCGCGCAGGCGTCGCTGCCGCTGTACATCTACCAGCAGTACGCGAACAGCGCGGGCTCCGGCGCGGCGTACGACCGCGCCTGGGCGGCGTCGCTCACCCTGATCGCCTTCGTGATGATCCTCAACCTGGTGGCCCGCGGGATCGCCCGCTGGAAGGCCCCGAAGACCGGTCGCTGACGCGACAATCTGCGGCTACCGCCGCGCGGGGCCACCAGCGACCCCCCAGACTTTTGGAAGTGAAGTAGTCATGGCCAAGCGAATCGACGTAAGCGGACTGACCGCCTACTACGGCTCCCACAAGGCGATCGAGGACATCTCGATGACCGTCGAGCCGCGCTCGGTGACGGCGTTCATCGGCCCGTCCGGCTGCGGCAAGTCGACGTTCCTGCGCACGCTGAACCGCATGCACGAGGTCACCTCGGGCGGCCGGGTCGAGGGCAAGGTGCTGCTGGACGACGAGGACCTCTACGGCACCGGCATCGACCCGGTGTCGGTGCGCCGCGAGGTCGGCATGGTGTTCCAGCGCCCGAACCCGTTCCCCACGATGTCGATCTTCGACAACGTGGCGGCGGGCCTGCGGCTGAACGGCAGCTACAAGAAGAGCGAGCTGGCACGACATCGTCGAGCAGTCCCTCAAGGGCGCGAACCTCTGGAACGAGGTCAAGGACCGCCTGAACAAGCCCGGCTCGGGCCTCTCCGGCGGCCAGCAGCAGCGTCTGTGCATCGCGCGGGCGATCGCGGTCGAGCCGAACGTCCTGCTCATGGACGAGCCCTGCTCGGCCCTGGACCCGATCTCCACCCTCGCCATCGAGGACCTGATCGGCGAGCTGAAGGAGCGCTTCACGATCGTCATCGTGACGCACAACATGCAGCAGGCGGCGCGCGTCTCCGACCGCACGGCGTTCTTCAACCTCGCGGCCGTCGGCCAGCCCGGCAAGCTGATCGAGATCGACGACACGGAGCGCATCTTCTCCAACCCGTCGGTCCAGGCCACGGAGGACTACATCTCCGGCCGCTTCGGCTGATCCGCGCCCGCGAAGACTCCTCGCGGTGCTGCATGGCGGTGCCACCGCGAGGCCGAAAAAGGGCCCGCCCCTGCTCCCAGGGGCGGGCCTTTTCCGTCGCACTACGCTCGGCCGGTGCGCGCTACGGCGGCGAGGATCAGGCCAGATCCACGATCCCAGAACGACACGCCGCGGCGACCAGCGCAGCCGCCGGCATCGTGATGAACCACCCCAGGATGATGTTCTTGGCGACACCCCAGCGCACGGCGTTCACCCGCTTCGTCGCCCCCACACCCATGATCGCCGAGGTGATGACATGCGTCGTGGAGATCGGCGCCTTGAACAGGAACGCCGAGGTGAACATGATCGACGCGCCCGTCGTCTCCGCGGCGAACCCCTGCGGCGGGTCCAGCTCGATGATCTTCCGCCCCAGCGTCCGCATGATCCGCCAGCCACCGGCGTACGTCCCCAGCGACAGCATCACGGCACAGGCGATCTTCACCCACACCGGGATCGGGTCGCCGTAGTCCTCGACATCGGCGATGACCAGCGCCATCACCACGATGCCCATCGTCTTCTGCGCGTCCTGCAGACCGTGTCCCAGCGCCATGCCCGCCGCCGACACGGTCTGCGCTATGCGGAACCCGCGCTTGGCCTTGTGCGGGTTGGACTTGCCGGAAGATCCACATGATCGCGGTCATCACCAGATAGCCGGCCACCAGGCCGACGACCGGCGACACGAACATCGGGATGACGACCTTGTCCAGCACCCCGTGCCAGTAGACCGTCGTCCCACCGGCCAGCGCCGCGCCCACCATGCCGCCGAACAGCGCGTGCGAGGAGGAGGACGGCAGCCCGAAGTACCAGGTGATGAGGTTCCAGACGATCGCGCCCACCAGCGCGGCGAAGAGGATGCCCATCCCCTTCGAGCCCTCGGTGTCTCGATCAGCCCCTCGCTGACGGTCTTGGCGACCCCGGAGCCCATGAACGCACCGGCGAGGTTCATCACCGCGGCCATGGCCAGCGCGGCCCGCGGCGTCAGCGCCCGCGTCGACACGGACGTGGCGATCGCGTTCGCCGAGTCGTGGAAGCCGTTGGTGTACGTGAAGAAGAGCGCGACCGCCGATGGTCACGACCAGAGCGAAGGTGTCCATGAAGGGGCTCAGGACTCCTTGACGGCGATGGTCTCCACCGTGTTCGCCACGTGCTCGAACGCGTCCGCCGCCTCCTCCAGCACATCCACGATCTGCTTGAGCTTGAGCACCTCCATGGCGTCGTACTTGCCGTTGAAGAGGTGGGCCAGCAGCTTGCGGTGGATCTGGTCGGCCTGGTTCTCCAGGCGGTTGACCTCGATCCAGTACTCGGTGAGGTTCTCCATGGTGCGCAGGTGCGGCATCGCCTCGGCCGTCAGTTCGGCCGCGCGCGCCAGCACCTCGATCTGCTGGTCGACGCCCTTGGGCAGTTCCTCGACGTTGTAGAGGACGACCAGGTCGACGGCCTCCTCCATGAAGTCCATGATGTCGTCGAGGGACGAGGCGAGGGAGTAGATGTCCTCGCGGTCGAACGGCGTGATGAACGAGGAGTTCAGCTGGTGGAAGATCGCGTGCGTGGCGTCGTCACCTGCGTGTTCCGCTGCCCGCATACGCTCTGCGATCTCGGCCCGGCCGGCGGTGTCCGCCCCGAGCAGTTCCATCAGGAGTTTCGAGCCCGTGACGATGTTGTCCGCGGAGGCGGCGAACATGTCGTAGAAGCTCGTCTCCCTGGGGGTCAGACGAAAGCGCACGTGGGGTCCTCGGGGTGCTTCGGTTTCGGTCAGGCTGATGCTAGGCGCATCATCCGGCCACGGCTATCGGGCCGCCCCCCAGTGTCGCCCATCGGGCACGGTGATGAGCACGGGGGCGGTTCAGGGGCTGGATCAGGCCGTTCGCAGGCACCGGCCAAGGGGCCTATACCCAGCAAAGTTCGGTACCATATACCCGCCAGGGGTATATGTCGGCTCACTGCCCACCAGGAGGACGCGATGACGGACCTACCGACGCACGGACGCCGGGGATGCCACCGATGCCGCGAACGCGCCGATGCCACCGCCGGTACGGACATCGTGACCGACCACGACCACGGCGTGCACGGCTACCACAAGCAGAAGGACGAACACCTCAAGCGGCTGCGCCGCATCGAGGGCCAGATCCGCGGCCTGCAGCGCATGGTCGACGAGGACGTCTACTGCATCGACATACTCACGCAGGTCTCCGCCTCCACCAAGGCCCTGCAGTCCTTCGCCCTGCAGCTGCTGGAGGAGCACCTGCGCCACTGCGTCGCCGACGCGGCCCTCAAGGGCGGCGACGAGATCGACGCGAAGGTGGAGGAGGCGACGCAGGCGATCGCCCGGCTGCTGCGCACGTGAGCCGTGATGCGCGGTCCGACCCGGTTCAGCTCCTGGAGGCGTCCCGCTCCTCGGCCACTCTCAGCACCTCGTCGATGCTCTCCAGGCTGAGCCGCTCCTGGGCGGCCGAGGCCGCGATGATCAGCTCTCCGCACAGCTCGATCTCGGCGAGGGCCACGTGGTCCTGAACTGCCGTACCGCCGACCGGAGCCACGTGCGTCACCTCGTCTCTGCCGTTACCGACTTCCTAGAGTAGGGAGCGGCCTACACACCGCGCATGGCACGGACGGGCTAGTTCTACGCCCGCCGTCCGCGGCCCCGCCCTCACTCGCTCCGCGATCTTGCCCGCGTAGATGTCCTCGCTCGTCCGGCAGCCGTACGCGGACGGAGGCCCCGAAATCGTAGAGCAGCGTCGTCGAGGCGACGGCGACGGGGCCTCCTGCTGCCCGTTGACGAAGCTGAACCGGTGCCGGACCTTGCGGATGCGCCCCTCGTCGTCGAGGTAGGCGTCGAACGGCACCTCGGCGGTGGCGAACCCTTTCGCCGCCGCCGCTCAGCGCCTCCTGTTCCCGTCGGAGGCCCGCGTGCGCGGCACCGCCGAGGTCCGCGGTCCCCCGGTAGTGCCGCACCGCGGTGCCCGCGACCTCGGTCCTGCCCCACGTACGTCGCCGTCCGCGTCCCGCGCAGCACCTCGGCGGCGGCGAACGGATCGGTCGCCCCGCCGGTGACGAGGTTCCCGTCGGACAGCGAGTCCGCGTGTCCACCCGCACCCACTTGTCGGCGGGCACACCGGCACCCCGGTTCTTCATGAACAGCGCCCCCGGCGCGAGCAGTTCGGTGATCGGCCGGTGCTCGACTGGCCCCCGCCGGGATCCTGCGGCAGCAGCACCTTCAGCCGCCCCATCCGCTTGCCGGTAGTCGTACACGCCCTCGCCCCGGATGGTCACCCGGGTCCCGCCGGCTGGCCATCTCCATCGACGGTACGGGCCTTCGAACTCCCGCCGCCACCAGCCGGTCGGCGGCCTGGTGCAGCACGACGACCGGCGTCCCCGCCGCGCGCGTCCCCGGCGGCCGCGTCACCGCCCGGACACCCGCGGCCCGCCAGACCCACCGCACCACGACCCCGGCCGCGACGACCGCCGCGCCCGCCCGCCTGTCCGCCGTTCCCGCTGCCGCCCAGTCATCGCCTGCCTACCCCCAGCCGGTACGTCCGTCACGGGCCCCCTGTCGTTCCGGTTAACGACGGGTAGGTGCCCCCCGTCACGCGAGCGCGCGGCAGGCCGGCATGCGAACCCTTTACCTGCGCTGGGTAACGTTGTCGCGTGGCGCAGCAGGACGGGCCGGAACACCTGCACCGCACGACGACACGGAGAAGGGCCGCTTCTGCATGGCCCACTGCACCTGCGGCTGGCGGGGCCCGGCCAGAAGAGCGAGAAGCCAGGCGCGCACGGACGCGGAGAAGCACGTGGCAGGCTGACAGCGCCGAGCACCCGCCCCGACCGCCGCTCCACGCCGGCCCCCGCGACCAGTGGAACCCCCACCCCCACCAGCCCCGTCTCCCACGACGGAACCACCGGGAGGCCCCATGGAACGGCGTACATTCCTCGCAGTCGGCACGGCAGGCATCGCCGCGGCCGCAACCCCCTTCGCCACCGCCTGCACGACAGTCGGACACCCGCTCCGGGGCCACGAGCCACCACCACGACCACGCACGACCGACCACGACGACGACCGCCACCGCCGCCAACTGGTCCGCCCTGGCCCACGACCTCGACGGCCCCCTGATCCGCCCGGGCGACGCCGACTGGACAGCGGCCCGCCAGCTCTACAACACCCGCTTCGACGCCCTGAAGCCCGCCGCGGTCGCCTACGTCGCCCACCCGGACGACATCCGCACGACCCTGGCCTACGCCCGCGCCCACGACCTGCGCGTGGCGATCCGCAACGGCGGCCACTCCTACGCCGGCTGGTCCTCCGGCAACGGCCGCCTGATCATCGACGTCTCCAAGCTCAACCGCGTCCGGGCCTCCGGCACCACCGCCGTGGTCGGCGCCGGCGCCAAACTCATCGACGTCTACCGCGCCCTCGCCGCGAAGGGCGTCACGATCCCCGCCGGCTCCTGCCCCACCGTCGGCGTCTCCGGCCTCACCCTCGGCGGCGGCCACGGCGTGGTCTCCCGCGCGTACGGCCTGACCTGCGACAGCCTCACCCAGGCCACGCTGATCACCGCGGACGGCAAGCAGCTCACCGCCAACGCCACGCGACAACAAGGACCTCTTCTGGGCCCTGCGCGGCGCCGGCAACGGCAACTTCGGCGTCGTCACGGAACTGCACTTCAAGACCCACCCGGCCCCGCAGGGCGTCTCGGCGTACCTGTCCTGGCCCTGGTCGAAGGCGGCCGCGGTGGTGAAGGCCTGGCAGGAGTGGGGCCCGTCACAGCCCGACGAGATCTGGTCGTCCCTGCCACCTGGCGAGCGCCGCCGGCGGCACGCCGACCGTCTCCGTCGCGGCGTTCTCCCTCGGCACCTACGGCGAACTCAAGAACGCCGTCGACCGCCTGGCCGACCGCGTCGGCGCCCCGGCGAGCAGCGTCTCCCTGAAGCGGCGCTCCTACGAGGAGTCGATGGAGGTGTACGCCGGCTGCTCCTCGTTCCCGACGGACGCCCAGTGCCACCTGCCCGGCTCGACCCCGGGCCGCTCCCCGAAGGGCGCGCTGGGCCGCGAGACGTACGCGGCGGCGTCGGACTTCTTCGACCGCTCCCTCTCCGCGGCCGGCATCCGCACGCTGCTGTCGCAGATCAGCTCGGTGCGCGGCGGCACGGGCAGCATCGCGCTCACCGCGCTCGGCGGAGCGGTCAACCGCGTCTCCCCCACCGCCACGGCCTTCGTCCACCGCCGCTCCCGCATGCTGGCCCAGTACATCGCCGCCTGGCGCGCCGGGCACGACGCGGCGCCACGGCCCGTCGACTGGCTGGCCTCGGCCCACAAGGCCATGCGCCCGTACGCCTCGGGCGCGGCCTACCAGAACTACACGGACCCGACCCTGACGAACTGGCGCAAGGCGTACTACGGCGACGCGGCGACCCGCCTGGCGAAGCTCAAGAACGCAGTACGACCCGAACCGCTTCTTCACGTACCCCCAGGCGCTGTAGACGAGCTGCGGGCACCGTCCCGCTAGCTGCGGGCCTGCGTGCCGCAGGGCGGCACGGGTGCGGCGCAGCGGCGCCGCGCCAGCGTCCGGCGCTGCGCACTTGCCCGCCCCAGCGGCCGTCGCTCTACGCGGCGAGGTCCCGCTCGGACGTCCGCTCGCCGCCGGCCCGGGAATCACCGCGTCGTCCCGTCCCGCCCGGCCTCGGCCCGCACCAGCCACCCCACCCGGGGCGACCGCTCGACGGCCCGCACCACGCGGCGTCAGCAGGGCCATGGCGAGCGGCGACAGCAGCAGCGCCACGGCCGTGCCCAGCGCGAACCCGCCCACGACGTCCGTCGGGTAGTGCACGCCCATGTAGACCCGGATGAACCCGCCGAACAGCGCCAGCACGAGTCGCGACGAGCCCGAACTTGCGGTTGGCGACGAACAGGCCGACCGCCAGCGCCATGACGATCGTCGCGTGGTCGCTGACGAACGAGTAGTCGGTCTTGCCGGTGACGAGCACCTCGAGCCCCTGGTGGTCGAGGAAGGGCCGGGGCCGCTCCACGAACCCCCGTATCGGGCACGTTCACCAGCACGGCGATCCCGGCCGCCAGCGGCGCCCAGACCAGCGCCGCGACGCGAGGAGCGCCGCGTCCTCGTCGCCCCGGCGCCGCACGGACCACCAGCACCAGACGACCAGCAGGACGATGGCGAGCAGCAGCCCGTACTCACCGACGAACTCCATGACCCGGTCGAACCAGCCCGGCGCGTCCTTGGCCAGGCCATTGATGTCGTAGAGCAGGTCGACGTCGGGGTTCGACCCGGATTCGGCGAGTCCAGCCATGGTGCTGCGGCCCCTTCGTCGTCTCTCCCGGCGCACCTGTGCGTGCGCCGCTCCTGCCACCCCCGTGGTTGTAGATCCGCTTCCGTCGCACGCGTGCGTGACACGTGACGACTCACGTCTGCTCGGCTACGTCAACAGGAACGCATGGTCCCCGTTGATACGTTCCACACTCCACCGAATGATCACGCAGACGTTATCGAAGAGAGATACGTCTCCGCAGCTCAGGGGGTGGGTTCACACTCGCGGCTCACACCGTCGTGGGCAGTGCTTTCGCGCCATCTTCGGTCACCCGGGTGGCTCCGAAGTAGTCGGGGGTGTCGATCGGGTCGAACCGGATCACGGCACCCGTCCGCGGCGCGTCGATCATGTACCCGCCTCCGACATAAATCCCGACATGCCGGATGGCGCGGGAATTGGTGAGGTCGTCCGAGAAGAACACCAGGTCGCCGGGGAGCAGTTCGTCCCGCGCGGGATGCGGCCCCGCGTTGTACTGGTCGTTGGCGACGCGCGGCAGCTTGATCCCCACGCTCTCGTACGCGGCCTTGGTCAGTCCCGAGCAGTCGAACCGTCCGCCCTGCTCAGCGCGTGCCGTTCCCGCCCCAGAGGTAGGGCGTGCCGAGCTTCTTCTGCGCGTACTCGATGGCGCCGGCGGCCTGCTCGGAGGGATCCACCCGCGCCGACCGGCGCCGCGAAGCTCTTCTCCAGGGTCGTGATCGTCTTCACGTAGTTCCGGGTCTCGCTTGTACGGCGGCACGCCCCCGTACTTGATCACCGCGTACGCCCCCGCGTTGTAGGAGGCCAGCATGTTCTCGGTCGGATTCCCGGGCACGTCCTTCACGTACGACGCGAGTGCGCAGTCGTACGAGGCGGCCGACGGAATCGCGTCCTTCGGGATCCCACACGTCCCGGTCGCCGTCCCCGTCCCCGTCGATGCCGTGCGTGGCCCAGGTCCCGGGGATGAACTGCGCTATCCCCTGCGCCGCGGCCTGGCTCTGCGCCTTCGGGTTGAAGCCGCTCTCCTGGTAGAGCTGGGCGGCGAGCAGCGCCGGGTTGATGGCGGGGCAGAGATTGCCCCACTTCTGCACGAGGGCCGCGTACGCGGCGGGCACCGACCCCTTGGCCAGCGACTTCGCCCCACCGCCCACGCCGTTGCCAGGTTCCCGGCGACGAGGTAGACCCCGACGACGAGCAGCATCACGAAGGCCAGGGCCGGAGCTGATGCGACACCCGCCACGATCCATGCCTTACGCACCGTCAACCGCCCCTCGCCGCCCAGGAGTCCGTTGGTCAGTGTAGAGGCGGCCGGCACGCCCGGGAATGATCACGGGGAGGAGAGTCGGGGGCGGACGGGAGGAACGGGGCACGGCACGGGCGGCACGGCGAGAGCACGACGGCTCCGGCGGGCGCACGGGGTCGCGGCGCGTCACGGGTACCCCGCCGCCCGCCGGTACAGCCGCCGGGCCTGCGCACCGAGGACCACGCTGTAGGAGACCCCGGGGGTCGTCCCGCCCTGGTCGTGCCCGCCGAGGACCCCGACGACCTCCCCGTCCCCGTTCACCCAGGGGCTGCCGCTCGTGCCCCCGCTGAAGCCCGGGCACGCTACGCGCTGCTGGGTGCGGCCGAGCGCGGTCGGCTTGTCGGTGCAGCTGACGGGCGTCTCGCGGGCGTCGGGGTACCCGGTGACGGTCACTCCGGTGGCCCCCGTCGCCGTACCGGTCACGAACCGGTTCCCGCCGACGACGTCCTGGACCTCCGTGCCCCCGCGCGGCGCGAGCACGGCGAATCCCACGTCACTGTCCTCGTGGCGCCCCTCGACCCACCCGCGGGGCAGGAACCGCCGCTGCACCTTCCACTCCCCGTAGGGCGCATGCCCGTCCCGGTGACCCGGCACGAACACCAGCCCTCCGTCGCCGCCCAGACAGTGCGCCGCGGTGACGATCAGATCCCGGTGCGGCGCGTCCACCACCGACGCCGTACAGAAGTGCCCTCCCCCCGCGGCACGCAGGAGCACCCCGACCCGGGCGTCGCGCACCGTGACGGTCACCCCGAGGGGCCCGCCCCCGTCGTCGGCGGGAGCGACGGACGCGGTGAGGAGGGCGACGAGCATCACGACGACGGCCAGGACGCGCTTCACCGGGGCGACTGTGCCGGACGAAGGTGAGAGGAACGTCAGACAGCGGCCTGTTCGTGGACACCACCTGTCCGTGGACACCACCTGTTCGTCAGGCACCCGCCTGCCCGTCAGGCACCCACCTGCCCGTCAGACGCCGACCTCCTCTCGGCGCCGACCTCCTCATCAGGCGCCACTCCCTTCGTCAGACGCCCACCTCTTCGTCAGACGCCCGCCTCTTCGTCCCGCGACAGCGGGAAGTGCGTCCCCGTCAGCTCCTCCGAGACCCGCCACAGCCGACGGGCCGTCAGCGGGTCCCCGGCCGCGCGGGAGCGGCCCACCAGGGTCGGCCTGCCGCGCATCTCACCCAGGCCGTCGGGACCCACGTAACTCGCCCCGGGGAGGTCCTCGGTGGCGGCGTAGAGGGTGGGGAGGGCGCCCGCGCGGTCGTCCTGCGCGAAGAACCGGTTGCCGAGGCGCATGAAGGCGCGCAGCACCGGGTTGGCCGCGTGGCTCTGGAGGTTGGTGGCCGCGTAGCCGGGGTGGGCGGCCAGGGCGCGGACCGCGGAGCCCGACTCCGTGAGCCGGTGTTGGAGTTCCAGGGTGAACAGGAGGTTGGCCAGCTTGGACTGGGCGTAGGCGCGCTGCGGGGTGTAGTTCGCCGCCATGTCCAGATCGTCGAAGCCGATCCTCGCGCCGCCCCAGCGGTGGGCGCCCGAGGAGACCGTGACGACGCGGCCCGTGATGTGCGGCAGCAGCAGGTTCGTCAGGGCGAAGTGCCCGAGATGGTTCGTGCCGAACTGCATCTCGAAGCCGTCCTTGGTGCGCTGCCTGGGGAGCATCATGACGCCGGCGTTGTTGACGAGAAGGTGCAGCGGCCCCTGCCAGGCGTCGGCGAACGCCCGCACGGAGGCCAGGTCCGCCAGGTCCAGCGGGCGCACCTCGGTGCTGCCCGGCACGGTCGCCGCCGCGGCCCGCCCGCGCTCGGTGTCCCGTACGGCGAGGACGACGTGCGCCCCCGCCCGGGCCAGCGCGTGGGTCGTGGTGAGACCGATGCCGCTGTTGGCGCCGGTGACGACAACGGTCCGCCCGTCGAGGCCCGGGAGACGGTCCGCGCTCCACGTCTCGCTGCTCTGGGTCTTCGTCTTCTCAGCCATGCCCTCGAATGTAGACGGTGCCTACAATGCTGTCAATGACAACAATGATGGCATCGCCTACATCGGGATACGATGGTCCGCATGCCAGCAAGCCGCCCCACCCCGGAGAGCCGCCCCTACCACCACGGGGACCTGCGCTCCACCCTGCTGGCCGGTGCGGAGCGCACCCTGCGGGAGAAGGGGACCGGCGCGCTCTCGCTGCGCGAGCTGGCCCGGGAGGCGGGGGTGAGCCACGCCGCACCCGGGCGCCACTTCAAGGACAAGCAGGCCCTGCTCAACGCCCTGGCACTCGTCGGCTACGACCGGCTGGGCCAGGCCCTGGAGGGCGCCGACGACCCCGCCCTCCCGCTGGAGAAGCGGCTCACCGCGCTGGCCCGGGCCTATCTCGCCTTCTCGATCGACAACGCCGAGCTGCTGGAGCTCATGTACGCCCGCAAGCACGAGCCCGACGCCTCCGAGCAGCTGGCCGCGGCCGTCGACCGGACGGTCGGCTCCCTGGAGCGGGTCATCGCCGACGCCCAGGAGCGCGGCGAGATCATCGCGGGCGACCCGCAGCACCTCACCCTGGTGACCGGCGCCACCCTCCAGGGCATCGCCTCCTTCGCGGCGGGCGGCATGCTCGCCCCCGAGGCGGCCCTCGACGGCACCGAGCAGTTCGTCCACCTCCTCCTGCACGGCCTCAAGCCCCGCTGATTCCACGCCCCCCGGTCAAGCCGCCCCCATCACCCGGCCATCGAGCGCCAGTGAGCCAGACAGGCTCCATCACCGCCCTGCCCACCACCGCCGACAGCGGCTGAGCCGGCGAGATATCCCTCGACCTCGACATGGCGAGCGCCATCTGCCCGAACTGCCGCATCGCCCTCGTCGAGGCGACGTCTTCGTCCATGGCCAACCTCGACACCGCCGTCAACGGGGCCGTCTCCCTGGGCGCCACGTACGTGTCCAACAGCTACGGCGGCGGCGATTCCTCCTCCGACGCCACGTACGACTCCACCTACATCAACCACCCGGGCGTCGCCATCACCGTCAGCGCGGGTGACGCGGGCCGCGGCGCCGACGGCCGGGGCCGGGCCACCTACGGCGGCACCAGCACCTCCGCCCCGATCATCGCGAGCGTCTACGCCCTCGCCGGCACCCCGTCCACGGGCTCCTACCCGCCCGCGTTCCCCTACGCGAACACCTCCGCCCTGAACGACGTCACCAGCGGCAGCAACGGCAGCCGCACCACCGGCTACTTCTGCACCGCCCGGACGGGCTACGACGGCCCGACCGGCCTGGGCACCCTGGAGGGAGTCGGCGCCGTCACCGGCCGACGCCTCCCACCCGGTGACAGACCGTCACCGGGGAACGCCGTCCGGGGTCATGGAGGGCCGGAGACGGCCGGGTAACACAGGGGCCACGGCAACCGAGCCGCGACCCCTTCGCCGTGCCGGGTAGCCTTCACCCGGGGAACACCGGCGCGACCACTCACCCGACCAGCCGTCAGAATCAGCCCCCAAGGGTGAGAAAGGCCGGAAGAGGGCATAACGACGGAACCGCATCCGCAGGTTCCGCTCAGGCCTCATTGCCCGGCGTTACCCGCCGTGATACACAGAGTGACCATACGATCCTTCGGACACCGCCCGTCGCCACCCTTAGGGCCCGAGCGGAACGGTGGCAAGGTATTCGTACGAAACCCGCCAATCAATGACGCCAAGTCGACATACGACAGCGTCATTGTCGGCGAGAATGAGGCCTGACCTCTGCACGACCGCAGAGGGCGCGGAACTACCCAACAGGGGCGGTGACTTACATGCTCTTTGCGGCCGACAAGGGAGACATCAACACCATCATCGGGGGGATCGCTCCGGACTGGGGCCCCTTCGGCAGCCTGGGCAACGAGGCCAAGATGATGATCGAGGTCGTGATGGCGGTCGCCATCCTGCTCTGCCTCGGCATCGCCATCTGGGGCGCCGCCAAGCAGCGCATCGGCGCCACCGCACTGCGCGACACCTTCAGCGCGGAGCAGGGCAAGGGCCTCATCATTGCGGGGCTGACGGGCGTCTTCATCATCGGCTCGCTCGGCACCCTCTTCACCATCGTGTACGGCATGGCCGTGTAGCCCGGCACCCCGCCCGGCCGGGCACGCCCGGCTCCCCCTCCACCCCACCCGCCCGTCGTGCCAACCGGCTGAGGTTGCGTTTCCCTGATGTCGAGTCACCACACCGCGCCCGCGCGGGAACCAGCACGGCTACCGTCGTACGAGAGTATCAGAAGTACGGCCGGTACGAAGTGTTTCCGCACGACGTCGAGGGGGCGTACGCGGCATGAGTCTCGGTGACGACCACGAGTCCTCCGGCGGCTACGGCGGCACGGGCCAGACCCGCACCCGCCTGCCCGACGCCGGCGACGCCTTCGGCGGCCCCGCCGCCCGCCGCTCCTCGTCCGCAGCCTGGTCACGGTGGTCGGCGTGGTCGTCCTCCTGATCGCGGCGATCGCCTTCGCGAACCGGGGGGACGGCGACAGTTCCTCGTCGACGGACGGCTCCGGCGGCAAACCCGACGCAGCGGCGACCGCTCCCTCCGGCCAACGCCCCGTCAAGTCCAAGCCGGCCGGCATCCCGTCGGGCTTCGCCCAGGACCAGCAGGGCGCGCAGAGCGCGGCGGCGAACTACGCGGTGGCTCTCGGTCTCCGCCGACATCCTCAAGCCGGCCCGGCGGCACGAGATCGTCCGGCAGGTCTTCGCGCCGACAAGCGCCGCCGAGCTCGGAGGCAAGCTCGACAGGGTCTACTGCAAGGAGTTCCTGGAGCAACATCGGCCTGGACGCGAACGGCAACGCGCCCGAGGGCAGCACCTACGTCTCGCGCACCATCCCGGTCGGCACCAAGGTCACCGACTTCTCGGTGCAGCACCGCCACCGTCGAGGTCTGGTGCACCGGCGCTGTTCGGCATGGCGGGCGAGAGCTCGACCAACCCCGTCACCAACGACTGGTTCACCATGACCCTCCAGCTGCGCTGGGCCGATGGCGACTGGAAGGTCGACAGCTTCTCCCAGAAGGACGGCCCCGCGCCGGTCACGGCGACAACAGGGCGTCCACGCCGACGACATGCCGAAGGCCGTCGAGGAGTTCGGAGGGTTCACGTATGCCCGGTAGCCCGCGCCGCGCACTCAAGGTCGCCGCAGCCCTCACCGCCGTGCAGACCGCCGCCGTGCTGCTCGCCACCCGCGCCGTCGCCGCACCCACGCCCTCGCCGACCCCGTCAACGACAACTGCGACCTCTTCGTCCGGGCCCCGCCAAGGACTACTGCGAGAGGCGACACGGCGGCAGTGCCGGAGGCGCCGGCGGCCGCCCGACTCAACCCCACCGCCACCCTCGACCCCCTCTCCTCCCTCGCCAAGGGCTGCGCCAACGCCGCCTCCTGGACCATCGACAAGCTCAGCGACGCCGTCAAGGACACCGCCAACGTCGACTTCACGAACCCGACGTTCCTCCAGCAGTACGCCGTCGTCTTCGCCGCCTCGACGATCCTCACGCTCCTCCTGTGGCTGCTGGCCGTCGCCAAGCGAGCCGTCCGCGGCGTCCCCCTCACCACCGCGCTCTCCGAGGCCATCGGCTTCCTCTGGCTGACCGTCCTCGCCTCGGCGTTCACCCCGCTGATCCTCTACACGGTCGTCTCCGCCACCGACGGCGTCACCGACGTCCTCGCCAAAGCCACCGGCGACCAGACCGACACGTTCTTCGGCACGTTCTCCGACGCCCTGAAGAAGGGCGAGGACATCGGCGGCGGCCCGATCATGCTGATCGTCGTCTCCCTGGTGTCGCATCCTCGCCGCCGGCGTCCTCTGGCTGGAACTCGTCATCCGCGCCGCCCTGCTCTACGTCGGCGCCCTGCTCGGCACCGTCGTCTACGCCGGCCTCGTCGACAAGAACCTGTGGGGCCACGTCCGCCGCTGGGCCGGGATCATGATCGCCGTGATCCTCGTCAAGCCCGTCATCGTCATCGTCCTCGGCCTCGCCGGCGCCCTCTCCGCCGACGACGGCCCCGACGCCTTCTCCGCCGTCGTCTCCGGCCTCGCCATCATCCTGCTCGCCATCTTCGCCAGCGCGATGATCTACCGCTTCGTCCCCGGCTTCGGCGACGAGATCGCCGGCCCCGCAACAACCGCATCATGCAGGGCGCCGAAGGCAAGGCCGCCGCCGTGATCAGCTCCCCGGCGACCCTCGTCGCCCAGGGCATCAAGACCCACAGCACCCGCGCACAACAAGCGGCGGCGGCGGCCAGTCCGTCCGCGCCGCCCGCCCCGCCAACCCCGCCTCCGGCGGAGTCGCCGCGCACAGCTCGCGCCCCTCGAACGGCGGCGGCGGAAATGTCCCCTCCGCCGCACCCGCACCCCGTTCGCCAGCCCGGTCAACACCCCCCACGCCAGCAACACCCGCAACAGCAATACAACCGCACAGGAGGTGACGGGCGTTGACGACCGAGTCCCACGTGTCCCATCCGGTCACGCCCCGCCGTACGTATCTGATCGGCCGCGCCCGGCCGAACGCGATCGTCGGCCGCAACCGCGAGACCGGCGAGATCGCGCTGATCGTCGTGGGCGCCTTCCTCGGCATGATGTGCGGGCTCCTCGTCCCCGTCCTGTCCCTGCGCATCGTGCTGCTCTCCGGCTTCCCGATGCTCGCGCTGGCCGCCGTCTACGTGCCGTACAAGCACCGCACGTTCTACAAGTGGTTCGAGATCAACCGCAGCTACAAGCGGACGCTGCGCAACGGCACCGCCTACCGCTCCGGCGCCATCGAGGCCGGCACCCGGCTCGACGGGCGCGAGGTCGAGGTCGGCCCACCGCCCGGCATCGGCCGCATCAGCTGGCTGGCCGCGCCCTTCGGCCCCGACGAGATCGCCGTACTGCTGCACGCCGACCGCAAGACCGTCACCGCCGCCATCGAGATCGAGGGCCCCGGCGTCGGCCTGCGCGACTCCGAGGACCAGGAAGCCCTCGTCGACCGCTTCGGCACCCTGCTCAAGCACGTGGCCAACGGCGACGGCTTCGTCACCCGCATCCAGATGCTCGCCCGCACCCTCCCCGCCGACCCCGACGCGCACGCCAAGGACGTCGCCCAGCGCGGCGACGCCAAGTCGCTGCCGCTGGCTCCAGCAGTCGTACGACCAGCTCCAGTCGATGGTGTCGACCAGCAGCGAGCAGCACCGCGCCTACCTCGTCGCCTGCATGCACTACACCCGCGAGCTCGCCGCCGAGGCCAACGCCATGGCCCGCGCCGCCCGCCCGCAGCGGCGCGCAAGCTCGACCGGGACGCCGGCCTCGCCGTCGTCATGGCCCGCGAGCTGACCGACATCTGCTCCCGCCTCCAGGAAGCCGACATCCGCGTACGCCAGCCGCTCGGCCAGGGCCGGCTCGCCTCCCTCGTCCACTCCATGTACGACCCGGACCACCCCATCGACCACATCCAGGCGATGACCAAGCGCAACGCCTGGCCGGCCGAGCTGGACGCCATGGAGCCCACCTACCTCCAGGCCAAGACCCGCGAGTCCTCCACCCGCGCGCCCTGGTGCCACGCCACCGCCTGGGTGAAGGAGTGGCCGATGACCCCGGTCGGCGTCAACTTCCTCGCGCCGCTCCTCGTCCACACCCCGGACGTCATCCGCACGGTCGCCGTCACCATGGACCTCGAACCCACCGAGGTCGCCATCGAACGCATGCTGACCGAGAAGACCAACGACGAGGCCGAGGCGTCCCGCGCCGCCAAGATGAACCGGACCGTCGACCCGCGCGACGTCGCCGCCCACGGCCGCCTCGACCAGCGCGGCGAGGACCTCGCCAGCGGCGCCGCCGGCGTCAACCTGGTCGGCTACATCACCGTCTCCTCCCGCAACCCCGAGGCCCTGGCCCGCGACAAGCGCACCATCAGGGCCTCGGCCGGGAAGTCGTACCTGAAGCTGGAGTGGTGCGACCGCGAGCACCATCGCGCCTTCGTGAACACACTTCCCGTTCGCCACCGGCATCCGAAGGTAGGGGCCTGCCATGCGGGACCCGCTGTCCGTCCTCACCGACGCCTTCACGTCCTTCCTCTTCGGGAAGGTCGAGACGACCCGCCTCCCGGTCCGCACCTCCACGGGCCAGGCCCAGGCCGTCTACCTGCCGACCGCCGCCCCCGGCCTCGGCGACTCCGGCGTGATCATCGGCCGCGAGGTCTACTCCGGCAAGGGCTACATCTACGACCCCTTCCAGCTCTACGGCCAGCAGCTCCCCGCCCCGCACTGGCTGGTCCTCGGCGAGTCCGGCAACGGCAAGTCCGCGCTGGAGAAGACGTACGTCCTGCGCCAGCTCCGCTTCCGCGACCGCCAGGTCGTCGTCCTGGACGCCCAGGGCGAGGACGGCGTCGGCGAGTGGAACCTCATCGCGCAGGAGCTGGGCATAACCCCCATCCGCCTCGACCCGATGGCCGCCCTGGACCACGGCATCCGCCTCAACCCGCTCGACCCCGCGATCACGACGACGGGCCAGCTCGCGCTGCTCCGGACGATCATCGAGGTCGCGATGGGCCACGGCCTCGACGAGCGCTCCGGCTTCGCGCTCAAGGTCGCGCACGCCTACGTCAACGAGACCATCGTCGAACGCCAGCCCGTCCTCACCGACATCGTCGAGCAGCTCCGCCACCCCGAGCCGGAGTCCGCCGAGGCGATGAACGTCGCCATAGACGACGTACGGGCCTGGGGCCTGGACGTGGCCCTGGTCCTCGACCGCCTCGTCGACGGTGACCTGCGCGGCATGTTCGACGGCCCCACGACGGTCGGCATCGACCTCGACGCGCCGCTGATCGTCTTCGACCTCTCCCACATCGACCGCAACTCCATCGCCATGCCGATCCTCATGGCGATCGTCGGCGTCTGGCTGGAGCACACCTGGATCCGCCCCGACCGGAAGAAGCGCATCTTCCTGGTCGAGGAGGCCTGGCACATCATCAACAGCCCGTTCGTGGCGCAGCTGTTCCAGCGGCTGCTGAAGTTCGGCCGCCGGCTCGGCCTGTCCTTCGTGGCGGTGGTCCACCACCTGTCCGACGTCGTCGACGGCGCGGCCGCCAAAGAGGCCGCCGCCATCCTCAAGATGGCCTCCACCCGGACCATCTACGCCCAGAAGGCCGACGAGGCGCGGGCCACGGGACGCGTCCTCGGCCTGCCACGCTGGGCCGTGGAGATCATCCCCACCCTCACCCCAGGCATCGCGGTGTGGGACGTCAACGGCAACGTCCAGGTGGTCAAACACCTGATCACCGAGACCGAACGCCCCCTGGTCTTCACCGACCGCGCGATGACCGAGTCCTCCGCCGACCTCGACGGACGACGCCCTGCGCGCCGCCGAACTGGAGGCGGAGGAACGGGCGGCGGCCTTCGTGGAGCAGCACTTCGGCGACTCCGAATCGACGGTGGCGTAGGAACAGGGAGGACGGACGCGTGAGACCGGACGACCGCCGCGACCGGAGCACCGGGCCGGCCAGGGAGGCATCCCCGACGGCCTGCTGGTCGGCATACTCGCCTTCCTCCTCGGCATGACCCTGCTGGTCGTGGACGGCCACGGGCCTGGCCGCCCTGTTCGCCCACGGCTCCTGGCCCTCCGGCGTCACCTTCACCCGCACGCCCCTGGCCATGCGCGGCCTGATCGCCCAGCCCCACGACATCCCCGGCGCCTGGCCGGACACCCCGGCGGGCGAGCTCTCCGGGTACGGCCTGTTCTGGGGGCTGTTCATCGGCCAGCTGATGGTCCTGGTCGTCCTGACGGTGTTCGTGCATGGGCACCGTGGCCCGGTGGCGGGCGGTCGGCCAGGACGGAGCGACGGGCGAGGCGGAGGCCGGAGGCCGGCACACCGGCCGGGAGCACCGGGACCGAAGCCCACGCAGGTAGCCGGCGCCGCACGACGTACCGGCACCGCAGGTCGCACCCGGCCGCACGACGGCCTGGCGCAGCACGTCGTACGCCGCGCCCAGCACGAGTCCGGACTGCGCCGACGGACCACAGCCACAGCCGGCGAGGCTTCCGAGGCCCGGCCGGCAGACGACGTCACCGCGACCCCGGGGCTCGGCGAACCGGCACGGGACGTCCTCGTAGCCACGAGGGAAACCGCCGACCAACCGCGACCGCAGGCCGTACGCGACGCGGAAGGCCCCGCCCTCGTCGTCACCTCCAACCCGGCCCTCTGGCAGGACACCAAGGACGCCCGCGCCAAGCTCGGCCCGGTCCACCTCTACGACCCCACCCACCTCTGCGACACCCCGGCCCGCCTCCACTGGTCCCCCACCACCGGCTGCGAGGACAAGGACACGACAGCCATGACCAGGGCCACCGCCCTCCTCGCCCCCGTCCGCCCCACCTCCCGCCTCGACCAGGCCGTCAGCGACACCGCCGAAACGCTCCTGCGCAGCTACCTGCACGCCGCAGCCATCGACGGCCGCACCATCCGCCACGTCCACCGCTGGTCCCAGGGCGCGCCAGATCCAGGACGCCGTACGCATCCTCCGCACCAACCCCAAGGCCGCCCCCGGCTCCGCGGGCGAACTCGAAGCCGCCCTCACGGCTCACCCCGAACGCCGGGACATGGCACAGCAGTTGACCACCCGAGCCCTCTCGGCCCTCTCCACGGTCAACATCCGCGAGGCCTGCACTCCAAACCGAACTGATGCCCTCGCCTTGGATTCCTTCGTCCATGAAGGGGGCACGCTTTATGTGGTGGGGGAATCCATCGAGGACCCCCGAGCACGAACCCGGGCGCCATGCCACTCCTGACGGCCCTCGTCTCAAGCGTGGTCGAGCGCGGCCGGCGCATGGCCGAACGGTCATCCTCCGGTCGCCTCGACCCACCAATGACGCTCGTCCTGGACGACGTCGCGGCCGTGGCTCCGCTTCCCCAACTCCCGGAGCTGCTGGCCACCGGAGCGGACCGGGGCATGCCGACCCTGGCCCTGCTCCGGTCCCGGGAACAGGGCCGCGCCCGCTGGCCCCACGACGAACTCCCCGTCTGAGCAGCCCAGTTAGCGGCCCGGAACCCTTCACGCCCTCACGGCCGCTCGAGGACGAACTCCAACTCGGACTCCGCCGCGCCCGCCCGGCGAGCGGCACCGTCAGCCCACTCGGCACGAACCCCACCTTCCGGTAGAACCGCTGCGCCCGCCCGTTGTCCTCGTGCACGATGAGCCGCACCCGCTCCGCGCCACTGCGCCCAGGACCACTCCAGGGCGGCGTCGAACAGCACCTCGGTCAGCCCGCTCCCGCGCTCCTCGGGCCGTACGAACACACCGACGACATGCCCCTGCTTCCGCTCCACCGGAAACCCGGCCCAGTCGGTCGTCCCCGGCTCCTCCACCAGCACGGTCAACGTCCCGACCCACGCCCCGTCCGGCCCCTCGGCGATGATCTGCTGCGCCCGGTCGGCCCCCTCGCAGGCCCCGGCAGCCCGCTCCTGCCAGAAGGAGTCCGGCCGGGCCACGGCCTGCTCGTACGTCTCCAGAAAGGCGAGGTGCGCCACCGGATCCCGCAGCGCGGCCAGCCGCAGCTCCTTCGCGGCGGACCACTCGTCGGCACGTATCGACCGGATGACGTAGGCACCGGGGATCGTGGTAGCTCATGCGGCCACGGTAGTACCTGGGTACGACATCGCTCACCCCGAATACGGCCTGCGGCTCTGTGACGCCTGCCGGAAAACCCGCACGATGGACCCCGTGACGGAAGACCGAGCGACGGAACCCCTCACCCAGTACGTCCAGCGCATCACCCGACGCGTGCGCGCCTTCGACCGACGCCACCCACTCATGTGGGACCTGCACTTCACCGGCTTCTGGGTGACGGCGGCCCTGATCGACTACTCCGGCGGCGGCTGGCGCAACATCGCCCACGACCTCGACGTCCCCGGCTGGCTCGCTCCTCACCCTGAGCCTCGGCCTCTCCGTCCCCCTCCTCCTGCGCCGCACCCACCCCGGGGCCGTCCTCCTCGCCATGGCCCCGTTCGCCCTCGTCAACGCCTGGACCGGCACCGCCCTCCAGGCGTGCCCTGCTCCAGCTCGTCCTCGTCTTCCACATCGCCCTGCGCCGCCCCCTGCGCCACCTGTGGTGGGCGACGGCCCTGGTGATCACGCCCATCGCTCGTGATCGGCCGCCCGCCACGGCGAGGGCACCTGGGACCAGCAGATCGGCCCCGTGCTGATGTCCATCGTCGTGGCCGCCCTCATCGGCATCACGGTCCGCACCCGCCGCGACCACACCGAGGCCCTGGAGGACCGCGCCCGCCGCCTGGAGACCGAACGCGACCAGCAGGCCCAGCTCGCCGCCGCCGGCCGAACGCGCCCGCATCGCCCGCGAGATGCACGACATCATCGGCCACAACCTCTCCGTCATCACCGGCCTCGCCGACGGCGGCCGGTACGCGGCCGCCAAGTCCCCCGAACGCGCCGCCCAGGCCCTGACGCCATCGGCACCACCAGCCGCCAGGCCCTGACCGAACTACGCCGCCTGCTCGACGTCCTGCGCGACGAGGAACAGCACCGAGCCCCCAGCCGGACACTCGACCCCCCAGCCCGCCCTCACCGACCTCGACCCGACTCCTCGACGGCGTACGCTCCGCAGGCCTCCCCGTCCAGCACCACCACCCACGGCAGCCCCACGCCTCCCCCCGGGCCGCCAACTCACCGTCTACCGCGTCATCCAGGAAGCCCTCACCAACACCCTCAAGCACGCCGGCCCCGACGCCACCGCGCGCGATAGAGCTGTCCTACGAGGAGAAGGGCGCCGTCACCCTCACAGTCACCGACACCGGCACGCAGAACGCCGGCCACCGACCCCGCACCGCCCACCGGCGGCCGCGGCCTGCCCGGAATGCGCGAGCGAACCGCCCTGTACGGCGGCACACTTGAGGCCGGCCCACGCCCGCACCCCGAGCGAGGGCTGGCGCGTCCACCTGCACCTCCCGGAGGAATTCCCGCAGTGACCACGGTCCTCATCGCCGACGACCAGCCCCTCCAGCGCTTCGGCTTCCGCATGCTCCTGGAGAGCCAGGACGACATGACGGTCGCTCGGCGAGGCGGCGAACGGCAGCGAGGCCGTCCGCATGGCCGCGGAACTCCACCCCGACGTCGTCCTCATGGACATCCGCATGCCCGGCCTCGACGGCATCGAGGCGACCCGCCGCATCACCGCCGCCGGCGACCGCACCCGCATCCTGATCGTCACCACCTTCGACCTCGACGAGTACGCCTACGCCGGCCTCCGCGCAGGCGCCTCCGGCTTCCTCGTCAAGGACGCCCAGCCCGAGGAACTCCTGTCCGGCATCCGCGCGGTGGCCACGGGCGACGCGGTCGTCGCCCCCAGCCTGACCCGCCGCCTCCTGGACGCCTACGTCCACCACCTACCGGCCGACCCCACATCACCGGACGGGACGTCGGAGGATGCCCG
>CAWCSC010000026.1:0-87120 GCA_963798065.1 uncultured Actinomycetota bacterium | reverse complement strand
TGACGCTCACCGACCGTATGACGCACGGCACCTACCTGCTCGACGACGGCCCGGACAAGCCCGCCGTCATCTGCCTCTCCTACACCTGGTGCGACGACAGCCTGAAGTGGCTGCCGCTGTCCGCGAACGAGCGGATGGAGGTCATGCTGAAGTCGCTCGGCGAGATCTATCCGCGGGTCGACGTCCGGAAGCGCATTCATCGGAAACCAGTGTGACGGTCTCCTCGAAGGGCCAGCCCTACTTCATGGGCGCGTTCAAGGCCAACCTGTCCGGCCACTACCACTACCAGCGGCACCTGTTCACGCACTTCATGCAGGACCGGCTGCCCGAGGACAAGCGCGGCATCTTCCTCGCCGGCGACAACATCTGCCTGGACGGCCGGCTGAACCCAGGGTGCCGTCCGGACCCCGCCCTCAACGCGGTCTCGGGCGTCATGCACCACCTTGGTGGCACGAGACCGAGCCCGACCAACCCGGGCCCCGGCGACGTCTACGACGAGATCGCACCCCGTCGAACTACCCGAAGGGGGAGGGCTGGGCGACTCGGTGGCTAGCGGCACCCCTCTCGGGCTCGGCTCTCTTATTTCTCAGCTGCATTGTTAGGCTGACAGCTCATAGCGCCCCCGCCGGAAGGAGCCCACACCCGCCCTACAGTCCAGGCCGCGTCCAACCGCTCGGTGAACTCCCCGGCGACTCCGGCAGTCGCGCAGCGCCCACAGCGCCCGGGCCGCCGTCCACGTGGCGTCCACGGGCACGGTCCAGGCTCCAGGAGCCGAGCAGATGGGTCAGCGGGTCGGCGATCTGGAGGAGGTCGGGACCCGGCATCGCTCTTCGCGGATGCGCTCCTCCAGCGAGACGAGGAGATCGCCCACGCGGTCGAACTCGTCCTCCAGCTCGACGGGTTCGCAGCCGAGCGTACGACAGGTGTCCACCACGGCGAGCGCCAGATCGTGCCCGATGTGCGCGTTGATGCCCGCGAGCGCGAACTGCAGCGGACGTACGCCGGGATGGCGGCGGAACTGGAACAGCGGGCCGCCAGCAGGCGGGTGGGCGCCGCTCGTCCGCCGCCGCCTCCACGGCGTCCAGGATACCGCTCCGCGAACCGCACGTCCAGCGCGATCGCCGCCCGCGCGTCCGCGAACCGACCGCCTGTCGATGCGCCGGTCGACCTCCTCCGTGACGGCGAGGTAGACGCGGTTGAAGACCGCCACCCCGTCCCGCGTCGGGCAGGGCCGCGTCGAGGGCGCGCATACGGGAGACGGAGGCGTCGACGGGGTGCCGCGACGGCTGGGGAATTGTTCGCATTGCGCCATGAGGGCAGAGTCGCAGCTTTAGGCTGGCGGAAGTGCCGGCGGGCCCGGCGCTTCCCCAGAACGGGGGAACGCGCCCGCCGCCGGGGGAGGGGGGAGCGGCACGTGTCAGGCTACGTGCCCAGCGCCTGGCCGCGCGCGGGTCCGAGCGCAGGCGCGCCGCCCGGCGCGGCGCGATGGTCGCGGCGGCCTCCGTCGTGGTCGCGGTCGGCGCCGCGACCGGCATGCTCTCCGCGCTCGACGACCGGCGCGGCGGCGGGACGAGGCCGCCCCGAGGTGACGCAGCTCGCCGTGCCTGGAGCCCCTGCCGCCGTGCCCTCGCCCTCCGCCTCGGCCGCGCGCGTCGTCCCCTCGCCTCGCCCCCGAAGCGGAAGGCGAGCCGCGTCGCCTTCGCCGACGCGAACGACCGGACGGCGCCGCCGTACCGCCGCGTCCGCGCCGCGCTCTACCGCCACCCCGACTCCCAGGTGCTCGAGTGGGTCCGCGACCCACCCCGGCGACCCGCGGCACGCGGTCATCGCGTCCCGTATCGCCGACCAGCCCGCGGCCGTCTGGTTCGCCGACTACACGCCGGCCACCATCACCGCCCGGGTCCGCGCTGTCACCTCCGGGCGGCCGGCGCTGGGCCGGGTGCCCGGTCGTCGTGCCGTACGCGATCCCGGACCGCGACTGCGGCGGCCACTCCCAGGGCGGGGCGCCCGATCTGGACGCCTACGACGCCTGGATCGACCGGTTCGCGGCCGGGCTCGGCTCCGGCGAGGTCATCGTGATCCTGGAGCCGGACTCGGTCGCCCAGACCGAGTGCCTTCTCCGCCGGTGACCGGGCCGACCGCTTCGCCTCGCTGGCCCGGGCCGGCCGCGTCCTGAAGGCCGCCAACCCGCGGGCCCGCGTCTACTTCGACGCGGGTCACTCCGGCTGGAACCCGCCCGGCCAAGCAGGCGGCCTGGCTGCAGGCAGGCCGGCGCCGCCTCGCCCGACGTCCTCCGACGGCGTTTTCAGCAACGTCTCCAACTTCCACGCCACCGCCGACGAGGTCGCCTACGACCGACGTGTCCTCGACGCCCTCGGCGGCCCGGCGAGCCTCGGCGCCGTCATCGACACCAGCCGCAACGGCAACGGCGCCCCGGCCGACGGCGAGTGGTGCGACCCCGTCGGGCCGCAAGCTCGGCCGGGCCCCGACCCTGAGCACCGGCGAGGCGCGGATCGACGCCTACCTGTGGGTGAAGCTGCCCGGGGAGTCGGACGGCTGCAAGGGCAAGCCGGGGACGTTCACGCGTCGTACGCCTACGACTTGGCGCGCTGAGCCCGCCGTCGGATCGTCGCCGACGGCCCGCCCTTCTCGTCGTACGACGACGTGCCCTCGTCCAGCAGCGGCTGCTGCGTCTTCAGGTGGGCCGGGGCGAACGCCCGCAGCGCGTGGTAGCCGGTGATGACGACCAGCGTGCCGAGCGCGATGCCGCTCAGCGAGAAGGTGTCGGTGAACTTCATGGTGACGTTGCCGACGCCGATGATGATGCCCGCGGCGGCCGGGACCAGGTTGAGCGGATTGCGCAGGTCCACCTTGGCGTTGAGCCAGATCTGGGCGCCGAGCAGGCCGATCATGCCGTACAGGATGACGGTGATGCCGCCGAGGACACCGCCGGGGATCGCGGCCACGACCGCGCCGAACTTCGGGCAGAGGCCGAAGAGCAGGGCGAAGCAGGCGGCGGCCCAGTAGGCGGCCGTCGAGTAGACGCGGGTCGCGGCCATCACGCCGATGTTCTCGGAGTACGTGGTGTTGGGCGGGCCGCCGACCGCGGTGGACAGCATCGAGGCGACGCCGTCCGCGGAGATCGCGGTGCCGAGCTTGTCGTCGAGCGAGTCGCCGGTCATCTCGCCGACCGCCTTGACGTGCCCGGCGTTCTCCGCGACCAGGGCGATGACGACCGGCAGCGCGACCAGGATCGCCGACCACTCGAAGGACGGCGCGTGGAAGGTCGGCAGCCCGATCCAGTCGGCCTCGGCCACGGCCGGAGAGGTCCAGCCGCCAGTGGTCGGTGAGCCTGCCGCTGCGCGTCGACCGAGTGGATCTTGCCCGAAGACCAGGTCGAAGCACCCAGGAGATGACGTAGCCGAAGACCAGCCCGAGGAAGATCGCGATCCGGGACCAGAATCCGCGCAGGCAGACCACGGCCAGACCGGTGAACAGCATCACCAGCAGGGCCGTCCACTGGTCCTGCGGCCAGTACGTCGAGGCGGTCACCGGCGCCAGGTTGAAGCCGATCAGCATCACCACCGCGCCGGTCACGATCGGCGGCATCGCGGCGTGGATGATCCGCGCGCCGAACCGCTGCACGGCGAGCCCCACCAGGAACAGCGCGGCGCCGACGACGAGGACCGCGCCGGTGACGGTCGCGCTGCGTGCCGCCCTGCGCCCGGATGACCGCCGCCACGCCCACGAAGGAGAGCGAGCAGCCCAGGTAGCTGGGCACCCTGCCGCGGGTGGCCAGCAGGAAGATGACGCGTCGCGACGCCCGACATCATGATCGCGAGGTTGGGGTCCAGGCCCATCAGGACCGGCGCCACGAAGGACGCGCCGAACATGGCCACCACGTGCTGGGCGCCGAGCCCGACCGTGCGGGGCCAGGAGAGCCGCTCGTCGGGGCGGACCACCGCGCCGGGCGCCGGGCGTGCGTCCGTCGCCGTGCAGTTTCCAGCGCACGCCGAGGTCCATGGTGCGGTTTCGCTTTCGTCGTGCGCCTGGGTGTCCGGACCATTGTCGGGAAGATCGGAGCCATGTTAGCGCCGAGCGGCGGCTCAGCGCCCGGCCCCGGCGCCGGTGACTGCGTCCGCTCCGTGAGCGCGGCCTCAGGCCGCCGGTCCGGGCACCGCCGCGTCCGGCGCGGCCGACCTCCGCGCCGTCGCGGTCGCCGGCGCGCAGCACGCCCGCGAACGCCACCAGGCCGCACGCCAGCACCGTCACCAGGCCGAACGACACCATCAGGCTGGTCGCCTGCGGCCAGCGCGCCGATCGCGCTCGGGGCGATCAGGCCCGAGGTGTACGTGATGGTGGCGACGCCCGCGATGGCCAGGCTCGGGTTCGCCCCGCTGCGGCCGGCCGCGGCGAAGCACAGCGGCACGACGACCGCGATGCCGAGGCCCATCAGCGCGAAGCCGGCCATGCGCCACCGCCGGATGGTCCGCGACGACGACCAGCAGTCCGCCGAGCGTGGCGAGCACGCCGCCGACCCGCACGGTGCGCACCGCGCCGAACCGGTCCACGACCCTGTCGCCGGCGAGCCGGGCGATCGGCCATCGTGAGCGTGAAGCCCGTCGTGCACGCCGCCGCGAGCCCGGCCGAGGTGTCCAGCTGACGTCCCGCAGGTAGACCGCCGACCAGTCCAGGCTCGCCCCCTCGGCGAACACCGCGCAGAAGCCCGACCGCGCCGATGAGCAGCGCCGAGCGGGGCGGCAGCGCGAAGCGCGGCGGCGGCTCCTCGTCCTCGGCGGGCTGGCAGGTCCAGCACCCACTGGCAGGCGACCAGGCCGAGCGACGGTGAGCACCGCGCGCGGCCAGCACGTGGTGCAGCCGGGCGTCCGAGCCGAGGTGCGCGGCGAGCGTGCCGGCCGCCGAGCCGATCAGGGCGCCCGCGCTCCACATGCCGTGCAGCCCGGACATGATCGACCGGCCGAGGCGGTTCTCGACCTCGACACCCGAGCGCGTTCATCGCCACGTCCGCCATGCCCGCGGTGGCGCCGTAGGCGAACAGCGCCAGGCAGAGCGTCAGCAGGTTCGGGGCGAGCGACGGGCAGGACCAGCGAGAGCGTCCACAGGGCGAGCAGTCCGCGCAGCGCCGTCGCGGGCGCCGAAGCGGTGGCTGACCCTGCCGGCCAGCGGCATCGCCACGGAGGCGCCGAGCGCGGGGAAGGCGAGCGCGAGGCCGAGCTGGCCCGCGCTCACCCAGGCGTGGTCCTGGATCCACGGCACCCGGGTCGCGAAGCGAGCCGGTCACCGCGCCGTGCACGGCGAAGACGGCGGCCACCGCGTACCGGGCCCGCCTTACCTCGCGCTGCTCGTAGACCACGTTGCCTCATGTCTACGCCGTGCCCTCCTCCAGGTCTGCGTCGCCGTGCCCGACGTCGCGTCCGCGGTGCGGGCGTAAACTATCAGGAACCCTGCCTGATAAATAGGGGATCTCCCGGCGGCGCGCCGGCCCGGCCCCGCCGATCTGGAAGGATCCCGGCATGCCCGCATCCCCGAGCACCGCCCGGGCCATCAACGACCGGCTCGCCCTGCGGCTGCTCCAGCAGGAGGGCCCGCTGACGGCAGGGCAGTTGAAGCAGCTGACCGGCCTGTCCCGGCCGACCGTCGCCGACCTCGTCGAGCGGCTCAGGCCGCCGGGCTGATCGCGGTCGTCGGCGAGGCGGGCGAGCAGCGCCGCGGGCCCGAACGCCAAGCTCTACGGCATCGTCGCCGACCGCGCCCACCTGGCCGCCCTCGACGTCCGCACCGAGGGCGTCGCCGTGGTCGTCGCCGACCTGGTCGGGCGGGTGCTCGCCGAGGCGTCGGTGCCGATCGGCGGCGACACGGGACCGGGCCCGCCGTGGAGCAGGCGGTCGACGCTGGTCGAGCGCGCGGCGAAGGAGGCGGGCGCCGACCGCGCTGCACACCGTCGGCATCGGCGCGCCCGGCCTGGTCGACCCGGCCACCGGCGAACTCCGCGACTCCACCGGGCTGCCCGCCTGGCACCGCCGGCTCGTCGCCGCCCTCCAGGAGCGGCTGCCCGAGGCCCGCGTCAGCGTCGAGAACGAGACCAACCTCGCCGCCGCTCGCCGAGCAGCGCGACGGCGCGGCCCGGGACCGCGACACCTTCGTCCTGCTCTGGCTCGGCCACGGCATCGGGCGCGGCCGTGGTCCTCGACGGCGCCCTGCGCCGAGGCGCCTCCGGCGGCACCGGCGAGATCGGCTTCCTGCCGGTCCCGGGCACGTCGGCACTGCCGTCCGCGACCGACTGCGAGGGCGGCTTCCACTCGCTGGCGGCCGTCGGCGGCGGTCGTGGAACTGGCCGCGGAGCACGGGATGTCGGTTCAGGCGTCGGGGGCCGGCGGTGGTCCGGGCGGCGGTCGACGTGGTGCGGGGGGCGGCGGCCAGGTGGGGCGGCGGAGGCCGCGTCCCTCGGCGGACCCGCTCCGGCGTCGCCTTCCTCGACGCCCTCGCCGACCGCCTCGCCCTCGGCGCCGCCTCGGTCGTCGCCGATCCTCGACCCCGGCTGCGTGGTGCTCGGCGGGGAGGTCGGGCAGGCCGGAGGCGACGCGCTCGCCGCCCGGGTGCGGGACCGGCTCGCCCGGATGACGCCGCTGCCCACGGAGGTGCGCGCCAGCACCCTGGGCGGCGGCGCGGTCCTGCGCGGCGCGCTGCTGACGGCCCGGGACCGGGCGCAGGACGAGCTGTTCGAGCCGGGCGGCGTGGGAAGGCCCGACGGCGGGCAAGGGCCGTCGTCACCGCCGCCGGGCCGGTCTGCGGGGTGAGCGACCCTGGCGATGACCCTAGAAAGGACTAGACCACAGCGTCAATAGGTGTGTACCAACACGGTCCGTCAAGAGCCCGGCTCGCACGGCGAGTTGGGCCGTGCCGGTCGCGCTCGGGAAGAGCGTGCGACACGGTCTGTGAGGCAGCCCACATCCTTCGCCTCTTGGACGCCGATCAGGCGTGGCACACTGGCCCTGTACCAGAAGCAGCGCACTCCGGGGTCGGTGAAAGTCCGAACCGGCGGTTACAGTCCGCGACCCGGTCGCCTCCAGCGGCCGGTTGACCAGGTGAAATTCCTGGACCGACGGTTAAAGTCCGGATGGGAGGCAGTGCGCGGCGGGCGGGCATTCGTGCGCGCCGCCGTAGACGGTCCGTCCTCGGGGCGGGCCCCGTCCGGCGTCGCCCCCGGTGTTCCTGCTCGTACTTCTGTCGTCATCGACAGCCCCGGAGTCCGTGCCCGAAGAGGCAGGAGGACCCGGGAAGTGTTCACCGGAATCGTCGAAGAGCTGGGCGAGGTCACCGCCGTCGAGACCCTCGACGACGCCTGTCGCTTCCGCCTGCGCGGCCCCGTCGTCACCGAAGGCGCGAAGCACGGCGACTCCATCGCCGTCAACGGCGTCTGCCTCACGGTCGTCGACCACGAGGGCGACGAGTTCACCGCCGACGTGATGGCCGAGACCCTGAACCGCTCCAGCCTGGGCGCCCTCACCGTCGGCTCCCGCGTCAACCTCGAGCGCCCCATGGCCGTCGGCGCCCGCCTCGGCGGGCACATCGTGCAGGGCCATGTCGACGGCACCGGCGAGATGCTGGAGCGCAAGCCGTCCGAGAACTGGGAGATCGTGAAGATCTCCCTCCCCGCGGACCTCACCCGCTACGTCGTCGAGAAGGGCTCCATCACCGTCGACGGCATCAGCCTCACCGTCGTCGACGCCGGCCCCGACTACTTCACCGTCAGCCTCATCCCCACCACCCTCGCCCTGACCACGCTCGGCCACAAGCAGCCCGGCGACCCGGTCAACCTCGAGGTGGACGTCATCGCCAAGTACGTCGAGCGGATGCTGGGCGACCGTGTCAGGGGGCCGGCCAGTGAACTCGCTCAACTCCGAGGCGTTCACCCTCTTCGGCCAGCACATCCTCTGGTCGGACATGATCGGCAACCTCTTCGGCCTGGTCGGCCTCGCCCTCGGCTGGCGGCGCTCCATATGGACCTGGCCCGTGCAGTTCGTCTCCGGCCTCATCCTCTTCGCGCGCCTTCTACGGCCACCTCACCGGCAGCGCGGGCAAGCAGGTCGTCGTCATGGCTCGTCGCCGCTGTACGGCTTCTGGCAGTGGAACCGCGGCAGGGAGCAGGCCGAGGACGGCCACATCGCCGTACGGTTCGCCACCTGGCGCGAGCGCGGGGCGACTGGCCGGCGCCGGCCGCCGCCGGCACCGTCGCGGTCGGCGCTGCCTCTTCACCGCCTACCCGACCCTGTCCTGGGACCCCTGGCCGGACGCCTACATCTTCGTCGGCACCGATCGTCGCGATGTACGCCCAGGCCCGCGGCATGGTCGAGTTCTGGTTCGCCTGGCTGCTGGTCGACCTGGTCGGCGTCCCGCTGAACTTCGCCAACGGCTACGCCTTCTCCGGCTTCGTCTACGTCATCTACGGCGCGCTCGTCCTGTGGGGCCTGCGCGACTGGTGGCTGCGCTCCCGCACGGCAGCGCGGCCCGCCCTGGAAGGAGCGCCGGCATGAGCGCGGCACCGATCCTGTACAGCACCGACGGCATCGAGGACTTCGCGCTCGACCCCGTCGAGCAGGCCATCGCCGACATCGCCGCCGGCCGCCCGGTCGTGGTCGTCGACGACGAGGACCGGGAGAACGAGGGCGACCTCGTCATCGCCGCCGAGAAGGCGACCCCCGAGATCGTCGCCTTCATGATGAGCGAGTGCCGCGGCCTGATCTGCGCCCCCATGGAGGGCGACGAACTGGACCGGCTGCGGCTGCCGCAGATGGTCGAGGACAACACCGAGTCGATGAAGACCGCGTTCACCGTCTCCGTGGACGCCTCCGCCGCGCACGGCGTGAGCACCGGCATCTCGGCCTCCGACCGCGCCACCACGCTCCAGCTGCTCGCGAGCGGCATCGCGGAGCCCGACGACTTCGTCCGCCCCGGCCACATCTTCCCGCTGCGCGCCCGGCCCGGCGGCGTCCTCGTCCGCAACGGCCACACCGAGGCCGCCGTCGACCTCGCCCGCCTCGCGGGCCTGCGCCCGGCCGGCGCCATCGTCGAGATCGCCGGCGAGGACGGCACGATGCTGCGCCTGCCCGAGCTGATCCCCTTCGCCCGCAAGCACGGCCTGACGATCATCTCCATCGAGGACCTGATCGCCTACCGCGCGCGGCAGCGAGCCCGACCGTCCGCCGCGAGGCCGAGACCCGACCTGCCCACCGCCCACGGCACCTTCACGGCGTACGGCTACCGCTCCATCGTCGACGGCGTCGAGCACGTCGCCCTCGTGCACGGCGAGATCGGCGACGGCCAGGACGTCCTCGTCCGCGTCCACTCCGAATGCCTCACCGGCGACGTCTTCGGCTCCGCTGCGCTGCGACTGCGGCCCCCAGCTGGACGCCTCCCTGGCCCGCATCCAGGACGAGGGCCGGGGAGTCGTCGTCTACCTGCGCGGACACGAGGGCCGCGGCATCGGCCTGATGTCCAAGCTGCGCGCCTACGAACTCCAGGAGCGCGGCCGCGACACCCTCGACGCCAACCTCGAACTCGGCCTGCCCGCCGACGCCCGCGACTACGCCGCCGGCGCCCAGATCCTCGCCGACCTCGGCGTGCGCGGCGTGCGCCTGCTGACCAACAACCCCGACAAGACCGACGCGCTCGTCCGCCACGGCATCGCGGTCACCGGCGCGCGAGCCGATGCCCGTGCAGGCCGGCGAGCACAACCTCCGCTACCTGCGCACCAAGCGGGACCGGATGGGCCACGACCTGCCCTGGCTGGACACGGCCCGCCGTGTCCGCCTGCAGCAACCAGTAAGAGCACAGCGACGGAGACGGAGAGACGTGAGCGGCAAGGGTGCACCGGAGCTGTCCGTACGCAATGTGGGCGACCTGCGGGTCGCCGTCATCGCGGCACAGTGGCACGAGAAGGTGATGGACGGTCTGGTCGACGGCGCCCTGCGCGCCCTGCACGACCTGGGCATCGACGAGCCGACCCTGCTCAGGGTCCCCGGCAGCTGGGAGCTCCCGGTGGTCGCCAAGGTCCTCGCGGGCCGCGGCTACGACGCGATCGTCGCCCTCGGCGTCGTCATCCGCGGCGGCACCCCCCACTTCGAGTACGTGTGCCAGGGCGTGACCCAGGGCCTCACCCAGGTCTCCGTCGACACCGGCGTCCCCGTCGGCTTCGGCGTGCTGACCTGCGACACCGAGGAGCAGGCCCTGGACCGCGCGGGCCTGCGAGGGCTCGAACGAGGACAAGGGGCACGAGGCGGTGACGGCGGCGGTGGCGACCGCGGCCACCCTCCGCTCAGTATCCGAACCCTGGCGCTGACGAAAGCCACGTGTGGCATAGGCTGAGCGTCACCATGTCCAAGAAGACGTTCGAGGAGCTCTTCACCGAGCTCCAGCACAAGGCAGCCCAGGGCGACCCCGCCACTTCCCGCACCGCAGAGCTGGTCGGCAAGGGCGTCCACGCCATCGGCAAGAAGGTCGTCGAAGAGGCCGCCGAGGTCTGGATGGCCGCCGAGTACGAGGGCAAGGAGGCGGCTGCCGAGGAGATCTCGCAGCTGCTGTACCACGTCCAGGTGATGATGGTCGCCCGCGGCATCTCCCTCGATGACGTCTACGCCCACCTGTGAGCCGCACCCGTTCCCGTAAGAACATCACGCAAAGGAAGCCGACCTCATGCTGCGCATCGCCGTCCCCAACAAGGGTTCCCTGTCCGGCCCTGCGGCGGAGATGCTGCATGAGGCCGGCTACCAGCAGCGCCGGGAATCCAAGGAACTGCGGATCGTCGACCCGGTGAACGAGGTCGAGTTCTTCTACCTCCGGCCCCGCGACATCGCCATCTACGTCGCCTCCGGCCAGCTGGACATCGGCCTCACCGGCCGCGACCTGCTGATCGACTCCGGCGCCCAGGCCGAGGAGATCCTCCCGCTCGGCTTCGCCCGCTCCACCTTCCGCTACGCCTGCAAGCCCGGCACCATCGGCGGCCTGGCGGACCTCGCCGGCAAGACCGTCGCCACCTCCTACGAGGGCATCGTCGCGGCGCACCTCGCCGACCACGGCATCGACGCCTCCGTCGTCCACCTCGACGGCGCCGTCGAGACCGCCATCCAGCTCGGCGTCGCCCAGGTCATCGCGGACGTCGTCGAGACCGGCACCTCGCTGCGCAACGCGGGCCTCGAGGTCGTCGCCGAGCCGATCATGCAGTCCGAGGCCGTCGTGATCCGCAGCACCGGCGCGGACGCCGAGGACCCCAAGGTGCAGCAGTTCCTGCGCCGCCTCCAGGGCGTCCTGGTCGCCCGTACGTACGTGATGATGGACTACGACTGCCGGGTCGAGCAGCTGGAGAAGGCCGTCGCCCTCACCCCCGGTCTGGAGTCGCCGACCGTCTCCCCGCTGCACAACGAGGGCTGGGTCGCCGTCCGCGCGATGGTCCCGGCCAAGGAGGCGCAGCGGATCATGGACGACCTGTACGACATCGGCGCCCGGGCCATCCTGACCACGGCCATCCACGCCTGCCGTCTGTGAGGGGCGCGCACTGATGTCCGATCTGCCCACCCTGCCCGTCACTTTCCGGCCGGGCAGCACCCGAGCGGTGCTGCTCACCGCCGCCCTCGCGATCCTGGTCGTGATCACGGCCGTCGCGATGCTGCTGAAGCAGCTCAGCCCCGCCGAGCGCGTCAGCTTCGTCCTCACGGCGCTCCTGCTGGACGCGGTGCTGCTCCTGTTGTCCCGGCCCAAGGTCGTCGCCGACGAGTCCGGCGTCACCGTGGTCAACCTCACGAACAAGCGCCGGCTGGAGTGGGCCGAGATCCTTCAGGTGACTCTCCGGCCCGGCGACCCCTGGGTGTTCCTCAACCTCAGCGACGGCACCAGCCTGCCTGTCCTCGGTATTCAGCCGGGTATCGCGAGGCAGCGGGCGATCGCCGACGCCCGGTCCCTGCGGGCGCTCGCCGAGGCCCGTTCCGTGGCGCAAGAGCGGCATCAGAGCTGACTCGGGAAATCCACAGGGCGGTCGCCACTGCCGCACCGGGCCGTGTCTTGATTAATCTGTTGGCGGAGGCGCGAACGGATGCGTCTCCGCCTCTGCTGCCCCGCCCGGTGCACAGAGGCACCTGCTAACCGAGGAGTGACCCTCTCCGGCGATGGACGGATCGTCCTGTAGTACCTGCGCCGCCCCCTGCCGACATAGCGCGGACCCCGTTTTCGAGGTACGCGACCTTGCGGAGGCGGCGGCATCATGACCACCCCCCTGCTGCTCCTGGCAGCCGCGTTCCTGCTGATTCTCGCCAACGGATTCTTCGTGGCGGCCGAGTTCGGACTCGTGACGGTCGAGCGGCCGGAGGCCGAGAAGGCCGCCGCCGAGGGCGACCGGCGCGCCCACCGCGTCGTCGAGTCGCTCAAGGAACTGTCCTTCCAGCTCTCCGGCACCCAGCTCGGCATCACCATCACCTCCCTCGTCGTCGGCATGCTCGCCGAACCGGCGCTCGCGGAGCTGCTGCACGGCCCGTTCACGTCGATCGGCATCCCCGAGGGAGCCGTCTCCGGTGTCACGGTCGTCGTCGGCATGCTGCTGGCCTCCGCCGTGCAGATGGTGATCGGCGAGCTCCTGCCCAAGAACTGGGCGGTGTCCAAGCCACTTCAGGTCGCGCGCTTCGTCGCGGGCCCGCAGCATGTCTTCGCCAGGCTGTTCCGCCCGGTCATCGCCGGCCTCAACGCCGTCGCGAACCGGCTCGTGCGGGCCCTGGGCATCGAGCCCGCCGAGGAGCTGGCCTCCGCCCGCACCCCCGGCGAACTCGTCTCCCTGGCCCGTCACTCGGCTCTGGCCGGTGCCCTGGAACAGGACACGGCCGACCTCTTCGTACGGACCCTGTCGCTGGGCGAGCTGACCGCGCAGCACGTGATGACGCCGCGCGTGAAGGTCAGCGCCCTGCAGTCCTCGGCCACCGCCGAGGACGTGGTCAATCTGACCCGCGCCACCGGCCTGTCCCGCTTCCCCGTCTACCGGGAGAAGATCGACGAGGTGGTCGGCATGGTCCACCTCAAGGACGCCCTGGCCGTGCCCGTGCAGGACCGGCTGCGCACCCCCCTCGGCCGCATCGCCCGCCCGGCGCTGCTCGTCCCCGAGACGCTGCCCGTACGGCCGCTGCTCGCCCGCCTGCGCAGCGAGCAGCCCATCGCGATCGTCGTCGACGAGTACGGCGGCACGGCCGGTGTCGTCACGCTGGAGGACATCGTCGAGGAGATCGTCGGCGAGGTCCGCGACGAGCACGACGGCCACGACCTGCCCGAGCTCGCCTCCGCACCGCCGGAGGACGGCAGGCCCGCCTGGGACGTCGACGGCAGCTGCCGTGTCGACATCCTGCAGCGCATAGGCCTCGATGTGCCGGAAGGCCCGTACGAGACCGTCGCGGGCTTGATCGCCGACCTGCTGGGCCGTATCCCGGCCGTCGGCGACAAGGCGGAGCTGCCCGGCTGGCGGCTCTCGGTGCGCCAGGTCGGCCACAACCGCGCGGAGCGCGTCCGGCTCGTGCGAACGGCCCCGGTGGCCGCCATGGTGGAGGCCGCCCGATGAGCGTGCTCCAACTTCTCTTCGCCGCGCTGCTCGTGCTCGCCAACGGCTTCTTCGTCGGTGCCGAGTTCGCGCTCGTCTCCGTACGCCGCAGCCAGATCGAACCGCTCGGCACCGCCCGCGCCCGCCAGGTCCTCTACGGGCTCGAGCGGCTGCCGCAGATGATGGCGGCGGCCCAGTTCGGCATCACCATCTGCTCGCTGACCCTCGGCGCGGTCGCCGAACCGACGGTCGCGCATCTGCTGGAGCCGGTCTTCGAGCGGATCCACCTGCCGGAGGGCGTGATCCACCCGCTCACCTACGTCATCGCCCTCGCCGCCGTGGTCTTCTTCCACCTCGTCATCGGCGAGATGGTCCCGAAGAACCTGGCGATGGCGGCCCCCGAGAAGGCCGCGCTGTGGCTCAGCCCCGGCCTGGTCTGGTTCGCCCGCTTCTGCAAGCCGATCACCGCCGCCCTCGGCGCCGTCTCGCAGGGCATCCTGCGGCTCTTCCACGTCGAGCCCAAGGACGAGGTCGAGGCCGTCTTCACCAGCGAACAGCTCAACCGGCTGGTGGAGGACGCCGGCCAGGCGGGCCTGCTCGACCCCGAGGAGGCCGAAAGCCTGGAGGACGCCCTGGAGCTGGGCTCGCGCCCGGTGACGGACGTCCTGCTGCAGCGCGAGTCACTCGTGACGGTCAGTCCGTCGGTCACCCCCGGCAGGATCGTCGAGCTCACCGCCCGCACCGGCTACTCACGCTTCCCGGTCGCCGCGGACGCCGGCGCGTTCATGGGATACCTGCACGTCAAGGACGTCCTGGACCTGGAGGACTCGGACCGGGCCGTCCCGCAGCAGCTGTGGCGGCCCATGACGACGCTGCGGTCCGAGCTGCCGCTGGACGACGCGCTGACAGTGATGCGGCGGGCCGCGACGCACCTGGCCCAGGTGGCCGACGCGTCGGGGAAGGTGCTCGGGCTGGTCGCGCTGGAAGATGTGCTGGAGCTGCTGGTGGGGGAGGTGCGGGATCCTGCGCATCGGGAGGTACGAGAGGTGAGGCTGACCGAGCCCAGGTCCGGCGAGGAGGTGCTGGCGACGTAGCCGCGGGCGGGTGGGGGCAGGCGGTGGACCTCACAGTCCGGGCGGGTCCTGCGGCCCCCGCCCGGACAGGACCTCCCCGTACGCCTGCATCAGGTCCGGCAACCGCAACGTCGCCAGGTCCTCCCTGCCCAGCACTCCGGGATAGACGGACAGCCGCAGATCCCGGTACGCACAGCTCTTCTCGTACAGCGTCCGCAGGAACCGCCCGTTGCCCAGTTCGTCGATCCACCCCTGGTCCACCACATGCCCGGCGATGGACCGCAGCTCGTCGAGGGCCTCCTCGTCCCACAGGTCGCCGTTCTCCGCGGCTAGCACCTTGCCGATCTCGGTGAGTTCGAGAGGACGGTAGGAGGGGAAGTCGACGCGGGTGGTGAAGCGGGAGGACAGCCCGGGGTTCGCGGCGAGCAGGCGGTCCATGCCCTCCGGGTAGCCGGCCAGGATCACGACGAGATGGTCGCGGTTGTCCTCCGCCCGCTTCAGCAGCACCTGGAGCGCCTCGTCGCCGTACGCGTCGCCCTTGCCGTAGCCCGAGTTGGACAGCGAGTACGCCTCGTCGACGAAGAGGACGCCGCCGAGGGCCGAGTCGATCAGTTCGTTCGCCTTCACGGCCGTCTGCCCGAGGTACTCGCCGACCAGATCGGCCCGCTGGGCCTCCACGAGATGGTCGCCGCCGAGCAGCCCGAGGGCGTAGAAGACGCGGCCGAGGATGCGGGCGACGGTGGTCTTGCCGGTGCCGGAAGGGCCGGAGAAGACGAAGTGCCGCTTGGGCGGCTGGACCGGCAGGCCCTGCCCGGCCCGCAGCCTTGCCATGTTCAGTTGCGCCGACAACGCCTTGACCTGGCGTTTCACCGGCTCCAGGCCCACCATGCCTTCGAGCTCGGCGAGGGCTTCCTCGAGTAGCGCGGGGTCGGTGGGCCCGGCGGGCAGGGACGGTGCGGGGGAGAACTTCTCGCGTACTGCCGGGCCCGTCACCGGCGGCAGGGGAGCGGAGCCCGGCGGCTCGGGGTCGGGCAGTCTCAGGTCGCGCTCGGTGGCCAGGAGCGGGTCGAATCCGTCCGGTCCGTCCACGACGTCCTGGCCTGCGCCCGTGAGCGTGATCGCCGCGAGGTCCGTGGAGTCGTCGTATCCGTCGCCCTCGGCGATCGCGGCGAGCCGGGCCGAGGTGTCCATGAACGCCGGGTCGACGCGGTGCACGGCCCGGTACAGGGGGAGCGCCGCGGCGCTGCGGCCAGTGCCCTCGTGCGCCCGGGCCAGCCAGTAGCGCAGCTCCTTGCGCTGAGGCTGCTCGCTGCGGCAGCGCATCAGCGCGGCGGACAGCAGCGGTTCGGCCTGGCCGTACATCTCCAGACGGACCCGGGCCATGCCGCCGAAGAGTCCCGCCTCGATGCCGAGCATCGGGTCGTCGAGGAGCGGCTCGGTGTGGCGGACCAGCTGTTCCCAGTCCTTGACCAGATAGGCCCGGCAGGCCTGCAGGAAGCGGACCTGGGCGTCGGTGTCCACCGGTGGCAGCCCGGCGAGGGCACGGTCCAGCTCGGGGACGTGGCGGCCGTCCAGCCAGTGGGAGGCGTGCGCGAGCAGCAGGTCGCGGGGGCTCTCCAGCACGGGCTGCACCCACCAGCCCAGCCAGTACCAGGAGTTGAGGGCGCGGCGGTAGCGGGAGCGCTGCTCCCCGAAACGGTCCCGGTGCCGGAACATCCTGAGCAGCGCGGTCGTCGTGTCGACGCGCAGCGCGTGCAGCCCGAGCCAGCCGTCGGCCATCCCGGGATCCATCCGCACGGCGTCGCGGAACTCCTCCTCGGCCTGCGGATAGGCGCCCATGGTGTAGGCATCCACGCCTCGCAGCCAGGCGAGGTCGGCCGGGGCCTGCGGGCCCTGCGTGCCGAAGTCCATCACGTCCCCCACGAACCGTGCCCCCGTCGGTATGCCAACGAGCCGTCCCCCGGCCGGCTGCCCTGCTCGAACCGCTGTGCCACGGACGGGAGTTGCATGGTGTGCGAAGCCGTCCGTAGGCCGCGACGAGGGCATCGTACCTGCGGGAGCGGCGCCCCCGTAGGGTGCCGCACGGGCCGTTCGGCGAGGTGGGAGCGGATGCGGCGCACTCGCGAACGGTGACCCAGGGTGAGCGTTCGGCGCCGCGCGGCGCCCGGAAAACCGGAAGAAGACAGAACGAAGCCCCCGATCACGGGGGAACAACCGGGGGCTTCGCGTCAGTGGGCGGCTCGAAAGGCCGCACATTGAGAACGTAAGTCCTGTACGGGCCCCCGGTCAAGCCGAGTTGAAGCACTCCGGCAAGCCGCACCGCAAGGCCTTTCACAAGTTCAGCACACTGCGGGCGGTCCGTCACCGTGCGTGAGGGGATGGTCCGGTCCAACAGCCCCGGCAGGCCCCGGAAATACCTCGTACCCCTTCTCTCGCTGCCGTACCAGGAGATCGGCGAAGGGTCGCGAGGGGTCATCGGCGAAATGCCGGCGCTCCGCGGGGACCCATCCGTTCCAGAACTCCCGCTGTTCCTCCCCGTCCCGCGACCGTCCCCGCGCCCAGGCCTCCTCGCGCGCCAGCTCCATCCACAGCAGCAGGGCCAGGCGGGGCGCAGCGCCCGGCGTCCCGCGCCGACGCCCTCGACGAGGACCACCGGAGCGGGCGGCAGGGGACGCGGGGGGCCGAAGCGGCGGGCTCGCCAGTCGTAGGGGGCGTACCGCGCGGTCCGGCCCTGGGCCAGCGGCTCGATCACCTGGTCCAGCAGCCGCGCGGTCCAGTCGAACAGTGCCTCGTGGCTGGCGATGTCGTCGAGGCGCAGCAGCGGCGCGTCGCCCAGCGCTACGGCCAACTGCTCGGCGAACGTGGTCTTTCCGGAGCCGGCGTGCCCGTCGACGCCGACGAGACGGACCGGGCCGCAGGAGGGCGGCAGGCGGCGGATCCGGGAGGCCAGGTCGCGGACGGCGGGTCCCGGTGCGGGGCGGAAGGACGGATTCATCTCGCGCAGCACTCTAGGGGGTGTCCGCGAAGTCCCGCCTGCCCCGCGGGCGGACGAAGGGAATCTGCCGGGCAGGCCCTGAGGACGCCGGCCACGGTGCCTGCCACTGGTCGACGCCAATATTGGTGGGCGTGGCGCGGGTCGAAGTGCTGGCAGGACCCGGCGGGCTGTGCTCATATGTGGCGCACACGCATGTGCCACCGACCGTGCAACGGACCTGCCCCGCCCCTGCCCGACTCCGACATCCGGGAGTCCCCGCCATGAGCAGAGCCGAACAGCCGTCCCGCAGAACCGTCCTGGCCGCCGCGGTAGCCGCCGCCGTCACCGCGAGCGCGGGTCCGGCGGCCGCCGACCCCGAGGCCCCCATGACCACCGACACCGCACACCCCGCCCGGGCGGTCCCGGCCCGCACCGTGGACAACCGGGCCTGGACCTCGTACGGCGACTGGCGCGGCGGCACCACCCGGGGTGCGCGTGCCGTCGCGGGCGCCCGCCCGGGCGTGGTGATCGCGACGCCCGCCGCAACCGCCGACTACACGGACCCGCACACCGGCACCACCGCCCCCTGGGAGTACGGCACCTGGACGTCCCCCGTCCACCGGCTCGCCGTCCCCGCGACGGAGGCGATCGTCTCCTGGAACGCGCACACCCCGGCCGGGACCTGGCTCCAGGCCGAGATCCAGGGCACCTACACCGACGGCACGAGCAGCCCCTGGTTCGTGATGGGCCGCTGGGCGGCGGGCGACCAGGACATCCGGCGCACCTCGGTCGACGACCAGAGCGACGGCAAGAGCACCGTCTGGACGGACACGCTGGCGATCGACGACCCGGCGAAGGGCCTGCGCCTGGCCTCCTGCCGACTGCGTCTGACCCTGTACCGCAGGCCGGGCACCAAGGCCACGCCCACCGTGTGGCGGCTCGGCGTGATGGGTTCCGACGTGCCCGACCGGTTCACCGTCCCGGCGTCCGCGCCCGGCCTCGCCGCGGAGCTGGTCGTCCCGCGGTACTCGCAGGAGACCCACAAGGGCCAGTACCCCGAGTACGACAACGGCGGCGAGGCCTGGTGCAGCCCGACCTCCTCCCAGATGATCATCGAGTACTGGGGCGGCCGGCTCAGCCCCGAGCAGCTGGCCTGGGTGGATCCGTCGTACGCCGATCCGCAGGTGTGCCACGCGGCCCGTTTCACCTACGACCACCAGTACTCCGGCTGCGGCAACTGGCCCTTCAACGCCGCCTACGCGGCCACGTTCAAGGACATCCAGGCCGTGGTCACCCGGCTCGGCTCGCTCACCGACCTGGAGAGGCTGATCGCGGCCGGAATCCCGGCCATCACCTCCCAGTCCTTCCTGAAGGAGGAGCTGACCGGCGCCGGGTACGGCACGGCCGGGCACCTGATGACCGTCATCGGCTTCACGAAGGACGGTGACGTGATCGCGGGCGACCCCGCCTCGGAGAGCAACGAGGCCGTGCGGCGCGTCTACCGGCGGCGCGAGTGGGAGAACATCTGGCTCAGGACCAAGCGGTACAACGCCTCCGGCAAGGTCGTCTCCGGCACCGGCGGCGTCTGCTACCTGTACTTCCCGGCGCGCCCGACCGCGGCCCAGCGCAAGGCGCTGACAGCCGTGGGCGTGCGCGTGTGACCAAACTCTCGACCGCAAAAGCCGCTCCGGGTGGCAAGGTGGACAGAACCTCGGGGGGATTCTGTCCACACCACCGAACCAGCGAGAAGTCATGACCGCGCACTCAGCCACCGCCGCCGGCGTCCGCACAGGCGGCCCTCAGGACGACGGCCCGAAGATCGCCGAGCATGTCATGGGCTGGACGCTCGTCGTGGTCGTCGCGATGCTCGTGACTCAGCTCGGGCTGCTGTGACCCGGCCCCAAGTGCTGTGACCTGACCCACGATCCGCCCCTGCGACCTGCCATACTGCGGATGTCCCGCCTCGCCCGCCTGTTGGAACCAGGGTCGAAATTGAATATCAGTCAACAGCCTGCCGCGCGCCCCAGAGCCCGCGGCACCGAGCGCTCGCTGGCGCGCCGTGCCGAACTCATCGCCATCGGCCGGAGGTTGTTCGCCGACACGTCCTACGACGCACTCTCGATGGACGACATCGCCCGGCAGGCGCACGTCGCCAAGGGGCTCATCTACTACTACTTCCAGTCCAAGCGCGGCTACTACCTGGCCATCATCCAGGACTCGGTCACCGACCTGGTCACCCTGGCGGCGAGCGGACTCGAACTGCCTCCGGTCGACCGTGTCCAGCGCACGATCGACAGCTATCTGCGCTACGCCGAGCACAACCAGGCCGCGTACCGCACGATCGTCAGCGGCGGGGTCGGCTTCGACACCGAGGTGCACGCCATCCGCGACGGTGTGCGCGAGGCCATCGTCGCCACCATCGCCGAGGGCGCCTACGGCCGCGTCGACATCACCCCGCTGGCGCGGATGGGCCTGCTGGCCTGGGTGTGCAGTGTCGAGGGCGCCACCCTCGAATGGATCGACCGCCCCGAACTGCCCCGCGCGACCATGTGCGAGCTGCTGGTGAAGGGGCTCGGCGGCGCCCTGCGGGCGATCGCGGACCTGGACCCCGCCTACCCGGCCCCGCAGGTCGCCCGCCAGGACGCATGAGACGGGGGCGGAGGTCCGTCACGGTCCGTCCGCCCCGATCGCCCCGGCCTACTTGATGGCCTTGATCAGCTCACCGTTCGCCGTGTCGCCGCTCAGCTCCCAGAGGAACGTGCCGCCCAGTCCCTGCTGGTTCTTGTACGTCATCTTGGTCGCGATGGTCGCCGGGGTGTCGTAACTCCACCAGTTGTTCCCGCACTTGGCGTACGCCGTGCCGGCCACCGTCCCCGTCGCCGGGCACTTGGTCTTGAGCACCTTGTAGTCGTCGATGCCCTGCTCGTAGGTGCCCGCCGCCGGGCCGGTCGCGGTACCTCCGGGGGCCGCCTGGGTGACTCCGGTCCAGCCGCGACCGTAGAAGCCGATGCCGAGCAGCAGCTTCGAGGCGGGGATGCCGAGGCCCTTGAGCTTCGCGATGGTCGCCGAGGTGTGGAAGTCCGCCTTCGGCATGCCCGAGTACGAGGTCAGCGGAGAGTGCGGGGCCGTCGGGCCGGCGGCGTCCCAGGCGCCGAAGAAGTCGTACGTCATCGGGTTGTACCAGTCGACGTAGGGGGCGGCGCCCGCGTAGTCCGCCGCGTCGATCTTGCCGCCCGGAGTGGCGTCGGCGGTGATCGCCGCGGTGACCAGGTTGCCGGAGCCGAACTTGGCGCGCAGCGCCTGCGTCAGGTTCTTGAAGGCCGCCTCGCCGCTGGTGTCGCAGGTGGCGCCGCAGGCGTTCGGGTACTCCCAGTCGATGTCGATGCCGTCGAAGACGTCGGCCCACTTGGAGTTCTCGACCAGGTCGTAGCAGGACTGGGCGAAGGCGGCCGGGTTCTTCGCGGCCTCGCCGAAGCCGCCCGACCAGGTCCAGCCGCCGAAGGACCACAGGACCTTGAGGTTCGGGTGTTTCTGCTTCAGCTTGCGCAACTGGTTGAAGTTGCCGCGCAGCGGCTGGTCCCAGGTGTCGGCCTTGCCGTCGACGGACTCGGCGGCGGTGTAGGCCCGGTCGGTGGCCGCGTAGGCGTCGCCCATCGCGCACTTGCCGCCGGTGACGTTGCCGAAGGCGTAGTTGATGTGGGTGAGCTTGGCCGCCGAGCCGGACGTCTCGATGTTCCTGGCGTGGTACTTGCGGTCGTAGGTGCCCCATTCGGTGAAGTACCCGATGACCTTGGAGCCGGCGGCCCTGGAGCCGGGAGCGGCCTTCGATGCCGCGGCGGCCTCCTGAGCCGAGGCCGCCGCGGTGGCGGTCGAGGTGCCCGCGCCGGCCGATAGACCGGCGCCGAGGGCGGCGCAACAGGCCGCGGACACGATGGCCCGGAAGCGGGAGCGGTGGGGGGTGTGCATCCGGTGTCTCCTCGTGGGGAGAGGGAACGCGCGCCGATTGGCATGAACGCGATGAATCGGTGGAGCGAAACAGTAGGAGGACTAGACCAGTTCGGTCAATGGTGCGGACCAATTCCGCTCCTCGCGTTCGCTCGGGTACTACTTGAAGTAAGCGGTCGTTAACTGGTGACGGGATGCCTCCGATCGGGCATACTCACAGCGCACAGCCGCTGGTCAGCAGCTTCCGAGACCCGGGACTGCAAGCATCGGCCAGGCACCAGAACGACCCGGCGGCGCCGCCCCCACCCACGGGCCCGTCCGCCAGTGCCCGACAGGGAGGAGAGCGTCGCCATGCCCGACCGCGCCCCGCAGCCGGTGGACCGACAACTGCCCACGGAGGAGGCCCGGGATCTGATCTCGCTCGTCCGCGACATCGCGCGGCAGGAGATCGCGCCGAAGGCGGCAGAGGAGGAGGACGCCGGCCGCTTCCCTCGTGAGCTCTTCACCCTGCTCTCCCGCTCCGGCCTGCTCGGCCTGCCCTACGACTCCGAGTACGGGGGCGGCGACCAGCCGTACGAGGTCTACCTCCAGGCCCTCGAAGAGCTCTCCGCGGCCCGCCTCACCGTCGGCCTCGGCGTCAGCGTGCACTCCCTGTCCTCCTACGCACTCGCCGCCTACGGCGCCAAGGAGCAGCAGGTCGAGCACCTGCCCGCGATGCTCGGCGGCGGCATGCTCGGGGCCTACTGCCTCTCCGAGCCGCACTCCGGATCGGACGCGGCCGCCCTGCGCACCAAGGCGGTGCGGGACGGCGACGGCTGGGTGATCACCGGCACCAAAGCGTGGATCACCCATGGTGGCATCGCCGACTTCTACACGGTCATGGCGCGCACCGGCGAGGAGGGCCCGCGCGGGATCACCGCGTTCCTGGTGCCCGGCGACGCGCCGGGGGTGAGCGCCGCGGCGCCCGAGAAGAAGATGGGAATGAAGGGCTCGCCCACCGCCCAGGTCCACTTCGACGGCGTACGCGTCTTGGACGACCGGCGCATCGGCGAGGAGGGGCAGGGCTTCGCGATCGCCCTGTCCGCGCTCGACTCGGGGCGGCTGGGCATCGCGGCCTGCGCGATCGGCGTCGCGCAGGCGGCGCTCGACGAGGCGCTGGCGTACGCGGCCGAAAGGCGCCAGTTCGGGAAGGCGATCGCCGACTTCCAGGGGCTGCGCTTCATGCTCGCCGACATGGCGACGCAGATCGAGGCGGGTCGTGCGCTCTACCTCGCGGCGGCGCGGTTGCGGGACGCCGGCCGGCCGTTCGCCCGGCAGGCGGCCATGGCCAAGCTGCACTGCACCGACACGGCGATGCGGGTCACCACCGACGCCGTGCAGGTCCTCGGCGGCTACGGCTACACCGCGGACTTCGCGGTCGAGCGCTATATGCGCGAGGCCAAGGTGCTGCAGATCGTCGAGGGCACGAACCAGATCCAGCGGATGGTCATCGCCCGCCATCTCGTGGGTCCAGAGGAACGCTGAACTGGTCGAGGCCCCGCCAGGGCGCCGCGAGCCGCATCCACTCCGGGTCGTGCCGACCCGGCAGGGTGCGGCCACCCTCGGCCCAGGTCCGCATCAAGTCGCGGTAGATCGGCGGGTCCTGATAGCGCGGTGCGGTCGGCCGAACCGATTCTGCGGGCGACGGGACGAACAGGAGGCGCTGACGCCCGGTCGCTGAGGAGATGGGGGTCATACCAGGGCAACGCGGCAGAGGCCGGACAGGTCACCGGATGGTGGAATCGGGCGTGCGTTCACGGTGTCCGCGCCGCCTCCGGCGATGGATCGCACTGACCCGCACCACGGCAGCCTGCGGCCGTGGTGCGGGGCAGCTACGGGGTGGAGCGAGCGGGCGAGAAGAGCCCGCGCTCAGGCCGCCTGGCGGCGCATGACAGAGACCCTGATGGGGCGCGAGCCCGGGCCGCCGACGTGCGAGAAGGGCTGGGTCCGCCAGTCGAGTCCCTGAGGGAGCGTCAACAGCAGGGCGGTGTCCTGCTCCTGGGGTTCCACGGACTCGTCCGCCGGGCGGGCGTCCGTGGCCCTGCGGCCGGTTCCGGCGCAGACCGTCAGTCCGAACGGGTTCCACGGCGAGGCGCACAGCGCGTGCTCCGGCAGAACCTCCTCGTCCGCCAGCAGGGCGATTGGCTGCGCGCAGTCCGGGCAGACGACCCGGAACATCTCGAAGGTGTCGTAGGCGTCGAGTTCGTCGTCGAAGGTGTCGGGTTCGACGCCCTCCGGCTCGGGCTCGACGACGAGCTGCGGCCGCTTGGGCGCGGTGCGACCAGGGCGCTTAAGACTCTGCATTGGGTTCTCCCCCTCGAACTGGGCCGTTAAGGCACTGCGGCCTCGACCACAGCAAGCACTTCCCGTCCCCCGTGGGCGGTAATCACGAGAGCATTACGGAGACCGTTCGAGGCCTGTGGCGTTCGTCACATGCCGCGCGCAGGTGCCCACTGTGGTGGGTTTGTCCCCCCGGGCGGTCGGCAGTCGGCTTCCGGCCGCATCACGAACCAGGCATGGCCCGGGCTGCTCAGGTATCCGAGGAGATCAACCGCACTGTAGGTTCTTGCGTCATGGAGGAGCTGGACCGACAGATCGTGCAGCTGCTCGTCAAGGACGGGCGGATGAGCTACACCGACCTGGGCAAGGCCACAGGTCTGTCCACGTCGGCCGTGCACCAGCGGGTGCGCCGACTGGAGCAGCGCGGCGTCATCCGCGGTTATGCCGCGGTCGTCGACCCGGAGGCCGTCGGGCTGCCCATGACCGCGTTCATCTCGGTCAAACCGTTCGATCCCAGTGCGCCGGACGACATCGCGGAGCGGCTCGCGGGCGTCCCGGAGATCGAGGCGTGCCACAGTGTCGCGGGGGACGAGAACTACATCCTCAAGGTGCGGGTCGCGACGCCGCACGAGTTGGAGGAACTGCTGGCGCGGTTGCGGTCGCTGGCGGGTGTGTCGACGCGGACGACGGTGGTGTTGTCCACGCCGTACGAGGCGCGGCCGCCGCGGATCTGACCGCCGTCGGGTGCCCCTGGCGGGGCGCGTCGAAGGTGCCCCCTGTCCGGAGTGATCGGGGTGAGGCGCGAGACTGTTGCCCATGAGTGAGTCCAGCGCCCCGCCGAAAACCGTTCTGCTCCGTCGTGGAGAGGTGCACAGCCCTGCCGATCCCTTCGCTACCGCGATGGTCGTGGAGCGGGGGCAGGTCGCCTGGGTGGGGTCGGAGGGGGCGGCTGACGCCTTCGTGGACGGGGTCGATGAGGTGATCGACCTCGACGGGGGGCTGGTCACCCCGGCTTTCACGGATGCGCATGTGCACACTACGGCCACCGGGCTCGCGCTCACCGGCCTCGATCTGTCCGCCGCCCCCTCCCTCGAGGCCGCCCTGGCGCAAGTGCGGGAGTTCTCCGCCGCCCGCCCTGACGACCGCGTGCTGCTCGGGCACGGCTGGGACACCGCCCGCTGGCCCGGTGGCCGCCCCCCGACGCGTGCCGAGCTCGACGAGGCCACCGGCCACCGGCCCCTCTACCTCAGCCGGATCGACGTCCACTCGGCGGTCGTCACGACGGCCCTGCTCGACCTGGTCCCCGACGCCGCCCGCGCTGACGGTCCGCTCACCGCCGACGCCCACCACGCCGTTCGCGCCGCGGCGTTCGCCGCCGTCACACCGCGGCAGCGCATGGACGCGCAGCGCGCCGCGCTCGCGCACGCCGTCTCGCTCGGCATCGGCACGGTCCATGAGTGTGCCGGCCCGGAGATCTCCTCCGAGAAAGACTTCACCGGCCTGCTGCGCCTCGCCGCCGAGGAGCCCGGTCCGCGCGTCGTCGGCTACTGGGCCGAGCAGGACGTCGCCAAGGCTCGGGAGCTGGGCGCGATCGGCGCCGCGGGCGACCTGTTCGTCGACGGCGCCCTCGGCTCGCACACGGCCTGCCTGCACCAGCCGTACGCCGACGCCGGTCACAGCGGCAACGCCTACCTGGATGCCGCCGCCGTCGCCGCCCACGTCGTCGCCTGCACCGAGGCGGGCCTCCAGGCGGGCTTCCACGCCATCGGCGACGCGGCGGTGGACGCGGTGGCCGAGGGCGTGCGCGTCGCCGCCGAGAAGCTCTCCCTGGCCCGTGTCCGGGCCGCGCGCCACCGCGTCGAGCACGCCGAGATGCTCACGCCCGAGACCGTCGCGGCCTTCGCCGAACTCGGCCTCACCGCCTCCGTGCAGCCCGCCTTCGACGCCTTGTGGGGCGGCGAGGACGGCATGTACGCGCAGCGGCTGGGGACCGAGCGGGCGCGTGCGCTGAACCCGTTCGCGGCCCTGCTGCGCGCCGGTGTCCCGCTCGCCTTCGGCTCCGACACCCCGGTCACCCCGCTCGACCCGTGGGGCACGGTCCGGGCCGCCGCCTTCCACCGCACGCCGGAGCACCGCATCTCCGTGCGCGCCGCTTTCACGGCGCACACGCGCGGCGGCTGGCGTGCCACGGGGCGGGACGACGCGGGCATCCTGGCGCCGGGCGCGCCCGCCGACTACGCGGTGTGGCGCACCGACGAGCTCGTGGTGCAGGCCCCGGACGACCGGGTCGCCCGCTGGTCGACGGATCCCCGCTCCGGCACCCCGGGCCTGCCCGACCTGACCCCGGGCCGCGACCTGCCCGTCTGTCTGCGCACCGTGGTGGGCGGGCGCACGGTCTTCGTACGGCCGGGCGAGTGATCTACGGGGGTGGCGCGCACGCGATCGAGCGCCCCGCCCTCGGCGCTCGACCTGCGCATCCTCCGCACTGACCAGGCCTTTGCCGGGATATGCGCAGGTCAAGCGGCTGTTGACAGGCGGCCGCAGGAGGCCGGTAGGTTCGGCGGAGTCCACCACCGGACGCCCGACCGGGAACGTCCGCGCACTCGTCGCAGCGCCGCCGGGTCAGGGGCGGTGTGCCGTACCGGGGCACCGCCACTGGGAGCCAGGCTCAGGCCGGCGCGGCGTCGAGGGAACGTTCCGGCCGGTCGGGGAGGTGTGACCCGGGTGGGGCCCGGCCGCTCAGTAGACAACGGCTTTCGGTCGATCCGCAGCCAGCGGGTCCCAGGTCGGCCCGAAGGGCGCCGGGCCCCCATCCGCCGTACGCTCGCACGCGAAGGCGCATTCTTACCCACGCCTCGCGGATTCGACACCACGATTCGAACGTCCTGTCACGTCATCGCAGGCCGGGCCCACTATGGTGGATCCCTGCGTACGGACATGAAGGGGCATCAGTGAACGACGGCGACGGAACCCTCGCGGCAGAAGCCCAGGGGAGGAAGTTCGGCCCGCTCGGCACGGCCTTGGTGATCATCCCGACCTACAACGAGGCGGAGAACATCAAGAGCATCGTCGGCCGGGTGCGGGAGGCCGTCCCCGCGGCTCATGTACTCGTGGCCGACGACAACAGCCCGGACGGCACGGGCAAGCTGGCCGACGAACTGGCAGTCGAGGACGACCACGTCCACGTGCTGCACCGCAAGGGCAAGGAGGGCCTGGGCGCCGCCTATCTGGCCGGCTTCCGCTGGGGCCTGGAGCATGACTACGGCGTGCTGATCGAGATGGACGCCGACGGCTCCCACCAGCCCGAGGAACTGCCCCGTCTGCTCACCGCCCTCAAGAGCGCCGACCTGGTGCTGGGCTCGCGCTGGGTGCCCGGCGGCCGGGTGGTGAACTGGCCGAAGTCCCGCGAGGTGATCTCCCGGGGCGGCAGCCTCTACTCCCGGCTGGCGCTCGACCTGCCGCTGCGTGACATCACCGGCGGCTACCGTGCCTTCCGCAGCGAGACCCTGGAGGGCCTCGGTCTCGACGAGGTCGCCTCGCAGGGCTACTGCTTCCAGGTCGACCTCGCCCGCCGCGCGGTCAAGGCCGGCTACCACGTGGTCGAGGTGCCGATCACCTTCGTCGAGCGTGAACTCGGCGACTCCAAGATGAGCCGGGACATCCTCGTCGAGGCGCTGTGGCGGGTCACGGCGTGGGGCGTGGGGGAGCGGGTCGGCAAGGTCACGGGACGCGGCGGCAAGCCGTCGAAGCCGTAGCGTCGCCCACGGGCGAGGCTCTCGCCCTCTCCTGCGCGGCCGTTCACAGAAACAGCTGATCGGGGGCTTATCCCGCACTGAGCCGGGGCCAGGCACACTGGAGGCATGACGACTGGCGCTCAGAACCCCAGCAACCCCACCCGGCCCCGGCGCTCCCGGCTGCGTACCTTCCTGCCGTTGGGGCTCGCCGCGTGGCTCGTGCTGGAGATCTGGCTGCTCACGGTGGTCGCGGGGGCGTCCAGCGGGCTGGTGGTCTTCCTCATTCTGCTCGCGGGCATCGTCCTCGGCTCGGTCGTCATCAAGCGGGCCGGCCGGCGCGCCTTCCGGAAACTCTCAGAGGCGCTGCAACAGCAGCAGAGCGGTGTGATGCCGGAGGCGGCCCGGCCCAACAGCGAGGGCAACGGCCTGATGATGCTGGGCGGTCTGCTGCTGATGATCCCCGGCCTGGTCTCGGACGCGGTGGGGCTGCTCCTGCTGCTCCCGCCGGTCCAGAAGGCCGTCAGCCGCTCCGCCGAGCGCACCTTCGAGCGCAGGCTCCGCGAGGCCGACCCGGGAACCCTGGGCGGCGCCTTCCAGCAGGCCCGCATGCACCGCCCCGACGGCAAGGTCGTCCAGGGCGAGGTCATCAGGGACGAGCCGGGCGACGCCCCCGAGAAGCAGCGCCCGCCGCTGACGCACTGAGCCTCCCGGCAACCGGGCGCGCACGAGCACGGCAAAAACCGCGGGCGCCGTACGTGACGTACGGCGCCCGCGGTTTCTGACGCGTTGTCCGGCCAGGCCCCGGAGGGGCTCAGGCCGACTTGCGGCTGCTGTCTCGGGGATGAATCGCGATGTTCATCGCACCGGAGCGCAGCACTGCCAGGCGCTCCTCGAGGACCTCTTCGAGTTCCTCACGGGTGCGCCGCTCCATCAGCATGTCCCAATGCGTACGCGCGGGCTTGCCCTTCTTCTCTTCAGGGACATCGCCGTCCACGAGGAGTGCCTGGGCCCCGCAGACCTTGCACTCCCACTCCGGCGGGATCTCCGCCTCGACCGAGAAGGGCATCTCGAACCGGTGCCCCTTCTCGCATGCGTACTCCACGGCCTGGCGCGGGGCCAAGTCGATGCCGCGGTCCGTCTCGTAGCTGGTCACCACGAGGCGCGTGCCGCGAAGAGCTCGCTCACTCATGAATCGTGCCTCCCGGGCTTGTCGCCCACAGGACAGGTGTCGCTGTCGTCGTCATCCGGTCAACGTCCGGTCGGCGGTAAAGATTCCCGTTCCGAGTCCCGTTCCGGGTCATGCGTCGCCGTCGTAGCCGCAGCCTTGTTAACCCTTGCAGTACCCACCAGCGCCCGGTTTGTCACATCTGCTGGCAGATGTGACCCAGCGTTTCGGCATCTTTGACGCGCAGTAACGGTCCGCCTGGCAGGCCAAACGCGTACACTACAGCCCTTTCGCTTCGAGTGCTAAATCCTGTCAGGAACCGGGTTCCCCGCCTCGTCGATCGCACGCCGCACCGGAACCCGCGCGAGCAGGACGAATCCGACGACGAAGAAGCCCACCAGCGAGATGATCGCGTCCCGGTAGCTCCCGGTCAGCTGGTAGGTGATCCCGAACAGGAGCGGCCCGAGCCAGCTCATGCCCCGGTCGCTCATCTCGTACGCCGAGAAGTATTCGGCCTCCTTCCCGGGCGGGACGAGATGGGAGAACAGGGAGCGGGACAGCGCCTGGCTGCCGCCGAGGACCAGGCCGATCCCGGCGGCCAGGACGAAGAACCACACCGGCGCCCCGGCCGGCAGGAAGTAGCCGGCCGCCAGCGTCACCGTCCACGCGACGAGCGAGCCGAGGATCGTGCGCTTGGCCCCGTACGTCCGGGCCAGCCTGCCCATCGTCAGCGCGCCCGCCACCGCCAGCACCTGCACCAGCAGGATGGCGCCGATCAGCGTCGACTGCCCGAGGCCCAGTTCCTTCGAGCCGTAGACCGAGGCCTGGGAGATCACCGTCTGGATGCCGTCGTTGTAGACGAGGTACGCGAGCAGGAAGGCCAGAGTCAGCGGGTGGCGGCGCATGTCGCGGACGGTCGCCGCGAGCTGCCGGAAGCCGGGGAGGGCCGCCTCGCGCGCGGCGGACCTGCGGTCGCGCAGCCGCCGGAGCGGAATGAGGGCGAACGCGCCCCACCACAGGCCGGCCGACGCCAGGCAGATGCGGACCGCCGTGCTCTCGGAGATGCCGAAGCTCTCGTGCCCGGTATAGAGGACGAGGTTGACGACGAGGACCAGTGATCCCGCCGCGTAGCCGAAGGCCCAGCCGCGGGAGGAGACCGCGTCCCGATGCTCGGGCGGGGCGATCTGCGGCAGGTAGGAGTTGTAGAGCATCATCGCCACGGACTGCGCGGCGTTCGCGACCACCAGGAGTGCCCCGCCGAGCAGGTAGCGGTCGCCGTCCAGGAAGAACATGGCCGTCGTGGCCGTGGCCCCGAGGTAGGCGGCGGCCGCGAGGAGGGGCTTCTTGCGGCCGGTGCGGTCGGCGGCGGCGCCCACCAGGGGCATCACCAGCACGGCCACGATCACCGACAGGGACACCGAGTACGCGAAGAAGGATCCGGCGCGCACCGGGATCCCGAGGGGGTGGACATACCCTTCGGCGTCGGCCGCCGACTCGGCGACCGACGTCAGATAAGGGCCCAGGAAGACGGTGAGCACGCTCGTCGAGTAGACGGAGCACGCCCAGTCGTAGAAGTACCAGCCGCGCTGCTCGCGTCTGAGATCAGCCGCCCCGTCGGCCGGCGCTGTCCGCACGGTGTCGCTGCCCACCCGTGCCCTCGCTTCCCCGTGAACGCGCGAAGGCGCCGGGGCTGGGTCTCAGACCCAGACGCCGCGGTCCTCCATGACCTTGCGCAACGTGTCGATGTGATCGGTCATGATGCCATCCACGCCCAGGTCGAGAAGCCGGTGCATGCTCTCGGGGTCGTTGACGGTCCACACGTGCACCTGGAGCCCGCGCGCGTGGGCGGCGTGCAGGAAGCGGTGGTCCACGACCTGGATGCCGGACTGGATCTCGGGGACCTGGGCGGCGATCGCGGAGCGGCGCACCGCCGCGGGCAGCCCCCAGGAGCGCAGCCGCAGGTTCAGTACGCCCCGTGTGCCGTAGGACGTGGCCAGGCGCGGGCCGGCCAGCCGCTGGGCGCGCACCACGCGTGCCTCGGAGAACGAGCCGAGGCAGATGCGGTCCCAGGAGTTCGTCCGCCCGACCAGGTCCAGGAAGGGCAGCAGGGCGGCCTCCGCCTTGACATCGACATTCCAGCGCACCTCGGGGAAGGTCTCCAGGAGCTCCTCGAAGAGGGGCAGCGGTTCCTCGCCCGCCACGCGCGCGTGCCGTACCTCCTGCCACGGAAGGTCGGCGATCAGGCCCGCGCCGTCCGTCACCCGGTCCAGGGTCGCGTCGTGGAAGGCGACGAGTCTGCCGTCCCGGGTGGTGTGGATGTCGGTCTCGATGTACCGGTAGCCGGCCTCGACGGCGCACCGGAACTGCCGCACGGTGTTCTCCAGACCGTCCGCGGCCCCGCCTCGGTGGGCGAAGGCGATCGGGCCCGGATGGTCGAGGTACGGGTGGCGTATCCGCGGGGTCACGGACGCAGTATCGCCCCTTGCGGTTGACCGGTGGCAACGACCGTGCTGCCGCCGGATGCCGGGGGGACGGCGAACACGCGCAGGAACAGCTGGGCGAGGGGGCCGATCGAGACCGCGTACAGGAGGGTGCCGATGCCGACGGTTCCGCCCAGGGCGAAGCCGGTCGCCACGACCGCGAACTCGATGGCCGTGCGGACCAGGCGGATCGAGACCCCCGTGCGCTGGTGCAATCCCGTCATGAGGCCGTCGCGCGGTCCCGGGCCGAGTCGCGCCGCGATGTACAGGCCGGTCGCCGCGCCGTTCAGGACGATCCCCGCCACCACGAGCGTCCCGCGCACCACCAGGCCGTGCGCGTCGGGGACCAGGGACAGAGTCGCGTCCATCGCGATGCCGATGACCAGCACATTGGAGATCGTGCCCAGGCCCGGCCGCTGGCGCAGCGGGATCCAGGTGAGCAGCACCGCCGCGCCCACGATGGTCAGCACCATGCCGATCGACAACCCCGTCCGTTCCGCGAGGCCCTGGTGCAGCACGTTCCAGGGCTCCAGCCCGAGCCCCGATCTGACGAGCAGCGCCGAACTCGCGCCGTACAGCGCGAGGCCGGCGTAGAGCTGGGTCAGCCGCCGGGCGAGACGCCGCCGTGTGGACATGATGTGCCCCCCTGTGGTGGTAGTGGACCGATGCATGACACCCTGTGGCTTGGATGGCGACGCCATCCATGGCCAATCCGGGGAAGGTGGACTGATTCCGATGGCGCAGTGGACCTCGGCCGTGGGTGCGGCGCAGCTCGCCCGGCTGCTCAACTCCCAGCAGGACCGTCCGGCAGGGCCCGGCACGCGCCGGCCGCCCGCCTACCGCGCGCTCGCCGACGGCATCCGCCTGCTGGTGCTCGAGGGACGTGTCCCGGTGGCCGCCAGGCTGCCCGCCGAGCGGGAACTCGCCCTCTCCCTGTCCGTCAGCCGTACGACGGTCGCCGCCGCCTACGAGGCGCTGCGCAGCGAGGGGTTCCTGGAGTCCCGGCGCGGCGCGGGCAGCTGGACGGCCGTACCGGCCGGGAATCCGCTGCCCGCGCGCGGCCTGGAACCGCTGCCGCCCGAGACCCTCGGCTCGATGATCGACCTGGGCTGTGCGGCGCTCCCGGCCCCCGAGCCGTGGCTGACGCGGGCCGTGCAGGGCGCTCTGGAGGAACTGCCGCCGTACGCGCACACCCACGGGGACTATCCCGCCGGGCTGCCGGCGCTGCGGTCGATGATCGCCGAGCGCTACACCGCGCGCGGGATCCCGACCATGCCGGAGCAGATCATGGTGACGACCGGGGCGATGGGCGCGATCGACGCGATCTGCCATTTGTTCGCCGGGCGGGGCGAGCGCATCGCCGTCGAGTCGCCCTCGTACGCCAACATCCTCCAGCTGATGCGGGAGGCCGGGGCCCGGCTCGTGCCCGTCGCGATGGCCGAGGGGCTCAGCGGCTGGGACATGGACCGCTGGCGGCAGGTCCTGAGGGACGCCGCGCCCCGGATCGCGTACGTCGTCGCCGACTTCCACAACCCGACCGGCGCGCTGGCCGACGAGGACCAGCGGCGGCGGCTGGTGGACGCGGCGCGGTCCGCGGGGACGGTGCTGATCGCCGACGAGACGATGAGCGAGCTGTGGCTCGAACCGGATGTGCGGATGCCGCGGCCGGTGTGTGCCTTCGACCCGGCCGGGTCCACGGTGGTCACGGTGGGGTCGGCGAGCAAGGCGTTCTGGGCCGGGATGCGCATCGGGTGGGTGAGGGCCGCGCCGGACGTGATCCGCAGTCTGGTCGCCGCGCGGGCGTACGCCGACCTCGGGACACCCGTGCTGGAGCAGCTGGCCGTCAACTGGCTGTTCGGGACGGGCGGCTGGGAACAGGCCGTGGAGGTGCGGCGGGAGCAGGCGCGGGAGAACCGGGACGAGCTCGTGGCGGCGGTGCGGCGGGAGCTGCCCGGGTGGGAGTTCGAGGTGCCTCGGGGCGGCTTGACGCTGTGGGTGCGGACCGGGGGGCTTTCCGGGTCGCGGCTCGCCGAGGCGGGGGAGCGGGTGGGGGTGCGGGTGCCGTCCGGGCCGCGGTTCGGGGTGGACGGGGCGTTCGAGGGGTATGTGCGGTTGCCGTTCACCGTGGGAGGTGCGGTGGCCGAGGAGGCGGCTGTGCGGCTGGCCGCGGCGGCGCGGATCGTGGAGGACGGGGGTGCGGGGGCCGGAGAGGCGCCGCGGACGTTCGTGGCGTAGTGCTCGGCGTCGGCGTCGGCGCGACTAGTGCCGCGACAGGCAACGTTCGCCGCGTCGCGACGCCCGGCATGCTCCCCCACTGCCTGAAGGGCGTGGGAGGTACCCCCACTCGCCGCACCGGCCGAAAGCCCAAGTACATCCAGTACGAGGACTTCCGGCCGGCACTCCCCCAGCCTCCGGCCGGAGGGACCCCCAGAGCACGCACCGGACGCCGCTCCTTGACAGGCAAACGTTGCCTGCCGCGGCACTAGGTCGCTTTCGCTTTCGGTGGCTTCGTCAGCACCGGCACGGGGTTCGGCAAGGCCGGTTTCGTCAGGACCGGTACCGGATCCGGCGCGGGATCGGGCTTCGGGTCCGGCGTGATCGGCTCTGCTTCCGTCTGCTCCGGCTCGGGGACCGTCTCCCCGTCCGCCGGCGTCGTGCGAGGCGGGAGCAGGCTCAGGACCGCCTGGCGGTGGGCGTCGGACGTGGCGTCGTCGTAGGGGTTCGGCGTGGCCGGGACCTGGAGGCGGTGGACCGGGCCCGTGCCGAGACGGGCGTAGCCGCGGCCGGGTGGGACCTCGTCGACGGGGGTGGTGTGCGGGGGTGCGCCCAGGACGGACTCGAGCTGCCGGGCTGTCGCCGGGCCGAGGACCACGCGCGCGCGGGTGTGTTGTCGCACCGGTTCGCCGAGGGCCTCCACGCTGTCCAGCTGCTCGGCCACGACCACCGTCACGTTCGCCGGGCGGCCGTGCCGGAGCGGGACCTGGAGGAGGGACTGCGGGTCCTTGCGGTCCTCCGCGGCGGCCAGGTGGGTGAACGCCGTGGGGCGGTCCAGGAGGATCCACAGGGGACGCTTGGTGTCGTCGGGCGGCGGGTGGCCCGCCTGGTGGGCACGGTTGGCGGCGATCAGGCGGCGCTCGGTCTCCTGCGCGGCCCACTCCAGGCTCGCCAGCACCCCGGCGAGGCCGCATTCGACGGCCAGGACGCCGTCCCGCCCGGTCAGGCAGGCGTACTCGCCGGTGCCGCCGCCGTCGACGATCACGACGTCGCCGTGCCGGAGGGCCTGCAGGGCGACGGACCGCAGCAGGGTGGAGGTGCCGGTGCCCGGCTGGCCGAGGGCGAGCAGGTGGGGCTCGGTGGAGCGCAGGCCCGTGCGCCAGACGACCGGGGGCACGTCCCGTTGCTGTTCGCCGAAGGTCAGGGGGAGGGTGCGCTGGACCCGGGTGGGGTCGGTGAAGCCGAGGACCGTCTCGCCGGGGGCGGTGACGAAACGCTGGGCGGCGATGTCGACGGGGAGCGGCATGAGCACGTCGACCGTCAACTGGTTGCCTTCCTCGTCCCACGTGAAGTGGTATTCGCGGCCGCGGCCCGACTTGGCCGCGAGGAGGTGCTCGATCCGGGTGCGGGCCTCGGCCTCACTGTCGGCGAAGTACGCCGGGTAGTGGACCACCAGGTGCGAGATGCGGCAGGTGCCGTCGAAGGCGTAGGTGGGGAAGGCCTTCTCCCACGTGCCGCCGTGGGCATACAGCGGCTCGGGGTCGTCGGCGGCGGAGAAGTACGGCACGAGCGCCTCGTACAGGGACTGCAGGCGCTGGGTCTGTGACTCGTCGGGCCCGTCGGATGCCGACGGGCCGCGTTCCCGGCCCTGCCATGCCGCTGCCGCCATCAGTGTGATGACGGCGAGCAACGGTCCGTACGGCAACAGCGCCACGACCAGGATCAGGGAGGCCACCAGGAACAGCAGCGCCCCCCGTCTCTCCTTGGGGGTCTGAGTCCATCTGCGCCGCCCGGCCGCTGCCAGCCGGCGCAGACCGCGCGTGATCGTGATCAGCGGGTGGAGGACGTCGGTGGCACTGTCGGCGGCCGTCCGGGCCAGCTCCCGGCTCCGGACGAGCTGCGCGCTGCCGTTGCTCAGAATGCGGGGGAGGGGGCGCCGGGCCACTGCTGCCTCCAGAGAGTGCCTACGGGCGGGATGCGTACGGGGTGCGGGGCCGTCAGAACTTGATTCCGCCCAGGAGGCTCGCCAGGCTCTCGCCGCCTGCCTTGATGCTCGGGGCGATGGCCGTGCTGGCCAGGTAGAAGCCGAAGAGCATCGCGACCACGGCATGCGACGCCTTGAGGCCGTCCTTGCGGAAGAAGATGAAGACGACGATGCCGAGCAGGACCACGCCTGAGATGGAGAGGATCATTTGGGTTCTCCTGGTTCGCGGGGACAGTCACCATGAGTACTTCCAGGCTCACAGGATGTATCCATACGATAAAAGGTGCAACTGGGTGTAATTCGGGCGAATTACCTCAGTCGACGAAGTGGTCCCTGATCCGGTCGAACTGGACTGTTGTGCTCGCCCGGGTCTGTGGTGATCTTTACCTCGGGCACATCGGGTCATGTGCCGCGCGAGCCAGTACCCTGGCGATTCACTCGTACGGCTGCACTACTGGCAGACGTGCGCACCCGATGTGATGCGTAGTGGAGAGGCGGTCCGGCCGATGACCGAAGTCCCCGACCCCGAGGTCGTGGAGCTGGCGACCAAGATCTTCGATCTGGCCCGGCGGGGACGGACCGAGGCGCTCGTGGCGTACGTCGACGCGGGTGTACCGGCCAACCTCACCAACGACCGCGGCGACTCGCTCGTGATGCTCGCCGCCTATCACGGCCACTCCGACGCGGTAGGCGCGCTGCTCGCCCGTGGCGCCGAGGTCGACCGGGTGAACGACCGAGGCCAGACCCCGCTCGCGGGAGCGGCCTTCAAGGGCGAGACGGAAGTGATCAAGGCCCTCCTGGAGGGCGGCGCCGATCCGTCCGCCGGTACGCCCTCGGCCGTCGACACGGCCCGGATGTTCGGCCGGACGGAATTGCTCGAACTGTTCGGCGAGCGCTGAGCCGACCAGTCTGACCTGGAACAACACAGAAAACGGGGGAGGCGGTACGGGGCCGCCGAAATTTCGGTCGCGGCAGACGGAAGTGCCGAGTCATCATGACGACGTGGTTCACGGACGTGATGGCTGGGCAGATGTTGCCGCACCGCGCGGGCCGTGACGCGGTCCGCAAGGGGCCACCGACGAGAGGCAGAGGAAGATGGTCTACAGCAAGCAGGAAACGGCGGGCACTCCGACGTGTTGTCGCGCGGCCAGGTAGTACACGTCCCCGGTTGCGTCGACGCTTGATGTGAGGCTGTTTCCCATGTTCGATCCGGTCATAGCGCCCAGCGGTACGCTGCTCGGCCTGCTCCAGCGGGGCCGCGGCGACGGCACACTGCACGCGCTCACCGCCCCGCGCCCCGAGGCGCTCGCGGCGTTGAACCACTGTGTGCTGCGCGATCCCCGCCACGACTGGCAGGTGGAGAACCGCTCCCTCTACTACGCCCGCCTCTACCTCGACCTGAACGGCGAGCTGGACGCGGTCGAGGCCCATCTCTTCGACGCCGAGGACGTTCTCGACTCCGACGAGTCACGCACCGGCCTCGCCCTCGCCGTCCTCGGGCACCTCGCCTCCTACGGCAGGCGGGACGCGCTCGAAATGCTGCGCAGGTACGCCGCCCATGGCTCGAACTGGGCCTGGGCCCTGGACGAACTGGCCCTCAGGGACGACGACGCGGGCCTGCGTGCCCTCGCCGCACCCGTCCTCGCCCGGTTCCCGGCCGATCCGGAGGGCGAGGCCGAGCTGGCCGCCACCGTCCGCGATGCCTTCGAGCCCCGGCCGTGGCGGCTGTGGGCCGAGGATCCGCGCGAATCCATCGCCGCACGCGTGCGTGCCGCCCACGAGACCGGCTGCTTCGACCGCTGGCAGCGGCAGATGCGGCCCACGGGCCCTCGTCCGGGATGGAGCGTGCAAGCCGTCTTCGAATGGGCCCAGCAGGGCCTCGAACGGGGCGCCGCACTGCATGTCCCGGCCGCCCGCTGTCTCACCGCCGTGGCGGGCCCCGAGGACCGCGCCGAGATCGTCCAGGCCGCGAAGGACGGCGGCGACGGAGCCCGGTGCACCGCCCTGCGCTACCTCGCCGAAGGCAACGATCCCGACGCCCTCGACCTGATCGAGGCCGCCGTGGCCACCGGCTCGACGGTCGTCGTGGAGGCCGCCGTCGACGCCTTCGAACGGATGCGCAGTCTCGCCGCCGTGGACCGGGCGCGAAGCTGGGCGCACCGGCCCGACGAGCTGGGTGCCGCCGCCGGACGCGTCCTCGCCTGCCTGGGCGGGGTGCACGACCGGGACCTGGTCCTCGCGGCACTACGGGAGGCGGTGCGCGGCGAAGGCCCCGACGCGCCGACCCTGTGGACCCTGGTCGACGGCACCGGACGGCTCGGCATCGCCTGCGCCGCACCCGTGCTCCGCCACGTCTACCGCGAGACCGCCTCCTCCCATCTGCGCGGCCGGGCCGCCCGGGCCCTCGCCGCCACCGACCCCTCCTTCGCCACCGGCTTCGCCGTCGAATGCCTGTGGGACTGCGAGGAGACCACCCGCGAACTCGCCGCCCGGCATGCCGAGACCGGCGATGCCCGTGTCGTGGAGCGACTGCGCCGGCTCGCCGCCGACCCTGCCGAGGAGGCCGAGGTCCAGACGGCCGTACGCAGCCGGATCGGTCCCGAGGAGACCGCTGTGTGACCCCCCTCTGCGCCAGGACGCCGGGGCGGATTCAGGCCGCCCGGGTGAACGAGGGGTGACCGGCGGATCAGGAGCGCATGGACGGGGCCTGACCTGCGCGGGTGCACCTCAGAACGCTCATAGGACGTTCCTCGTCCGGAAAGATCCACGTTGACGCGGCCACGTCCGGTACGGCGACAACACCGGTATGCGTGTCGTCATCGTGACCGAATCCTTTCCCCCCGACGTGAACGGCGTGGCCCACTGCGCGCTCCAGACCGCCCGGCATCTCGTCGAGCGCGGTCACACCCCCGTAGTCGTGGCCCCGGCCCCTGCGCCGGGGAACAAGCCCGACGCCGGCGCGCCGTGCCGCGTCGTCCACGTCCCCTCCCTCCCGCTCCCCGGCTACCCCCAGGTCCGCGTCGCCCTCCCCAGCCGGCGCCTGGCCGCCGCCGTCATCGAGCACCGTGCCGATGTCGTCCACCTCGCCAGCCCCTTCGTCCTCGGCGTGCGCGGCATGGCGGCCGCCGCCCGACTCTGCGTCCCCGCCGTCGCCGTCTACCAGACCGACCTGGCCGGATACGCCCGTACGTACATGGGTGCCGGAGAGGCCGCCGCCTGGCGGCGCATCCGCTCCGTCCACGGCGCCGCCGACCTCACCCTCGCCCCGTCCAGCGCTGCCCTCAACGACCTGGAGACGCACGGTGTGCCCCGGGTCAAGCTGTGGCCGCGCGGCGTGGACACCGAACGTTTCCGGCCGGACCGCCGCGCCGAGGCCCTGCGCCGCGAGCTGGCCCCGAACGGCGAGCTGATCGTCGGCTACGTCGGCCGGCTCGCCCCCGAGAAGCAGGTCGAACTCCTCGCCGGTGTCTGCGGCCTGGAGGGCGTCCGGGTCGTGGTCGTCGGCGACGGCCCCAGCCGGCCCGGGCTGGAGCAGGCGCTGCCCGGCGCGGTCTTCCTCGGCCGGCGCACCGGTGACGATCTCGCCCGGGTCTTCGCCTCGCTCGACCTCTTCGTGCACACCGGCCCCTTCGAGACCTTCTGCCAGACGGTGCAGGAGGCCATGGCCAGCGGCCTGCCGGTCGTGGCGCCCGCAGCGGGCGGACCGCTGGACCTGGTCGCGCACGGGCAGACCGGGCTGCTGGTGCCGCCGCGCGACGCGACCGCCGTACGGGACGCGGTGCGGTCCCTGGCCGCCGATCCCGGGCTGCGCGCCGCCTTCGGCGCCGCCGGGCGCGCCACGGTCGAGGGCCGCACCTGGGCGGCCGTCGGCGACCAGCTGATCGGGCACTACGCGAACGTGCTCGCCGGGCGCAGGACGGTGGTGGCGGCATGAGCGAGGGCACGCGTGACCTCGGGAAGGGCGCCGGCGCCGGCCCGTCGCTGCGGATCGTCCGGCTCGCCAACTTCGTCGCGCCCGCGTCCGGCGGTCTGCGCACCGCCCTGCGCGAACTCGGCAAGGGCTTCAAGGAGGCGGGGCACGAGCCCGTCCTCGTCGTTCCCGGCGAGAGCCTGACCGACCGCGAGACCGAACAGGGGCGGGTCATCACCCTCCCCGGGCCGCTGCTGCCCGGCACCGGCGGCTACCGCGTCCTCGCCGACAAGAGGCGGGTGGCCCGGCTCCTGGAAGAGCTCGCGCCGGACCGGCTGGAGGTGTCCGACCGTACGACCCTCAGGTGGACCGGCAGGTGGGCGCGGCGCGCCCGGGTCCCGGCCGTGATGGTCTCCCACGAGACCGCCGACGGCGTGCTGCGCACCTGGGGCCTGCCCGAGGGGGCAGCCCGGCGTGCCGCCGACGCCCTCAACGTCCGCACGGCCCACACGTACGCGCGCGTGGTGTGCACCACCGAGTTCGCCGAGCGGGAGTTCGTGCGGATCGGGGCACGCAACGTCGTCCGGGCCCCGCTGGGTGTCGACCTGGTGCAGCGGCACCCGGCGCTGCGCGATCCGCAGCTGCGGGCGCGGCACGCGCGCGTGGACGAGACGCTGCTCGTGATGTGCTCGCGGCTGTCCGTGGAGAAGCGGCCCGGCACGGCGCTGGACGCCCTGGAGACGCTGCGGCGGCGCGGGCGACGGGCGGTGCTGGTGGTGGCAGGCGACGGCCCGCTCCGCGCGCGGCTCGAACAGCGGGCACGCGAGAGCGCCTTGCCGGTCACCTTCCTCGGGCATGTCTCCGACCGGGGGCTGCTCGGCGCGCTCCAGGCGTCCGCCGATGTCGCCCTGGCGCCGGGGCCCGCCGAGACCTTCGGGCTCGCCGCACTGGAGGCCATGGCGTGCGGCACGCCCGTGGTGGCGAGCGCGTCGTCCGCGCTGTCGGAGGTGATCGGCTCCGCCGGGGCCGTCGCGGCGGACCACGCAGAGGCCTTCGCGGACGCCGTGGACCTGCTGCTGGAAGGCCTGGAGGCGGACCGGCGCGAGGCGGCACGCGCGCGTGCGGAGTGCTTCGGGTGGAACGCCGCGGTCGACGCCTTCCTCGCCGCACACGACGCGGCCGTCCCCGTGCGCCCGTTCGTGCCCGGAGGCATGGCATGAGACCCCCGCGGTCCGTGGGGTCCCCGGGTTTCGTGGCCCTGGGCGACTCGCTGACCGAGGGCGTGGGCGACCCCGTCGGCGACGGGTGGCGTGGCTGGGCCGCGCTGCTCGCCGACGGGCTCGCCGAGGAACCCGCTCGGTTCACCAACCTCGCGAAGAGCGGGGCGCTGACGAGGGACGTGCTGGAGCGGCAGCTGCCCGCCGCGCTGGAGCTGCGGCCCGAACTCGTGTCCGTCGTCGTCGGCGTCAACGACACCCTGCGCTGCACCTTCGACATCCAGGCCGTGGCGGCCCGGCTCGACCGGGTGTACGGGGCCTGCACCGAGCAGGGCGCGGTCCTGCTCACCGCGTGCCTGCCCGACCCCGGCACGATGCTCGGGCTGCCGGGGGCGCTGGCCCATCCGCTGGCGCGGCGGCAACGGGCCGTGAACGCGGTCGTCCATGCCCTGTCCGACCGGTACGGAGCGCTGCACCTGCACGCGTGCGAGGGCGACTGGACCACGGACCGTGCCATGTGGAGCGCGGACCGGCTGCACCCCGGCGAGCGGGGGCACCGGCAGCTGGCCCTGCGCTTCCACGCGCTGCTCGCGGAGCACGGCCTCGCGACAGGGCCCGCGCCCTCGCCCGAGTCCGGATTTCCCGTCCCGACGAAGTCGGCGAGCCTGTGGTGGCTGGCCACGGCCGGTACCGGGTGGGTGGCTCGCCGCTGCACCGACCTGCTGCCCCAGCTCCTGACACTGGCCGCCGACGAGCTCGGGCACCGAGCCCGGGGGACGAGTGCCCGGCTGGACCTGCGGGCCTCCGCGGCGGTGTCGGCCGCTCTCGCGGCCCTGTCGGTGGCGGAAGAGCCGGACGCCGCCTGACAGGTGGGCAGGGACCAGCGTGGTCCGAACGGTTCAGCGGCGGCGTACGGCCACCAAGCGGACCGGCGTGCCGAGGGCCGCCTGGGCGGCGGCCGGAAGGCCGGCGTCGCGGACCACCGCGATCACCGGGTAGCCCCCGGTGGTCGGACGGTCGGCCAGGAACACCACCGGCCTGCCGTCGGGCGGGACCTGGACAGCACCCCGCACCTTGCCCTCACTGCCCGTAGGCCACGCGGGAGCCCGCCGCGCGGGAATCCGCCGCGCGGGCGAAGACCTCCAGGACGCCGATCTGGTGGGCCACCTCGGCCGCCGGATCGGGGGCGGCACGGATCGGAACGCCCGCCTCGCTCAGCGCCCACTCGAAGGTGAAGCTGCACCCGATCAGGAACGACACCAGGTCGTCCCGCCAGTAGGCGCGCACGTCCGTCGGCTCGTCCACCAGCTCGCCGTCCCGCCACACCCGGTAGCGCGGCAGGTCGGTGCGCAGATCCGCGCCGCCGGCGAGCACGGTGGTCCAGGATCCGGCGTCCGTGACGTCGAGGACCGGGCAGGGCTTGGGGTTGCGCCGGCAGAACAGCAGCATGTCGTAGGCCCAGTCGGCGGGCACCGAGATCAGGTTGACCTGGGTGTGGCCGGCCGCGACCCCGGCCGTGGGGCCCGCCAGGCCCTCCCGGAAGCGGGTGCGGGCCGTTTCCGGGCTCCACGCGTGCGCGTGCTCGTCGCCGAGGACGACGGGACGGTCTTCGGCGGGAGTGCGGGTACTGGTCCGGTTCACGTGAGCTCCTTCCCGCGCGTCTCCGGCAGCCCGAGCAGTGCCAGTGCCGCCAGGCCGTAACCGATGGCTCCGAAGACCAGCGCGCCGCCCACGCCCCAGCTGTCGGCCAGGAAACCGACCATCGTCGGGAACACGGCACCCACCGCGCGCCCGGTGTTGTACGTGAAGCCCTGCCCCGTGCCGCGCACCGCCGTCGGGTACAGCTCGCTCAGGTAGGAGCCGAAGCCGCTGAAGATCGCCGACATGCAGAACCCGAGCGGGAAGCCGAGCACCAGGAGCAGGGTGTTGGCGCCGCTCGGGATGTTCGCGTACGCCAGGATGCAGATCGCCGACAGCAGGGCGAAAAGCCAGATGTTGCGCCGCCGGCCCAGCTTGTCGGTGAGGTAGCCGCCGGTGAGGTAGCCGAGGAAGGCTCCCGATATCAGGAACGTCAGATAGCCGCCGGTGCCGACGACGGACAGCTCGCGCTCGGACTTCAGGTACGTCGGCACCCACGTGGCCAGCGTGTAGTAGCCGCCCTGGACACCGGTCGAGAGCAGCCCCGCGAAGATCGTCGTACGCAGCAGGCCGGGCTTGAAGATCGCCGTGAAGGAGCCCTTGTCCGCGCTCCGTTCACGAGCGGCCGCCGCCTCGGGCGCGTCGTGCACACTGCGCCGCAGCCAGATGACGAGCAGCGCGGGCAGCGCCCCGGTCCAGAACATGATGCGCCAGGCCAGGTCGTCGCCGGCCACCGAGAAGACCAACGTGTAGACGATCACGGCGAGGCCCCAGCCCACGGCCCAGGAGCTCTGGATCGCGCCGAGCGTGCGGCCCCGGTGCTTGGCGCTCGCGTATTCGGCGACGAGGATCGCGCCGACCGCCCACTCGCCGCCGAAACCGAGGCCCTGCAGCGCGCGGAAGACCAGCAGCGTCTCGTAGTTGGGCGCGAATCCGCAGGCGACCGTGAAGACCGCGTACGTGATCACCGTGATCATCAGCGCCTTCACCCGGCCGATCCGGTCCGCGAGGACGCCCGCGAGGGCGCCGCCGATCGCGGAGACCACCAGCGTGACCGTCGTGAACAGGCCGGTCTGGCCGCTGTTCAGGCCGAAGTAGGCGGACAGCGCGACCATGCTCAGCGGCAGCGTGAAGTAGTCGTAGGAGTCCAGGGCATAGCCGCCGAAGGCACCGGCGAACGCGCGCCGGCCGCGCGGACCGAGGGCGCGCAGCCAGCCGAACGCGCCGTCGTCGGCGGCGCGTTCGGCCGCCTCGGTGGTGTGTGTCGTCGGTCAGGGCCTGCGGTGGAGGGGTCGTGCTCATGGGCACCTCGCAGAGGGAGGACGGAGGGTGCTTCGGGGTGAGCCATGCCGTGCGGAAGCGGTCGACGCCGCATCGGGGGGCGACGCCGTGCGTAGCACCGTAGAGGATTGTTCAACGATCCTTCAATACCCATGCTGGTTCGTTCTCGTGTCTGCGATTGAATTCCGGGCATGGCAGAGCAGCTGAAGGACCTCGCCGACGACCGGGCCCTCCTGGGGCGCACCAGCACGGCGGAACGGGTCTCGGACATCCTCAGGAGCCGCATCGCCGAGGGCTACTTCCCGCCCGGCACCCGGCTGTCGGAAGACAGCATCGGCGGCGCGCTCGGCGTCTCCCGCAACACGCTGCGCGAAGCGTTCCGCCTGCTCACCCACGAACGCCTGCTCGTCCACGAGCTGAACCGGGGCGTCTTCGTCCGGGTCCTGACCGTGGAGGACGTCGAGGACATCTACCGCACCCGCCGCCTCGTCGAGTGTGCCGTCGTCCGCGGCCTCGGCGAGCCGCCGTACGCCCTCGACGGGCCCGCCGACGCCGTCGCCGAAGGGCAGCGGGCGGTGCGCGAAGGTGACTGGAAGGGCTGTGGGACGGCCAACATCCACTTCCACCGGGAACTCGTCGCCCTCGCCGTGAGCGAGCGCACCGACGAGCTGATGCGCAGCGTCTTCGCCGAACTGCGTCTCGCCTTCCATGTCGTGGACGATCCACAGCGGCTGCACGAGCCGTACCTCGCGCGAAATATCGCGATCCTCGGAGGCTCTTCAGGCAGGCGACACGGGCGAGGCCGAGGGCCTGCTCGCGGATCTACCTCGACGACTCGCTGGAGCGGGTCGTCGAGGTCTACCGACGGCGGGTCAGTGCCCCGAGGACGACCGCGCTGCACGGCCGTATCCGCGTCGTTTGGGTCGTTGTCAGACCCAGGACCTAGTCTGTGCACCGTGACTTCGCCTGCATCGACGGACAGCGTTCCGCCCCAGCTCAGCGCGGGGCCGCGCCCCGCGCCGGGGCCGGCCGCCGACGAGGGCCTGGCGCGGCGGCTGCGCGCGCTCGCCTGCACCGCGCCGTTGCACGACCTGGACGCGCGCAAGGCCAACCTCGCCGGTGAGTACTCGGTGTACGGCATGGCGGAGGTCGCCCTCGCGGCCATCGACCTCGTCACCCTGAACATGGACTTCGACACGGGCGCCGACCACGACCAGATCGTCGCCCGGCTCATCCCGCGCATCGCCGCGCAGGCCCCGCAGCGCCCCGCCGCCGAGCACGAGCGGGTGGCCCGCTGGGTCCTGGAGAACCTGATCAACGTCGGCAGCGTTGACCGCGGCTTCCGCGCGGTGTACGGCACGTTCGGGGCGGACGGCGCGTATGTGCGCCGTGACTACGACTTCAAGCTGATCGAGGAGGTGCCCGGCCCCGGCGGCACGGTGTATCTCCGTACGACGGACGAGGCGGTCAACGTCCTCGTCGGCGCCCTCGACACGGACGTCACCAGCGCGCAGATCGCCGCCGAGGTCAAGCTGGAGGTGCTGATCAGCCGCGGCCGGCTCGCCGACGCCCAGCTCGCGGCCGAACAGGCCCGCTACCGCACCGTGCAGTACTCGGAGACCCTGCGCAGGGCCCTGGACGCGACCCGGCGCAACGTGCGCGCGGTGGACTGGCTGACCACCGTGCCCGACATGATCGCCGAGGCGCTGGAGCACGTCGCCGACCGCTACCGCCACGAGAACGCGATCCTCACCAACATCCGCAAGGCACGTGACGAGTCCGAGGATCCCGAGCACAAGCGCCGCGCCGCCGAGCTCGTCGACATCGTCAAGGACTGCATCCGCCGGCACACGCAGTTGCAGTCCCGGCTGCTGGAGGCCGGACCGCTGTTCCGCGCCGAGCAGGACCGGCAGGCCTTCGCCACGCCGATGACGACGTCGGGGATCGACCTGTACGGCCATCTCGTCGCGCCCGTCCTGCCGCTGCCGCTCGAGCAGGCCGTCCGCGTCACGGACGCCTTCTTCGCCCGCGGCACCGGGCTGCGCACGCCGGTGTCCGTCCGGGTCGGGTGATCTCGTCGACATACTGCTGACGCCGCCGGTGGAGCGGGAGCACCTGGGCGCGGAGATGCCCGAGCCCGACCTCATCGCCACGCCGGACGACAGCCGGTTCAGCGAGGAGCAGATGGCCGCGGCGCATGGAGCTGCTGGACCTGCCGGCCGACGCGCCGCGCCGGCTGTCGGGCCTGCTGGCCGCAGGCCCGCCGGCAGGACCCCGACCTGCCGTATCTCGTCGCGCTGCTGGCGGTGCACGCCGCCAGTCCGCCGGTCGGTACGGCCTATCGGCAGGGCGAGCAGAAGCTGCTGTTCGCCGTGGACGACGGGACCGAGCTCGACGATCCCGGAGTTCGGCGGGGCCGACCTCATCGTCGGTACGGCCCTGCTGGACGCGGCGGGGATGGCGGCGGACAGGACGGAAGCAGCATGAGTGCAGCACGACGTGGCAACAAGGAGCCCCGACCGTGAGCGAGCACGTCGAGTGGAGTGAGCCGGAGGCACCGGCCCCGCGGCGCGCGCCGCCGTCACCCCCGCCGACGCCGCCGACGCGGCCCGGCTCGTGTCGCCTTCGGCCTGCAGCCCAAGCTGCAGCCCGCCCGCGACCAGGAGTACGCGGACCTGCTGCGGCGGTACCGCGAGGACCCGCCGTTCGCGCGGCTCGCCGATGCCGTGGCCACCGGGCTCGGGCTGATCGTGCTGGAGGTGTCCCCGCGCGCGGGCATGGCCGTGACCGCCGCCGAGGACTCGGTGTTCGCCGTCCGCATGGGCGACTACGCGCGTCGTACGTCCGCCGACGGCGGCGACCGGTTCCTGCACGGACTGGCCCATCTCGCCGTCGCCGCCATGGCGTTCCCGCGGCCCGAGGACCTCGCCGACGACGGCTACATCGGCCGCGTCACGGTCAACGGCGTCGACGCCTTCGTACGCCAGGCCTGCCGCCGCCTGGAGGAGCGCGCCGACGAGCAGGGCGAGAACACCGACCCGGCGACCGACGCGCCCGGCCTGGAGGCCGCCTGGCGGATCTGGGTGCGGCGCAGCGCGACCGGTGCCACCAAGGACGCGCGCCGGCTCGCCGGTTCGACCACCGGCATCGTCGCCAAGGCCGTCGCCTTCCTCACCGACTCCGGATTCCTGCAGCGCACCGGCGACGACAACGGCGGCACCTACCGCACCACGGCCCGCTACCAGCTCCAGGTGCGCGACATGGCCGGCAGCGCCGCCATGGCCGAGCTGCTGGAGCTGGGCGTCGTCCCGGTCACCGACGGCACGCCGACGCTGCTGCCCGCCGAGGAGAGCGACGACCTGGAGCTGGTGGCCGACGCCGGGCTGCCGTTCCACTCCGTCCTGAGCCCCCGCACTTCCTGATCCTGCCAACTCCCCTGATCTGACGAAGACTTACGAGAGTCCGCCATGTACGAGCTGTCCCGGGTCCGCCTCTACTCCATCGGGCCCGCCGGTGCGCGCTACGCCGACACCGTGCTTGACCTGCGCGGTGTGGGCGAGCCCGTGCCCGACCCCGCGCCCACGCAGGCGGAGTTCTTCGAGGAGGAGCCCGTCGGCCCGCCGCGCCGGCCCGCGCCCGCCGGGGTGCTCTTCCTGGAGAACGGCGGCGGCAAGTCGGTGCTGCTCAAGCTGATCTTCTCCGTGATGCTGCCGGGCCACCGCAACACCCTCGGCGGCGCCAGCTCCGGTGTGCTGCGCAAGTTCCTGCTCGCCGACGACTGCGGGCACGTCGCGCTGGAGTGGCAGCACGTGCTGACCGGCGAGTGCGTCGTCGTCGGCAAGGTCAGCGAGTGGCGCGGGCGTCAGGTCTCCAACGACCCGCGCAAGTTCGCCGAGGCCTGGTACTCCTTCCGGCCCGGGCCCGGACTGAGCCTGGACAACCTGCCCGTCGCCGAGTCCACCGCCGTACGGCCGTCCGGTCGAGGGCCAGTCGGGCGCGCACGGGCGACGGCGCACCATGAAGGGCTTCCGCGACGCCCTCACCGAGGCGGGCAAGACCTACCCGCACCTGGAGGTGCACTGGGAGGAGATCCACGACCGCTGGATCGAGCACCTCGGCGACCTCGGCCTCGACCCCGAACTCTTCCGCTACCAGCGGGAGATGAACGCCGACGAGGGTGAGGCCGCCGGCCTCTTCGCGGTCAAGAAGGACTCCGACTTCACCGACCTGCTGCTGCGCGCCGTCACCGACACCCGCGACACCGACGGCCTCGCCGACCTGGTCAGCGGCTTCGGCAACAAGCTGGGCCGACGGGCCGAGCTGATCGCCGAACGCGACTTCACCGCCGGGTCCGTCGACCTGCTCGGCCGGATCGTCGAGGCCGCCGAGGCACGCACCCGCGCGCGTGACATCCACGCCGGCGCCGAGCGCCGCACCCGGACCCTGGCCCGGCGGCTGTCCGCGCGCGGTGTGCAGGAGCGGGTCCGGGCCGCCGACCTCGCCCAGCGGGTCACCGCCGCCGCGTACGCCGTCACCCACGCCGAGGCGGCGCGCGAGCGCAGCGCGCTGATCTCCGCCGAACTCGCCTACCGGCACGCCTCGCTGGCGCTCGCCGGCGGCCGAGAAGTCCGCCGCCGCGCAGAAGCGCGAGCTCGCCGACGCGCGCACGCTGTACTCCGCCTGGCAGGCCGCCGAGACCGTCCTGCGCCACCGTGCCGCCGCCGACCGTGTCGCACGCGTGTCCGCCGCCATCCAGGAGGCCGAGCGGGACGCCGCCCCCGCGCTGGCCGCCCGCGCCAAGGCCGCCGTCGATCTCGTACGGGCCCTGCACGCCGGCCGCGCAGAGCGCCGAGACCCTCGCCAACGAGGAGGAGGAGCGCTCCGCCGCCCTCCAGGAGGTCAGCGACTCCGCGTACCGCGACTCCACCGCCGCCGCCACCGAGGCGCAGCGCGCCCGCAGTGAGGTCGGGCATCTGCGGCAGCGCCTGTCCGAGGTCGAGCAGGAGACCGCCGAGGCCGTACGCGCGGGCTGGCTCGACGACAGCGCGCCCGACGCCGACCCGGCCCGCGCGGCCCTCGCGGCGAGCGACGCCGAGAAGACGGCCGTCGCGGCCTGGGACACCGCCCGCGAGGCCTCCCGGCGGGCCTCGGAGCACGCGCGCGAGGCCGCCTCGACCGAGTCCCGCGCGGAGCTGACCGCGGCCCGTGCGGCCGACGCCGCGACCGCGGCGGAGCGTGCCTACGACGCCGAGCGCCGCCTCGCCGAGGCGCTGGCGGCGGAGGAGCGGCTTGCGGAACTGCTCGGCCTGACCGGCGAGTCCCAGGCCGGCGCTTCCGCGCGAACGCGGGCGTGCCTGCTCCTCGACCGGCGACGACGCCAAGGCGCGCGACCACGCGCGGCGCGCGGACGGCGCCCCGGGCGCAGCCGAGGCGCCCTCACGCCGGAGGAGCTCGACCGCTTCGCCGACGAACTGCGCGAACTGCTCGACGACGCCGTCTCCGCCGCCGAGCGGCAGCTCTTCGAGCTGCGTACGGCAGCCGCCGACGACTCCCGCATCCTCGGCGCGCTCGGCGACGGCGGGCTGCTGCCGCCCGGCCCGGACGTGCTGGCCACCGTCGAGTTCCTCGGCGAGCACGGCATCCCGGCCCTGCCCGGCTGGCGCTATCTCGCCCAGGCCGTCGACCCCGCCGACCACGCGCGCGTGCTGGCCGCCCGGCCCGAACTCGTCGACGGCGTGATCATCACCGACCCCGACACCCACGCGCGCGCCCGCGAGGCGCTGGGCGACGCGGCCCTGCTGCCCCGGTCGGCCGTGGCGGTCGGCACCGCCGCCGCCCTGCTCGCCCCGACCCCCGCGCCCGGACGCGCGAGAGCGGCGACGTCTTCCTCGTCCCGCCGAACCCGGCCATGCACGACGAGCACGCCGCCGACGAGGAGCGGCAGGCGCTGCGCGCGCGGGCGACCGAGCGGGACGAGGAGATCCGCAGCGCTCGCCGCGCGGCTCGGCAAGGACCGCGAACTGGCCGCGCGGCTCGCCTCCTGGCGCACCGGCTGCCCCGCCGGCCGACTGGTCGAGCTGGCGCAGGCGGCCCAGGACACCCGCGCGTTCGCCGAGGAGTCCGAGGCCGAGCTGGCCGAGGCGCGGACCGTGCGGGCCGAGGCCGACGAGGCCGCCGCCGAGGCCGCCCGGGTCCGCGACGAGCGGCAGGAGGCCGCCCAGAAGGCCCGCCGCTCCGCCGACGCCCTCGCCGGGCTCGCCTTCCGGCTGCGCGAACGGGCCGGCTGGCAGGTCAAGCTGCGCGAACTCGCCGACGAGGCGACCGAGTCCGAGGCGCGGCGCCCAGTCCTGCCTGGAGCGTGCCCGCGCCGCCGACGAGGACCGCCGTGCCGCCCAGCGCGCCGCCGACGACACCCGCCGCACCGCGCGCGCGCTGCGCGCCGAGCGCTCCGAGATCGCGGGCGCCCCCGACGACGTACCCGACGGACGAGGACGCCGAGGCCCCGAAGGCCGTCCCTGCCCGCCCTGCGCGAGGCCTACCGGGCCGCCTCCCAGTTGTACGAGAAGGTCGGCGTCGGCGCCGACCTGCGCGCCGAGCAGGCCCGCGCGGAGAGCGACGAGAGCGCGGCCCGCGCGGAGCTGGACCGGCTGAGCAACAAGGTCCGTACCCGCGCGGAGCAGCTCCTCGAGTCGCCCGACGGCTCCGACGGCCCCACCCGCCAGGCCGCCGCCGCCCGCGCCGAGGAGCTGGTCCAGCTCCTGGAGACCCGCATGTCGAGCGCGAGCGAGCAGCTCGGGCGGCTGCGCGGCGAGGCCGAGCGGCACGCGCCCGAGGACGGCGAGGCGCACACCGAGCTCCCCGAGGAACTTCAGCCGCGCGACGCCGAGCACGCGCAGACCCTGCTGCGCACCGCCACGGCCGAACTCGCCTCCCACACCGAGGCGCTGAACGCAGGCACGCGAGGCGCACGCCGAACTCCTCGACGCCCACCGCGCCGCCGAGGACGCGGCCGGCGGCTTCGACGAGATCGCCGCCATGCTCCGCGACCTGCTGCGCGAGCACGCCACGGACGAGGAGCACGAGGAGCCCGAGCCGTACCCCGGCAGCCCGGAGGAGGCCCGGCAGTCGGCCGCCGAGGCCCGCCGCTCCCTGCGCGGCTGCGCCGCCGACCTCTCCGCCGCCGAGGCCGCCGTACGCGAGGCGAGCGACGTCCTCGTCCGGCACGCCAACTCCACGCGCTACGAGCAGGTCCGCACCCCCGCCCGCCAGCAGATCCGCGAGCTGCCCGCCTCCGCGCTGCCCGAGCACGCCCAGAAGTGGGCGGACGCCTTCGCGCCCCGACTCCGCGTCCTCACCGACGAGTTGGCGCAGCTGGAGCGCAACCGCGACTCGATCGTGGACCGGCTGCGGGGCCTGGTCGAGTCGGCGCTGACGACCCTGCGCTCCGCCCAGCGGCTCTCCCGGCTGCCCGGAGGGGCTCGGCGAGTGGTCCGGCCAGGAGTTCCTGCGCATCCGCTTCGAGGAACCCGACCAGGCCACCCTCACCGAGCGGCTGGGCGAGGTCATCGACGAGGCGACCCGGGCGGCGCGTGAAGAAGAACTCCGACCTGCGGCGGGACGGCATGTCCCTGCTGCTTCGCGGTGTTGCGGCGGCGCTGCAGCCGAAGGGCGTCGCCGTCGAGATCCTCAAGCCGGATGCCGTGCTGCGCGCCGAGCGCGTGCCCGTCGGGCAGATGGGCGACGTCTTCTCCGGCGGCCAGCTGCTCACCGCCGCCATCGCGCTGTACTGCACGATGGCGGCGCTGCGGTCGAACGACCGGGGCCGCGACAAGCACCGGCACGCCGGCACGCTGTTCCTGGACAACCCGATCGGGCGCGCCAACGCCACGTACCTGCTGGAGCTCCAGCGAGCCGTGTCGGACGCGCTGGGCGTCCAGCTCCTCTACACCACGGGCCTGTTCGACACGACCGCGCTGGCCGAGTTCCCACTGGTCATCCGGCTGCGCAACGACGCCGACCTCAGGGCCGGCCTGAAGTACATCAGCGTGGAGGAACACCTCCGCCCGGGCCTGCCGCAGCAGCCCCAGGCGGGGGAGGCGGTGCACAGCGAGATCACGGCGACCACGGATGTACAAACGCCCGGCACCGGCTGCGCCCTGATGGGCGCGGGGCTGTGTGGACATGCGGCTCCGCCGCAAGGCGCGACGAGGTTGTCCGCGCTACGACCGCCGACCACGTCATGGCCGACCTCGTCGAACGTCATGGGGAGTTGACCTCCTTGGTCGGCGTCGCCGTGCCTTCCAGGCTGTGCTCGGCGAGCACGCCGGTCCGGTGCCGCTGGATGAACCAGTAGTAGGCGAAGCCGCCGCCCGCGATGACGGCGACGAACAGCACCGCGCCCCAGCGCAGGTACCAGTGGTAGGGAGCCGTCGCGTTGTAGACCGCGGCGCGTGGCCAGATCAGGTTGAGGGTCATGCCCGCGCCCCACACCACGGCGAGGATGTTGACCGGCAGTCCCCAGCGGCCCAGGGAGAACGGCCCTCGCCCGCCGGCTGCCACCTGCCGCGCAGCCGCGCCACCAGCATCGGCGCGGTGACCCCGAGGTAGGCGAGGTAGATCATGATGATGCCGATGCTGGTGACGACGGTGAAGATCTGCGGCTGGCGGATGTTGACCACCAGGATCGCCAGCGCCAGGATCCCGATGATCACGGTCGGCAGGACCGGCGTCTGGAAGCGCGGGCTGACACTTGCGCCAGCCGTCGAGGACGCGGGCAGGTTGTTGTCCCGGGCCATCGCGAACGCCAGCCGGATCGCCGCCGTGTGGACCGCCAGGGCGCACACCGTGACGGCGATCAGCACGCACCACAGCATCGCCTTGCCGGCCGTGGGGCCGAGGACGTTCAGCACGACGTACTGCAGGCCGTCCGTGGACAGCTTCTCGCCCTTCAGGCTGGAGACGCTCATCAGCGCGAGCAGCAGGATCAGGCCGCCGAGGACGAAGGAGGCGACGATGGCGCGGATGATGGCGCGCGGCGCGTTGCGGGACGGGTCCAGGCACTCCTCGCCGAGGGAGGAGGCCGTGTCGAAGCCGTACATGACGTACGCGGACGCCAGCGACGCCACGAGGAACGCGCCCAGGTATCCGGTGCCGTAGTCCGCGCCGGTGCCGTTGCGTCTCCATGACCACCTGCGGGCCGCGGGTGATGTGGACGGCGAACAGGACGATCAGTACGACGGTGGCGATCAACTCGATGAACACGCCCGCCGTGTTGATCCTCGCCATCAACTTGACTCCGAAGGCGTTCACCAAGGTGGTGAAGAGGATCAACACCGCGGCCAGGATGACCGCGTTGGTCGCCACGTCGTACGTGCCGGTGCCGTCCCCCACGATCTGGAAGGCCGACGAGATCTGCGGCAGCGTCAACTGGTAGGCCAGCGCCACGGCCGATATGGACACTATGGACGCGATCAACATCATCCAGCCGGCGAGCCAGCCCAGATGCGGATTGCCTATCTTCTTCGACCAGTTGTAGACGGAGCCCGCGACGGGATAGCGGGCGGCCAGCTCCGCGAAGCACAGGGCGACCATGAACTGGCCGACGAAGACCATCGGCCACGACCACCAGTAGGCGGGGCCGCCGCTGCCGTAGCCGAAGTAGAACAGCTGGAAGGTGCCGGTCAGGATCGAGATGTAGCTGATCCCGGCGGCGAAGGTGTGGAAGTTGCCGAGGGTGCGCTTGAGTTCGGGTCTGTAGCCGAACTCGGCGAGTTCGGCGTCGTCTGCTGCCGGTGTGGGTCGTGTCGACTGCGCGGACTTCGTGGGCCATGGGAGCGGTTCCTCATGGGGGCGCCGTCAAGAGGGCGGCGTGCTGCTACCCGGAGTCGAACCACCCCTGGGGTGTGGGATGGGTGTTGCGCCAGATGTGCTTCGTCTCGCGGTACTCGGCGAGCCCCGCGGGCCCGAGTTCGCGGCCGAAGCCGGACTGCTTGAAGCCGCCCCACTCCGCCTGGGGGACATAGGGGTGGTAGTCGTTGATCCAGACCGCGCCGAGCCGCAGCGCGGCCGCGACGCCGGGCCGCCGTGCCTCGTCGCTCGTCCATACGGCGCCGGCGAGGCCGTAGACCCTGTCGTTGGCGAGGCGTACCGCCTCCTCCTCGCCGTTGAACCGCTCGACGGTCAGGACCGGCCCGAAGGATTCCTCCCGGACCACCGACATCCCCGAGGCGCACTCGTCCAGCACGGTGGGCAGGTAGTAGAAGCCGTCGGCGAGCTCCGGCCGGTCCGGGCGGGACCCGCCGGAGCGCAGCACCGCGCCCTCCGCCACGCCCCGCGCCACGTACGCCTCGACCTTGGCCTGGTGGGTCCGGGGCCAGGGTCCCTCGTCGAAGGCCCGGCGGGCCGCGGCGATCGCCTCCGCCGTGTCCTTGCCGCCGGCCTCGTCCACGACCCCGACCAGGGAGCCGTCGGCCGGGCAGCGGATCTCACGGGTGCGCTCGTCGACCGCGCCTCGCCACTCACCGTCAATGAACAGGTCCGGCATGCGCGCCTCCCAGCCGCTCGACGAGCCATGCGTGGAAGATCTGGATGTGGTGCTCGCTGGGTACCAGCACCCCGCCCTGGCGGTAGGCGCGGGAGGCCATGGCCGGCTGGGTGCGCTCGCAGGCTTCGAAGTCCTGGGCGTTGACCCGGTGGAAGAGCTCCACGGACTTCGAGAGGTCCGCCCCGGACTCGACGACCTCGGGCGGGTACAGCCAGTCGCACTCGACGACGGTGCGGTCCTCGGCCATCGGGAACATCCGGTGGACGATGACGTGGTCGGGGACGAGGTTGACGAAGACCTGCGGCCGGACGGTCATCGCGTAGTAGCGGCGGTCCTGGGTGTCCTCACCCCGGGCAGCCGGCCGAAGCCCCCGCGGCCGTCGACCGTGAAGCCCTCGGCCTCCTCGGCGAACTGCGCGCCGTGGCCCACGTAGTACTGGGCGGCGAAGCCATCGGCGAACTCCGGCAGCACATCGGTCAGTTCGGGGTGGATCGTGGCGCAGTGGTAGCACTCCATGAAGTTCTCGACGATGAGCTTCCAGTTGGCCCGCACGTCGTAGGTGATGCGTTTGCCCAGGGCGAGGCCCTCGGTGCGGTAACGCTCGATGGACGCCGTGTCGCCCAGCCGCTCGACGGCCGCGCCGATCACCGTCTCGTCGAAGGACGGCGGCTCATCGGCCAGGCACACCCACGCGTAGCCGAGCCACTCGCGCAGCTCGACCTGGACCAGGCCGCGCTCGGTGCGGTCGATGTCCGGCATCTTCTGCAGGTTGGGCGCGGCGACCAGCCGCCGTCGAGGTCGTAGGTCCAGGCGTGGTAGGGACATTGCAGGTTGCGGCGGACCTCTCCGGACTCCACGGTGCACAGCTGCGCGCCGCGGTGCCGGCAGATGTTGAGGAAGGCGCGCAGCGCCAGGCGCGGTTCCGGGTGATCAGGACGCTCTCCCGGCCGACCTGCACCGTACGGAAGGCGCCCGGCTTTTCCAGGTCCGCGCTGCGCACCGCGCAGAACCACACCGCTCGAAGATCTTCTCCTGCTCCTGCCGGAAGATGTCGGGGTCGGTGTAGGAGGGGCCGGGCAGGGTCGTGATCAGGCTCGTGCCGGGGGTCGGCGCGGATTCCGCCGGGGCGGCGGCTGTGGCGGTGGCGGTGGTGGACGAGGGTGTGTGCGTCATGTGCGGTCTCCTCAAGCAGCCGCGGCGGCGGGCGGTGTCTCCCCGGCGAAGCGAGGGGAAGGGGCGAACAGCTCGATGGGTGCTCGGTGGCGCCGGTCGGCGCGAGGTCGGCGAGCTCCTCGCCGACCGCGCCGGCGGGAAGCCGTGTGCACGGGCTGCGGTGGTGCGCCGGGGCGCGGCGGCCTGCGGATGCGCGTCATCTTCGGGTCGAAGAGCGGTTCCTCCGCGACGGTGGCGGGGACCTTCTCGCCGAAGTACTCCAGGTGGAGGGCGGTGCCGGGAACCGCGGCCGAGGCCGGTAGCCAGGCGTACGCGACGCACCGGCCGATGGTGTAGCCGTAGGAGGCGGAGGTGACGTAGCCGGCAGGGGCGCCGTCGACGAACACCGGCTCCTTGCCGAGGACGACGGCGGCCGGGTCGTCGAGGGTGAGACAGGTGAGCTTGCGCCGGACGTTCTGCTCACTGATCCCTTCGAGGGCGGCGCGGCCGGTGAACTCGCCCTTGGCGGGGCGGACCGCGAAGCCGACCCCGGCCTCGTACGGGTTGTGTTCCGTGGTCATGTCATGGCCCCAGGAGCGGTAACCCTTCTCCAGGCGCAGGCTGTTGAAGGCGCTGCGCCCGGCGGCGATCACCCCGTGCTCCCGGCCGGCCTCCCAGAGCGTGTCCCACAGCCGCAGGCCGAGGTCTGCGGTGGTGTACAGCTCCCAGCCCAGCTCGCCGACATAGCTCAGCCGCATGGCGGTGACCGGAACATGACCGAGGTAGGTCTGTTTGGCCTTGAAGAAGCCGAAGCCCTGGTGGGAGAAGTCGTCGCGGGTGAGCGGCTGGACGAGGTCGCGGGCCAGCGGGCCCCAGACCCCGACGCAGCAGGTGCCGGAGGTGATGTCGCGGATCTGCACCCCGGCCGGGGCGTGCCGCAGCAGCAGGTCCAGGTCGGCTCCGCTGTTGGCGCCGATCTGGAAGCGGTCGGGTGCCAACCGCGCGACGGTGAGGTCGGATCGGACGCCACCGGCCTCGTCCAGAAGAAGGGTGTAGGTGACCGCACCGGGCTTCTTGTCCAGCTGGTTGCTGGTCATCCGCTGGAGGAAGCCGAGCGCGCCGGGGCCGGTGACCTCCAGGCGGCGCAGCGGGGTCATGTCGAAGAGCGCGACCTTCTCGCGGGTCGCCGCGGCCTCCGCGGCGGCGATCGGGGACCAGTAGCGGGCCGACCAGGGGTCGCGTTCGGGGAGGGCCGAGCCCTTCGGCGAGCGGGGCGTTGGCCTCGTACCAGTGCGGGCGCTCCCAGCCGCCGGCCTCCAGGAAGTACGCGCCGAGTTCCTGCTGGCGGGCATAAAAGGGGCTGACGCGGAGCGGGCGGGGGGCCTCGATGGGCTGGAGGGGGTGGATGACGTCGTAGACCTCGACGAAGCTCTGGGCGCCGCGATCCTCGATGTAGGCCGGTGAACGCTGGGCGTCCTCGAAGCGGTAGAGGTCGCATTCGTGGAGGTCGAGGGAGGGCCGCCCGTCGGTCATCCACTCGGCGAGGGCCTTGGCAACGCCGGCGGAGTGGGTGACCCAGACGGCCTCGGCGAGCCAGAAGCCGCGCAGGTCCCGGGATTCGCCGAGTACCGGCATCCCGTCGGGGGTGAAGGAGAAGACGCCGTTGAAGCCCGCCACACGGGTGGCGCAGTGCGGGGATGCAGCCGACGCAGTCCTGCCAACTCGGGGCGCAGTCCTCCTCGGTGAAGGGCAGGGAGGAGGGCATGTCCATGTTCCGGTCGCCTCGTCGAAGGCGGGGACGGCGAAGGGGTCGACGGGCATCGGGCGGTGGGCGTAGGAGCCGATGCCGAGGCGGTCGCGTGTGCTCGCGGTAGTACAGGTCGCGGTCCTGGAACCGCAGGATCGGCTTCGGTGCCTGCGCGGTCGCGCCCGCTCAGTTCGGGCAGTGGTTCGGTCCTGGCGTACTGGTGGGCCAGCGGCAGCAGCGGTACGTCCACCCCGGCCATCGCGCCGATCACCGGGCCCCAGAAGCCGGCGGCCGAGACGACATGGTCGGCGGGGAAGGTGCCCCGGTCGGTGACGACGCCGGTGACCTGGCCGTCCGCCCGCTCGATCCCCGTGACCGTGTGCCGTTCCAGGAAGCGGGCGCCCCGCGCGCTGGCCCGGGTCATCTGCGCCGGCAGGCGAGCAGGGCCCGGGCCAGACCGTCGTCCGGGGTGTGGAAGCCGCCGAGGACCAGCGTCTCGTCGAGCAGCGGCCACAGTTCCTTGCAGCGTGCGGCGTCGACGATCTCGCCGTGCACGCCCCAGGAGGCGGCGATCCGGCCCTGCGGTGCAGGTCGGCGAGGCGTTCGGGGGTGGTGGCCATCTCCAGGCCGCCGACCCGCTGGAAGCAGGGGACGCCGTCGACGTCGAGGGAGCGTGAACTTCTCGACGGTGTACCGCGCGAACGCCGTCAGGGTCCTCGACGGGCTGGTCCGGAAGACGAGGCCGGGCGCGTGCGAGGTGGAGCCGCCGGGGGCGGGCAGCGGGCCCCTGTTCGAGGACGGTGACGTCCGTCCAGCCGCGGGCGGTCAGTTCGTCGGCGAGGGAGCAGCCGACGATGCCGGCGCCGATGACGACCACGCGGGGGTCGGCGAGTGCAGGGGACATGTCCCTCCTTCCGGGTCAGGCGCGTGCCGGGACGTGCGCGTGGGGGAGAAGCGTCCGGGCTCGGTACTGCGGTGCGCTCGGATGTTCCGAGCGCTTCAGGCGGTGGGGACGTGCGGTCGCCGAGCCGCGATCGGTGGTGGGCGTCGGGTCCGCTGAACTCCCTGGGATCCGCAGGCCGACCTGGTGGCCGTCTCACAGGACCACCACCGAGCGCAGCACCTCGCCGCGTCGCATCCTGCCGAACGCCGCCTCCACCCGGTCCAGGGCGATGGTCTCGCGTGACGAAGGCGTCGAGGTCGAGCAGCCCGTACAGGTACTGGTCGATGAGGAACGGGAAGTCGCGGCTCGGCAGACAGTCGCCGTACCAGGAAGACTTGATCGCGCCGCCGCGCGAGAACACGTCGATCAGCGGCAGTTCGATCCTCATCTCGGGGTCGGGCACGCCGACCTGGACCAGCACTCCGGCGTGGTCACGCATGTAGAAGGCCTGCCGGAACGTCTCCGGGCGGCCCACGGCGTCGATCGCGATGTCGACGCCGTGGCCGCCGGTGAGCGCCGCGGACCGCCTCGACCGGGTCCGTGCCGCGGGAGTCGACGGTGTGCGTGGCGCCGAACCGTTCCGCCCGGTCCAGCTTCCTGTCGTCGATGTCGACGGCGATGATCTTCATGGCGCCGTTCAGGCGGCACCGGCGATCGCCGCGTCGCCCACGCCGCCGCAGCCGATCACGGCGACCGAGTCGCCGCGGCCGACGCCGCCCGTGTTGACGGCCGCGCCATAGCCGGCCATCACCCCGCAGCCGACGAGACCGGCCGCCTCGGGCCGGGCCGCCGGGTCGACCTTCACCGCCTGGCCCGCGGCGACCAGCGTCTTCTCGGCGAACGCGCCGATGCCGAGGGCGGTGGTCAGCGGGGTGCCGTCCAGCAGGGTCATCGGCTGGGTGGCGTTGCGCGAGTCGAAGCAGTACCAGGGGCGGCCCCGGCGACAGGAACGGCAACCACCGCAGGGCGCCCGCCACGCCAGCACCACGTAGTCGCCCGGCGCGAGATCGGTGACCCCCTCGCCGACCGCCTCGACCGTGCCGGCCGCCTCATGGCCCAGCAGGAAAGGGAAGTCGTCGGTGATCGCGCCCTCCCGGTAGTGCAGATCCGTGTGACAGACCCCGCAAGCCTGCACCCCGACCAGAACTTCGCCGGGCCCGGGATCCGGGACGACGATCGTCTGCACCTCGACGGGTGCGCCCCTCTTCACAGCGACTACGGCACGGACCTCGTGTGGCACGACAAGCTCCTCTGCTGTTGCGCATTGCACGATGGGTTGCGCGATGAGAAACATAGTGGGAACGCCGTCGACGGGCCGTCAAGAGGTACGGGTTAACCCTTGGCAAAACGCGCGGGCGGCGGGCCCGGGTGCGAAACACACCGGACACGGGACGGCGCGGAACCCGGTCCCCCAGGGAGTTCGGGTCCCGCGCCGTCGGACGGGACGTCAGCGGGGCCGCCCCGCCGGGTGGGAGGGCTCAGCCGCCGTAGCCCATGCGCCGGGACAGCTCGACCCCCGCCGCCAGCGCGCGCTTGGCCAGGTCCGGCAACCGCTCCGGCGTCAGCCGGTACACCGGGCCCGAGACGCTGATTGAGGCGATCACCTTGCCGTCGTGCGAGCGCACCGGCGCCGCCACGGCCGCGAGCCCGATCTCCAGCTCCTCCTGCGTGATCGCGTAACCCTGCGCGGTCACCGTCTCCAACTCGCCGCGCAGCACCGCGCGCCCGGTGACCGTGTGCTCCGTGAACCGGTGCAGCGGGCGGGCCAGGAGCCCCTCGCGCAAGGTCGGCGGCAGATGGGCGAGCAGCACCTTTCCGCTGGCGGTGGCGTGCAGCGGGGTGCGCCGGCCGAGCCAGTTCTGTGCGGTGACCGAGGCGGTGCCGCGGGCCTGCATGATGTTGACCGCCGCGTCGTCGTCCAGCACCGCGATGTTCGACCGTCTCGCCCAGTTCGTCGGCCGAGCTCGCGGCAGACCGGCACACCCTCCTGGGAGATGTCCAGCCGCACGGCCGCCGCCCCCGCCAGCCGCAGCACGCCGGCGCCCAGGTAGTACTTGCCGCGCTCCTTCTCCTGCGCCACCAGGCCGCGGTTCTCCAACACGCCGAGCAGCCGGAACGCCGTGGACTTGTGCACGTCCAGTTCGTCGGCGATCTCGGTGACACCCGCCTCGCCGTGCCGGGCGAGGATCTCCAGCACGGTCACGGCGCGGTCCACCGACTGCACGCCGCTCACCGCACCCCTGCCTCCCTGCTTGCTCCGTCTCCACGCGGTCCTCCTCCTGGCGTCGGGCTGCTTCTGTGTGCGGGTCATGGCTCAACTCTCACCACCTGGCGGCCCGATCGGGCCGCATCTCGGGAAGCCCTTGACGCCACGGGCGCCCGCCCAGATTCTGTTGCGTATAGCGATCACCCAGTGCGCCATGTGAAACATCATGTTACCGAAGCGTCCGCATCTCGAGGAGGAGCGGACTGCGGCAGCGGGCCTGCTCCGGCGCACCGGCTCCCGGGCCGACCGCAGCGAGCCGGAGACGGTACGCGGACCCCGGCCGAACCGACGCGTCCCGGACCGAGAGGGGGGCCCCATGATTCCCGTCTGCCGCCTTGAAGACCTCCCCGAGGGCGGATCCGTCCGCATCGACACCGCACCGCCGATCGCCGTCTTCCACGCCGACGCGGTGAGCTGTACGCCATCGACGACACCTGCACCCACCAGGACGCCTCGCTCTCCGAGGGCTGGCTGGAGGGCTGCCTGGTCGAATGCCCGCTGCACGCCGCCTCCTTCGACCTGCGCACCGGCGCGCCCACCTGCCTCCCGGCCCGCCGCCCCTGCGCACCCACCGCGTCACCGTGGACGACGGCGTGGTCTACGTCCACGTCACGGTGCCGAGGGAACCGCCGCGAACGCGCCCCGCGGACAGGAGCACCGCCGCATGAGGACCGTGACCATCGTCGGCGCCTCGCTCGCCGGACTGTACGCCGCCCGCGAGCTGCGGGCCCAGGGGTTCGACGGGCGTCTCGTCGATCGTCGGCGACGAGCCGCACCGCGCCCTACGACCGCCCGCCCCTCTCCAAGGACTTCCTCACCGGCCGGGCCGGACGAGGACCACCTCGCCCTCGCCGACGCCGAGGAGACCGCCGAACTCGACGCCGAGTGGCTGCTCGGCGTCCGCGCCCGCGGCCTCGACACCCGCGGCGCACCGTGCTGCTGGAGGACGGCCGCGCCGTCTGGCCACGGACGGCGTGGTCATCGCCACCGGCGCCACGGCCCGGCGCCTGCCCGGTGCCCCCCGCGGAGTCCACACCCTGCGCACCCTGGACGACGCCCGCGCCCTGCGCGCCCGGACTCACCGACGGCGCCGCGCCGGGTCGTCGTGATCGGGGGCGGCTTCATCGGTGCCGAGACCGCCGCGTCCTCGTGCCGCCCTCGGCCACGAGGTCACCGTCGTCGAGGCCGCCCCGCTGCCGCTCGCTGCCCCAACTGGGCGCCGAGTGGCCGCCGTTGCGCGGCGCTGCACCGCCGCGCGGGCGTCGGACTGGTCACCGGCACCGGGGTGGCGAGCGCTGCGGCGCACCGCGGCGGTCACCGGCGTGGAGCTGACCGACGGCCGCGTCCTGCCCGCCGACGTCGTGATCGTGGGCATCGGGCCGCCCCCAACACCGCCTGGCTGGCGGGCTCGACCTGCTCGCTGGGTGACGGTGTGCTCTGCGACGACGGCTGTGTGACCGGCGCTGCCCCAGGTGGTCGCCGTCGGCGATGTGGCCCGCGCCGGCGGCATCCGCGCCGAGCACTGGACCTCCGCCACCCAACAGCCCCGCGTCGCCGTGACCAACCTGCTCGCCGGGCGCACCGCTCGCCACCGCCGCGGCCGGTGCCCTACTTCTGGTCCGACCAGTACGGCTCCCGCATCCAGTTCGCCGGGCGGTACCGGGCCGGGGACACCGTCCGCGTCACCGAGGGCGAACTCTCCGACCAAGGGCCGGGCGAGGCGGGCTTCCTGGCCCGCTACGAGCGCGACGGCCACACCGTCGGCCGTGCTCGCGGTGGACCGGCCCGCGCCCCTTCGCCCGCGCCCGGCGCGAACTCGCGCGGGGCGGCCAGGCGCGACACCAGCGCCGAACGGTGAGGCGGCGCCGGGCCCCGTGAGCGCGACTCCGGATCACCTCGGCGGAGCCGGGCTGCCACCGCGCGCTAGCCCCCCACACGGCCCGCCCCACCTCGTCCCGCCGGCGGCCGCCGCGCCCGGTGGCCCCGCCCTGCTACCTCCGCCCTGCTCAGGAGTGCGACAACTGCCCGGCCCCGCCCCGCCGGCGTATTCGTTCCTGTGCGCGCTCGGCCTGCCGTGCCTGGCGTCGAGCCCGGCGCCGCTCACGTCGCAGGGCGCGCGCCGTGCTGCTCGGCTCGGAGACCACACCATGGCGCTGCTTCCACACCTGCCGGGTCACCCACACGTCCAGCGCGCCCCAGGTGGCCACCACCGTGCTGACCACACTGCTGATCACCATCGGGAACGCCAGCCACGATCCCGCCAGAGTGCACAGGAAGGCCACCATCGCCTGGATCAGTGTCACCGCGATGATCAACACCGCCCGCACGGCCGCCGTCCGCACGGGATCCGGCATCCGGGGCCGCGGGGCGGACTCCTCCACCCACAAGCGGCCGGTCGGTACTGCTCGACCGTGGCCGTGCTCGCGTTCCGCCTTGAGCCAGAGCCGGCCATACGTCGCGCTCGTCCACTGTCACCGCGTTGCCCCCACCGGACTCGGCTCCATAGCCTCGTCCGTCTGCCGGAATGTCGCGATCCAGCGCTTCGGGGTCGCGCCGCACCGTCACCTGCGCCGTGGCGCCGTTCTCCGGCGCCTCGTGCCGCTCCGCCGTGCCCATCACCGTGTCACTCCCCACCGCCAGCAGACCGCTCGCCCGTGTCCGAAGACTTGGCTCCCCAGCGGATGCCCGGCTTGCGCTGTTTTACGCCGCCCGGGGACGGGATGCGGCTCCTGTGGCCGATTCCGCCCCCATTTCCCGTACAGAAGGACGATCGACGCGTCCTCGAAGATTCCCGAGAAGGATAAATTTCCGGCCAACTGGCCCTGCAGACCGGCTGGATCCGTCCCCGGACGCCGTGGGATCACGGGAGGCAATCTCCCGCAATGCCCGGACAACTCCCCATGTCTCGTCGCCGGTGCGGAAGTTCGGCTTCCGGATCGCTCTTCGAGTTACTTGTGCGTCGGTAGTAGGCTCGCGCCATTCGTTGACGCACAGGTGTACCCCCTGACCGGTGGGGGGTTTGAGCTGGGGGAGGCCATGCGCTTTCGCGGGAAGTCGATCCGCCGGAAGATGGTGGCGCTGCTTCTCGTGCCGCTGGTGTCCCTGACCGCCATCTGGGGCTTCGCCACGGTACTCACAGGGCGAGGTGTGGCCCAGCTGTTCACGGTGTCGTCCCTCGTCGAGAAGATCGGCTACCCCACCGAGGACGCCGTCCGCGTCCTGCAACAGGAACGCCGCCAGGCCCTCGTCTATCTCGCCGATCGCCGGGCCTCGGACGCGCTCGCCGCGCTGCGGCGCACCCGGAACGCCACCGACGCCGCCGTCGCCGAGATCCGCACGAACGCCAAGGACCCGCGACGTCCGCGACGGGTTGGACGGCGAGGACAGCGAGCGTTTGACCGCCGTCCTGGACGCCTTCGACGGCATCAACCCCTTGCGCCGCAGCGTCGAGGACGGAACGGTCACCCGCGCCAAGGCCCTCGACCTCTACAACCGGCTCGTCGACCCCTGTTACGCCCTGCTGGGCTCCCTCGACGGGATCGACAGTGTGGCAATGGACAAGCAGGCCCGCGCCCTGCTCAACATCACCCGCGCCCGCGAACTGCTCTCCCGCGAGGACGCGTTGCTCAGCTCCGCGCTCGTGGTCGGCAAGCTCTCCCGCGCGGAGATACACGCCGTCTCCGACCTCGTCGCCCAGCGCACGCTCATGTACGACGTCAGCCTGGCGCACCTGCCGTCGTCGGAGCGCGACCGCTACGAGCGCTTCTGGAGGAACGCCTCCACGGCTCCCCTGCACACCGCCGAACAGGCCGTCATCGCCACCCGCCCGGCAGCCCCAGCACGGTCGACGCCAGGAGCTGGGACACCGCCGCCGGCAGCGTCCTCGACGAGCTCAGCACACTCAACGACGAGGCGGGCACCCGCTATCAGGACCGTGTCAGTCCCGTCGCGATGGGCGTCATCATCAAGGCGGCCATCGCCGGCGTCCTCGGTCTGCTCGCCCTGCTGTTCTCGCTCTTCCTGTCCGTGCGCATCGGCCGCGCGCTCATTCGCGATCTGCGCCAGCTGCGCCTGGAGGCCCACGAGGCGTCCGGCGTACGGCTGCCCAGCGTGATGCGCCGCCTCTCCGCCGGCGAACAGGTCGACGTGGAGACCGAGGTGCCACGCCTGGAGTACGACAAGAACGAGATCGGCGAGGTCGGCCAGGCCCTCAACACCCTGCAGCGCGCCGCCGTCGAGGCGGCCGTCAAGCAGGCCGAACTTCGCGCCGGCGTCTCCGAGGTCTTCGTCAACCTCGCCCGCCGCAGCCAGGTCCTCCTCCACAAGCAGCTCACGCTCCTCGACACCATGGAACGCCGGACCGAGGACACCGACGAACTCGCCGACCTGTTCCGCCTGGACCACCTGACCACCCGTATGCGCCGGCACGCCGAGGGCCTGGTGATCCTCTCCGGCGCCGCCCCCTCCCGGCAGTGGCGCAGGCCCGTGCAGCTCATGGACGTCGTTCGCGCCGCGGTGGCCGAGGTCGAGGACTACGAGCGCATCGAGGTCCGCCGCCTGCCCCGCGTCGCCGTCACCGGCCCCGCCGTCGCCGACATCACCCACCTCGTGGCCGAACTCCTGGAGAACGCCACCGTGTTCTCCCCGCCGCACACCGCTGTCCAGGTCCTGGGCGAGCGGGTCGCCAACGGCTTCACCCTGGAGATCCACGACCGCGGCCTGGGTATGGCGGCCGACGCCCTGCTGGACGCCAACCTCCGGCTCGCCGAGACGCCCGAGTTCGAGCTGTCCGACACCGACCGGCTCGGCCTGTTCGTGGTCAGCCGACTCGCCCAGAGGCAGAACGTCCGGGTCTCGCTGCAGCCGTCGCCATACGGCGGAACCACTGCCGTCGTCTTCATCCCCGACGCGCTGCTCACCGACGACGTCCCGGACACCAACGGCATCGGGTTCCGCCTCGACCGCCCCACGCCCTCCAAGGAGGCCGAGCGGGAGGAGGCGCGCCGCTCCGCGCTGTCCCACGTGCCGGTCCGCGTGCCCGGCCTGCCTGCCTCGCTCCTCGACGGCCCGGTCGAGCTGGAAGCGCCCGTCGATCTCGACGCCCTCAGCGACTTCCCGGACGGACTCGACGACGAGGACAGCGAACGCGGCGGCATCTTCCGCTCGCGCCGCACCCTCGCCTCCGTCGAGGACGAGACGACAGGTCCGATCGGCGAACAACGCCGGTCTCCGACATCCATGGCGGACCGACCCAGGCCGACCCGGACGAGATTGACGCCCCGGTCCCGCTGCCCCGCCGCAGCAGCACACCCAAGCTGGTCAGCTCGCACGGGCGTCCGGTCACCGAGCAGCGCTCCCGGCGGGAGAAGTCCGACACGGAGTCTTCGACAGGCCCGAGCCGTCCGGAGCCGAACGGCCTCGCTCCGTTGCCTACCCGCCGCCGTGCGTACGGCAGACCGTGCCGACGGACCCGGCGCGCCCGACCGGACGGGTGACCGGCCGACGCTCCGCCCTCCACCGGGTACGGCCGTGGTGAACCGCCGGAGCCCCGCGGCTCTTCCGAGGCGCGCACGGCGCCCCGCCATCGCGTCGAGTGGCCCCGAAGACCCTGCCCAGAGCCGGACCGCTGCACGCCGGGACGACCGGATCCGGCGTCGCGGAGCGCTGCCCCGGCGCGTACGACAGGCCAACCTCGCCCCGCAGCTCAGGCAGGGCCCCGCACCGCGCGCCGAGGACACGCTGCCGAGCCCGCCGAACGGGACGCCGACGAGGTCCGCAGCCGCATGGCCTCGCTCCAGCGCGGCTGGCAGCGCGGCCGCGAGGAGAACGCCGCGGGCGACGACGCCCACAGCGGCACAGCACCACAAGGAACGACTAAGGGGGACGGTCGATGACCGCACCGAAGGCGACCGGCCACACCGCGACCACCAAGCCGGCGAGCTCAACTGGCTCCTCGACGACCTGGTGGACCGCGTCGCCAGCATCCGCAAGGCCCTCGTGCTCTCCGGCGACGGCCTGCCGACGGGCGTGTCCGGGGACCTGACCCGGGAGGACAGCGAGCACCTGGCCGCCGTCGCGTCCGGCTTCCACAGCCTCGCCAAGGGCGTGGGCCGCCACTTCGAGGCGGGCAACGTCCGGCAGACCGTCGTCGAGCTCGATGACGCCTTCCTGTTCGTGACGGCCGCCGGCGACGGCAGCTGCCTCGCCGTGCTCTCGGACGCCGACTCCGACGTCGGCCTGGTCGCGTACGAGATGACGCTCCTCGTCAAGCGGGTCGGCGTGCATCTGGGTTCCGCCCCGCGCACCGATCTGCCCTCGGGCGGGTAGTGGGATGGCATGAGCGCTGACGGTCAGGGAAGAAGCCACTGGTTCGACGACGAAGCCGGACCGGTCGTCCGTCCGTACGCCATGACGCGCGGCCGCACCACCAGTGCGGCCCAGCACCGCCTCGACCTGATCGCGGTGGTCGTCGCGGAACCGCACGCGGACGATCCGGAAGCGGACCCCACGCTGTCCCCGGAACACGTGGACATCGTCGGACTGTGCCGTGACGCCCCGCAGTCGGTCGCCGAACTCGCCGCCGAACTCGACCTGCCCGATCGGAGTGGTACGCGTCCTCGTCGGGGACCTCGTGGACGCGGAATTCGTCCATGTGAACCGGCCCGTACCCCCTGCCGAGCTGCCGGACGAGAGTATTCTGCGCGACGTGATCAACGGCCTCCGGGCGCTGTGAGCAGCGCGGAAGCGGGGTACTGACGTGACAGGCTGGCAGTTCTGGGTCGACCGAGGCGGCACCTTCACCGACATCGTCGCGCGACGCCCGGACGGCCGTCTGCTCACGCACAAGCTGCTCTCGGACAACCCGGCCCGCTACGCCGACGCGGCAGTCGCGGGCGTCCGCGACGCTGCTGGACGGCTCCCCGGACCCCGTCGAGGCCGTCCGCATGGGCACGACGGTCGCCACCAACGCCCTTCTGGAGCGCAAGGGCGAGCGCACGCTGCTGGTCATCACCCGCGGCTTCCGCGACGCCCTGCGCATCGCCTACCAGAACCGCCCGCGCATCTTCGCCCGCCGTATCGAACTGCCCGAGCTGCTGTACGAACGGGTCGTCGAGGTCGACGAGCGCATCGCCGCCGACGGCACCGTCCTGCGCGCCCCCGACCTGGACGCCCTCGCCGGCCGCCTCCAGCAGGCGTACGACGACGGGATCCGCGCCGTCGCCGTGGTCTGCATGCACAGCCACCTCCACCCCGCCCACGAACAGGCCGTCGGGCGAGCTCGCCGCCCGCATCGGCTTCCCGCAGATCTCGCTGTCCAGCGAGGTCAGCCCTCTGATGAAACTCGTCCCGCGCGGGGACACCGCCGTCGTCGACGCCTACCTCTCGCCCGTGCTGCGCCGCTACGTCCAGCACGTCGCCGACGAGCTCGAAGGCGTGCGGCTGATGTTCATGCAGTCCAACGGCGGCCTCACCGAAGCCGGGCAGTTCCGCGGCAAGGACGCCATCCTCTCCGGGCCCGCCGGAGGCATCGTCGGCATGGCCCGCATGTCGCAGCTCGCCGGCTTCGACCGCGTCATCGGCTTCGACATGGGCGGCACCTCCACCGACGTCTCGCACTTCGCCGGCGAGTACGAACGCGTCTTCACCAGCCGGATCGCCGGCGTCCGGCTGCGCGCCCCCATGCTGGACATCCACACCGTCGCGGCGGGCGGCGGCTCCGTCCTGCACTTCGACGGCTCCCGCTACCGCGTAGGGCCGGACTCGGCGGGCGCGGACCCGGGGCCTGCCTGCTACCGGGGCGGCGGCCCGCTCGCCGTCACCGACGCCAACGTCATGCTCGGCCGCATCCAGCCCGCCCACTTTCCCGCAGGTGTTCGGCCCCGGACGGCGACCAGCCCCTCGACGGCGCGCTCGTCCGGGACCGCTTCACCGCCCTCGCGCGCGAGATCCGCGAGCAGACCGGCGACGACCGCACGCCCGAACAGGTCGCCGAGGGTACCTGCAGATCGCCGTCGCCAACATCGCCATCGCCGTGAAGCGGATCTCCGTCCAGAAGGGCCACGACGTCACCCGCTACGCCCTCACCACCTTCGGCGGCGCCGGCGGCCAGCACGCCTGCATGGTCGCCGACTCGCTCGGCATCCGCACCGTCCTCGTGCCGCCCATGGCCGGTGTCCTCTCCGCGCTCGGCATCGGCCTCGCCGACACCACGGCCATGCGCGAGCAGTCCGTCGAGGCACCCCTGGAGCCCGCCTCGATGCCCGGCGTCCTCAAGACCGCCGACGACCTGGAAGCGGCCGCCCGCGCCGAACTCCTCGCCGAGGACGTCCCCGAGGAGCGCATCGAGGTCACCCGCCGCGCCCAGCTGCGCTACGACGGCACCGACACCACCCTCACCGTCGAGCTCACCGAGCCCGACACGATGCGGCACGCCTTCGAAGAACGTCATCGCGCCACGTACTCCTTCACGCTCGACCGCCCGATCGTCGTCGAAGCCCTCTCCGTCGAAGCCACCGGCATCACCGAACCCCCCGATCTCTCCGCTCTCGCCCCCTACGAAGCCACCCCCGACGGCAGCCCCGGCCGCACCGCGAGACCGTCCGCCTCCACACGGGCGGCGCCTGGCGCGACGTACCCCTCCACCGCCGCGAGGACCTTCCTCCCGGCGACACCGTCACCGGCCCCGCGATCATCACCGAGGCCAGCGCGACGACCGTCGTCGACGACGGCTGGCGGGCCGCGGCGACCGACGACGGGCATCTGGTCATGGAACGCGCCGCGATTACGCAGAGTTCCGATCTCGACACGAAAGTCGACCCGGTTCTGCTTGAGGTCTTCAACAACCTCTTCATGTCCATCGCCGAACAGATGGGCGCCCGCCTGGAGTCCACCGCCCAGTCCGTCAACATCAAGGAACGCCTGGACTTCTCCTGCGCCCTCTTCGACCCGGACGGAAACCTGGTGGCCAACGCCCCGCACATCCCCGTCCACCTGGGCTCGATGGGCACCAGCGTCAAAGAGGTCATCCGCCGGCGCGGCTCCCGCATGCGCCCGGGCGACACCTACGCCGTCAACGACCCGTACCACGGCGGCACCCACCTGCCCGACGTCACCGTGATCACCCCGGTCTTCGACACGGCGACACGCGTCTGCACGAGCACGGAGGGTGACGCCGGCAGATCCTCTTCTACGTCGCCTCACGCGGCCACCACGCCGAGATCGGCGGCATCGCCCCCGGCTCCATGCCCGCGGACAGCCGCACCATCGAGGAGGAGGGCGTCCTCTTCGACAACTGGCTGCTCGCCGAGGACGGCCGCTTCCGCGAGGACGAGACCCTCCGCCTCCTCACCGAGGCGCCGTACCCCTCCCGCAACCCGAAGACCAACCTCGCCGACCTGCGCGCCCAGATCGCCGCCAACCACAAGGGCGTCGACGAGGTCGGCCGCATGATCGAGGACTATCGGCCTCGACGTCGTCCAGGCCTACATGAGGCACGTCCAGGACAACGCCGAGGAAGCCGTACGCCGGGTCATCGACGCCCTGGACGACGGCGACTACGCCTACGAGACCGACTCGGGCGCCGTCATCCGCGTACGCGTGCGCGTGGACCGCGAGAACCGCGCCGCGACCATCGACTTCACCGGCACGTCCGCCGCAGCTGCCCACCAACTTCAACGCCCCCTTCTCGGTCGTCAACGCGGCCGTCCTGTACGTCTTCCGCACCCTCGTCGCCGACGACATCCCCCTCAACGACGGCTGCCTGCGCCCCCTGACATCGTCGTCCCGCCCGGCTCCTTGCTCGCCCCCGAGCCGCCGGCCGCGGTCGTCGCGGGCAACGTGGAGACCTCCCAGGCCATCACCGGCGCCCTCTACGCCGCGCTCGGCGTCCAGGCCGAGGGCTCCGGGACCATGAACAACGTCACCTTCGGCAACGAACGCCACCAGTACTACGAGACCGTCGCCTCGGGCTCCGGCGCGGGCGACGGTTTCCCCGGCGCACCCGTCGTCCAGACCCACATGACCAACTCGCGCCTCACCGACCCCGAGGTGCTGGAGTGGCGACTGCCCGTACGCCTCGAGGAGTTCGCCGTCCGGCGCGGCAGTGGCGGCGCCGGACGGTGGCGCGGCGGGGACGGCGCCGTGCGCCGCATCCGCTTCCTCGAACCCATGACCGTCTCCACCCTGTCCCAGCACCGCCGGGTCCCGCCCGTACGGCATGGCGGGCGGCGAGCCGGGTGCGCTGGGCGCCAACCGGGTGGAACACGCCGACGGCACGGTGACCGCACTCGGCGGCAGCGACTCCGCGGACGTCGTCCCCGGCGACGTACTCGTCATCGAAACCCCAGGCGGCGGAGGCTACGGCCCGCCGTCGCCCGACCCCCATCAAGCAGGAGAAGAGATCGATGATCTTCGGGCGTTCTGAGCGCGGCAAGCCTCCGGTCGAGCCCGTCACGCTCAAGATCCTGGTGGCCGGCGGCTTCGGCGTGGGCAAGACCACGCTCGTCGGCGCGGTCAGCGAGATCAGGCCGCTGCGCACCGAGGAACTGCTCACCGAGGCCGGGCGCCCGGTCGACGACACCAGCGGCGTGGAAGGCAAGCACACCACGACCGTGGCCATGGACTTCGGCCGCATCACGCTCCGCGAGGACCTGGTGCTGTACCTCTTCGGCACGCCCGGCCAGGAGCGGTTCTGGTTCATGTGGGACGAGCTCTCCGAGGGCGCGCTCGGTGCCGTCGTGCTCGCCGACACCCGCCGCCTGGAGGACTGCTTCGCCGCCGTCGACTACTTCGAACGGCGCTCGATACCCTTCCTCGTCGGCGTCAACTGCTTCGAGGGCGCCGCCCGTTACCCGGTCGAGGACGTCCGCCAGGCCCTCGACCTCGACGAGCGACGTGCCGCTCCTGATGTGCGACGCCCGCGACCGCGAGTCGGTCAAGGAAGCGCTCATCGGCGTCGTCCAGCACGCCATGGCCTACGCGGCCGACCGCCGCGAGACGGTGACCACCTGACGCAGGCTGCCGGCCGGCAGCGGCCCGTACCCCCGCCGACCGGGGTACGGGCCGTGGCTCATGGGCACGCACGCGTGCCTCACGCGGGACGCACGCACGCGTGGACCGTTCTCGGCTCCAGCCGTCTCCGTCAGCTCGTCGCCGTCCTCCTCCCAGCCGAAGCTCTTCTCCACGGCCTTGCGCCAGTTGTGGTACTCGCGGTCGCGCACCGACGCATCCATGGCCGGCGTCCACTCGACGTCCTTCTGCCAGTGCGCCTTGAGCTCGTCCAGGTCGTTCCACACACCGGTGGCCAGCCCGGCCGCGTACGCGGCGCCCAGGCAGGTCGTCTCGGAGACCTTGGGCCGCATCACCGGCACGTCGAGCACGTCCGCCTGGTGCTGCATGAGCAGGTTGTTCTTCGTCATGCCGCCGTCGACCTTCAGGGTCGTGATCTGCACCCCGGAGTCCTGGTACATGGCGTCCACGACCTCGCGCGTCTGCCAGCTCGTCGCCTCCAGCACCGCGCGCGCGAGGTGCGCCTTCGTGACGTACCGGGTCAGTCCGGTGACCACACCGCGCGCGTCGGAGCGCCAGTACGGCGCGAACAGGCCGGAGAACGCGGGCACGATGTACGCGCCGCCGTTGTCCTCCACGCTCGCCGCCAGGGGCTCGATCTCGTCGGCGGTGCGGATGATGCCGAGCTGGTCGCGGAACCACTGGACCAGCGCGCCCGTTATGGCTATCGACCCCTCCAGGCAGTAGACGGGCGCCTCAGTGCCGATCTTGTAGCCCATCGTCGTCAGCAGACCGCTCTTCGACGGCACCGGCCGGTTGCCCGTGTTGAGCAGCAGGAAGCTGCCCGTGCCGTACGTGTTCTTCGCCGTGCCCACGTCGTAGCAGGCCTGGCCGAACACGGCGGCCTGCTGGTCGCCCAGGGCGGAGGCGACCGGCACGCCGGCGAGCTGGCCGACGGCGGTGCCGTACACCTCGGCGGAGGACTTGATCTCGGGCAGCATGGCCTCGGGGATGTTCATCGCGGAGAGGATCGAGGAGTCCCACTGGAGGGTCTCCAGGTTCATCAGCATGGTGCGCCCGGCGTTGGTCACGTCGGTGACGTGCTGCCCGCCGTCCGTGCCGCCGGTGAGGTTCCAGATCAGCCAGGAGTCGATCGTGCCGAAGGCGATCTCGCCGCGTTCGGCACGGGCCCGGAGGCCGGGCACGTTGTCGAGCAGCCAGGCCGCCTTGGGCCCGGAGAAGTAGGTGGCCAGCGGCAGGCCGGTCTGCTCGCGGAACCGGTCCTGCCCGTCCGAGCCGCCCAGCTGGTTGCACAGCGCCGCCGTACGCGTGTCCTGCCACACGATCGCGTTGTGCACCGGCTTGCCCGTCGCGCGGTCCCACAGGAGGGTCGTCTCGCGCTGGTTGGTGATCCCCATCGCGCTCAGCTGGTCGGCCCGCAGCCCGGCCTTGGCGATCGCTCCCGCGACCACCGCCTGCACCTTGGACCAGATCTCGGTGGCGTCGTGCTCCACCCAGCCGGGTTTGGGAAAGATCTGGCGGTGTTCCCGCTGGTCCACGGCGACGATCGCGCCGTCCTGGTTGAAGACGATGCAGCGGCTCGATGTGGTGCCCTGGTCGATTGCGGCGACGTACTTTGCGGCGTTTTCCGTCATGGCTACCCCTTGGGCTCGTTCAGAAGGCTGCGTTGTAGATGAGGCCACCCAGCAGTCCGCCGATCAGTGGCCCGACGACGGGGATCCACGAGTAGCCCCAGTCGGAGGTCCCCTTGTCCGGAGGTCCCCTTGTTCGGGATCGGCAGGATGGCGTGGATGATGCGCGGGCCGAGGTCACGCGCCGGGTTGATGGCGTAGCCGGTGGGACCGCCCAGGGACAGGCCGATGCCGACGACCAGGAGGGACACCAGCAGGATCGCGATACCGGACCCGTGATGCCGACGCCCCTCGGATGCAAGTCCTGTCCTGGCCGACCAGGGCCAGGATCGGCAGCACCAGCGCAGATGGTGGCGAGGATCTCCGTGACCAGGTTGGCGACCGGGTTCCGGATCTCCGGGATCGTGGAGAAGATGCCGAGCGTCGGAACCGGTTCGTCCGCCGTGCCCTCCGTGGTGCCCGTCTGCCGCACGTTGGCCTGGAACTGGGCGTAGTACACGAGGTAGCACAGGACCGCGCCGATCATGGCCCCGGTGATCTGGCCCAGCAGGTAGACCCAGACCTTGCCCCACACGCCGGTGTCGACGGCGAGGCCGAAGGTGACGGCGGGGTTGATGACCCCTCCGGACAGGGGAGCGGCGGTGTACGCGCCGGCCAGCACGCCGAACCCCCAGCCGAACGCGATCACCACCCACCCGGAGGCCCGCGCTTTCGAGAACCTGAGGGTGACGGCGGCGCACACGCCGGCGCCGAACAGGATCAGGATCGCCGTGCCGATCATCTCACCGACGAAGATGTCTCCGTTACTCATGGCGGCTCCTCAGGCCGTGGCCCGGGACGATCGGCCCCGGTTCTCACCTGCAGGGTGCGTTCCCATGGCTACTTCAGCCGACAGGCAGGCAGATCCAGCGCCCCGCCCGGCATCCGTGACGAGCGTGCCGTCGCAGCCGAATCGCCCGTGGGGGAAGGGGCCTTGGCGCAGGCGCACCCACGCGCCGCAGTGCCGGAATACGCCGAATATGTACGGCGATGTCGACTGACACCGGAAGTGTTCACCGGCACCCAAAGGAGCGTCAAGGTCGCCGACCGCAACGGTTGACGGCGATCGACGGCCGCCGGGATCCTGCCGGGCCGGCGTGGCCGGTTGCTCGGCCATGGCGGCGCCCGGGTCGGGTCGTTGTTCAGATCTGTTCCGGGCCACCGCGCGGCCTGCATGCGCTGCGCGAGGCTCTGGCTGATGGTGTCCGGCCGCCGCTGAGCTCCGCCGTCGGCAATCGCCCAGCCGCACCTGACTCCTCGCTTGCTCGTATCCAGCATCCACCTGACCTGGCGGTTTCTCAACCGCACGAGTCGCAGCACGGGCTTAGGCCCGATAACAGGGCCCTGAGAAGCCGGTCACTGCGCCACTCGGGCACCGCCGGGCGACACGGCAGAGCCCCATGAGTCGTCCGTACGGGCGGCCCTCCCAGCCCGGTGTCTGCCGCAGCCCTTCCCCCATGTGGCTCGGACGCCCTGCACGCCCCTCTCAACCCCCACCCGGCTCCGCCGCCCCGCAGCCCGCAGGCGCCGATGTCGGCTCAGCGCCGCCGACGGGTCTCGAGGCCGGGCAGGCCCGCCCGGCCCAGCACCCAACTCGCCCCGCGCAACGCCTTCGCCGCCTTCTTCAGCGGTGCCAGGCAGGCTGCGGCCTGCCGGTGGTCCGTCACGCTGCCCGGCGCGCACAGCACCGTCGCGAGCGACAGCGTGACGGGCCGCCCGCCCGGCCGACCAAGGGGCGTCCAGCACGGAGGCGGCCAGCGGATCGAGACCCGTCCGGATCGGCGAGCACCAGGAAGTCGTCCCCGCCGATGTGCCCCACGCGCGCGCTCTCCGTCGCGGCCTGCTGCAGCGCCCGCCCGACCGCCCGGATCAACTCGTCTCCCGCCGCGAATCCGGCCCCGTCGTTGACCTGCTTGAAGTGGTCCACGTCCAGCCAGCTCAGCGCGAACGCCCGCCCGGCCGCGATCCGCCGGTCCACCTCGCCGGTGATCGCGTCCGAGCCGGGCAGACGGGTCAGCGGGTTGAGTCCGGCCGCCTCCTCCACCCGGGTCTCGGCCAGCGCCCGCACCAGGTCCGCGAGCCGTACGACGCCCACACACCGCCCGTACTGCGTCCACCACGGCCACGTCGTCCGACGTACGGTCCCGGCCGCCGACCGCCACCACGTCCAGCACCTCCCAGGCCGTGGCGTCGACGCCCACCGTCCGCGGCGCGTCGCCGAGCTTGGCCGCCGGGCGGTCGGCGTACAGGGCATGCCCGTAGCGTCCCGACATCGACAGCAGGAAGCGGGAGCGGTGCACCGACCGCACCGGCACGCCGTCGCGTGTCCACGAGCAGCACCCCGGACACGTCCGGCGACCCGGTCAGCAGGGCCCGCACCTGCCCCGCGGACGCGGTGTCGGGCAGCAGCGCGGCGGGCCGTACGAACTCCCGCACCGACGGCCCCGACCGCGGCGCCGGCACGTCGCCGGGCGGGCGGGGCGGAACGTAGACGTCCGCCGCGGGCAGCCGGGCCGGCGGCGCGAACAACTCGCCCTGCGCCAGCTGCGCCCCGGCCGCCCGCGCGACGCGCACTGCCGCTCCGTCTCCACCCCCTCGACCGCCAGAGAGCGCCCCCAGCTCGTCGCACAGCGTCCGCATCGCCCGCACCGCCGCCGGCCGCGCCAGCAGCGACGCGTCGAGCTTCACCAGGTCCGGCGCCATGTCCGTAAGCAGCCGCAGCGGCACGTCCCCGTCGCCGACCCCGTCCGCGCAGATCCGGAACCCCTGGCCGCGCAGCGCGGTGACCGCCTCCAGCAGCGCCTGCTGCGGCACATGCGTGTACGGCGGACAGACGTCGATCGTCACCTCCCACGGCATCCGGCCCGCCTCGCGCACGGCGTCGTGCAGGGGAGTGCAGCCCGCCCAGGTCGGCGAGGGTGCCCGGCGAACACGTTGACGTACAGCGGGCAGCAGGGTCTCCTTGCGCACCGCCGCGCGGACCGCCGACACCGCCAGCCGGCAGTCGAGTTCGGGATTCGCGGCGGGCCTCGGCCAGGATGTCGCCGGTCTCCGGGCGGGCGAGTATCTCCAGCCCCGCGACCCCGCCGGTCGTCAGATTGACCACCGGTTGGAAGGCGAAGCGGAGAGTGTCCGTCCAGGAGTGCACGGGAGCATGATCGCGCCGCCGGCGCGCGCTCGAGCCCAGTTCATGAGACGTTCACGCAGGATTCCGGAGCGGTCACACAGCGTGTGCCCAAGGCCCCGCCACGGCCGAACGACCAGCAGCCGTGCTGGCACCCTGTGCAGCGTCCGGGCCTGTGCCGCGTCCCGCCACTGCCCGCGCAGCGGCCGACCCTCAGCCCAGGCACCGGCTCATCGCACCGCGATCACCGCCGACCCGTGCCCGAACAGCCCCTGGTTCGCGCTGATGCCCACGCGCGCTCCCGCGACCTGCCGGTCACCCGCGTCACCCCTCAGCTGCCAGGCCAGCTCGCACACCTGGGCTATCGCCTGCGCCGGAACCGCCTCCCCGAAGGAGGCCAGCCCACCGCTGACGTTCACCGGTATTCGCCCGCCCAGGGTCGTCGCCCCGTCCCGCAGCAGCTTCACGCCCTCGCCTTCGCCGCACAGCCCCAAGTCCTCGTACCACTGCAACTCAAGCGCCGTGGACAGGTCGTAGACCTCGGCCAGCGACAAGTCCTCCGGTCCGACTCCCGCCTCCTCGTATGCCGCCCGGGCGATCGACGTCCGGAACGTCTCGCCGGGCGGATCCACCGCGACCGCGGAGTCCGTGGCGATGTCCGGCAGGTCCAGCATGGTGTTCGGGTAACGCGGTGTCACCGTGGACACGGCCCGGATCCGCACCGGCTCAGCGTGCCCGTGCCGCCGCGCGAACTCCATGCTCGAGAGCACCACTGCCGCGCCGCCGTCGGACGTCGCACAGATGTCGAGCAGCCGCAGCGGATCGGCGACGACAGCGGAGGCGGCGACCTCCTCGGCGGTCACCGGGCTGCGGTAACGCGCCCTGGGGTTCAGCGCGCCCATCGCCGCGTTCTTCACCTTCACCTGCGCGAAGTCGTCCGGCGTGTCGCCGTGCAGAGCCATGCGCCTGCGGGCATACAACCCGAAGTACACCGGGTTGGTCGCCCCGAGAACGCGGAAGCGCAGCCAGTCGGGATCGTCGGGCCGGTCCCCGCCCGCGGGGCGGAAGAACCCCTTGGGAGCGGCATCGGCCCCCACCACGAGCACCGCATCGGCGAGCCCGGAGAGGATCTGGGCCCGCGCGGTGTCGACAGCCTGCGCCCCGGACGCGCACGCGGCGTACACGCTCGTGACCCGGGCCCCCTGCCAGCCCAGTGCTTTCGCGAACGTCGCTCCGGCGACATACCCCGGATAGCCGCCCCGCACGGTGTCCGCGCCGATGATCGAGCCGATGTCCCGCCATTCCAGCCCGGCGTCGGTGAGAGCCGCCTGGGCCGCGGCGACGCCGTACTCGACGAACTTCCGCCCCCACTTGCCCCACGGGTGCATGCCCGCGCCGAGCACCGCCACCTCTTCCGTCATGCCTTCACCCCCGTCGGCCGCCAGTGCCACGTCGTCCAGGTCGTCTCCGTGTCTTCATGGAGCACCCCGGGCACGACCTCCGCCTCCATACCCACCGTCAGATCCGCGACGGTGACCCCGGGTGCCGCCTGTCCCAGCACCACGATCCGCTCGGCCTCCAGCTCCACAGCGATCAACGCGTACGGCACCCACGGAAGTTCCGGATCGCTCACGTAGGGTGACGGCGGACGATACCGACTGTCCGTGTACGACCAGATGCGCCCCCGAGGCGACAGCGCTATCTGTTGCAACTCCCCACCCGCACAGGCGGGGTTGCGGCAGTGGTGGTCCTCACGCGGGAAGAAGACCGAGGCGCACGCCGCGCAGCGCGTGCCGAGCAGCCGGAAGGCGTCACCGTCCCCGGCGAACCACCCCGGCACCACAGGTGTTCGTGTACGCGACACAGTCCCTCCCCACAGCCGAATCTGACGGAACGTCAGGAGTCTGCCACGGCCTGCCGGAGATCGGGAGGCCACCGGCCCGAGTCCGAGTGGCAGTTGCCGCGCCCCATGCCATCCCTTCCCCAGTCGGGGCCACTCCTGGTAGATGCAGGGGCATGACACGACTCATCACCGCGGCACGCTGCCTCATCACCGCGCTCGCCGCCCTGCTGGCCGCGACCGCCCCCACCGCGACCGCCCAGGCCGAGACCGAACCCAAGGCACCGAAGGACTTCGTGGCCCTGAGGAGCGTGGACCCGACGATCATCCAGGAGATGCGCTACTTCACCCCGCACAACTTCGTCGGCGAACGCATCGACGGCTACCGGCAGCCGACTCTGCATCCTCACCCGCCCCGCCGCCGATGCCCTCCACCAGCGCAGAGGCAGCTGCTGCGCCAGGGCTACACACTCAAGGTGTACGACTGCTACCGGCCGCAGCGCGCGGTCGACCACTTCGTCCGCTGGGCCGAGGACCTCGACGACGAGGCGATGAAGGCCGAGTTCTACCCGAACGTCGACAAGGCCCGGCTGTTCGCCGACGGCTACATCGCGGAGAAGTCCGGCCACAGCCGCGGATCGACCGCTGGACCTGACGACTCGTCGGGCTGCCGGCGAAGCCGACCCCGCCGTACCACCCCGGACGAGCCCCTCGTGCCGTGCTTCGCACCCAAGGGCGAGCGCTTCCCCGACAACTCCGTCGACATGGGCACCGGCTTCGACTGCTTCGACACCCTCTCGCACACCCTCGACCCGCGCGTCCAGGGCGAACAGCGCGCCAACCGACTGCTGCTCAAGAACACCCTGGAAGACCTCGGCTTCGTGAACCTGGCCGAGGAGTGGTGGCACTACACCTTCAAGCCCGAGCCCTACCCGGACACCTACTTCGACTTCCCCGTGTCCAGGAAGTCGCTCACCGGCGCCCACTGAGCCGCCTGCCCGAGACGCCCTCTCTGTGATCGGATACAGTCCGCCGCGTGTCCGAAACTCAGCACTCCAGTTCCAACTCCGCGCCGGACTCCCACTGTTCGAGCTGCGGCACGCCCTACGGAGAGGGCGTCTCCGGCTGGCCTCGCACCTGCCCGGCGTGCGGCACCGTGGCCTACCGCAATCCACTCCCGGTCGCGGTGGCCCTCCAGCCCGTGTACGACACCAAGGGCACCGCCCTGGTCGTCATCACCCGAACCGTGGCCCCCGCGCGCGGGGGCGTCGCCCTGCCCGGCGGCTACATCGACGACCGGGAGGACTGGCGGCAGGCCGTCGTCCGCGAACTCAAGGAGGAGACCGGCATCGACGCGGCCGGCCGCGACGTACGGCTCGTCGACGCGATGAGCTCGCCCGACGGCCACCTGCTGCTGTTCGGTCTCCTTCCGGAACGCCCGGTCGAAAGCCTGCCGCCCTCCGCCGCCACGGACGAGACGGAGGGCTGGCACCTCCTGCGCAGGCCGGAGGAGCTCGCCTTCCCCCTGCACACCGTGGCCGTACGAGCCTGGTTCGAGGGCCGTTACATCTGAGCCCGGCGCTCCGCCAGCCCTCGGACGCGCACCGGGCGGGACGGCTCGCCCGCCGCCGTCCTCGCCCTCCCGCTCGACGACCACCCGCGAGCCCTCCCAGCGAGAGACGTACCGCTCGATCTCCGGCTCGTCCCATCCGTCGCCCGCGTCCGGCACGACCAGCCCGCCCCCGGTCCGTCCCCGGGCGGGCGCCCACACCTCCAGTTCCAGCCCGCCGTCCTCCCCGCGTACGGGAACGACGGCACCCGCGCGCGCGAACACCGGGATCCGCGACAAGGGAGCGTCGACGAGCACCTGCGCCGGCCCCTCGTACGCCCGCTCCGTCACCGTGTCGTACCAGCGCCCCCGCGGCAGCTGCACCGCACGCCGGTCCGCGCCCGGGATCCAGCACCGGCGCCACCAGCAGGCTGTCACCCAGCAGGAACGCGTCCTCGCAGTCCCGCAGCGCCCGGTCCTCCGGCCCCGCCCACCACAGCGGCCGCACGTAGGGCGCTCCCGTACGCCGGGCCAGATGCGCCAGCGTCATGAAGTACGGCAGCAGCCGCCGGCGTTCGACGAGCGCCACGCGCGCGTGCTCCAGCACCTCGGGACCGAACTCCCAGGGCTCCCTGCGCCCCGCCCGCAGACTCGCGTGCGTACGGAACAGCGGCAGATACGCGCCCAGCTGGAACCACCGCAGATACAGCTCCGGCGACGGATCCCCGTCGAAGCCGCCGATGTCCGGCCCCGAGTACGGCACCCCGCACAGCCCGAGCCCCATCACCAGCGCCAAGCGACGCCCGCAGCCCCGGCCAGCCCGTGGCCACGTCCCCCGACCACGCTCCCCCGTAGCGCTGCATGCCGGCCCACCCGGAGCGGGAGAACAGGAACGGCCGCTCCTCGGGCGCGAGTTTCCGCAGCCCCTCGTAAGCCCGCCCTGGCCATGCACAGCGCGTACACGTTGTGCGCCTCACGATGGTCACCGCCCCGCCCCTCCAGGGAGTGCCGGGCCGAGCGCGGCAGCGTCGACTCCCCGAACGCGGTGAACGACGTGGGCTCGTTCATGTCGTGCCAGAAACCCGAGAACCCCTGCGCGAGCCGCTCCTCGTAGAGGCCGCCCCACCACTGCGCGCACGCGCGCGTGCGTGAAGTCCGGGAAACACCGCCTCCCCGGGCCACACGACACCCTGCACGACCTGCCCCGACGCGTCCCGCACGAACGCGTCCTCGGCCGCACCCGCCGTCGTACACGGCATTGCCGGGCAGCGGCCTTGACCGCCGGGTCGACGATCGACACCAGCCGGATGCCGTCCCGCCGGAGTTCCTCGGCCAGCACGGGCAGCTTGGGGAAACGGTCCTGGTCGACGGTGAACACCTGATGCGCGTCGAGATGGTCGATGTCCAGGTGCACGGCGTCCAGCGGCAGACCGCGCTCCTGGTAGCCCGCGACGATCCGCGCGCACCTCCTGCTCGCTGCCGAACCCCCACCGCGCGTGATGGTGGCCCAGCGCCCACGCGGGCGGCAGCGCGGGCGCCCCGGTGAGCGAGGCCCAGGCGAGCAGCACGCGCGCGGGGGTGCCCACCATCACCCAGCAGCGCAGCGGACCGCCGTCCATCCGCAGCTCGCTGCGTCCCCGCCCGGTCGTGCCCGGAACCCGCGCCCTCCTCGCCCTCCCGCAGTGTCACCGTGCCGTCCCACGAGCTGTCGTGGAACACCAGATGCGTACCGCCGTCGGCCACCACCAGCTGCACCGGCATCGTGATGTACAGCGGGTCGTCGCCGCGGCGCGAAGGCATGGCCGGGGTCGGTGTTCCACAGCCGGTACGTCCCGTCCCGCAGCCGAGGCCCCGCAGCCCGCCCGCCGAGCCCGAAGAACCGCGCGTCCGCAGCCACCTCCGACCGCTGCATCCACCGCGCCGGACCCCCGCCGACCGGCTCCCACCAGCGCGGCGGCAGATCACGCCGCAGGGTCACGCCACCGGGGGTCCGCACCTCCACCGCGCCGTGCCGCGAGACGACGACCGTCACCCGCTCGGCCACCACCCGCCAGCCGCCGTCCTTGTCCGGCTCCAGCACCGCCCGGGGATCCGGCTCGGGACAGCGGCCGGCCAGCGCGTACGACGGCTCGGGCTCCGCCCCGTCCCAGCCCCAGAAGACGGCCCCGTTCACGGCGACGAGAATCCGCAGCTCCGACCGGCTGAACCGGATGACACCGCCCCCCGGCCCCGGCTCCGCCTCCTGCACGGGCCCGGGCACCCGCGCACGCTCCGCCCCCCGCGGCGGCAGCCCCGCGGCGTCGGCCCGCCGTCTGCGCCACGCTGCCCGTACGGTACGCACACCCTGCGCCGCCCCCACCGAACCCACCGCCTTCACCGAACGCACCAGGTCACGACCGTTCATGCTGCTCACCCTGCCATTGACCGCCCCACGCGCGTGTGTCGTTCAACTGCCGTTCACCCGTGCCAGGACCACATCTTCACGACACGGACTATGTGGGGCGCACCCTGGTGCCGAAGTCGATCACATGGCATCGTCCGTGTCAGCCGCGTCACGCGCACACCCCAGCCCGTGCGCGGAGGACGCACACGACGCGCACAGTCCGGGAGCCGCACCATGTCGACCGATAGCCCCCAGCCGCTCTGGCAGCCAGACCCCGAGCGCATCGCCCGGGCACGGATCACCCGGTTCCAGGCCTGGGCCGCCGAGCACCACGGCGCCCCCGCCGAGGGCGGCTACGCGGCCCTGCACCGCTGGTCCGTCGACGAGCTGGACACCTTCTGGAGAGCCGTCACGGAGTGGTTCGACGTCCGCTTCTCGACCCCCTACGCGCGCGTGCTCGGCGACCGCGCGATGCCGGGCGCCCAGTGGTTCCCCGGCGCGACCCTCAACTACGCCGAACACGCCCTGCGCGCCGCCGGCACCCGCGCGGACGAACCGGCCCTCCTGCACGTCGACGAGACCCACGAACCACGCCCCGTCACCTGGGCCGAGCTGCGCCGCCAGGTCGGCTCCCTCGCCGCCGAGCTGCGCGCCCTCGGCGTACGCCCCGGCGACCGCGTCAGCGGCTACCTCCCGAACATCCCCCAGGCCGTGGTCGCCCTCCTCGCCACCGCCGCCGTCGGCGGCGTCTGGACCTCCTGCGCGCCCGACTTCGGCGCCCGCAGCGTCCTCGACCGCTTCCAGCAGGTCGAACCCGTCGTCCTGTTCACCGTCGACGGCTACCGCTACGGCGGCAAGGAGCACGACCGCCGCGACACCGTCGCCGAACTGCGCCGCGAACTGCCCACCCTGCGCGCCGTCGTCCACATCCCGCTCCTCGGCACCGAGGCCCCCGAAGGCGCCCTGGACTGGTCGGCCCTCACCTCCGCCGACACGGACCCCGTCTTCGAGCAGGTGCCCTTCGACCACCCGCTGTGGGTGCTCTACTCCTCCGGCACGACCGGCCTGCCCAAGGCCATCGTCCAGTCCCAGGGCGGCATCCTGGTCGAGCACCTCAAGCAACTCGGCCTGCACTGCGACCTGGGCCCCGAGGACCGCTTCTTCTGGTACACGTCGACCGGCTGGATGATGTGGAACTTCCTCGTCTCCGGCCTGCTCACCGGCACCACGATCGTCCTCTACGACGGCAGCCCCGGCTACCCCGACACCGGCGCCCAGTGGCGGATCGCCGAACGCACGAAGGCCACCCTCTACGGCACCTCGGCCGCCTACGTCATGGCCTGCCGCAAGGCCGACGTGCACCCGGCCCGCGACTTCGACCTCTCCACGGTCCAGTGCGTCGCCACCACCGGCTCACCCCTGCCGCCCGACGGCTTCCGCTGGCTGCACGACGAGGTCCGCGACGACCTGTGGATCGCCTCCGTCAGCGGCGGCACCGACGTGTGCTCCTGCTTCGCCGGAGCCGTGCCGACCCTCCCCGTCCACATCGGCGAGCTCCAGGCCCCCTGCCTCGGCACCGACCTGCAGTCCTGGGACCCCAGCGGCGAACCCCCTCATCGACGAGGTCGGCGAGCTCGTGGTCACCAACCCCATGCCGTCGATGCCGATCCACTTCTGGAACGACCCCGACGGCAGCCGCTACCACGACAGCTACTTCGACACCTATCCCGGCGTATGGCGGCACGGCGACTGGATCACCGTCACCTCCCGCGGCTCCGTCGTCATCCACGGCCGCTCCGACTCCACGCTCAACCGCCAGGGCGTCCGCATGGGATCCGCCGACATCTACGAAGCCGTGGAGCGCCTCCCCGAGATCAGGGAATCCCTCGTCATCGGCATCGAACAGCCCGACGGCGGCTACTGGATGCCCCTCTTCGTCCACCTGGCCCCCGGAGCCGTCCTCGACGAAGCCCTGCTGAACCGCATCAAGCAGACCATCCGCGAACAGCTCTCGCCGCGCCACGTCCCCGACGAGATCATCGAGGTACCCGGCGTCCCGCACACCCTCACCGGCAAGCGCATCGAGGTCCCGGTCAAACGCCTCCTCCAAGGCACCCCCCTGGAGAAGGCGGTCAACCCGGGCTCCATCGACAACCTCGACCTGCTGCCTTCTACGAGGACCTGGCCCGCAAGCGCGCCTGACCGACGCCCCGCCTCGGCCTCACCGAACGCCGGGCCACTCCGACGGCCCGGCCGCCTCGCGTGCCACCATCGCCCGGTCCCGTTGTCAGTGCCGCCGATTACTGTGAGTGAGCATTGATCGACTGCGCACAGGGGGAAACATGGCGCACACCGACAACCGGACCATGCGACGCGTCCTGCGCCGCGAAATCGCCGGCACCATCGGCCTGCTGACCGACGAGCACGACTTCCGAGCCATGCGGCGCTACCGCAGCTTCACCTTCGACGACCACGCGACCTACCTCCAACAGGTGGAGGCCCTCCTCAGGACGCGGGCCCTGCAGGGCAGCCACACCACGGTCGCCCTCTTCGACCCCGAGGAGTACGCCGAGTTCTGCACGCAAAAGGGCCTCGACCCCGACATCCCGTCGAGCCGCACCCGCTTCACCGCCGAACTCGCGGCCACAGGCCCGACCCTCCCCTACGAGGGCCAGCCCCTGGCCGACCTCGTCCCGGCCCTCGTCGACGAAGCCGTCCGGCAGGCCACCTGGGAGTACGCGACCACACTCCTGGCCCGCCTGGGCGCCTGCGCGTCCTGCGGCGAGGACATCGGCCGCGCCGCCTTCACCCGCGCCTCGGACCTCCTCGTCCGCATCCTCGACACGGCCCCACCGGGCAACCGGCACCTCGTCTGCAGCGTCACAGGACCGCCGGAAACCCTCATCGCCGTCCTCCACGCCGACGACGACGCCGACGGCACCACGCACCTCGACGAGGCCGAAGCCCTCGAGTTCACCACGGTCCTGGCCCTCGGCCTGGCCACCCAGAGCCCCGGCGGACTCGTCATGCGCACCAGCGCCCCAGGCACGCCCGACCGCGTCTACGGCTGGCGCCTGCGCGCATACGGACTCGAACCCCTCACCGCGGGAGAGGTCTTCGACGCCTACTGCACCGACATCGAGTCCGGAGACCTGATCTCCCCGGAGTCCGACGTCGACTACTGCGAGCCGCCCGACCTCGGGGAGGAGACAACCGCACCGGGACACCACCACTGAAACGCGGGAGGGGCGCCCCACCCGCAGGTGGAGCGCCCCTCCCGGACAGCCGATCGGTCGGCCAGGCCAGGCCTACTCGCCCGACAGCACCGCCTGCGCCGCGCTGCGCGCCTCCTCGGCACTGTCCGCCGCCCGCGCGGCCGCAGCGGCCCGCTCGCACTGCGCCAGCGTGTACTTCGCCAGCGTCGCCCGGACGTAGGGAATCGACGCCGCACCCATCGAAAGAGAGGTGACGCCCAGACCGGTCAGCACACAAGCGAGCAGCGGGTCGGACGCGGCCTCACCGCAGACACCACAGCTCTTGCCCTCGGCCTTCGCCGCCTCGGCGGACAGCGCGACCAGGTCGAGCAGCGCGGGCTGCCACGGGTCCTGCAGACGGGAGACCGCACCCACCTGCCGGTCGGCGGCGAAGGTGTACTGCGCGAGGTCGTTCGTCCCCAGCGACAGGAACTCGACCTCCTGCAGGATCGAGCGCGCCCGCAGCGCGGCCGACGGGATCTCCACCATCGCGCCGAACTTCGCCCGCAGCCCGGCCTCACGGCACGCGTCCGCGAACGCCCTGGCATCGGTACGGTCCGCCACCATCGGGGCCATGACCTCGAGGTAGACCGGCAGCCCTTCCGCGGCCTTGGCGAGCGCGGTCAGCTGCGTGCGCAGGACCTCCGGGTGGTCGAGCAGCGTCCGCAGGCCCCGCACACCCGAGCGCCGGGTTCGGCTCGTCGGCCGGCGTCAGGAAGTCCAGCGGCTTGTCCGCACCCGCGTCCAGCACCCGCACCACGACACGCCCCTCGGGGAACGCCTCGAGCACCTGCCGGTAGGCCGTCGACCTGCTTCTCCTCGGACGGCGCCTGCTTGCTGTCGTCGAGGAAGAGGAACTCGGTACGGAACAGACCGACACCCTCGGCACCGGCCTCGACGGCGGCCGGCACATCCGCCGGACCGCCGATGTTCGCCAGCAGCGGCACCTTGTGACCGTCCGCCGTGGCACCCGGGCCCGGTCGAGGCCGCCAGCGCGGCCCTGCGCTCGGCGGCCGCGGCCTCGAGCTGCGCCTTCTTCTCCTCGCTCGGGTCCACGAAGATCTCACCCGTGCTGCCGTCGACGGCGATCATCGTGCCCTCGGCGAGCTCCCCGGCGCCCGGCAGCGCCACGACGGCCGGCACCCCGAGCGCCCGCGCCAGAATCGCGCTGTGGCTGGTCGGCCCGCCCTCCTCGGTGACGAAGCCGAGCACCAGCGTCGGGTCCAGCAGCGCGGTGTCGGCCGGCGCGAGATCACGGGCGACAAGGACGTAGGGCTCGTCGCTGTCGGGGACACCCGGCATCGGCACGCCCGAGCAGACGGGCGACGATACGATTCCGCACGTCGTCGAGGTCGGCCACCCGACCGGCGAGGTACTCACCGGCACCGGCCAGCAGCTCGCGGTACGCGGCGAACGCGTCGTACACCGCGCGCTCGGCCGTGCTGCCGACGGCGATACGCCGCTCCACGTCCGCCATCAGCTCGGGGTCCTGGGCCATCATGGCCTGCGCCTCGAGCACCGCCTGGGCTTCGCCCCCGGCCAGATTGCCGCGCGCCATCAGGTCGGCCGCCACAGCCTCCACGGCCTTGCGGGCGCGCCCCTGTTCACGCTCCGCGTCCTCCGCCGGGATCTGCTTCGCAGGCGGCTCGAGCACCGCCGTTCCCATGTGCCGAACCTCGCCGATCGCCACACCGTGGCTCACGCCGACGCCTCGCAGCGTTGTCTCCATCTCACCCGTCTCCGATAGTGCGGCGGGTCCCGCCGCCGCGTTGGTTGTCCTACTCGCCGTCATGATGACGGCACTGACGTCACTTCCAGAGGAAGAGACTGTCGCCGGCCTTCACGTCGCCGTCGATCACGCAGCTCGGAGAGGGCCTCGGCCGTGGCCTCCAGCGCCACGACCGGGCAGATCGCGGACTTGCCGGCGGCCTCGACGGCGGCCGGGTTCCAGCGCACGATGCCCTGACCGCGCGCCGACGGTGTCGCCCTTGTTCACGAGCAGCTCGAAACCCTCTCCGTTGAGCTGCACGGTGTCGATACCGAGGTGGATGAGCACCCCGTGCCCCTCTCGTCGACGACGACGAAGGCGTGCGGGTGCA
>CAWCSC010000025.1:0-387319 GCA_963798065.1 uncultured Actinomycetota bacterium | reverse complement strand
GATAACACACACCCCGACCGAGCTTGTGAAGGGGCGCACGAGCCACCCCCCTGAGTCGGGTGGATACTCGATGGCATGAGCACCACGGAGCGTCCCAGGATCCTCGTAGTAGGCGGTGGGTACGTAGGCCTGTACGCAGCTCGGCGTATCCAGAAGAAGATGCGCTACGGCGAGGCGACCGTCACGGTCGTCGACCCCCGGTCGTACATGACCTACCAGCCCTTCCTCCCCGAAGCCGCCGCCGGCAACATCTCCCCGCGCCACGTCGTCGTCCCGCTGCGACGCGTGCTGCCCAAGGCGGAGGTTCTCACCGGCCGGGTCACCACCATCGACCAGGACCGCAAGGTCGCCACGGTCTCCCCGCTGGTCGGCGAGGCCTACGAGCTGCCCTTCGACTACCTGGTGATCGCGCTCGGCGCGGTCTCCCGCACCTTCCCGATCCCCGGCCTCGCCGAGCAGGGCATCGGCATGAAGGGCGTCGAGGAGGCCATCGGCCTGCGCAACCACGTCCTCGAGCAGCTCGACAAGGCCGACTCCACCACCGACGAGGAGATCCGCCGCAAGGCGCTCACCTTCGTCTTCGTGGGCGGCGGTTTCGCCGGTGCGGAGACCATCGGCGAGGTCGAGGACATGGCCCGCGACGCTTCGAAGTACTACAAGAACGTGTCCCGTGAGGACATGCGCTTCATCCTCGTCGACGCCGCCGACAAGATCCTCCCGGAGGTCGGTCCCAAGCTCGGCAAGTACGGCAGGGAGCACCTCGAGGGCCGCGGTGTCGAGGTCTACCTGTCCACCTCCATGGACTCCTGCGTCGACGGCCACGTGGTGCTGAAGAACGGCCTCGAGGTCGACTCCAGCACCATCGTCTGGACCGCCGGCGTCAAGCCCAACCCGGCCCTGTCCCGCTACGGCCTGCCGCTCGGCCCCCGCGGCCACGTCGACTGCGAGCCGACGCTCCAGGTCAAGGGCACCGACTACATCTGGGCCGCCGGCGACAACGCCCAGGTCCCGGACCTCGTCGGCCGCAAGGCCGGCAACGAGAACGCCTGGTGCCCGCCGAACGCCCAGCACGCGCTGCGCCAGGCCCGGGTCCTCGGCGACAACGTGGTCTCCGGCATGCGGGGCTTCCCGCAGAAGGACTACTCGCACGCCAACAAGGGCGCGGTGGCCGGTCTCGGCCTCCACAAGGGCGTCGCGATGATCGTCATGGGCAAGATGAAGATCAAGCTCAAGGGCCGTCTCGCCTGGTACATGCACCGTGGCTACCACGGTCTGGCGATGCCGACCTGGAACCGCAAGATCCGCGTCTTCGCGGACTGGACCCTCGGCATGTTCCTCAAGCGCGAGGTCGTCTCCCTCGGCGCGATGGAGACCCCGCGCGAGGAGTTCTACGAGGCCGCCAAGCCGGCCCCGGTCGCCGCCGCGCCCAAGGAGAAGACCGAGGAGAAGGCCAAGGCCTCCTGACCCTCGGCCGGTCACCCGCCTGACGAAGGACCTCCCGCCATCCGTGGTGCGGGAGGTCCTTCGGCGTTTCCGGGGCACACTGATCCGACATCACGGCCGGCGCCGAGGCGCCTGAGGCCTTGCGGGGGCCCCGTCAAGGGTGCGGGGGACGGAGTTCTCGGCGGGGTCTGGGGCGGAGCCCCAGGGGTGAGGGCGCCTGTCATCCGGCCGTGTCAGGTGGGCGGGTGGGCAAAAGGGGCGACGAGAACCGGTTTTGCTCAGACATGACGCGTGCCGGGGACTGCGGTGAGGCCCCGCAGGTGTTTACGTGGTGTCGGACATTCCGGGATTCCCGTCACGGAGGTGTACACCATGGCAGACGCCGCGCTGCGGCTGCAGGGCCTCTTCGCACAGTTGCTTGGAGCACCACCCCCGGTGCGCATCCGCGCCTGGGACGGTTCGCAGGCGGGCCCGCCGGGCGCGCCGACCCTGGTCGTGCGCAACCGCCGCGCCCTGCGCCGCCTGTTGTGGAAGCCGGGCGAACTGGGCCTGGCCCGCGCCTGGGTGGCGGGCGACCTCGACATCGAGGGCGACCTCTACACCACCCTCGACCTGCTCGCCGGTCATATCTGGGAGCGCGGCGAGGACGCCCGCACCCTCACCCAGGCGCTGCGCGACCCCGAGGTCCGCTCCGCCGTCCGCGGACTCGTCAAGCTCGCCGGCACCCCGCTGCCGCCCGCCCCGCCCCCCGAGGAGGCCCGCAGCCCCCGCCGCCACCTGCACACCAAGCGCAGCGACAGACGCGCCATCAGCCACCACTACGACGTCGGCAACGACTTCTACGAGATCGTCCTCGGCCCGTCCATGGTGTACTCCTGCGCCTACTGGCCCGGCCCGGACAGCACCCTCGAACAGGCCCAGCACGACAAGCTCGAACTCGTCTGCCGCAAGCTCGGCCTGAGGGCCGGTCAGCGGCTGCTCGACGTCGGCTGCGGCTGGGGTTCCATGGCCATCCACGCCGCCCGCGAGCACGGCGTGAGCGTCGTCGGCGTCACGCTCTCCCAGGAGCAGGCCGCCTACGCCCGCAAGCGCGTCGCCGACGAGGGCCTCACCGACAAGGTGGAGATCCGCGTACAGGACTACCGCGACGTCCGCGACGGGCCGTACGACGCGATCTCCTCCATCGGCATGGCCGAACACGTCGGCGCCGATCGGTACCTGGAGTACACCGCCGACCTGTACGACCTGCTCAAGCCCGGCGGACGGCTCCTGAACCACCAGATCGCCCGCCGCCCGCAGCGGGACGAGACGGCGTACAACGTCGACGCGTTCATCGACTCCTACGTCTTCCCCGACGGCGAACTCCAGCCCATCGGCGTCACCGTCACCCAGCTGGAGCGCGCCGGGTTCGAGGTGCGCGACGTCGAGTCGATCCGCGAGCACTACGCCCTCACGCTGCGCCGCTGGGTCACCCGCCTGGAGGCCGACTGGAAGCGTGCCGTCCGGCTCGCCGGCCCCGGCCGCGCCCGCGTCTGGCGCCTGTACATGGCCGCCTCTGCGCTCGCCTTCGAACGCAACCGCATCGGCGTCAACCAGGTCCTGGCCGTGCGGGCCCCCGCGATCCGGGGACGTCGGGCATGCCCCTGCGCGCCCGCACCTGGAACTGACAACGGCGAAGGGCCCCTCTCCTGCCCGCAGGAAAGGGGCCCTTCGCCGTTCTCGCTACTCCGCCTTGATGGCCTCCAGCATGTTCAGCCGGGCCGCCCGCCGGGCCGGCCACAGCGCCGCGAGGACGCCCACCGTCGCGGCCAGCAGCAGGAAGACACCCATCCGTGCCCAGGGCAGGACCAGCTCGTAGGTCGCCATCTTCGAGGCCAGCAGCTCACCGGCCGCCCAGCCGAAGAACACGCCCAGGCCGATGCCCAGCACCCCGCCGAACAGCGAGATCACCAGGGACTCCATGCGGACCATCCGCTTGATGCCCTTGCGGTCCAGGCCGATCGCGCGGAGCATGCCGATCTCCTGGGAGCGTTCGAAGACCGACATGGCCAGGGTGTTGATGACTCCGAGGACCGCCACGATCACCGCCATGGCGAGCAGTCCGTAGACCATGTTCAGCATCAGCGTGAACATCTGCGCGATCTCGTTGGAGATGTCCTCCTTGTCCTGGACCTTGATCGCCGGGTTGGTGCCGAGGGCCTTCTCCAGCTTGTCCTGCGCCGCGGCGGACGCGCCGCCGGAGGTCTTCGCCATGACCTTCATGTCGTACGGGTCGGACGTCGTGCGGGGCGAGCGTCGCCTGGTCGAGCAGGATGCCGCTGAGGTACTCGTTGCTCTCGTAGGTCCCGGCGACGGTGAGCCGCTGCTTCTTGCCGTCCTCGAAGGCGACGGTGAAGGCTCGAACCGGCCTTCCAGCTGGTTCGACTCGGCGGTCGTGCTGTCCACGACGACCTGGGAGCCGCCGACCTTGAAGGAGCCGTCGTCGACCTTCGGGCCGGTCAGCTCGCCGATCGCGGCGCCGTTGACGCCGGTCAGGTACTCGTCGGTCTCGCCGTCGACGCGGGCGACGGCGTTGGTCATCGAGCTGGTGGCGGTGACGCCGTCGGTCTGCTTCAGCTTCTTCTCGACGTCCGGGGACAGCGGGTTGCCGTTCGCCATGGACACCACGTAGTCCGCCTTGATCGACGGCCGCCGCCATCTTGTCGATCGCCTGCTGCAGGCTGCCCGCCGTCACCGTCATACCGGTGATCAGGGTCAGGCCGATCATCAGCGCGGAGGCGGTGGCGGCCGTACGGCGCGGGTTGCGCACCGAGTTCTGCCGGGCCAGCTTGCCGGAGATGCCGAAGACGCGCAGCACCGGCGCGGCGGCGGCGATCAGCGGGCGGGACAGCAGCGGGGTCAGGATGAACACGCCGATGATCAGCAGCACCGCGCCGAAGCCCATCGGCATCTGGCCGTCCGAGCCGTCCATGGTCGTGGCCACCAGGACCACCGCGATGCCCGCGGCCGAGAACAGCGCGCCCAGCGTGTTGCGCAGCACCAGCGACTTGGTCGTGGCCTTGGCGTGCACGCTGCTCATGGCCGCGACCGGCGGGATCTTCGCGGCCCGGCGGCCGGGCAGCCACGCCGCCAGCATGGTGACCAGGATGCCGACGGCGAGCGCGGCGGCGATCGTGCCCGGCGTGATGACCAGCGGACCGTCGGGCACGGTCGCGCCGAACGAGCCCATCAGGGAGCGCAGTCCGGCCCCGATGCCGATGCCCGCGACCAGTCCGGTCACGGCGGCGACCGCGCCCGACCACGAACGCCTCGATCAGCACCGAGCGCGTCACCTGCCGGCGCGAGGCGCCGACCGCCCGCATCAGCGCCAGCTCCTTGGTGCGCTGGGCGACCAGCATGGTGAAGGTGTTGGCGATGATGAACGTGCCGACGAACAGGGCGATGCCGGCGAAGACCAGCAGAGCCGTCTGCATGCCGCTCATCGACCGGGCGATCGTGCTCCGCCTGGTCGTCGGCGAGCTGCTTGCCGGTGGTGGTCTGGACGGTGCCCTCGGGCAGCGCCTTGTCCAGCTCGGCCTTGAGCGCGGCCTGCGAGACGCCCGGCTTCGCCTTGACGTCGATCTCGTCGTAGACGCCCGCCTTGCCGAGCAGCTTCTGCGCGGTCGCCGTGTCGAACAGGGTCAGGCTGCCGCCGGCCGCGACATTGCCGTCGTCGGTGGTGAAGATGCCGGCGATCTTCGGGGTCAGGACCGGCCCGTCGACCGACATGCGTACGGTGTCGCCGACCTCGTACCCGGCGCGCTTGGCCGTCTCGGAGTCGATGAGGATCTCGCCCGCGCCCTTGGGCGCGTGCCCGCTCGCCAGCGGGTAACGGGGGTCCTCGGCCCCCCAGTAGTTGCCGCCCTGCGACTGGAAGCCCTGGCCGATCAGCTTGCCGTCCTTGTCGGCGATGGCGGTGAAGCCCTGCACGACCCCGATCGGCGGACGCGGCACCGGGCACCCGCTCGCTCTTGTCGAGCAGCGGCCCGGTTCAGGTCGTGGACCTTGCCGACCCGGTCGCCCTCGGAGTCCTGGTAGTCCGCTGTCACGGCGACGTCGACCCGGTCGAAGCCCTTGGCGGAACTCTTCTGGAAGGCGTCGGAGATGGTGTTGGTGAAGACCAGGGTCCCCGACACGAAGGCCACGCCGAGCATCACGGCGAGGACGGTCATCAGGAGCCGGGCCTTGTGCGCGAGCACGTTGCGCAAGGCGGTACGGAACATGGGTTTCTTCTTCTCAGTCCTGTCGGTCCTGACGGGGGATCAGCTGGTGCGGCCCTTGGCGTCGAACGCCTTCATGCGGTCGAGCACCGAGTCGGCGGTCGGGTCCGTACACCTCGTCCACGATCCGGCCGTCCGCCAGGAAGACCACCCGGTCCGCGTAGGCCGCGGCCACCGGGTCGTGCGTCACCATCACCACCGTCTGGCCAAGCTCCCGCACGGAGTTGCGCAGGAAGCCCAGTACCTCGGCGCCGGAGCGCGAGTCGAGGTTTCCGGTGGGCTCGTCACCGAAGATGATCTCCGGCCGGGAGGCCAGCGCCCGCGCCACGGCGACGCGCTGCTGCTGCCCGCCGGACAGTTGGGAGGGGCGGTGGCCGAGCCGGTCCGCGAGGCCCACCATGCGGATGACCGAATCCAGCCACTGCTTGTCGGGCTTCCGGCCCGCGATGTCCATCGGGAGGGTGATGTTCTCCAGAGCCGTCAGGGTCGGCAGCAGGTTGAACGCCTGGAAGATGAAGCCGATCTTGTCCCGGCGCAGCTTGGTGAGCTGCTTGTCCTTCAGGGACCCGAGCTCGGTGTCGCCGATGCGCACCGACCCGGAGGAGAAGGAGTCGAGACCGGCCACGCAGTGCATCAGGGTCGACTTGCCGGAGCCGGAGGGGCCCATGATCGCGGTGAACTCGGCCTGCCGGAAGTCGACGGAGACCCGGTCCAGGGCGACCACCTGGGTCTCACCCTGCCCGTAGATCTTCGACAGATCCGTGGCGCGCGCGGCCACGGTGGTGGCCCGGTCGGCGAGGGATGCGGTGGTCACGGGATGGCACTCCTGTCGGGACGGCGGTGTTGCAGGGAGGACGTGATCCATCGTCCGGGTCCCACGCCGCCGTGTAGTCACCCGTAGTTCCCGTTCCGAAGGCCGACTCGCAGTCTGACCGCGAGCGGCGGTGTCATACCTGGGGATGACGAACGCCCCTGAGTGGCCCCGGTGTCGGGAGGCTGAGTGGTCCCGGTGTCGAGAACAGGTGGAGTGCCCTCGTTCAGGCGGTGAAATTCCGTCATTCCGCATACGGCGCCGACCGGCGCACGCAAGGCTATTGGCAAGTGCGGATGGCGCGTTCCGTGTGCTGATGCACCCTCAGACGTCAATAAAATAAGACAACATCGGTCCGTGCTTCCGCTGTTCGGGGGATGCGCCCCGATAGTCTCGGAACCTCGATGCGGAGCCCATGGCCTGCCCGGATGGTGGAATGCAGACACGGCGAGCTTAAACCTCGCTGCCCCTTCGCGGGCGTGCCGGTTCGAGTCCGGCTCCGGGCACCTTCCGACCCCTGCATGGTTCATTGAAGAGTTCACGGCATGCCCGTTGACAGCGGGCGCATGCCGTCGGAAACTCACATCCGAAAGTAGTGAAATATTTTTCACTACGCGAACACACCCCATGAAACACTTCGCGAACCTGAGAGAGAAGGTGCCCGATGCGCACCACCGTCGGCATCATCGGAGCCGGCCCCGCCGGCCTCCTCCTCGCCCGGCTGCTCCACAACGCCGGCATCGACTCGGTCGTCCTGGAGAGCCGCGACCGTGCCTATGTGGAGCGGCGCCAGCGGGCCGGGATCCTGGAGCAGGGGACGGCGGACGTGCTGCGCTCGGCCGGCGCCGGGGAGCGCATGGACCGCGAGGGGTTGCGCCACGACGGCATCGAGCTGCGCTTCGACCGCCGGCGCCATCGCGTCGACTTCCCCGCCCTCACCGGCGGCCGGTCCGTGATGGTCTACGCCCAGACCGAGGTCTGCAAGGACCTCATCGCCCTCCAGCTCCAGGAGGGCGGCCCGCTGCTGTTCGAGGCGGAGGCGCTGGCCGTGGAGGACGCCGGCACCGACACCCCGCGCGTCCGTTTCCGGCACGAGGGCCGCGAGGACGTCCTGGAGTGCGAGTACGTCGTCGGCTGCGACGGCTTCTGGGGCGTGGCCCGCAAGGCGATCCCGGCCGAACTGACCCAGGTCTTCGAACGGACGTATCCCTTCGGCTGGCTGGGCATCCTCGCCGACGTGCCGCCCTCGCACGACGAGCTGGTCTACGCCCGCCACGACCGCGGCTTCGCCCTGCTCTCCATGCGCCCGCCCGTCACCCGCCACCACCCTTCCAAAGAAGTCGCTTCGCTCCCTATTGGACTCCTTCGTTTCCCGCCTCTACCTCCAGGTGCCCGACGGCACCGACGCCGAGGCGTGGAGCGACGAGGAGATCTGGGTCGAGCTGGAGCGCCGCTTCGAGACCGCCGACGACTGGCGCCTCAAGCGCGGCCCGATCACCCAGAAGTCGGTCACGCCCATGCGCTCCTACGTCCACGAGCCCATGCGTCACGGCCGCCTCTTCCTCGCCGGCGACGCCGCGCACATCGTCCCGCCGACCGGCGCCAAGGGGCTGAACCTCGCCGTCGGTGACGTCGTGACGTTCGCGCGGGCCCTGACGCACCGGCAGGAGACCGGATCGGCGGAACTGCTGGACACCTACTCGGAGACCTGCCTGCGCCGGATCTGGCAGGCCGAGCGGTTCTCCTACGACATGACGACCCTCCTGCACCGCGCCCCCGGCGCGACCGGCTTCGAGGACCGGCTCCAGCTCGCCCGGCTGGAGCGGATCGCCTCCTCCCGCGCCGCCGAGACCGACCTGGCGCAGGGGTACACGGGGTTCCCGTTCGGGTGATGTGAGGGCGGCGTCAGCGGGTGATCTCCGACCCGTTCCGGACGTGTCGCGGCTTGGTGATGAATGACCCCCTCCGGTGGGGGGAATCACGAAGCCGCGTAGCGTGTTGCGCAGCACGACGAGGGAAAGATCCTCCCCAAGCAGTAGGGTCAATCCTTTGCCTACCTATTACTCTTGAGCCAAGGCCACGCGAGGTGGCCATGGAGGAGTGAAATGAGGAGCAGAAACCCGGTCTTCTCGCGACGGGGGTTCAGCCGCGACAACGGCCACGCGGGCTTCAACACCGCGCCGCAGGCCGGGGGTCCCGCTGTCGCCACGCAGGGCAACCCGTACGCGCAGCCGACGGGCGACCAGTACGCCCAGAACCCGTATGCGCAGAACCCTTACGCCCAGCAGGACCTGCAGTACGGTGCGCCGCCGCAGGCCCCGGCCACCACCGGCCGGATGACCATCGACGACGTCGTCTTGCGCACGGCGAGCACGCTCGGTGTGCTCATCCTCACCGCCGCGCTCTCCTGGGCGCTGCTGCCCATCGACGACGCCAACATCAGCCGTAGCTACGGCATCGGTATCGGCGCCGCGCTGATCGGCATGGTCCTGGCGTTCGCACAGTCCTTCAAGCGCAAGGCCTCGCCCGCGCTGATCCTGACGTACGCCGCGTTCGAGGGTGTCTTCCTCGGCGTCGTGTCGAACATCGTCGACAACCGCATCGCCGACGGCGCGGCCATGCAGGCCGTGATCGGCACCATGGCGGTCTTCGCCGGTGTGCTGATCGCCTACAAGGCAGGCTGGATCCGCGTCAACCGCCGCTTCTACGGCTTCGTGATGGCGGCCGCGCTCGGCTTCATCCTGCTGATGACCGTGAACCTGCTGTTCGCGGTGTTCGGCGGCGGTGACGGCCTCGGCTTCCGCAGTGGTGCCCTCGGCGTCGTCTTCGGCGTCATCGGCATCATTCTCGGTGCCTGCTTCCTCGCCCTGGACTTCAAGCAGGTCGAGGACGGCATCGCCTACGGTGCTCCGCGCGAGGAGGCGTGGTTCGCGGCCTTCGGCCTCACGCTGACGCTGGTGTGGATCTACATGGAGTTCCTGAGGCTCATCTCGATCCTCAACAGCAGCGACTAGTCTTCGACGGTCGTACGCGAAAGGGCCCCGGCTTCGGCCGGGGCCCTTCTCGTCGTCTCGTTGTCCGGACGGTGTGTCGTCGAGACGGTGCGCGCCTAGAGCAGTTTGCGCGCGGCCCTCCTCAGGTCGTACTCGTGGATGATGGCCTTGGCGTGGCCGTACGCCAGGTTGTGTTCGTGCCGGAGCCAGCTGACCTTTTCCTCGAAGCGGAAGAGGGCCGGGCCTTCGTCGACGGTGCGAAGCCAGTCGGTGATCTCACGACCGGTGCAGTGGGGGATGCGGGCGAGCATGTTGCGATGGGTCTCTTCGGAGAAGACTTGGGACATCGGCGCCTCCGGACGCTGGGATGTAAGCCGGTCCTTCAGGTCACCGTGCCTGAGTGTTCGCCCGTTGGCAACAGTCCCGGTGCGACGCGTACGCTCGCGGCGTGGTTGATACGACGCCTCTGACCCGTGCGGTGGATCACTTCGCCGATCGTTTGAGGGCCGCGCCCCAGAGCCGGCTGCAGCGAGGCGCTGCCGCTGAGGCTCTCGGGCTGGCCCGGGAGTTGGCCCGCAGGGCGCAGGCTCTTGAGGAGCCGGGCGTGGAGCCGCGGGAGATGCCGGACGCGGGGATGTTTGCTGCCGCAGATCAGATCACCGTTGCCGTGCATGATCTGGCGGTGGTGATTCCTGGTGATGCCGACGTCGATGAAGCGGTGAGGTTGGTCGAGGAGGCGCAGAAGCGGGCGGGGGTTTAGCGCTGTTCGCGATGGACCCCGCGCCCCTGACTACAGGGACGCGATGACCCGGTCCGCCAGGATGTAGACGTTCTCCTCGCCGCACTCGAACGTCAGGGTGTAGGCGCCCGAGATGCCGGAGCCGCCGAGGAGGATCGGGGTCTCGCCCGCGCGCAGGGCGGTGGCGAGACGTTCCGCGGTCTCCCGGTGGCCCGGGGTCATGCACAGCGTCGTGCCGTCGGCGAAGACGTAGACGTCGAGGGTGCCCAGCGGGCCCGGGCGGACGTCCGTCAGCTCCACGCGGGAGGCGGCCAGCTCCTCCAGGGTGTCGACCGTGCGCTCGTGGTCGTTCACCGGCGACTGCGTCGGCACGAAGTCCGGGTGGGAGGGGTGGCGGCGGCGGGCCGCGGTCAGCTCCGGGGACTCGCCGGCCGGCTCATCGGTGTCCGCGCCGGGCTCGGACACCGGCTCCAGACCCGCGAAATCGGCCTGCCGGGGCAGGAACAGATCGTTGTCGGGCAGACCCAGCAGCGACGGCGCGTCAGAGGCGTCACGGGTCTCCTGGGCGGCCCAGAACGCGCGCGCCTCGGCGAGCTCCCGCTCCCGTTCCTCGGCGAGCGCGGCCGCCACGGCGGCGCGTATCTCCTCGGCGTCGGCAGTGGTGCGGGCGGCAGGCAGCAGTGCACGGGTGGTGGCGGCACGGCTCTCTGCCAGCGTCGTGTGCAGGGCCGCGACCTGCCGGCGCAGCTGCAGGACGGTGCGCAGGACGGCGACGCCCACGGCTCCCGTGGCCGCCGTGGTGACCAGCAACGCGATCGGCATGGCGCTCACTGACGTACTCCCGGTTCAAAGTCGACCCCCGACTTCCTACATCAGCTTGAAGGGCGGACTAACCAGCTGTCAGTGCGTGACGTCACGAAACGGACAGGGCTTCGGTCCCGGGGGAGGGGGTGTGGCTACTGTGACCTGCGCTTCTCCCCGGATGGAGGGAGATAGGTCACATCCTGGGGGAGATTGGATCACAAAACGGCCCAGAACCCTGGAGTTTCCTGGGTTCTGGGCCGGGACCTCACGGTCGGTGCTATAGCGGCTACGGTGCGACGCTCAGCTGAGGCGCTCGATGACCATGGCCATGCCCTGGCCGCCGCCGACGCACATCGTCTCCAGGCCGAACTGCTTGTCGTGGAACTGGAGGGAGTTGATGAGCGTGGTGGTGATGCGGGCGCCGGTCATGCCGAAGGGGTGGCCCACGGCGATGGCGCCGCCGTTGACGTTCAGCTTCTCCAGCGGGATGCCCAGGTCGCGGTAGGAGGGGATCACCTGGGCGGCGAACGCCTCGTTGATCTCCGCCAGGTCGATGTCGCCGATGGTCAGCCCGGCCCGCCGCAGGGCCTGCTTGCTCGCCTCGACCGGGCCGAGGCCCATGATCTCGGGCGAGAGGCCGGAGACGCCGGTCGACACGATCCGGGCGAGCGGGGTGAGGCCGAGCTCACGGGCCTTGGTGTCGGACATGATCACGAGCGCGGCGGCGCCGTCGTTCAGCGGGCAGCAGTTGGCGGCGGTGACCATGCCGTCCGGGCGGAAGACCGGCTTGAGGCCCTGGACGCCTTCCAGGGTGACGCCGGCGCGGGGGCCGTCGTCCTTGGAGACGACCGTGCCGTCGGGGAGGGTCACCGGGGTGATCTCACGCTCCCAGAAGCCGTTCTTGATGGCTTCCTCGGCGAGGTTCTGCGAGCGGACGCCGAACTCGTCCATGTCCTGGCGGGTGACGCCCTTGGAGCGGGCCAGGTTCTCGGCGGTCTGGCCCATCGCGATGTACGGGTCGGGCAGCAGGCCGTCCTCGCGCGGGTCGTGCCAGGTCGAGCCCTCGGACTCGGCGGTCTCGACGGTGCGGGCCTCGGCGTCGGCGAAGAGGGGGTTGTGCGTGTCGGGCAGGCCGTCGGAGCTGCCCTTCGCGTACCGGGAGACCGTCTCCACGCCGGCCGAGATGAAGACGTCGCCCTCGCCCGCCTTGATGGCGTGCAGGGCCATCCGGGAGGTCTGCAGGGAGGAGGAGCAGTACCGGGTGACGGTACAGCCCGGCAGGTGGTCCATCCCCATCTGGACGGCCACGATGCGGCCGAGGTTGTGGCCCTGCTCGCCGCCGGGCAGACCGCAGCCGAGCATCAGGTCGTCGATGTCCTTCGGGTCCAGCTCGGGGACCTTGGCGAGGGCGGCCTGGACGATCGTGGCGGTGAGGTCGTCGGGGCGGAGGTCCTTCAGGGAGCCCTTGACGGCGCGGCCGATGGGGGAGCGGGCGGCTGAGACGATCACGGCTTCGGGCATCACGGCTCCATTGACGTACCGGGTGGTCTGGCTGGGCTGTCTGGCAAGTTACCCGTACGTATGGCCCGGGTCACGGGTGTCGCGGTGTGACCCTGACCGCAGTTTACTAAGCGCTTGCTTTCTCTCTTTCAGTTCGAGGGTGTGACCGGCGCCGGTTCCTGCTCGGGTACCCGGCGGCGCCGCCTGCGCTTCAGCAGGGCCCACGGCCCCCGGGGCCCGGTCGGCATCGCCGCCGCGACCTCCGTACCCGCCTCCGAGGCGGCCTCCGCCGCCGCCCGGGCCACCGGCAGGAAGCCCTCGCGACGGGAGGCGTCCGGGCGCTCCTCCTCGGCCGGCCACAAGCCGAGGGAAGCGCAGACGCTGGGCAGGACCGCCATCGCCGCCGTCGCGTAGCCCTCGGCGGAGGGGTGGTAGTTGTCGGGCCCGAACAGCTCGCGCGGGTTCTCGGCGAACTCGGGGCCCAGCAGGTCGCCCAGGGACACGGTGCGGCCGCCCTGCTCGACGACTCCGATGGTCTGGGCGGCCGCCAGCTGGCGGGAGGCCCGTCGGGCCAGCCAGCGCAACGGCTGCCGGACCGGTTCGATCGTGCCCAGGTCGGGACAGGTGCCGACCACGACCTCCGCGCCGGCCGTACGCAGCCGCCGTACCGCCGACGCCAGGCAGCGGACCGAGCGGGTCGGGGGCATGCGGTGGGTGACGTCGTTCGCGCCGACCATGATCACGCAGATGTCGGGCACCGGATCGGGGTCGGCCAGCACCAGGGCCACCTGGCGGTCCAGGTCGTCCGAACGGGCCCCGGGCGTCGCGACCGTGCGCAGCCGGACCGGGCGTTCCGCCAGCGCCGCGAGCCCCGATGCCAGCAGCGCCCCCGGTGTCTGCCCGGACCGGTGCACGCCCTGGCCGGCCGCCGTGGAGTCGCCCAGCATCGTCAGCCGCAGCGGCGGCTCACCGGGACCGGTGTACGCGCGGCCGTACAGCCCGTCCGCGTTCGGCACGTGCGGAGACGTGCCGTTTCCCACCCGGCGCCGCGCCAACTGGACCTCGGCCAGCACCAGCCCCACGGCGGCCGCCCCCGCCAGACCGATCCCGCCGCCGCCGTACGCCGCGCCGGCCGCGATCCGCCGGGCCACCCTCGCCCTCGACATGCTCGTCATGCGTCGCCGCCACCTCCTCGAACCCGTACACCCAGTGCTTGCCCCGTACAGCCCGTCGCCCAATCTCAACGGGGAGTGAACGACCGTCACGGACCACGGCAAGGTCATAGGCTGGCGGCACCACAAGGACCACTTTCTTTTGCGGCATCCGGAGACAACGGTGCAATTTCACGACTCGATGATCAGTCTCGTCGGCAACACCCCGCTGGTGAGGCTCAACAGCGTGACCAAGGGCATCAGGGCGACCGTCCTGGCCAAGGTGGAGTACTTCAACCCCGGCGGCTCCGTGAAGGACCGCATCGCCCTGCGCATGATCGAGGCGGCCGAGCAGAGCGGGGAGCTGCAGCCGGGCGGCACGATCGTCGAGCCGACCAGCGGGAACACCGGCGTGGGCCTCGCCATCGTGGCCCAGCAGAAGGGGTACAAGTGCATCTTCGTGTGCCCCGACAAGGTGAGCACCGACAAGATCAACGTGCTGCGGGCGTACGGCGCCGAGGTGGTCGTGTGCCCGACCGCCGTGGACCCCGAGCACCCGGACTCCTACTACAACGTCTCCGACCGGCTGGTCCGTGAGACGCCGGGCGCCTGGAAGCCCGACCAGTACTCCAACCCCCACAACCCGCTCTCCCACTACCACTCCACCGGCCCCGAGCTGTGGGAGCAGACGGAGGGGAGGATCACCCACTTCGTGACGGGCGTGGGCACCGGCGGCACCATCTCCGGGACCGGGCGCTATCTGAAGGAGGTCAGCGACGGCAAGGTGCAGGTCGTCGGCGCCGACCCCGAGGGATCCGTCTACTCCGGCGGGTCCGGGCGGCCCTACCTCGTCGAGGGCGTCGGTGAGGACTTCTGGCCGACCGCCTACGACCGGACCGTCGCGGACGAGATCGTCGCCGTGTCCGACAAGGACTCCTTCCAGATGACCCGCCGCCTGGCCAAGGAGGAGGGCCTGCTGGTCGGCGGCTCCTGCGGCATGGCGGTCGTGGCCGCGCTGGAGGTCGCCGGGCGGCTCGGCCCGGACGACGTCGTGGTGGTCCTGCTGCCGGACAGCGGGCGCGGCTACCTCAGCAAGATCTTCAACGACGAGTGGATGGCCGACTACGGCTTCCTCGAGGACTCGGGCCCGAGCGCCCGCGTCGCTGACGTCCTCAACGACAAGGAGGGCGACCGCATGCCCTCCCTCGTCCACATGCACCCGGAGGAGACGGTCGGCCAGGCCATCGACGTGCTGCGCGAGTACGGCGTCTCGCAGATGCCGGTCGTCAAGCCGGGCGCCGGGCACCCCGACGTGATGGCCGCCGAGGTCGTCGGCTCGGTCGTGGAGCGCGAGCTGCTGGACGCGTTGTTCAGCAAGAACGCCTCGCTCGACGACCCGCTGGAGAAGCACATGTCCGCCCCGCTGCCCCAGGTCGGATCCGGCGAACCCGTCGCCGACCTGATGGCCGTACTGGGCAAGGCGGACGCGGCGATCGTCCTCGTCGAGGGCAAGCCGACCGGTGTGGTCAGCAGGCAGGACCTGCTGTCCTTCCTCGCCAGGACCCAGAAGTAGCGGCGAACGCCCGGTGAACTGCCGGTGAACCGGGTGAACTTGCGGCGTCCGCGATCTTCGCGGACTTCGCGGAAGTGGTACGCGCGTGTCACGTTCGCGCAGCACCCGCTTAACACGAGTCCTGCACATTGGTGGGTGTCGGCAGGGCGGGAGCGGCTCCCCGCCCAGGTCGACGCCGTAGGCGTCAAGGACACCCGGAGCGGCTCCCGGACCTCCATGGACGCCACGGACGCGCCAGCCCGGCCCTGACCAGGCCCGCGTCCCTCGCGGGGACCGCCGTCGTCCCGCCCCCCGAACAGGGGGTGCGGCGGTCCCCGCGCATGCTTCCTCGTGGCGGTCGGCCCCTCGGGCCGGTCAGCCCGTGTGGGTCGTCGCCCAACTTCCCAGCAGCGCCAGGCGCTCCGCCGTCTCCGAGTCCGGTTCCGGTGCGTACGCCACGATCGTCTGGTCCGGGGCCGCCAGGATGGTGAGGGTCTCGAACGGGAGGGTCAGCAGGCCCGCGACCGGGTGCCGGATGTGTTTCACACCGTGGTCGCAGGGCTTGACCAGATGGTCGGCCCACAGGCGGCGGAAGTCCTCGCTGGCGCGGGAGAGTTCACCGACGAGCCTGCCCGTCGCGGCGTCGTCGGGGTGGTGGCCCGCGTTCAGGCGGAGGTGGGCGACCGTCTGGGCGGCGATCGCCGGCCAGTCCGGGTAGAGGTCGCGGGCGGTGGGGTCGAGGAAGACGCGGCGCCCGACCGGATCCACGCGGAGTACGGGCCCGTCGACCTGGTCGTCAACGCCGCCGGCGTCATGCTGCCGCACCCCGTCGACGCCCGGCGTGCCGACGAGTGGCAGCGGATGCTCGACACCAACGTCACCGGCGTGCTGCGGGTCATCGGCGCCTTCACCGGCGACCTGGTGGGCGCGGCGGCGGAGGGCCGTACGGCCGACGTCGTGAACATCTCGTCCATCGCCGCGCACGTCAGCTTCCCGAACTACGCGGTGTACGGCGCGACCAAGGCCGCCGTCACCTATCTGTCGCAGGCCCTGCGCTCCGAGTTCGGGCCGCGGGACGTCCGCGTCACCAACATCGAGCCCGGGTTCGTCGAGAGCGAGCTGCGCACGCACATCGGCGACGCGGAACTGGCCCGGCAGGTGGAGGGCATGCTGGACGAGGTGGGCGCGCTGTCCGCCGAGGAGCTGGCCGACCTGGTGGCCTACACGACCAGCAGGCCGCGCCGGGTCAATCTGCGCCAGATCGTCGCGCTGCCCACGCGGCAGGTCTGAACGGCGCGCGTCCGCTCAGTGCGCCCAGTCGCTGTCCTGGGAGGACGTGCGGCGGCCGAACAGGCCCGGGTTGGTGCGGGCGGCCTGGACGACGTTGACGCCTACGATGCCGGCCCAGGCGACGAGCATGCCGGGCAGCTGGGCCACACCCCCGCCGATCGCGGACAGCGGCACCGCGAGGACCAGCGAGACGATGCCGAAGCCGAAGCGCTCGCCCCAGGAGTCCGTGGCCCGGGGCGACCGGGAGTCCCGGGCCGTCTGCATCTGCTGCTCGGCGAGCTGCCGGCGCACCCGGCGATCCACCGCGCCGTCGATCCGCTGGTCGACCTTCTCCAGGAACGAGTCGATCAACGCGGACTCGTACTCCTCGCCCAGCTCCCTGCGTGCGTGCAGGGTGGCGTCGAGTTCCTTCTTCAGCTCGGTGTCCCGCGCGTCCATTCCGGTCATGTCCCCCACGGTAGAAAGAAGCGACGCCGGCCGCACTGGGGTTAGCCCCCCTGTCGGGGCTGGGGCTGCCGGGCGGACGGTGGATCCGGCGACGGTCAGGGCGTGCTTGCGCAGTGGCGCGGCACCTCGCCAACCGGCCGTTCCTGCTCTTCTCCGTCGCCATGATCGGTTCGTACGTCCTGTCCTTCCAGGTCTACCTGGCCCTTCCGCTGGAAGTGCGTCGGCTCGGTGGCGAGGGGAACTTCGGCATGGCGGCGGTGGCGATGCTCTTCGCCGTCTCCGGTCTGACCACGATCCTCGGACAGACGCGTGTCACGGCATGGTGCAAGGCGCCGTACAAGCCCGGCCAGGCGCTCGTGCGCGGCCTGGCGGTGATGGGGCTGGCATTCGTTCCCCTGCTGCTCGCCACCGCCGTACCCCTACCGGAGTCCCGGATCGGGTTGTGGCTGCTCGCGGCCGTGCCGCCGACGCTTGCCGCGCTGCCGCTGGCCATCGGCACCATGGTCGCCTACCCGTTCGAGATGGACGCCATCGTCTGACCCGGGCCTTCGGCCTGGGGGTGGGGCGCCAGACGGCGCCCCACCCCTGCTCCGGCCCGAGCGGGCCGCACCACCGCCGCGCTCACAGGCCCGCCCTCACCGGGGGTGGGGCCTTCGGTCCCGCTTGCCGGTCTGCATATGCTCATGCAGAATCCTCAGCTACTGAATAGGCGAGGGGGAGCACGTCATGAGCGTGACCGACAGCCCTGCCGCGCGGCTCCAGGCGCTCTTCGAGGGCCACCGGCTGACGCCGACCCAGCGGCGCATCGCGCACAGCATGGTGCGGCGCGCCGCCGACGTGCCGTTCCTGTCGAGCGTGGAGCTCGCCGAACTGGCCGGGGTCAGCCAGCCGTCCGTGACCCGCTTCGCCGTGGCCCTGGGCTTCGACGGCTACCCGGCCCTGCGCCGCCATCTGCGCGAGGTCGCCCCCGCCGAACCCGCGACGGACGCCGGGTCCTGCAACGAGTACCAGCAGGCCGTCGAGGCCGAGATCGAGAACCTGCGGCACCTGGCGGAGGCGCTGGCCGACGCCGGGCCCGTGCAGCGGGCAGGGCGCCTCCTCGCGGCCTCCCGCCCGCTCCCCGTCCTCGGGCTGCGGGCGGCGGCCGCGCAGGCGCACGGCTTCGCCTACTTCGCCGCCAAGGTCCACCCCGACGTACGGCTCCTCAACGAGGGCGGCACGATGCTCCACGACCGCATCGACGCCGCCGTCCGCGCCGGTGCGACCGCACTGCTCTGCTTCGCGCTGCCCCGGCACCCCCGCGAGGTCGTCGAGACCCTCGCCTACGCCAAGGAGGCCGGGCTGACCGTCGTCACGGTCGCCGACTCCGCCTTCGCACCGGTCGCCAAGGTGTCCGACTTGCTGCTCCCCGCCGCGGTCGGAACCGGCCTCGCCTTCGACACGGCCTGCGCCCCGATGCTGCTGGGCCGGGTCCTGCTGGAGGCGATGTGCGACGACCTGCCCGAGGCCCAGTCCCGCCTGGAGGAGTTCGACGCGAAGGCGGCGGCGCGGGGCCTGTTCGTGGAGTGAGGGCGGGCGTGCCGCGTTCTCAGACTCGTCTCACGTTGCGTCGCTAACGTGCGTCTCCTGCACCACCCTTCAGACGCTTCGGAGACCAGGCGGAGGCTGAACGTGACGCGCGGAGGACAAGGGCTGGCCCGGGTGGCCGTCGTCGTACGGGCGGGGGCGGCCCCGCTGTGGTGGCTGGGCGTGTGCGCCGCGGGCATCGGACTGCTCGCACCGGGACTGACCGGCCGCCGCATCGGCGTCCTGGCCGGGGCGGCGCTGTTCGTCCTGGCGACCGCCGTGGTCGCCTGCGGACGCCGCAGGCGCTACCCCACCCTGTCCGCCTCCGCGTCTCGCGCCGGCAAGCATGACGTGCTCCAGGACCGTGCGGTGACGGTGCGCAACTGGCGCCGCGGCCACCGCTGGTGGCTCCTGCTCGCCTTCCTCACCGCCCTGGGCACCGCGTTCGCCGTACCGGCCGCGGGCGGCCTGTGCCTGGCCGGCTGCGGAGCGGGCCTGTGGCTGAAGGCCGCGTGGCTCGGCCGCCGGGAGCGCGCCGGCGAGGCGTTGTTGTGGGTCAGGGTGGACTGGCTGCGCGGGGGCGCGGGCCGCCCCGTCGGCAAGCAGGTCAGGGCCTACCGCAGCACGGGCATCGCGGCGGGCGACGCGGCACCGGGCGGGGCGCGAAGGAAGCCGTCGGCGCTCGTTTAGCCGGGCTGGGGCGAATGCCCTGCCCACTGGGGCGTGAGGCTGTGTCGAACATGCGGCTTGGCCGTGTGGGCACCACCGGCCACGTACGACCTTGAAGCCCGCACACCCGAGGCCGTGGGCCTGGATCCCAAGGGCCCCCGCGACTAGGGAAGCTCCCACGGGGCCCGGCCGTTCAACAGCGCATCGACCTGTGCCCCACCGGACTCCGCCACGACCTCCTCGACCGTCTGCGGCTCCCGCACGACCGCAAAGGCGACACCCCCTTCCCCACCCGGCCCGAACCCGTAAACACCGGGCCGGACAAGGGAGTTGTACCCGTAGTGATGGGCGAAGTAGTACGCCCCCGTGTCCAGCGCCGCCGCGTAGTCCCCCTGCTCCAGCACCGGCATGGACCGCCCCTGCGCCAGCAGGTCCCCCGCGAAACAGGCCGGCCCCGCGACGTCCTGCACCACGACCGGCCCCTCCTTCGGCCGCCCCTTGGCGTCGTACGCCGCGATCCTCAACGGCCAGCTCTCCGGCGCGTACACCGTCCGCGTGGCGACCTGCACACCGGCATGTGTCACCGCGACCGCCCGCCCGCCGGAGGACTTCGCGTACTCGACCCGCGCCACCACCGTGCCGTGCTTGGCCATCAGCGATCGGCCGAACTCCGTGACCAGCCCGTACCGCCCGTCGAACAGCCCTGGCACCTCCTCGGCCAGCATCCGCGCGTACTGCGCGTACGTAGGCGTCGTCGCGTCCGACGCGAAGTTCACCGGCAGCCCGCCGCCGATGTCGAGCGTGTCGATCTGCTGTCGCCCGATCCGCCGGTTGATCTCCTCGGCGAGCGTGTACACCTCCGCGACCCCCTGGGCCATGAGCGACAGCGGGATGCCCTGGGAGCCGGTGTGCGCGTGCAGCCGGGTCAGCCACGGGCGGTCCTGGTATGCCTGTGCGACCCACTCCCGCGCCCCCTCGTCGCGCAGCGCCACCCCGAACTTCGAGGTCGCCGTCGCCGTCGAGGTCGACTCGATGGAGCCCCCGCCGACCTGCGGATTCACCCGGATCCCGAGGGGGAGCGGCTCGCCGGCGGAGCTGCATGAGGGCGTCGATGCGGTCCAGTTCCTGCGGGTTGTCCGCGTTGACGGCGATGCCCAGGGCCAGCGCCTCGCGCAGCTCGGCCGGTGTCTTGGCGGGTGAGTCCAGGACCGTCATCTCCGGGTGCACCCCCGCCGCCCGCGCCAGCGCCAGCTCACCCGGGCTCGCCACCTCCGCGCCGACGCCCTCCTCGCGCAGCAGCCGCAGCACCGGCACCAGCGGGGTCGCCTTCACCGCGAAGGCGTGCAGCACGGGCGTGCCCGGTGCCACCAGCGCGTCGAACGCGGCCCGCAGCTCCGCCGCCGACTCCCGGATGCCGGTGACGTCCAGCAGCCCGACGATGGGGCTGTCGGCCCCGAGCAGCCCCTGCTCCACGGCGGCCCGCACCGCCTCGTCCCGCCGGGCCGCCCGCACCGCGCCGTCAGGCTCACCTGCCTCGAATCTCGTCATCCATGGATCCAGCCAAACATCCACGGCATCGCCGCGCCGACGCCTCCGGCGTATTGACTAGCTCTATTCAGATGGCCAGGATGTGAATAGCCATAGCAACAGACCGCCGGGAGCACCCCGCACCCACCAGGAGGCAGACCATGTCAGGACCCCGCCCCGTCCGAGCGCCGCGCGGCACGGAACCGAGCGCCCTGGGATGGCAGCAGGAAGCCGCCCTGCGGATGCTGCAGAACAACCTCGACCCCGAGGTCGCCGAGCACCCCGACAAGCTCGTCGTCTACGGCGGCACCGGCAAGGCGGCCCGCGACTGGCGCTCCTTCGACGCGATGGTCCGCACCCTGAAGACCCTCAAGCAGGACGAGACGATGCTCGTCCAGTCCGGCCGCCCCGTCGGCGTCATGCAGACCCACGAGTGGGCCCCGCGCGTCCTCATCGCCAACTCCAACCTCGTCGGCGACTGGGCCAACTGGGAGGAGTTCCGCCGCCTGGAGGCCCTCGGCCTGACCATGTACGGGCAGATGACCGCCGGCTCCTGGATCTACATCGGCACCCAGGGCATCCTCCAGGGCACCTACGAGACCTTCGCCGCCGTCGCCGCGAAGAAGTTCGACGGCAGCCTCGCCGGGACGATCACCCTCACCGCCGGACTCGGCGGCATGGGCGGCGCCCAGCCGCTCGCCGTGACGATGAACGACGGCGTCGCGATCTGCATCGACTGCGACCCGCGCGCCATCGAGCGGCGCATCGAGCACCGCTACCTGGACGTGAAGGCCGACTCGCCGGACCACGCGCTGCAGCTGGCCGTCGAGGCCCGCGACGCCCGCCGGCCGCTGTCCATCGGCGTCCTCGGCAACGCCGCCGAGCTGCTGCCGCAGCTGCTCGCCATGGGCGCCCCGATCGACATCGTCACCGACCAGACCTCCGCCCACGACCCGCTGGCCTACCTGCCCCTCGGCGTCGCCTTCGAGGACATGGCCGACGCCGCCGCCAAGGACCCGGCCGGGTTCACCACCCGGGCCCGCGAGTCCATGGCCCGGCATGTCGAGGCCATGGTCGGCTTCATGGACGCCGGCGCCGAGGTCTTCGACTACGGCAACTCCATCCGCGGCGAGGCCCGACTCGCCGGATACGACCGGGCCTTCGCCTTCCCCGGCTTCGTCCCCGCCTACATCCGCCCGCTGTTCTGCGAGGGCAAGGGCCCCTTCCGCTGGGCCGCGCTGTCCGGCGAGGCCTCCGACATCGCCAAGACCGACAAGGCCGATCCTCGACCTCTTCCCGGAGAACGAGTCCCTGGCCCGCTGGATCAAGCATGGCCGGGGAGCGGGTCCACTTCCAGGGCCTGCCCGCCCGTATCTGCTGGCTCGGCTACGGCGAGCGGGACAAGGCCGGTGAGCGGTTCAACGACATGGTCGCGAGCGGGGAGCTGGCCGCGCCGGTCGTCATCGGCCGCGACCACCTCGACTGCGGATCCGTCGCCTCGCCCTACCGGGAGACCGAGGCCATGCTCGACGGGTCCGACGCGATCGCCGACTGGCCGCTGCTGAACGCCATGGTGAACGTGGCCTCCGGGGCGTCCTGGGTGTCCCTTCACCACGGCGGCGGCGTCGGCATGGGGCGGTCCATCCACGCGGGTCAGGTGACGGTGGCCGACGGCACGAAGCTGGCCGGGGAGAAGATCCGGCGGGTCCTCACCAACGACCCCGGTATGGGCGTCATCCGGCATGTCGACGCCGGGTACGACATCGCGGAGTCGGTGGCGGGGGAGCGGGGCGTGCGGGTGCCGATGCGTGAGGGTGACGAGGCGTGACGCAGGAGCCCGCCGGCCCGCGGCCGGACCTCACCGGCAGCTCCTTCCAGCAGATGTGGCGCGAGCTGCTCCCCCTCGGCCGCCACCCCGCCTCCGGCGGCTACCGGCGCTTCGCCTGGACCGGTGCCGACGGTGACTGCCGGGCCTGGTTCGAAGAGCAGGCCGCGGCCCGCGGGCTGCGCCACGAGGTCGACCGGAACGGGAACCAGTGGGCCTGGCTCGGCGACCCCGCCGCCGGGGACGCCGTCGTCACCGGGTCGCATCTCGACTCCGTGCCGGACGGCGGCGCCTTCGACGGGCCCCTCGGCGTCGTGTCCGCCTTCGCCGCGCTGGACGAACTGCGCGGCCGGGGCGCGCGGTTCACCCGCCCCCTCGCCATCGTGAACTTCGGCGACGAGGAGGGCGCCCGGTTCGGGCTCGCCTGCGTCGGGTCCCGGCTCACCGCCGGACAGCTCACCCGCGAGCAGGCGCACCGGCTGACCGACGGCGACGGGCGTGACGCTGCCGCGCGCCATGGAGGCCGCCGGCTACGACCCCGACGCCATCGGCCCCGACCCCGAACGGCTCGCCCGCATCGGCGCCTTCGTCGAACTGCACGTCGAGCAGGGCCGGGCCCTTGACCTGTCCGGCGACCGGGTCGGCATCGCCAGCGCGATCTGGCCGCACGGCCGCTGGCGGTTCGACTTCCGGGGCGAGGCCAACCACGCCGGCACCACCCGGCTCGCCGACCGGCGCGACCCCATGCTGTCCTACGCCGAGACCGTCCTCGCCGCCCGCCGCGAGGCCGAACTCGCCGGGGCCGTCGCCACCTTCGGCAAGATCGCCGTAGAGCCGAACGGCGTCAACGCCATCCCCTCCCTCGTGCGCGGCTGGCTCGACTCCCGCGCCGCCGACCAGGACGAGCCTGGACGCGCGTGGTCGCCGGCGTCGAGAAGGCGGCCCGGGAGTACGCCGCCGCCCACGGCGTCGAGCTGGACGTCGTCCGCGAGTCCTTCACGCCCGTCGTCGAGTTCGACCACGCCCTGCGCGACGAACTCGCCCGCATCCTCGGCAAGGACACCGGCCTCACGGTCCCCGTCCTCGGCACCGGCGCCGGACACGACGCCGGAATCCTGTCCGGGAGCATCCCGACCGCCATGCTGTTCGTGCGCAACCCCACCGGCGTCTCCCACTCCCCGGCCGAGTCCGCCGCCGAGGACGACTGCGTGGCCGGGGTACTCGCCCTCGCCGACGTACTGGAAGGACTGGCCTGCACGTGACGCCCACCCAGCAGACCCGTACGTACTGGCTGGAGCACGCCTGGCTCGGCACCCACGTCGAGCCGGGCGTGGCCCTCGACGTCCACGACGGCCGCATCACCGCCGTCCGCACCGAGGTCACCGAGCCCCGCCCCCCGGCGCCGAGATCCTGCGCGGCCTCACCCTCCCGGGCCTGGCCAACGCCCACAGCCACGCCTTCCACCGCGCCCTGCGCGGCACCGTCCAGGTCGGCTCCGGCACCTTCTGGACCTGGCGCGAGGTCATGTACGCCACCGCCGACCGGCTCACCCCGGACACCTACCACGCCCTCGCCCGCGCCGTGTACGCCGAGATGGCGCTGGCCGGCATCACGGCGGTCGGCGAGTTCCACTACGTCCACCACGCCCCCGGCGGCACCCCCTACGCCGACCCCAACGCGATGGGCGAGGCCCTGATCGCGGCCGCCGCCGAAGCCGGCATCCGCATCACCCTCCTCGACACCGCCTATCTCTCCTCCGGCTTCGGACAGCCGCCCACCGCCCACCAGCTCCGCTTCTCCGACGGCACGGCGGACGCCTGGGCCGAACGCTGTTCAGTTCTCAAGGAACGGGATCACGCGCGGATCGGAGCGGCGATCCACTCCGTACGGGCCGTGCCCGCCGACCAGTTGGCGACCGTCGCGCGGTGGGCCGAGGAGCGGCGGGCCCCGCTGCACGTGCACCTGTCCGAGCAGACCGCCGAGAACGACGCCTGCCTGGAGGCCCACGGCTGCACCCCGACCCAGCTGCTCGCCCTGCACGGCGTCCTGGGTCCGCGCACCACCGGCGTCCACAACACCCACCTCACCGCCGAGGACATCGCCCTCATCGGCGGCAGCGGCACCGGCACCTGCATGTGCCCCACCACCGAGCGGGACCTGGCCGACGGCATCGGACCCGCCGTCGCCCTGCAGAACGAAGGCTCCCCGCTCTCCCTCGGCTCCGACAGCCACGCCGTGATCGACCTGCTCGAAGAGGCGCGCGCCATGGAGCTGAACGAGCGCCTGCGCACCCGCACCCGAGGCCACTGGACGGCCGCGGCCCTGCTGCGGGCGGCCTCGGCCGACGGCCACGCGGCCCTCGGCTGGGCGGACGCGGGCGCCCTGGAGCCCGGTGCGCTCGCCGACTTCACGACTCATCGCGCTCGACTCGGTCAGGACGGCAGGGCCGCTTCCGCGGCTCGGGGCCGAGACGGCCGTATTCGCCGCGTCGGCAGCAGACGTGTCGCATACGGTCGTGGGCGGTCGGCACGTCGTACGGGACGGGGCCCACTCCCTCGTACCGGATGTGCCGAAAGCCCTCGCGGACGCCGTCGAAGCCCTGCGCGGATGACCGCGGGCCGCCCACCCGCGCGGCCCGCCTCCGCCCCCGAACCCGACCCCACCGCCGACCAGGCCACCAAGGACGCCATGAGCAACGCGACGACCGTCAGCCCCGCCCACTCCGCGAGCACCGCAAGCACGCTCATCACCAACATCGCCGCCCTGGTCACCAACGACCCCTCCCTCGGTGACGAATCCCCCCTCGGACTGGTCCAGGACGCGGCCGTCGTCATCGAAGGCGACCGCGTCGTGTGGACCGGTGATCAAAGCAAAGCACCCGCCACTGACAATCGGGTCGACGCAGGTGGCAGGGCGGTCGTCCCGGGCTTCGTCGACTCCCACTCCCACCTCGTCTTCGCGGGCGACCGGACGCAGGAGTTCAACGCCCGCATGTCGGGGCGGCCGTACAGCGCGGGCGGCATCCGCACGACCGTCGCCGCCACCCGCGCCGCGAGCGACGCGGAACTCGAGGCCAACCTCACCCGTTACCTCCGCGAGGCGCTGCACCAGGGCACCACCACCTTCGAGACCAAGTCCGGCTACGGCCTGACCGTCGAGGACGAGGCCCGGGCCCTGCGCATCGCCGCCGCCCACACCGACGAGGTCACCTACCTCGGCGCCCACATCGTCGCCCCCGGACCACGCCGAGGACCCGGCCGGCGTACGTCGCCCTCGTCACCGGCGAGATGCTCGACGCCTGCGCGCCGTACGCCCGCTGGATCGACGTCTTCTGCGAGAAGGGCGCCTTCGACGGCGACCAGGCCCGCGCGATCCTCACCGCCGGCAAGGCGAAGGGCCTGCACCCCCGCATCCACGCCAACCAGCTCTCCTACGGCCCGGGCGTCCAGCTCGCCGTCGAACTCGACGCGGCCAGCGCCGACCACTGCACCCACCTCACGGACGCGGACGTGGACGCGCTGGCCAACAGCGGTACGGTCGCCACCCTGCTGCCCGGCGCCGAGTTCTCCACCCGCGCCAAGTGGCCGGACGCCCGCCGCCTGCTCGACGCGGGCGCCACGGTCGCCCTGTCCACGGACTGCAACCCCGGCTCGTCCTTCACCTCCTCCGTCCCCTTCTGCATCGCGCTCGCCGTACGGGACATGGGGATGACCCCGGACGAGGCCGTCTGGTCGGCCACGGCGGGCGGCGCGGCGGCCCTGCGCCGCAACGACATCGGCCGCCTCACCCCGGGTGCCTACGCCGACCTGACGCTCCTCGACGCCCCGAGCCACGTCCACCTGGCCTACCGTCCCGGCGTCCCGCTGGTCACCGGGGTGTGGCGGCGCGGCGAAAGGGTGCTCTGACCACCGAACCCACCCCAAGGTTGTGCACGACTTCCATACCGGATACATCACGAGTCCATGACAAACGGGAGTTGACGATCCGCCACATCGACATCCTCCGCCCATAACGGACTTGACCCCCTTCGTGCCGCGGCGGAAGATCGCGCCAAGTCGCTCCGCGCGCACCGTGACCCATGCGCCGGACGGATGCGACGAGGGGGGTTTCTTTCGGCACGTCCCGCAAGGGCGTGCCGTTCCATGTGCGGACACGTGGGCGTGCGCCGTGCGCGCACCGCGATGACACCGCTTTCCTCCCTGCCCCACTTTCCGGACGACAGGAGGAAGCCCATGGCGGACGAGATGGTGCAGCGCGCCCAGAGATTCATCAACACCACGTACAACAACGGCGCGACACTGGGCATATCCAAGCTGGAGGAGAACGGCCAGACCGGCTGGCCCGTGATGTACGCCCTGACCCGGGCGCTCCAGTACGAGATGGGCATCACCGCCCTGTCCGACTCCTTCGGGCCGACCACCCTGGCGAAGATCGGGGAGAAGTACGGCAAGCTGGACGAGACGACCATCCCCTCGGCCAACTTCTGCCGCATCATCCAGTCCGCCCTGTACTGCAAGGGCTACGACGGCGGCGAGATCGACGGCCAGTACAACGACCGGGTCAAGGACGCGGTCGTGAAGCTGAACCAGAACATGGGCGTCTCGGGGACGTACCCGGGCGCTTCCCTGTGGCCGAAGGTGGTCAAGGGCCTGTTCAACATGGACGCCTACGTCACCGTCGGCGGCGGATCGGACACCATCCGCACCATCCAGCAGTGGCTGAACGGCCGTTACATCCTGCGCAAGGACTTCTACGTCATCCCCTGCGACGGCCACCACTCCCGCGACGTCGCCAAGTCGATGCTGTTCGCGATCCAGTACGAGCTGGGCATGGCGGACGGCGTCGCCAACGGCGTGTTCGGGCCCGGTACGCAGTCCGGTCTGAAGAGCCACACCGTGTCGGCCGGCACCACCGGCGTCTGGGCGCAGCTGTTCACCGCGGCCATGATCCTGAACAAGCGGAACGTCCCCTTCGGCAACTTCACCGCCACGGTGCAGTCCGGCGTGGAGACCTTCCAGTCCTTCAGCAAGCTCCCGGTCACCGGCAAGGGCGACTTCCAGACCTGGGCCTCGCTGCTCGTCTCCTACGGCGACCAGTCCCGCAAGGGCACGGCCTGCGACGGCGTCACCATGATCACGCCCGCGCGTGCGCAGGCGCTGAAGGACGCCGGCTACAAGTACATCGGCCGGTACCTCTTCAACCCCTCCAGCACGAGCCTGCCGGAGAAGCAGATCCAGCCGGGCGAACTGGCCACCATCAAGGAGTACGGCCTCAACTGCTTCCCGATCTTCCAGACCTGGAGCCGGTCGGCGGACTACTTCAGCTACAACCAGGGCACCGCCGACGCGTTCCGCGCGATCGAGTGGGCCGAGTACCACGGCTTCAAGCCCGGCACCATCATCTACTTCGCCGTCGACTACGACGCCATGGACGGCGAGGTCACGGACTACGTCATCCCGCACTTCCGCGGGATCATGCGCACGATCGGCGAGAACTCCGCCTACGGCATCGGTGTCTACGGCCCGCGCAACGTCTGTCAGCGCGTCGCCGACGCCGGCTACGCGGCGACGAGCTTCGTCTCCGACATGTCCAGCGGTTTCTCCGGCAACCTCGGCTACCCGCTGCCCACGAACTGGGCGTTCGACCAGATCTCCACGATCAAGGTCGGCTCGGGCTCCGGACTCATCGAGATCGACAACAACATCGTCTCCGGCCGGGACTTCGGCCAGAGCGACTTCAACCCGGGCGCCGACCTCGGCGGACTGGACACCGACCTGGACAAGGCGGCCTACCGGGACCTCATGCTCCAGGACGTGCAGACGTACCTGAACTCGATCGGCGTGCCGGAGACCGGCGGCGAGGACTGGGAGCCCGACGACGACTGGGCCACGCTGGGCGGCATCTCGACCACCAAGGCCGTCGACCTGGTGCTGAGCGCGGACTGGCTGTTCACCTCGCTGGCGCGCCAGCTCAAGCTTCGCAAGGCCCTCATCCAGGCGCCGGTGCTGTGGGAGCTGCGCAAGCTCAACCCCCTGGACATGGCCGCGGTGGAGGCCGTCAAGGCGGGGCTGGACGACGACTGCAGCACCGGCTGGGGCCAGATCCACGCATGGGTGACGATCGACGCCCGCAACTACTGCCGGGAGCAGGGCATCATCAACGGCGCTCCGCTCACCGACGACGACATCCCGACGGTGTGGAAGCAGCTCACCGACGACGAGACGTACAACATCCGCTCGGTCGCCTACCTGACCATCTACAACGCCCACCAGCTCGGCGCCCCCCGGCCGAGCCTCACCACCAGCCTGTCCCAGAGCCAGGCGCTGCTGGCCCGGTACAACGGGACCGGCGACGACGCCGCGAAGTACGGCCGTGAGCTGATCGGCCTGTACAACGTGCTGGAGAACTACAACATGCTGTCGCGCGCCTAGTGAGACCGAATGAAGACGAGCACCACACCCCCGTGGCTCCGGCTGAGCCTCCCCCTGGTCGTCAACGCCGTGCTGGGGATTCCAGCCGTGGTGCCCGCGTTCCTGCTGTGGTACTTCGCGTCGAACTGGCCCCTTGCCGAGCTGGGCTGGACCGACCGCGAGCCCACCGAGAACGACGGGGTGCTGCCCTGGGTGATGGTCGCCACACCGATCCTCACGCTGTTCGGCATCGTCTGGTGGCTGGCCAACCGTCCCTTCCGGCGAAGGACGGCGCTGTCACCCCGCGCGTACTGGCTGCTGAGCGCGGTGGCCACCGCACTGCCCACGCTCACTCTCATCATCATCAGCTTGGGAAGGAACTGAAGACGTGACCGACAAGACGCGCAGCAGGACGAGCGGCATACCGAGACGGGCCGTGGTCAAGGGGGCGGGCGTGCTCGCCGCCGCGACCGCCGTCGGCTCCTTCGCACCGTCCGCCGCCGTGGCCGCCCCCGCCGGCGTTCCCCTGAACACCCGGAAGAAGGCCCCCACCTCCGCCAACGGCTGGACCCTTCAGACGGAGGCCAACCACGTCTCCACCGTCTGGACACGCCCCGTCCCGGGCACGGGTCTGGAGGTCGACGTCCGGATCGGTGATGTGGAGGCGATCCTGCTCCACGTCGTACGGCGCTTCCACTACGAGGTCGATCAGCTGCCCCGCGTCGACCTCGCGGGCTGGCAGCGGATCGGCGGTCTGAAGGAGGACGGGCCCCAGTCCAACCTCGCCTCGGGCACGGCGGTGCGGATCCGTCCGGGGGCGGGCGCGAGCGGCAGCCTCTTCCCGCTGCAGGTGCTGACGGTGCGCGACATCCTCGCCGACTGCGAGGGCGTGGTGCGCTGGGGCGGCGACGACAGCCCGGTGGACGAGTCGCTGTTCTACATCGACCGCGGCCCGGACGACGATTCGGTCCGCGAGGTGGCCGACCGGCTGCGGCTGGCCGAGGCCACGCCCGGCCGGGGTGCCGGCGTGACGGTGGACGTACTGGCCCCGTCCCGGCGCGACCGCGCCAAGCGACTGGTGCGGGAGCAGCGGGCGGGCTGAGCCCCCTACGGGACGCGTCCTCGGGGCGGGCCTACGGCACACGCCTGGGGGCGGACCGTACGGTCCGCCCCCGAAGGACAGCGTCACCCGGTGAGGATCACTCCTCGACAGTCAGCCCCTTGCGCAGCCGTACCAGCGTCCGCGACAGCAGACGCGACACGTGCATCTGCGAGATGCCCAGTTCCTCGCCGATCTCCGACTGCGTCAGGCCCGCGACGAACCGCAGGGAAAGGATCTTCCGGTCGCGCGGCGGGAGTTCCGCTATCAGCGGCTTCAACGACTCGACGTACTCGATGCCTTCGAGTCCGTGGTCCTCGTAGCCGATGCGGTCCGCGAGCGCGCCCTCGGAGTCGTCCTCCTCCGGCTGGGCGTCCAGCGAGGAGGCGGTGTAGGCGTTCGACGCGGCCATGCCCTCGACGACCTCGTCCTTGGACAGGCCCAGGCGCTCGGCCAGTTCCGTCACCGTCGGGGCGCGGTCCAGCTTCTGCGCCAGCTCGTCACCGGCCTTGGCCAGGTCGAGCCGGAGCTCCTGGAGCCGCCGCGGAACGCGCACGGACCACGAGGTGTCGCGGAAGAAGCGCTTGATCTCGCCGACGATGGTCGGCATCGCGAACGTGGGGAACTCGACACCGCGGGAGAGCTCGAACCGGTCGATCGCCTTGATCAGGCCGATGGTGCCGACCTGGATGATGTCCTCCATCGGCTCGCTGCGGGAGCGGAACCGGGAGGCGGCGAACTTGACCAGCGCGAGGTTCAGTTCGACGAGCGTGTTGCGGACGTACGAGTACTCGTGCGTGCCTTCCTCCAGCGACTCGAGGCGCTCGAAGAGGGTCTTGGACAGAGCCCGCGCGTCGACCGCGTCGACCTCGCTCGTAGGGGGGATGTCCGGAAGTCCGGCGAGCAGGTCGTCCTGTGTGACGAGCGTCTCGTCCTGCTCGATGGGATCCAGATGTTCCGGAGGGGGTGTCGACGTCGCTTTCTGGGTACGCGATGCGTCGAGCCGGGGTGACATGATGTCCTCCATCGTTCTCGGCATATGGCTGCCGGAGCCATTACGTGCACTGCGGTGTGCGGCGCCTCCAAAGCCGGCCGTGTCGGGTACGTGGTACGTGTCCTTACTAGGCCTACCCGCTTTCCCGAGCCCACCGCAAGTGCGTTCTGTGGGCATATGTCCGTTTGTGTGTAGTTGTTCGGGTGTCGAAGCATGGCGGGAAGGCGTAGTGTTCGGGGGCGTCAGCAAGCAGGCACGACGTCGGGAGAGAGAGACGGCATGGACCGCGGGACGGTCGGCAGCGCACAGTCTGGCCGGCTTCTGGTGGAGGTGCGGGAAGAGGGCTCTAGCGCCGTCGTGACCCCGGCGGGTGAGTTGGATCACCACACCGCCGATTTGTTGCGTGAGCCACTCGAGGACTGCCTCGCCAAGGGATTCAAGCGCCTCGTCATCGACTGCGCGCGCCTGGAGTTCTGTGACTCCACGGGACTCAACGTGCTCCTCGGCGCCCGGCTGAAGGCGGAGGCCGCCGGTGGCGGCGTGACCCTCGCCGGAATGCAGCCGGTAGTGGCGCGCGTGTTCGAGATCACGGGTGCGGACGCGGTATTCACCGTCCATGACACGCTTGAGGCGGCCCTGGCCGACGAGTCGAGCTGAGCGGCGGTGCGTCGGCGCGCCGAGCCTCGGCCTTCCCCCTGTGACCGGCGTCCTACGCCCGTCACGCCTTTCGTGCCGAATACGGGGGTGTTCCGCCGGTCCGCCAGGGCAGGAGACATCCTGAACCTGTCGGCTGTCAGGGGGACGGGATGCCGCGAAACCGACGTGCCGCGCACTGCGTGACGGACTGTGTAGTGATTTTTTTGAATTGTGAACTGGTGAATCGGTGAGGTGAAGCGCTGATGAGCACCACCCGGCCTTACCCGCCGGGCGACCGCGGGCCGGAGCCCGGCGGCGCTTCCGGGGCGTCCGAGGGTGGCGTACCGGCAGCCACTGCGTCCGACCAGGGCGTGGGCACGCCGTCCGGAGCCGCGGCGCCGCCGGGGGGCCGGCAGGTGCGCCGGCTGAGCTTCGACGGCGAGAGCGGTGTCGTCCCGCTCGCCCGCGACTTCACCCGCCAGGCGCTGTACGCGTGGGGCTGGCTGCCGGCCGCCTCCGCCGACCAGCGGGCCGCCGCCGAGGACGTGCTGCTCGTCGTCTCCGAGCTGGTCACCAATGCCTGCCTGCACGCCGAGGGGCCGGACCAGTTGTGGATCACCTGCGACAACAAGGTGATCCGCCTCGAGGTCGCCGACCGGGGCACCGGGCAGCCGGCGCCCCGCAACCCGCACCGGGCGGGACGCCCGGGCGGCCACGGCATGTTCATCGTCCAGCGGCTGTGCCTGGACTGGGGCGTCGTACGCACGCCGGGAGTCGCCGGCAAGACGGTGTGGGCGGAACTGGGCGCACCTGCCTGACCGGGCCCGTGCCCGCGGATTGTCCGCCGCACACCCCTCATACGTCACTCACCGCGCGCCGGATCGCCACAGATCCGGCGCGCACTGTGTCTTCCTTCCTCAGGTCCCCGGGCGTACCTTGACGGCCCGATCTGATGCGCCGTCAGGAAACAGGAAGGGGAGTGGCACCGTGTCGTACCGGAACCGAACCGCCGCGCTCGCGTCCGCCGCGGCCCTGGCCGGCTCGGCGGTGTTGATGGCCGCCCCCGTGGCCCGGGCAGAGGTCGTCGACGTCAACTACCAGTGCAAGACGCCGATCGGCGACAAGAGTGCCGTGTCGCCCATCGACATCAAGGGTGTCAAGAGCGGCAGCGGCTACCGGATCACCATGTCCTGGCAGAAGGGCGTCTCCTCCAGTCCGGTCGAACTGGGCAAGGGTGCGATGACCCCGAGCGCCACCATCGCCCTGGGCGGCGCCGACAAGGGCACCCTGACGGTGACGGGCCCCGCCAACGACGCCGCCATCCCGGCCAACACCCCGATCAAGATCAACGACCTGAGCGGGACCTACACGCCGAAGAAGAGCGGCGAGGTCACCTTCACGGCCGGCGTGCTCACCATCAAGGCGCTCGGTACGACGACCACATGCACCCCGACGAACGACCCGGGCCCGTCCCTGACCCTCGACGTCACGGCCGCGGGCGGCGGCGGTGGCAGCACCGGAGCCGCCCAGAACGGCGGCTCCGGCTCCGGATCCGACACCGGCGCCGAGCTTCCGCAGACCGGGCCCGAGGACTCGGCCGTCGCCCTCGGCACACTCGGCGGGACGGTCCTGCTCGCCGGCGCTGCGGGCGCCCTGTGGCTGACCCGGCGCCACCAGAGCGCACGCGCACGCCACTGAGCACAGGCCCGTACGCACGCCCGCTGGAGCCGCCGATGCCGTACGCCGCACGTCTTCCGTACCTGTCACTGCCGGTTCTGCTGGTGTTTCTGCTGGTCCTGGCGGGTGCCGGGCCCGTCAGGGCGGTGGACCGGCCCGTCGTCGGGTTGTCCACGTCGCAGGCGGGGGCGGGCGGTTCGATCACCGTCACCGGCAGCGGCTGGCGGCCGCGGGCCCTGCTGACGCTGCTGGTCTGCGGGCAGGCCGAGCCGAACCGGGGTGTGACCGGCGGCACCAACTCCTGCGCCAACGCCGACGGCCGGGCCGTCACCGCCGACACCGACGGACGCTTCCGCCGCGAACTGCCCGTCGTCGAGCCGCCGGTGCCGTGCCCCTGCGTGGTGCACGTGGCGACGGTGACCGGAGCCGGTGCCGAGGCCGACGCGGCCCTCCGGGTCGCCGGGCACGCGGTCGAGCCGCTGCCCCCGGAACGGGCCGGCGGGCGGCTGTCCCTGCTCGCGGACACCCGGCTGCGCGGCTCCGACGGGCTGCTGACCTGGTTCGGCTCCCCGCCGTCGCGGACCCTCGTGGTCACCGTGGGCAATGTCGGCACGTCCCCCGTGAAGAACCCCGTCTTCCAGGTCGGCACCTCGCACGGCGTGTTCGCCCCGCAGTGGCAGGACCAGCGGTGGCGCGGCACGATCCGGCCCGGCGGCAAGGCGCGCATCGAGCTGCCCGTGGAGCTCGCGGCCGGGGCGCACGGTGACTACACGGTGACCCTGAAGTACGGCGGCAAGGTCCTCGCCGAACACCCCTGGGGCGTGGGCCGCCCCTGGGGCGTGACCCTGTTCTGGGTGCTGGTCTTCCTGGTCCTTCCGGCGGCGGTGTTCCGCGCGGGCCTGGCCGTGGTGGACCGCGTACGGCCTCGCCACCCCGGCCATGCGGCTCGCCCGGCCCGCCGTCGCCCGGGGCTGCCCGCGCTGGCGCACCTGCCGAAAAGGCGCGCCGGGACGAGCACCGACGCGAACACCCCTGCCGAGGCCCCGGCCCTGCCCTGGGTCACCCCGGACGCCGCCCCGCAAGGGGCGGACCGGTCCGCCGCGCCGCACGGGAAGGACCCGACGGCGAAGGCCTGACGAGCGCGACGCCCTCGTGGACGCGAAAGGGCCGCCGCACCCCTCGGGGTACGGCGGCCCTTCGTCACGGCCCGGCAGGGCGGGTCAGCGGACGTCGCCCATGAGCCCCTTGACCTTCTTGCGGAACATGTAGACCGCGAAACCGGCGACCACGGCGAGCGCCGCCTCCAGCGCCACGAAGCCCATCTTGTCGAGGTTGATCCCGCCGACGGCCGGGTTGGACAGCAGCGCGGTGACGGAGTCGCCCGCGGTGACCGCGAGGAACCAGACGCCCATCATCTGGGAGGCGTACTTCGCCGGCGCCATCTTCGTCGTCACGGACAGACCCACCGGCGACAGCGTCAGCTCACCGACGGTCTGCACGAAGTAGATCGCGACCAGCCACAGCGCCGCGGCCTTGTGACCGCCCTCCGCGATCGACAGCGGGGCGAGGAAGACGAAGAAGGACACACCCACCAGCACCAGACCGGAGGCGAACTTCACGATGGTGCTCGGCTCCTTGCCGCGCCGGTTCAGCCACAGCCACAGCCAGGCGAAGACGGGCGCCAGCGCCATGATCATGACCGGGTTGACCGACTGGTACCAGGAGACCGGGAACTCCCAGCCGAAGATCGCTGTTGTCGGCGCTCTTCTCGGCGAAGAGCGACAGGGTCGAGCCACCCTGGTCGTAGATCATCCAGAAGACGGCGGCGGCGACGAAGAACCAGATGTACGCCGACACCTTCGACCGCTCGGCGGTGTCCAGGTCCTTGTCCCGCATGATGCGGGAGATGACCAGGATCGGCACGATCAGGCCGAGGAGCGTGAGCGGGATCAGCGCCCAGTTCAGGGTGAAGTGGCCGGTGCCGCCGACGAGGCCGTAGAACACCACGGCGATGGCCAGCCAGATCAGGCCCTTGCGCAGGGTGGACGCCTTCTCGGCGGGCGACAGCGGGGTCGGGACCACGGCTGCTCTTCGCGCTCAGGTGGCGGCCGCCGAGCAGGAACTGGATGAGGCCCAGCGCCATGCCGACCGCGGCCAGCGCGAAGCCCAGGTGCCAGTCGACGTTCTCGCCGATGGTGCCGATGACCAGCGGAGCGATGAAGGCACCGAGGTTGATGCCGATGTAGAAGAGCGTGAAGCCACCGTCGCGGCGCGGGTCCTCCGGGCCGTCGTAGAGGTGGCCGACCATCGTGGAGATGTTGGCCTTCAGCAGACCGGAGCCGATGGCGACCAGGCCCAGACCGACGTAGAAGCTCGCGGCCGCGGGCAGCGCGAGGCACAGGTGGCCGAGCATGATGACCACGCCGGCGACGGCGACCGTCTTGCGGGGGCCGAGCACACGGTCGGCGAACCAGCCGCCGGGCAGGGTGAGCAGGTACACGAGCGAGAGGTACACGGCGTAGATCGCCGTCGCCGTGCCCGCGGGCAGGTGCAGGCCACCCGGGGCCACCAGGTACAGCGGGAGCAGGGCCCTCATGCCGTAGTAGGAGAACCGCTCCCACATCTCGGTCATGAAGAGAGTGGCCAGTCCGCGGGGGTGGCCGAAGAAGGTCTTCTCGGACCCGGGGGTGCCCGGGCGGGCCGAGTCCTTCGTCAGGCTGGACGCCATGGTCGTTCCTTGCTGGTCGGGACGCGCCCCGCGGAGCGGTGGTGCGCCCGGTGGGGGGCTGCCGGCACCGGTGGCGTACGGCCGTCCGCCCGACGCCTACGGGGGTCCGCTCCGGGTCACGGAACGGTGGGCGGTCGCCACCGGGATCCACGCCTCTACGCGCGTCGCCGCACGACGAGGCCCGGCCACAGGTCGTTTCACGTTGGGGGCCGGCGGGAACCAGCCCGCACACAAAAAGAGACCCTCAGGGCAAACAGCCTCCGAAGGTCGCCGTGGTGCTACAGGCGTTGATTCACCATACGGCAGGACACTGCCGCATATGGAAGGACTTGAGACACGGATCACAGGTGACGAGGGAACCGTAGGCCCCTTTTCCAAGGTCCTTACCAGGATCGCACCCCACAGGCAGAGGTTCGTGCACGTGCCGCCGGAGCGTAAGAGACCCGGTATGCCAGCGGTAAGAATCAAGGATTCCGGTCACACCCCAGCTCAGGGCCTCGCAGGTCTACCATCAGCTCATGACCCGTGTACTGCTCGCCGAGGACGACGCGTCCATCTCGGAGCCGCTGGCCCGCGCTCTGCGCCGGGAAGGCTACGAGGTCGAGGTGCGTGAGGACGGACCCACCGCTCTCGACGCCGGATTGCAGGGCGGCGTCGACCTGGTCGTGCTCGACCTGGGTCTGCCCGGCATGGACGGCCTGGAGGTGGCCCGCCGGCTGCGCGGCGAAGGCCACACCGTTCCGATCCTCATCCTGACCGCGCGCGCCGACGAGGTGGACACCGTCGTCGGGCTCGACGCGGGCGCCGACGACTACGTCACCAAGCCCTTCCGGCTCGCCGAACTGCTCGCCCGCGTCCGGGCCCTGCTGCGGCGCGGCGCCTCCGAGCCGCAGCAGCCGCCCGCCACGCACGGCGTGCGGATCGACGTCGAGTCGCACCGCGCCTGGATGGGCGAGGAGGAGCTCCAGCTCACCGCCAAGGAGTTCGACCTGCTGCGGGTGCTGGTGCGCGACGCGGGCCGGGTCGTCACCCGCGACCAGCTGATGCGCGAGGTCTGGGACACGACCTGGTGGTCGTCGACCAAGACCCTCGACATGCACATCTCCTGGCTGCGCAAGAAGCTCGGCGACGACGCGGCGAACCCCCGCTACATCGCCACCGTGCGCGGTGTGGGTTTCCGTTTCGAGAAGAGCTGAGCCGCCGCAGGCGCAGGTACGGGTAACAGGACATGCGCCGCCGACTGATCCAGTCCACGCTCGCCGTGGTGCTCGTCGTGATCGCCGTCTTCGGCGTCTCGCTCGTCATCGTCGAGACCCGGACGATCAGCAACAGCGCCCAGGAACGGGTGGAGTCCGAGGCGGTCCGGCTGGCCAGCATCGTGGACAGCCGGCTCCTCGGGGCCGAGCAGGTCGACGCCGAGGTCCTGCGCAACCAGGTCACGCAGGACCGCTACTACGCGGTGATCCGGATCCCCGGGCGAGTCGCCCATCGAGGTCGGCACCAAGCCCGCCGGTGACGTCATCAGCGCGACCGCGCCCGGCGAGGAGGGCGAGACGGTCACCGTCCAGGAGCCGCGCTCCTCGGTGACCCGCGAGGTCGGCCGCACGCTGCTGATCATCGGCGCTGGTCGCGCTGCTGGCGGTGGTCGCCGCGGTGCTGCTGGCGGTCCGCCAGGCGAACCGGCTCGCCTCCCCGCTGACCGACCTCGCGGAGACGGCCGAGCGGCTCGGCTCGGGCGATCCACGCCCGCGGCACAAGCGGTACGGCGTGCCCGAGCTGGACCGGGTGGCGGACGTGCTGGACGGCTCCGCCGAGCGCATCGCCCGCATGCTCACCGCCGAACGCCGCCTGGCCGCCGACGCCTCCCACCAGCTGCGCACGCCGCTGACGGCGCTGTCCATGCGGCTGGAGGAGATCACCCTCACCGACGACCCGGACACGGTGAAGGAGGAGGCGACGATCGCGCTGACGCAGGTCGAGCGCCTGACGGACGTCGTGGAGCGGCTGCTGACCAACTCCCGCGACCCGCGCACCGGCTCCGCCGTCACCTTCGACCTCGACGAGGTCATCCAGCAGCAGCTCGCCGAGTGGCGCCCGGCCTACCGCAGCGCGGGCCGGGCGATCGTCAGCTCCGGCAAGCGGCACCTGAGGCGGTCGGCACGCCGGGCGCGGTCGCGCAGGTGCTGGCCGCGCTGATCGAGAACTCCCTGATGCACGGCGGCGGCACGGTGGCCCTGCGCACCCGCGTCACCGGCAACCAGGCGGTCATCGAGGTCACGGACGAGGGCCCCGGCGTCCCCGCCGACCTGGGCGCGCGGATCTTCGAGCGGGCGATCAGCGGCCGCAACTCCACGGGCATCGGCCTGGCCGTGGCCCGCGACCTGGCGGAAGCGGACGGCGGCCGCCTGGAGATGCTCCAGACCAAGCCCCCGGTCTTCGGCCTGTTCCTGTCCCGCACGCCGCCGCGCAGACGCCCCAGGAGAACGAGGACGAGCCGACGGTCCGCTAGGGCCTGTCCTGGGACCGCCGCCGCGTGCGGCTACGGCACCCGCTGGCCGTGTGCGCTCCTGTCTCCAGGATCGATTCGGCGCCGGCCGCCGGCTTCGGGGCCGGGAGCGCCGCGGAACACCCAGGTGCGGTACGACCAGAAGCGGAAGAGCGTGGCGATGCCGATGCCGACGAACTTGAAGATGTTGCTCTGCAGCGGGCTGTTCCAGCCGAAGCCGTACGTCGCCGCGTACAGCACGCCGTTCTCGATGACCAGACCGACCGCGCTGAACAGCAGGAACAGAGTCATCTCCCGCGTGCGGCCGCTCTTGTCGCGGTCGCGGTACGTGAAGTAGCGGAAGCCGACGTAGTTGAAGATGATCGCGACGATGGTCGCGATGACGCTCGCCCGCACCACCTGGAGGTCGGTGACATGCCGCACCAGGTTGAACACGAGGAGATTGACCAGCACGCCCGGCACCGCCCACCGCGCCGAACTTGGCCTGACTTCGTCGAACGAGCCGTCGGAGGGGCCGAGCCGAGGAACCATGTCCCATGGTCGTGCAGGCCCCCGTCCGTCGTCGGCGTCAACCAGCCATGCTAACCACCCTCCCGCGCCGATCTTCCTGCGGATGCCGGTGGAGCGGCCGGAGATGGTCGGCCGGCAGGGGCGGGGAGGGGCAGGAAACCGGCCACCTCTGGCGCGGCCGATACCCTAGGGGAGTGACGTTCCCCGTAGTCGGCATGGTCGGCGGTGGCCAGCTCGCTCGTATGACACACGAGGCGGGCATCCCGTTGGGCATCAGGTTCAAGCTCCTCAGTGACACCCCTCAGGACTCCGCGGCGCAGGTCGTGAGCGAAGTCGTCATCGGCGACTATCGCGACCTGGACACGCTGCGCGAGTTCGCGCGCGGCTGCGATGTGATCACCTTCGATCACGAACACGTACCCACCGAGCACCTCAGGGCCCTGGAGGCGGACGGCATCCCCGTGCGCCCGGGCCCCGACGCGCTCGTGCACGCCCAGGACAAGGGCGTGATGCGCGCGAGGCTCGACGCGATCGGCGTGCCCTGCCCCCGGCACCGGATCGTGTCCGATCCGCAGGACGTGGCCGCCTTCGCGGCCGAGGGCGACGGCTTCCCCGTCGTCCTCAAGACCGTCCGCGGCGGCTACGACGGCAAGGGCGTGTGGGTCGTCGACTCCGTCGAGGAGGCCGCCGACCCGTTCAAGGCCGGTGTCCCGGTACTCGCCGAGGAGAAGGTCGACTTCCTGCGCGAGCTCGCCGCCAACGTCGTCCGCTCCCCGCACGGCCAGGCGGTCGCCTACCCGGTCGTGGAGTCCCGCCAGGTCAACGGCGTCTGCGACACGGTCATCGCGCCCGCCCCCGACCTCGACGAGGCCCTCGCCCTGCAGCGCCGAGGAGATGGCGCTGAACATCGCCAAGGAGCTCGGCGTCGTCGGCCACCTCGCCGTCGAGCTGTTCCAGACCCGCGACGGCCGCATCCTCGTCAACGAGCTGGCGATGCGCCCGCACAACTCCGGCCACTGGTCGATGGACGGCGCGATCACCAGCGCAGTTCGCCAACCACGTCCGGGCGGTCCTGGACCTCCCCCTCGGCGACCCGCGCCCGCGCGCCGAGTGGACGGTCATGGTCAACGTCCTCGGCGGCGACTACCCGGACATGTACTCCGCGTACCTGCACTGCATGGCCCGCGACCCCCAGCTGAAGATCCACATGTACGGCAAGGACGTGAAGCCCGGCCGCAAGGTCGGTCACGTCAACACCTACGGCGACGACCTGGACGACGTGCTGGAGCGCGCCCGTCACGCAGCCGGCTACCTGAGAGGCACCATCACCGAATGAGCCCTGTTGTTGGCATCGTCATGGGGTCGGACTCCGACTGGCCCGTCATGGAGGCCGCCGCGAAGGCCCTCGACGAGTTCGAGATCGCCTACGAGGTCGACGTCGTCTCGGCGCACCGCATGCCGCGCGAGATGGTCGCGTACGGCGAGCAGGCCGACGGCCGCGGGCTCAAGGTGATCATCGCCGGTGCCGGCGGCGCCGCCCACCTGCCCGGCATGCTCGCCTCGGTCACCCCGCTGCCGGTCATCGGCGTGCCCGGTGCCGCTGAAGTACCTCGACGGCATGGACAGCCTCCTGTCGATCGTGCAGATGCCGGCCGGTGTCCCCGTCGCCACGGTCTCCGTCGCCGGTGCCCGCAACGCCGGTCTGCTGGCCGCCCGCATCCTCGCCGCGCACGACGAGGAACTGCGCGGCCGGATGCGCGACTTCCAGCAGGAGCTGAACGACCAGGCCACCGAGAAGGGCAAGCGCCTGCGCGCCAAGGTCGAGGGCGCGGGCGGCGGCTTCGGCTTCGGGGAAGTGACGCCGATGACCTCCCTGGACGCAGCCCGGGAGCTCCTGCGCGAGTTCCCCGTCGTCGACGGGCACAACGACCTGCCCTGGGCGCTGCGCGAGCAGGTCCGCTACGACCTCGACGCCCGCGACATCGCCGCCGACCAGAGCGCCCACCTGCACACCGACATCCCGCGGCTGCGCGCAGGGCGGGGTCGGCGCGCAGTACTGGTCGGTGTACGTCCGCTCGGACTCGCCGCGACCCGGTCGCGGCCACCCTCGAACAGATCGACTGCGTACGGCAGTTGCTGGCCCGCCACCCGGCCGACCTGCGGCCCGCGCTGACGGCCGCCGACATGGAGGCGGCGCGCGCGGAGGGCCGTATCGCCTCCCTCATGGGGGCGGAGGGCGGCCACTCCATCGCCAACTCCCTGGGCACCCTGCGCGGTCTGTACGCGCTCGGTGTGCGGTACATGACCCTCACCCACAACGACAACGTGGACTGGGCGGACTCCGCGACCGACGAGCCGCGGGCCGGCGGCCTGACCGCGTTCGGCCGCGAGGTCGTGCGGGAGATGAACCGGCTCGGCATGCTCGTCGACCTCTCCCACGTGGCGGCGACGACCATGCGGGACGCGCTCGACGCCACGCACCGCCCCGGTGATCTTCTCCCACTCCTCCTCGCGGGCCGTGTGCGACCACCCGCGCAACATCCCGGACGACGTCCTGGAGCGGCTGCCCGCCAACGGCGGCGTCGCGATGGTGACGTTCGTGCCGAAGTTCGTGCTCCAGGCGGCCGTGGACTGGACGGCCGCGGCCGACGAGAACATGCGCGCGCACGGCTTCCACCACCTCGACACCACCGCGGAGGCCATGAAGGTCCACCGCGCCTTCGAGGAGCGGCGGCCCGCGCCCGGTCGCGACGGTGTCCACGGTCGCCGACCACCTGGACCACATGCGCGAGGTCGCCGGCATCGACCACCTCGGCATCGGCGGCGACTACGACGGCACGGCCTTCACCCCGGACGGCCTGGACGACGTCTCCGGCTACCCGAACCTCCTCGCGCGAGCTGCTGGAGCGCGGCTGGTCGAAGGCCGACCTGGCCAAGCTGACCTGGAAGAACGCGGTACGGGTGCTGGGCGCGGCCGAGGACGTGGCCCGTGGCCTTCAGGCGACCCGGCCGCCGTCCAACGCCACGATCGACTCGCTCGACGGCTGAGCGTCGAGGGCGGGGTAGTCGGTGTATCCGGCCGCCCCGCCCACGTACATGAAGTAGCGGTCGCGCAGCTCGTTCAGGGGCGCCCCGAGCCGCAGCCGGGTCACCAGGTCGGGATTGGCGAGGAAGGGCCGGCCGAGGGCGATCAGGTCGGCCCCGGCGGCCAGCAGTGCCTCGGACGCCCGGCGGACACCCTCGGTGGTGATCTCCTTCAGCACCGGGTTGGCGATGATCACCCCGGACCATGCGGCGCGCACCTGCCGGAACACCGGGCTCTTCGGGTCGGCGTACCCCAGGTGCAGATATCCGAGCCCCAGCCCGCCGAGCCGCTCGACGAGTGCCGGGTAGATCTCCTCGGTCTCGCCCTCCGCGATGCCGTTGACGGTGTTGCCGGGGGAGACCCTGAGGCCCACCCGCTCGGCGCCGATCCCGGCGGCCACGGCCTCGGTCACCTCGGCCGTGAACCGGATCCGGGCGGCGACCGACCCGCCGTAGCCGTCGGTGCGGAGGTTGGTGTTCGCGGCCAGGAACTGGTGCAGGAGGTGGCCGTTGGCGGAGTGCACCTCCACTCCCTCGAATCCGGCGTCGATCGCGTTCCGGGCGGCCTTCGCGAAGTCGGCGACGGTGGCGCGGATGTCCTCGGCGGTCATCTCCCTCGGCACCACGGCCGGCCGGTGCCCCTCCGGCGTGAAGATCGTCTCGGGCAGCGGGACGGGCGAGGGCGCGACCGGGGTCAGCCCGCTGGTCGCCGGGTGGCCCACCCGGCCGCCGTGCTGGAGCTGCAGGAACATCCGGCCGCCCGCCTCCCGCACGGCGTCCGTGACCTGCCGCCAGCCCGTTACGTGCGCCGGGCTGTGGACGGCGGTGATGTTCGGATACGTCTGTCCGACCGCGTTGGGCGTCGCGGCCTCGGCGATGATCAGCCCGGCCGAGGCGCGCTGGGCGTAGTAGGTGGCCATGAGGGCGGTCGGCGTGCCGTCGGCCTCGGCCCTGTTGCGGGTCAGGGGCGCCATCACCAGACGGTTGGGCAGGTCCAGCCCGGAGAGACGAGCCGATTCGAAGAGTGCTGTCGTGTGCTGCGTCATGCCCGTACGCTAAAACCTGACACTGATGTCAGAATCAAGTGCGGGGAGTGGAACGTGCGGATCGGTGAACTGGCCCGGCGCACCAACGTGAGCGAGCGGTCGCTGCGCTACTACGAGAAGCAGGGCATGCTCTCCGCCGAGCGGACGCCCGGCGGACACCGTGAGTACCCGGAGGCGGCCGTGGACCGGGTCATCCGGATCCAGGAGCTGTTCGCGGCCGGACTGTGCAGCGAGAAGATCGTCCAGCTGCTGCCGTGCATGCGGGACTCGGACGGCGGGCCCTCGGCCCGCGCCACGCCCAGCCTGGTCGCCGACCTCACCACCGAGCGCGCCCGCATCGACCGGATGATCGCCGACCTGGCCCGCTCCCGGGACACGCTGGACGAGGTGATCGAGGCGGCCCGGCTGCCCTGAGAACCCGCCTGTACGAGTCGGGGCCGTACCCCGAACGCCCCGCTCGCCAGGAACAGCCCATCGCTCCGTGCGACGGTGACCGTACGTCACGAGCACCGTACGGAGCCGCCATGGCAAACCTCCAGGACGACCTGCGCCCCACCACCGCGCCCGGCGAGTTCGACGATCTGGCCGAGCCGTACCCCGACGAGGGCGTCGCCACGGGGGAGCCCTACGAGCCCGTCTCCGATCCGGACGACGCGCCCCTGACCCGGGCCCACGCCATCCTCGCCGCCCACCCCGTCGCCGACGGCTACAACGGACTGCCCTGGGCACTCAAGCGCCTGCCCTACTACGACCTGGAGGACGGCGAGAGCACCGTCGACACGGACGTGCCCCGGCTGCGCCGCGGCCATGTGGGCGCTCTGTTCTGGTCGCTGCACCTGCCCGAGGGGCTGGACGGCGACCGGGCCGTCGGCGCCACCCTGGAGCAGCTCGACCTGGCGAAGACCGTCGTCCGGACCTGTGACGCGGGCCTGCGGCCCGCCTGCACGGCCGGGCAGGTCGCCGATGCCCGCAACTGCGGTCGCGTCGCCGTGCTCCTCGGTCCCGCCGGGGCCTCGGCCGTGGGCGACTCGCTGGGCATCCTGCGCCAGCTGCACCTCCTCGGTCTGCGCGTGCTGACGCTGACCGGGGTGTCCTGGGCGAGCGACGCGGGGCTGACCCGGTTCGGCGAGGAGGTCGTGCGCGAGATGAACCGCCTCGGCGTCATCGCGGACCTCTCCGGTGCCCCGGCGCAGACCGTCCGCCGCGTCCTGAGCCTCTCCCGGGCGCCCGTGCTGTTCAGCCGCTCGGCCGCCCGGGCCATCCGCCCCCACCCGGCCAACCTCCCCGACGACCTGCTGGCGGAGCTGGGCGCCGCCAAGGGGCTGTGTCTGGTACCGCTGACCGCCGAGCAGACCGGCTCGACCGTCCGCGACGTCGCCGACCATCTCGACCACATCCGTGCCGTGGCCGGAGCGCGGTGCGTCGGACTGTCCGGCACGTACGACTCGGGCTCGGCCCACCCGCAGGAACTCGGCGACACCTCGTGCTATCCGCGGCTGATCGCCGAGCTGCTGCGGCGCGGCTGGGAGGAGGCCGACGTCGCACTCCTGACCTGGGGCAACGTCCAACGCATCCTGCGCGGCGCCGACTTCACCGCCCGCGCCGCCCAGCAGCGCCGCGAGCCGTCGAGGGCGACGATCTCGGAGCTGGACGGGTAGCCGTCCAGCCGCCTCGGCCGGATCAGCCGTGCTCGATCCGGCACAGGCAGAACGGATGCCCCACCGGGTCGGCGTACACCCGGAAGTCCTTCTTCTCGTAGTCCTCCCGGTCCAGCACCCGCGCCCCCAGTGCCAGCACCCGCTCCTCGGCCGTGTCGATCTCCTCCCAGGTCGACCCGGCGTCGAAGTCGAGGTGGAACTGCTGGGCGTTGCGGTCGGACCGCGGCCACTCGGGCGGGGTGTACCCGGGCGAGCGCTGGAAGGCGAGCCGGGGCCCGCCGGGGACGCGCAGCACCACCCAGTCGGGGTTGTCGTCCTCGGGCGTGCCGCCGCCCACCCGCGCGTAGAAGCGGGCCAGCTCGCGCGGGTCGGGGCAGTCGAGGACCACGGAACGGAAATGTGCCACAGCGGACATGAGGCCTCCCGGTGTCAGCAGGCGCAGAGGCAGAACGGGTGCCCGGCCGGGTCGGTGTAAACCCGGAAGGTCCGGGTGCGGTCCTCTGCGTCCAGTGGCTTCGCTCCGAGCGCCAGCACGCCCTTCTCGGCCGCGTCCAGATCCTCCACCTCCAGGTCGAGATGGAACTGCTGCGAGTGGTCGGGCGACGGCCACTTCGGCGGTACGAACCCGGGAGCTTCCTGGAAGGCCAGCGGCGTCCCGCCCGGCACCTTCAGGTCGACCCACTCATCCTCGCCGTCGGCCTCGACCGTCCACGTGCCGCCGAGCACCTCGGCATAGAAGCGGGCCAGTGCCCGCGGGTCGGGACAGTCCAGGACGACGACACCCAGCTTGGCGAGAGCCATGACTCCTCCTCGAAGTGGCTGTACCTATCACCGTTACCCGCACAGCCGGGCAACCGGTAACCGTTACTCCATGCTCCCGCATTGGCGGTAACCTCGCAAGAGAAAACCCGGAAGGTACGGTCCAGGCATGACGGAGAGATCTCCCGCGCCCGGCGGCCTGGCTCTGGTCGAGGCCCTGGTGAACACGCTGGACATCGAGTCGGGAGCCGACTCGCTGGACACGGCGCAGGGCTGGGCCCGTTTCGGGATCACAGGGGACGACGAGGCCGAGCAGGCCCGCGCCCTGCGCGAGTCACTGCGCGCGACCCTGCTCGCCCACGCCGGCCACCCGGCGCACCGCGAGGTGACCCCGCTCGGTGACCTCCTGGCCGGAGCACCACTCGTCGTCACGGTCGACCAGGCGGACGGCTCGGCCGCGCTGACCCCCGCGGACGTCCGCTCCCTGCCCGCCCGCGTCGCCGCCGCCGTGGCCGAGGCCCTGGTCGCCGGCACCTGGACCCGGCTCAAGGCCTGCGAGGCCGTCGACTGCCTCTGGGCCTACTACGACCGCAGCCCGGCCGGCCGCGGCCGCTGGTGCTCGATGCAGGTCTGCGGAGCCCGCGCCAAGATGCGCCGCTACCGGGCCAAGGGGGCGTAGCGCGGGTTCGTCGGTGGTCGGGGGTGTGCGACGCAGCGGCGCGAGGGGAAGGGCGTGTCGCTGCCGGGCCGAGGGGGTGCAGTGCGGCCTCGTCGGTGGTCGGGGGTGTGCGATGCAGCGGCGCGAGGGGAAGGGCGTGCCGCTGCCGGGCCGAGGGGGGTGTGGTGCGCCCCCACGCATGGTCGCGGGTGTGCATGGCCTGGGTGAGGATGCGCAGCACCGGGTCAAGAAGGCCTGGCGCGCCCCGCGTTCCGGTCCCGTGGGGCAGAATGCACGAAGACGCCGGTTCGGCCGACTGAGCCTCGGCCGAACCGGCGTCACCTGTCTTCGTATCTCTCGGGGCGCTCAGGCCTTCGGCCGCCCCATCGCCCGGTACGTCCAGCCGGCCTTGCGCCAGCGCTCCGGGTCGAGGGCGTTGCGGCCGTCGAGGACGAGCCGGGCCGCCGCGACCTCGCCGAGGGCCTCGGTGTCCAGCTCGCGGAACTCCCGCCACTCCGTCAGATGCAGCACTATGTCGGCGCCGCGCACGGCCTCCAGCGCCGAGTCGGCGTAGCCGAGGGTCGGGAAGACCCGGCGGGCGTTGTCCATGCCCTTCGGGTCGTACACCGTGACCTGGCCGCCCTGGAGATGGATCTGCCCGGCGACGTTGAGCGCGGGCGAGTCCCGTACGTCGTCGGAGTCGGGCTTGAAGGTCGCCCCCAGCACCGCCACCCGCTTGCCGAGGAACGGCCCGCCGCCCAGCGCGTGCCGGGCCAGCTCCACCATCTGCCCGCGCTGGCGCATGTTGATGGAGTCGATCTCCCGCAGGAAGGTCAGCGCCTGGTCCGCGCCGAGCTCACCGGCCCGCGCCATGAACGCCCGGATGTCCTTCGGCAGACAGCCCCCGCCGAAGCCGATCCCGGCCCGCAGGAACTTCTTCCCGATCCGGTCGTCGTAGCCGATGGCCTCCGCCAGCTTGGCGACGTCACCGCCCGCGGCCTCGCACACCTCCGCCATGGCGTTGATGAACGAGATCTTCGTGGCCAGGAAGGAGTTCGCGGAGGTCTTCACCAGCTCGGACGTCGGGAAGTCGGTGACCACGAACGGCGAACCCTCGGCGATCGGCGTGGCGTACACCTCCCGCAGCAGCTTCTCGGCACGCTCGCTGCGCACGCCCACCACGAGCCGGTCGGGGTGCAGCGTGTCCTCGACCGCGAAGCCCTCGCGCAGGAACTCCGGGTTCCAGGCCAGCTCGGCGTCCTCGCCCGCGGGCGCGTGCGCGGCCAGGTAGGACGCCAGGCGGTCGGCGGAGCCGACGGGCACGGTCGACTTGCCGACGACCAGGGCCGGACCGTGCAGATGCGGGGCGAGCGAGGCGATCGCGGAGTCGACGTACGACATGTCGCAGGCGTACTCGCCGTGCCGCTGCGGGGTGTTCACGCAGACGAAGTGCACGTCCCCGAAGGCGCCGACCTCGGCCCAGTCCTGGGTGAAGCGCAGCCGGCCGCTGGAGCCCTCGAAACCGGCGACGTGCCGACGCAGCAGCTCGTCCAGGCCCGGCTCGTACATCGGGGCCTCGGCGCGCTCCAGCTTCTCGATCTTCTCGCGCACGATGTCGAGGGCGAGCACCTCGAAGCCCAGCTCGGCCATGGCCGCCGCGTGTGTCGCTCCGAGATAACCGGTCCCGATCACGGTGATCTTCAGGGCCATGGGTGCTCCAGGGGTCTACGGCATGCGGTGCGCGCCCGAGCATAGCCGGGGCATGGGAACGCGCCGCACTGGGCAACTCTCCCGCTGTCGCCTAGCTCACGTATCACTCCCGGGGGCGACCCCATAAACTTTTGATTACTTAACGGTAGTTAGCTTCAGCATCGCAGCGTTTTGGAGCGTGAGAGACCTTGGCCGGATCGGCTGACTTCGACCTGTACCGCCCGTCCGAGGAGCACGACATGCTCCGTGACGTCGTCCGCTCCCTGGCCGAGGCGAAGATCGCGCCGTACGCCGCCGCGGTGGACGAGGAGGCCCGCTTCCCGCAGGAGGCGCTCCAGGCGCTGGTCGCGAACGACCTGCACGCCGTGCACGTACCCGAGGAGTACGGCGGGTCGGGCGCGGACGCGCTGGCCACCGTCATAGTGATCGAGGAGGTCGCGCGCGTCTGCGCCTCGTCCTCCCTCATCCCGGCGGTGAACAAGCTGGGCTCGCTCCCGGTGATCCTCTCCGGCTCCGAGGACCTGAAGAAGAGGTACATGACCCCGCTCGCCAAGGGCGACGGCATGTTCTCGTACTGCCTCTCCGAGCCGGACGCCGGCTCCGACGCCGCCGGCATGAAGACGAAGGCCGTCCGCGACGGCGACCACTACGTCCTCAACGGCGTGAAGCGCTGGATCACCAACGCGGGCGAGTCCCAGTACTACACGGTGATGGCGGTCACGGACCCGGCCAAGCGCTCCAAGGGCATCTCGGCCTTCGTCGTCGAGAAGTCGGACGAGGGCGTCTCCTTCGGCGCCCCCGAGAAGAAGCTCGGCATCAAGGGCTCCCCGACCCGCGAGGTCTACCTCGACAACGTCCGCATCCCCGCCGACCGCATGATCGGCGAGGAGGGCACCGGCTTCGCCACGGCGATGAAGACCCTCGACCACACCCGCATCACCATCGCCGCGCAGGCCCTCGGCATCGCCCAGGGCGCACTGGACTACGCCAAGGGCTACGTCCAGGAGCGCAAGCAGTTCGGCAAGGCGATCGCCGACTTCCAGGGCATCCAGTTCATGCTCGCCGACATGGCCATGAAGATCTCGGCCGCCCGCGCCCTGACCTACCAGGCCGCCGCCGCCTCCCAGCGCGTCGACGCCGACCTCACCTACCAGGGCGCCGCCGCCAAGTGCTTCGCCTCGGACGTCGCCATGGAGGTCACCACGGACGCCGTCCAGCTCCTCGGCGGCTACGGCTACACGCGCGACTACCCGGTGGAGCGGATGATGCGTGACGCCAAGATCACACAGATATACGAAGGCACGAACCAGGTCCAGCGGATCGTCATCGCGCGCAACCTGCCGTAGCACCCCGCTTTTTTCCGGTCGCCCTCCGCCCGCACCACCGGGCAGGAGGGCGACCGTCGTTCGGGAAGCTCTGACGCACGCATGGCGGATTCCTTCCCTCCGCCCCATGGCGGGCAGCGCCGCGCAGGCGTAGGACGGAAGGCAGCGGGGGCCGACCCCCGGCCCTCACCGCCCCCCGGGAGGAACCATGACCCAGCAGCCCGCCACCGCGGTCCCCATGAGCAAGGAGATGCAGGACTGCGTCCAGGCCTGCATGGCCTGCCACAGCACGTGCGAAGAGACCATGAGCTCCTGCATGCAGATGGGCGGCCAGGCCCAGATGCAGGTCATGCGCGCCGTCATGGACTGCGCCGAGATGACCCGCATGTGCGCCGACATGATGATGCGCCGCTCGCCCCTCGCGGCCGAGATGTGCGCGATGTGCGCCCGGGCCTGTGACATGTGCGCCGAGGCGTGTATGTCCATGCCGGACGACGCCCAGATGATGCGCTGCGCCGAGGCGTGTCGCCGCTGCGCCGAGATGTGCCGCTCGATGTCGGCCGCCACGATGTGAGAACCGCCTCACAGCAGTAGGGGGCACCCTCATGGGTGCCCCCTACTGCGAGTCGGTGCTCAGTTGCCCGAGACGGTGACCTTGTCGTCGTTCTTCAGCTGGTTCACCAGTGTCTTCATCTTGGCGGTGTCCCACTGGAGATTGCCGTTCGCGGAGTTGCCCGCGATCGGCATGTTCATGGACTTGCCCTCGCCGCTGCTGACGCCCTTCATCGCCCAGAACATGGATGCCAGGTCGAACAGGCCCATGTCCTTGTCGACCACGAGGGAGTCCAGGCCCGCGCCCATGGTCGGGTACAGCTTGAACGGGTTGAGGATCGTGCTCGGCGTGGCGACCTGGTTGGCCAGGGCCGACAGGAACTTCTGCTGGTTCTTCGTACGGTCCAGGTCGGAGCCCGCGAGCGCGTAGCGGGTGCGGACGAAGGCCAGGGCCTGGTCGCCGCTCAGCGTCTGCTTGCCCTTCTTGAAGTCCGCGCCGGACTTGGTGTCCTTGATGTCCTGCGGAATGTCCATCTCCACGCCGCCGACCGCGTCCACGATGCTCGCGAAGCCGCCGAAGCCGATCTCCACGTAGTGGTCGATGTGCAGGTCGGTGTTGGCCTCGACGGTACGGACCAGCAGCTCCGGGCCGTCCTCGGCGTACGCCGCGTTCAGCTTCGTCTGGCGGCCCGTGCCCGGGTAGACCTTCCCGGAGTCGGAGCCCTTGAAGGACGGGATCGTGACGTTCGAGTCACGCGGCAGGGAGATCAGCGTCGGGCCGTTGCTGCCGGTGTGCAGGATCATCATCGAGTCCGTGCGCTTGCCCTCGGCGGACCCGGTGTGCAGCTTCTTCTTCTCCTCGGCCGACATGCCCGCGCGGCTGTCGGAGCCGACGATCAGGTAGTTGGTGCCCTCGCCCGCCTCCGGCCGGTCGATGACCTGCGACAGGTCGACGTCGCGGTTGAGCTTGGAGTCGGCCCAGAAGTACGTGGCGACGCTGGTCACCACCAGCACCGTCACCAGCGTGACCGTCGTCACCTTGATACGGCGGCGCCAGTTCGGCGCGGGGCGCGGCTCGCGCATGCCGGGGCCCGGGCCGCCGGGGCCTCCGCCGCCGGGTGAGCCGTAGACCTGGCCGGTGTTGTAGCCGCTGTCGTAGGCGTCGGCGGGGCCGTCGTAGCCGCCGCCGTCGACGTACGACGGCTGCTGCGGTACTCCGCCGCCGTACGGCGGGGCGCCGCCGTACCCGGCCTGCCCGGGCGACGGCGCCGGACCGCGGCGGACCTGCCGCATGGCGCGGGCGCTCTCGGGCTGTGCGCTCGAGCTTCCGCGTCCGTAGCGGTTGCCGCGGTTGTCGTCGGACCGTCCCTCGGGCCAAGTGTTCATGCGGACCAGTGTGCAGGCCCCTGTAGTGCGCCATACAAGAGTCGTCGGAAAATCAGAGCACGGCTGTGGCGAAGCTGACACAAAACCCCCTCATGCCGCCTCTGCATAAGGTGGGGGCCATGACAGACCAGGCCCCAGCTGCGGATTCCGGCACTCCGGATATCCCGGGCAAGCCGACTTCGGCCTCCCGCACCACCCTCAGCCACATCATGACCCACAACGACACGAACCTTCTGGGGACGGTGCACGGCGGGGTGATCATGAAACTGGTGGACGACGCGGCGGGGGCCGTGGCGGGGCGGCACTCCGGCGGGCCGGCGGTCACCGCGTCCATGGACGAGATGGCGTTCCTGGAACCGGTCCGCGTCGGCGACCTGGTCCACGTCAAGGCGCAGGTCAACTGGACCGGCCGGACGTCCATGGAGGTCGGCGTCCGGGTCCTGGCCGAACGCTGGAACGAGTCCGCACCGCCCACGCAGGTCGGCTCCGCCTACCTCGTCTTCGCGGGGGTCGACGCCGACGGCAAGCCCCGCCGGGTCCCACCGGTCCTCCCGGAGACCGAACGCGACAAACGCCGCTACCAGGAGGCCCAGATCCGCCGCACCCACCGCCTGGCCCGCCGCCGCGCGATCATGGAGCTGCGGGAGAGGCGGGCGGCGGAGGGGTTCGAGGACTGACCTACGAGCAGGCCACCTCGTCCCCCCGCACCACCCCGGACTCGCCCTGCCCCGGGTCCTCGGCCCGCACCTTGTGGACGCGCTCGAAGTCCGTGCCCGCGATGACCTTCAGGGTCGCGCCCAGACCCGGGACCGGTCGCAGCTCGCTGCCCGGCAGGGCTGCCGCGAGGGACTTGGCCGAGCGGTCCCAGCCGGGGTCGTAGGCGATGACCGTTCGTTTCACGTCGGGGGTGGCGGAGTTCACCGGGGCCCCGGTCGTGCGGAAGCCCGTCGAGGCCAGCGCCGCGTCGACCCGGCGGCCGAGCCCGGGCGTGCCCGTGCCGTTCTCCACCTGGACGCTGATCTGCTGCGGGGCGACCGGGACGACCCGGGCCTCGGTGTGCGGCCGTTTCACGGACAGGGGCTGGTCCGTGCGCAGGGCGTGGAAGAGCCGCTCCGCCTTCACGGGGTCCCACTTCAGCGTCGAGCCGACGCCCTCCACGGCGTATCCCAGCTGCCCGATCGGGACGGTCGCGAACTCGGAGGAGGAAGGGGAGAAGTTCCGCATGGCCCGGCCCAGGCCCAGCATCTCGTCCGTGCCGAAGCCCTTGTCGGCCCGCACCGAGCCGAGCACCGCCCGCGTCACGTCCCGGAACTTCATCGGGTTCAGCAGGATCCCGGAGGACATGACCCGCTCCACGAGCGCCGCCATGAAACGCTGCTGCCGCTTCATGCGGCCCAGATCCGACGCCCCGTCGACATGGCGGGCGCGGACGTACTGGAGCGCCTGCCCACCCTCGAGAGTGTGGCGCCCGGCCGGCAGGTTCAGTCCTGTGTAGCTGTCCTTCAGGGGATCGGCCGTGCAGATCTGCACGCCCCCGACCACGTCCACCGTCTTCATGAAGCTGGTGAAGTCGACCTCCAGATAGTGGTCGATCTTCACCTGGGTCATGTTCTCGACCGTCCGCACGGTCAGCTGCGGCCCGCCCTCGGCGTACGCCGCGTTCAGCTTGATCGGATGCCCTTCGTGCCGCTTGCCCGTCGTACGGTCGACGTGCGCGGGCGTCACGGCGTACGAGTCACGCGGCAGGCTCACCACGCTCGCCCGTTCCCGGTCCTGCGAGATGTGCACGATCATGATCGTGTCGGTGCAGTGGCAGGGGGCGCCGCCGAGCCGGTACTTCCGCCGCTCGTCCCTGCTGATCTTCTCGCGGCCGTCGGTGCCGACCAGCAGGACGTTCATGCCGTGGCCCGCCTGGGGCCGGTTCTTCATGTCCTTGAAAGCGTCGACCCGGGCGATGTCCGCGTCCAGGCTCGTGACCACCGCGTGCCCGATACCCGCGGAGGCGAGGACCACCACGGACAGCGTGGTGAGCGCCCGCATGGCCCAGCGCGGCTTCCGCCGCCGCACGGGCGGCAGGGGCCTGCGCGGGTAACGGCGGGAGGAGGGCGGCTGCGGGCGGCGCTGCGGGGCGGCGGGGGTCCGGGGGGACCGCGGCGGCGTGGGCAAGAGGACACCTCCGGACGACGGCCGTGCGTGGGATCCGTGACACCGTAGGCCGATACGATCTGCGGCCCGCGGTACCGCCCCGGCGGCGCGCACCGCTGTCCCCCGTTCGCGGTAACGTGAGCTTCCTATGAACGCCAATCCCGACGTGCGGCACCCCGCCGTTTCCGTGATCATGCCCGTCCTCAACGAGGAACGGCATCTGCGGGGAGCAGTCCAAGCGATCCTCGCGCAGGAGTACGCCGGCGAGATGGAGGTCGTGATCGCCCTCGGTCCGTCCACGGACCGCACGGACGAGATCGCCGCCGAGCTCGTAGCGGACGACCCGCGTGTACACACCGTCCCGAACCCGACCGGCCGTACGCCCGCCGCCCTGAACGCGGCGATCAAAGCCTCCCGCCACCCGATCGTCGTGCGCGTCGACGGGCACGGCATGCTCTCGCCCGACTACATCGCCACCGCCGTACGGCTCCTGGAGGAGACCGGCGCGCAGAACGTCGGCGGCATCATGCACGCCGAGGGCGAGAACGACTGGGAGCACGCCGTCGCCGCGGCGATGACCTCCAAGATCGGCGTCGGCAACGCCGCCTTCCACACCGGCGGCCAGGCCCAGCAGGCCGAGACCGTCTACCTCGGCGTCTTCCGGCGCGAGGCGCTGGAGCAGCAGGGCGGCTACAACGTGGAGTTCATCCGCGCCCAGGACTGGGAGCTGAACTTCCGCATCCGTGAGGCCGGCGGGCTGATCTGGTTCTCGCCCGAGCTGAGGGTGTCGTACCGGCCGCGGCCGAGCGTGAAGGCTCTCGCCAAGCAGTACAAGGACTACGGCCGCTGGCGGCACGTCGTCGCCCGCTACCACGAGGGCTCGATCAACCTGCGCTATCTCGCCCCGCCGACCGCCGTGTGCGCGATCGCGGCCGGGATCCTGGTGGGCGCGCTGCTGACCCCGTGGGGCTTCGTGGTGCCCGGCGGCTATCTCGCGGCGATCGTCCTCGGCTCGGTCCCGGCGGGCAAGGGGCTGCCGCTGAAGGCGCGGCTCCAGATCCCGGTGGCGCTGGCCACCATGCACATGTCGTGGGGCTGGGGCTTCCTGACCAGCCCGAGGGCGCTGGCCCGCAAGGTGATCGCGAGCCGGCGGCCTGCGGTCCGCGCGGACGCCCCCGCGAGCTGACCGGCAGCGGACTCACGGGCCCCCTCCCGGCCGGGAGGGGGCCCGTCCGCTTTTGTCACCAGGTGAACGCCGGGTTCACGTGCATGCAGGCCTTGTCGTCGGCGCCGTTGAGCGCATCGGCCGACTTCGGGGTCTTGTCGTCCTGCTCGGGTGCCTTGTAGGTCATACCCTCGCGCCAGTCGGCGCCCACGACGAGCGTGACGCCGGAGACGTCGGTGGACCGCTTCACCGAACTCAGCGGGATGCCCAGGGCCTTGGCGACGACGCTGGGCGTCGCCCTCCAGGTCGGCGCTCGGGTAGCGGACCACGCGTCCTGTCCTCGCTCCACGAACCGGTGGTGTCCGCGACGGCCTGGGCGAAGCCCTCCTTCGTCAGCAGCTCCGCTCACCGCGCTCGCCCGTCCGCGTGCCGCGGCCAGGGTGTCGGTGCGGGTGCCGTTCCGGACCTGGACGGCGATCTCGTCGTCGGCCGCTGCCGGGTCGACGGAGGCCTTCTCCGCGGTCTGCTTCCTCGCCTTGTCCTTGCCGTCCAGGGCGATGTCCTCCCGCACCAGCCGGAACAGCTGCTCGGCGTCCTCCGTGGGCTCGACACGGGCGCCCACGTACGCGGTTGGGCATCGTGGTCATGGTGATGCGCTCCGGCTCCACCCTGCGCAGCTCGTCGCTGAGGTCGTAGAGCTTCTTGACGGTGTCGAGGCCCGGGTCGACCGTCAGGGCCCGGGTGGCCTCCTCGGCCAGTCTGCGGAGCTTGTTCGGGCTGCTCAGGGTCGCGTTCGTCGCGCAGTCGGCGGACCATCGCGTTCATGTACATGTGCTGGGCCTTGGCGCGGGCGAGGTCGCTGCCGTCCTCGAAGCCGTAGCGGGTGCGCAGCCACTGCAGGGCCTGCTCGCCCTTGATGTACGTGGTGCCCTTCTCCAGCTTCAGGCCCGAGCCGTTGCCGTCGGAGGTGCGGGAGTGGATGTTGGCGTCGACGCACACCGGGACACCGCCGACGGCGTCGGCCATCGACACCACGCCCGCGAAGTCGACCATGATGAAGTGGTCGATGTGGATGCCGGTGAGCTCCTGCCAGGTGGCCACGGTGCAGCCCGGACCGCCGTGTCCGAGGCTCTGGTTGGTCATCGTGCGCCCCAGGGTCGCCGGGTACACCTTCCCGTCGTCCGGGTCGGTGCACTTCGGGATCTTCACGAGGGTGTCGCGGGGCATGCTGACGACCGACATGTTGGTGCGGTCGGCGGACAGGTGCAGCAGCATCTGGACGTCCGCCAGCGGTGTGGCGCCGAACGTCTCGCGGGCGCCGCCGAGTTTCTGGTTCTCCTCGGTGTCCCGCGCGTCGGAGCCGATGAGCAGGATGTTCAGCGGGGTCTGCCCGGCGGCGTTCGGCGTCGGCGCGGCGACCTTGTTGTCGCCGAGGTTCAGCGCGTCCTTCTTGATGTTGCCGTTCAGCCGGAGGTAGTAGAGGTAGCCCGCCCCGGCGGTCCCGAGTATCAGGACGGCCAGCACGACAGCGGACCACTTCAACAACCGACGCCTGCGCGGCGCCCGGCCCCCGCGCCGCCGACCGCTTTCCCCACCGTCGCCTCCGGCCGCATCGTCGCGGCCAGGTGAGTTCGGGTCTGTCGCCGATGTGCCGTCGACGTCGGGCGTGCTCGCGCTCCCCGCCGGCACGCCCTCGTCGTCGGGCGTCTCCGCGTCCCCCGCCGACGCGCCGTCGCCGTCGGGCGGCCGGCTGCCCGTCGTCGGCTTCTTCTCGCCCGGGTCCGGTTCGTGGCGGACGCTCTGCCGCTTACCGTCCTCCCGCACACCGCTCTGCGTCACTTCCCCGGTCCTCTCCGCCCCCCGGCGCATGCAGCAGGCCCGCCCTGCCTCCTGTTAGACGCACGACGGGCCTGTCAGTTGCCCTCAACGGGTCAACTAGCGCACTTCACCTTGTCCGCCGTGGACTTCTCCACGTCCGCCGCCTTGACCGGGGCGTTGAGCTTCACGCCGGCGCCCTTGAAGTCCTTGCCGAGGGTCAGGGTCATCGCGGGCACGCCCTGGGAGTTGGTCACGCTCTCGCCGGGCTTCATCGCGGAGCCGGACAGCCCCATGATGTCGGCGAGGCGGCGGGCCTGGTCGGCCTGGTCGGGGGCGTACTCGAGGGTCGTCTTCGCCAGCTCGGCGGGCGCGTTGCCGGCGTTCTCCGACTTGGTCACGCCCTCCTCGACCTGGAGGTACTGGAGCGTCTTCTGCGCACTGCCGGCGACGGCACCGCCGTTCGTGATCCGCACCCGCACCTCGGAGGCCGCGGACTTGGTGCCCTTGAGCCGGGCGTCGACTGGGCGTCCTTCTCCTTCTTCTCCTGCTGCTTGACCTCGGTCAAGGAGACGTCGTTCTCGATCATGTCGAACACCTGCGGCGCCTTGGACTTGTCGACGACGACCGTCGCCTTCACCGTCTCCGCCGGGTTGTCGACCACCGGCACCGTGGTGAAGCTGATGTTCTTCGTCGGCACCTTCTTCAGCTCGAGGGCGACGTCCTTGAGCGTGCTGACCCTGCCGATCGCCTGGTCCACGGTCAGCGCCTTCGTCGCGGCCTCGGCCAGGTTCAGCAGCTTCGAGGGGCTCGTGAGGGTGTCGCTGGAGGCCATCTTGCGCATCAGCGAGCCCAGGAACTGCTGCTGCACCTTGATGCGGTCGAGGTCGCCGCTGTTGCCGAAGCTCTTGCGCGTACGGACGAAGGCGAGCGCCTGCTCGCCCTCGACCGTCGGACTCGCCCGCGGGCAGGACGAGTTTGGACTCCTTGTCGTTGACCGGCTTCTCCACACACACGTCGACGCCTTCCACCGCCGTGGTCAGTGTCTTCACCGCGTTGAAGTCGGCCATCATGAAGTGGTCGACGGCTGATGCCGGTGTTCTCCTTCACCGTGCGCATCGTGCAGCCGGGGTCCCGATCGCCCTCCCCGAGGCTGCGTGTTGAAGCGGGCGCCGCCGGATCCCCGGTACGACCTTCTCCGAGCCGTCCTCCAGCTTCGTCGGGCAGTCGGGGATGTTCGACGATCAGGTCGCGCGGGATGCTGAGCGCGGTCGCGTTGGAGCGGTCCTTCGGAGACGTGCAGCAGGATCGTGGTGTCCGCGTGCCCGGAGCTGCCCTTGTCGCCGTAGCCCTCGTTGCCCTCGCCGGTGCGCTTGTCCGTGCCGATGATGAGGATGCTGAAGGCCTCGTCCTTGCTTGAAGTTGCTGGCACCCGCGCTGCCGACGTCGGTCGTCGAGACGTTGCCCTCCAGGTGCTGGAGGTAGATGTACCCGGCCGACCCTGGCCCCGACCAGCGACGAACGCCATGCGTGCCGCCGGTCCACAACAGCGCCTTCTTCGCCTTGTTCGGCTTCTTCTGCACCGGCCGGCGCCCACCGCGCCGCCCCGGCGGCGGCTCCTCGGGAGCGACGCGCCGCCTGCGCTGCGGCGGAACCTCGGGTACGGGTGGCGGCCCCGCCGGGCGCCGCCGTACGAGGAGTTGAGGAACGACGGCCCCCCGCGGCTCTGCGTCCCCCGGAACAGGCGACTGCGCTGCGGATGGAGTCAGTCGCAGTTCGTATTCGCCGGTGTTCGGATTGAGTACCCACTGGTCTGCGGGATCCATCTGTTCCCCCCGCCCACGGCGTTGCGCGTCCACGGTTGTCCGATTCCTCCGTCGGGGCACGCGGCGCCTTCTCCCCCCGAAGGCGCACGGGTACTTGGTCATCACAGAAGCACTGGATCGCTCACACTATCCGCCCAGTTGAACGTCGATGTGCGCCGATGACAAATTCAACGTCCATACATTTGGGCAATCCATCCCATTCCCATGGGCGGATGTGAGGAAAAGTTCGGCGCGCCGGAGTGCGAGCCGCTTCTTCGGTCGCTACCAGCGGTAGGGCGTGTACACGGCCATGCACTTCCCGGCGTCCGAGCCGTTGAGCGCGTCCGCGTCGCCGGCAGGTCCCCGGCCTTCGGCGTCGGCTGCTTCGGATACGCCGTACCCGTACGCCAGTCAGCGCCCACGACGACCGTGACACCGGATACGTCGGTCGACTGCTTCACCGAACTCGCCGGAATACCCATCGACTTGGCGACGCGCTGGGCGTCGCCCGCCAACTCGGCGCTCGGATAGCGCACGACGGTCCGCTCCTCGGCCAGCGCGGCCGAGGTGTCCGCGTCGGCCTTCGTGAAGCCCTTCCCCGCGAGCGACCGGACGATCGCGCCCGCGCGTCCGCTCACCGGACCGAGGGTGCTGGAGCGCGTGGCGTTCTGCACCAGGACGCCGATCTCGCCGTCCGCCCTGGCCGGATCCCGGGAGGCCTTGTCCTCGGCCTTCTCGTTCTTCGCGTCCTCGCCGGCCTTCTTCGCGCCCGGCCTTCCCGCCCTTGCCGTCGAAGGGCACGTCGTCGCGGATCATCGCCCACATCTGGTCGGCGTCGGTGCCGGCCGGGATCAGGTGGTTGGCGTCCTCGGGGTCCGCGATCGTGGGCATCGTCGTCATGGTGATGCGGTCCGTCGGCACCGTCTTCAGCTGCGTCCCGAGGTCGTACAGCTTCTTGACCGTGCCGATCTCCTCCGACACGTGTCAGCGATCTGGTGGCCGCCTCGGCCAGGTCCGTCAGCCGGCCGGTGTCGGTGAAGACGTTCTGCTGCTTGAGCGTGCGGATCATCGAGTTCATGTACATGTGCTGCGCCCTGGCCCGCAGCGGGTCGCTGCCCCAGGCGTGGCGGGTGCGCAGCCACTGCAAAGCCTGCTCGCCCTGGACCTTCGTCCGGCCGGCCTTCAGCTTCAGGCCGGAGCCGCCGGGCACGCCGGGCAGCGGGCGGTCCCACACGTTCTGCTCCACGCACACCTCGACCCCGCCGATGGCGTCCGCCATACTCACCACGCCCGCGAAGTCGATCGTCATCCAGTGGTCGATGTAGATCCCGGTGAGGTTCTCCCAGGTCGCCAGCGTGCAGCCCGCTCCGCCGCGGCCCAGCGAGGTGTTGATGATCGTGTTGACCGGCGGGTAGTTCTCGTCCGGACTCCGGGTCGGTGCACTCGGGGATGTCCACCCGGGTGTCGCGCGGAATGCTCACCACGGAGGCGCTCTTGCGGTCCGCGGCCAGGTGGATGAGCATCTGCACGTCGGCCAGGGGCGGGTTGCCGCGGTCCTTCCTGGCGCCGCCCAGCTCCACGTTCTCGTCGGAAGCACGGCTGTCGGAGCCGATCAGCAGGATGTTCAGGGGCGTCTGCCCGGCCGCGTTCGGCGCGGACCTCCTGCGCCTTGGAGTCGCCGCTGCTGCGCTGCGCCCTTCTCGATGTTGCCGTTCAGGTGCTGGTAGTAGAGGTATCCGGCGCCGGCCGTCGCGAGTATCAGCACCGACAGGCCCGTCGCCGACCAGCGCAGCATGCCGCGCCCGCGGCGGGACCGCCGGCCTCTGCGGCCGCCCCCGCCGCCCGGCCCGGTGGGTCTGCCCGGGCGCCGGCTCCCCGCGCGGGACGGCACCCGGTTTCCGTCCCCTCCCTCCCCGTAGCACACTGCCGCTCTGCGCCATCTGCTTTCCCCCACCCCCGTGTCACCGGACAAGGCCTGTCGTACGCCCCTGTGAGACGTACGGCAGGCCTCTCAGGTCACTCGGCGCACTCGACCTTGTCCGCCGTGGACTTCTCCACGCCCTCCGGCGCCTTCGTCGGAGCGCTCTGGGAGGCGCCGGCGCCCTTGAAGTCCTTGCCGAGGGTCAGGGTCATCGCGGGCACGCCCTGGGAGTTGGTCACGCTCTCGCCGGGCTTCAGCGCGGACCCGGGCAGGCCCATGATGTCGGCGAGGCGGCGGGCCTGGTCGGCCTGGTCGGGGGCGTACTCCAGGGTGGTCTTCGCCAGCTCGGCGGGCGCGTTGCCGGCGTTCTCCGACTTGGTCACGCCCTCCTCGACCTGCAGCCAGCTGAGCGTCTCCTGCGCGCTGCCGGCGACGGCACCGCCGTTGAGGATCCGCACCCGCACCTCGGAGGCCGGGGCCTTGGTGCCCTTGAGCCGGGCGGCCACCGCGGCCGCCTCCTTCTTCTTCTTCTTCCTTGACCTCGGTGAAGGAGACGTCGTTCTTGATCATGTCGAAGACCTGCGGAGCCGACGACTCGTTGAGGACGACCGTGGCCTTGACCTTCTCCGCCGGGTTGTCGATCACCGGGACCGTGGCGAACGTCAGGTTCTTGGTGTTGAGCTTGCCCAGCTCCAGACCGAGGTCCTTCAGCTTGCCGATGCTGTCCAGCTGCGAGTCGACGGTCAGCGCCTTCGGTGCCCGCCTCGGCCAGCTTCGAGCATCTTCGACGGGCTGGTGAGCGTGTCGTTGGACTTCAGCTTGCGCATCAGCGCGCTCAGGAACTGCTGCTGGAGCCCGATCCGGCTCAGGTCGCCGCCGAAGCCCACGGAGTGCCGGGTGCGCACGAAGGCCAGCGCCTGCTCGCCCTCGATCGGTGTGGTTGCCCTTCGGCAGCTTGAGGTGCGAGTCCGGGTCGTCGATGTCCTTGCCGAGGCAGACCTCGACCCCGCCGACCGCGCTGGTCAGCGTCTTGACCGCGTTGAAGTCGGCCACCATGAAGTTGTCCGGCTTGACCCCGGTCAGCTCCGTCACGGTCCGCATGGTGCAGCTGGGGGTTCGGTCGTCCTGGCCGAGGCTGGTGTTGAAGCGGGTCTGCGGCGTGCCCGGGATGACCTTCTGCGACCCGTCCTCCTGCGTGGTCGGGCAGTCCGGGATGTCGACGATCAGGTCACGCGGGATGCTCAGCGCGGTCGCGTTCGAGCGGTCCTTGGAGACGTGCAGCAGGATCGTGGTGTCGGCGTGGCCGACGCTGCCCGCGTCGCCGTAGCTTCTCGTTGCCCGCGCCGGTGCGCTTGTCGGTGCCGATCAGCAGGATGTTGATGGCCTTGTCCTTCTGGAAGCCACCGGTGCTCGCGCCGTCGTCGGAGACGGACGGATGTTGTCGTTCAGGTGCTCGATGTAGAGGTACGCGGCGCCCGCCGCCGGCGACCAGCACGAACGCCATCACGCCGCCGGTCCACAGCAGGACCTTCTTCCCCTTCGCGGCTCTTCTTCGCCGGCCGCCGTCCACGCCGCCCCGGCGGCGGCTCCTCCGGCGCCCCGCGGCGCCTGCGCTGCGGCGGCACCGCACGGCCGGGCGTCTCGGACTGCGGGCGGCCGGGCGCCTGGTACGGCCGCGCGCCGGCGTGTCCGCATCGGGGGACGGGGGCCTGCGCGGCCCGGGGACACTCGACTGCGGTGTGGAAGGGGACAGTCGCAGTTCGTATTCGCCGGTGTTCGGATTGAGTACCCACTGGTCTGCGGGGTCGATGTCGTCCGCCCGCCCACGGCCTTGCGCGTCCACGGTTGTCTGAATCCTCCGTCGGGGCCACGCGGCGCCTTCCCCTCCAAGGCGCTCGGTCTCGGTCACACAGTGCGCGTCCTCAGGACCGTCCTCAGAGCCGGGCGCACCGGATCGCTCACACTAACCGCCCGGTTCAGCGTCGAGCGACGACGGTGACGCATTCCACGCCCCTACAACTGGGCAATCCGCCCATTTCCTGGGTGAAGAGTTCATTGCCTTGAGTGGCCTTGGTGACCGCTTTACTCGCAGGTGTCCTCGGCGGCCGTGTTCCCCCGGAACGTCGGTGGAGGAGAAACGGTGACGGCGGGCTTCGTAAACGGCCCCGCATGCGAATCCCCGTACGACCCGTCACGCGAATCGGTAGGCCTTCGCGGGGCGGAACCTCGCGGAACGTCCCCCGCGACGACCACCGGAGCGTCCGTCCGCAGCCGCTCGAACAGCCTCTCCGCCTCGGGCTCCACGAGTTGGTCGCGATTGGCGTCGTATGCATACGCCTCCCGGGGGACGGTCAGAAATTGCACTTGTTCCGTGGGGATGTCGCGCAGCCCGCGCACGAGTTCGTACAAACCGCGCAGGCTGGCCAGATCCGGGTCGGTGGTGAGAGAGGACGTGGCGGCGTCCAGCACCGGATACAGCTTCACCGGATTCAGCAGGACGTCATTGCTGCTGCACCTTGTTGACGAGCGCGCCGAGGAATCGCTGCTGCCGCTCCATCCGCTCGGTGTCACTGCCGTCGCCGAGGGTCTTGCGGGCGCGGACGTAGCCGAGGGCCTGCTCGCCGTTGAGCGTCACCCGTCCCGCGGGCAGCCTCAGCTTGGCCGCCTGGTCGTCGACCGGCTCGCGCAGGCACACCTCGACGCCGTCGACCGCGTCGACCATCTCCTTGAAGCCGTGGAAGTCGACGACCACGTGATGGTCGACGCGGATGTCGGTGAGCTTCTCCACGGTCCGGATCGTGCAGGCCGAGCCGCCGAGCTGGAAGGCCTGGTTGAACATCGCGAACCGCGGCGCGCTGCGGGACCCGTCCGGGCGCGCGGCAGCCGGGCACGTTCACCATCAGGTCCCGGGGCAGGGAGACGGCGGTGGCGCTGCCCCGGCCCGCGGACAGGTGCAGCAGGATCGTGGTGTCCGACCGCTCGGTCCCGGAGTCCCGCCCGTAGTGGGCGTTGTCGTCACCCTCGCGCGAGTCCGAGCCGATCAGCAGGATGTTCCGCGCGTCCTTGACCAGCGAGGTGGGCCGCTCCTTCTCGTACCGCGCGAGCTCGGCGGCGGCCGCCTCGTCGGGCGTGATGTTCCCGCTGAGCTTCGCGTACACGGCCCATCCCGCCCCGCCGGCCGCCAGGACGGCGCCGGTGATCCCGAACGCCGTGTACCGCACCCACCGTCGCCGGCGCCGCCGCACCAGCCCGCGCCCACTGGCCGAGGCCCCCGCACCCGGCCCAAGCCTTCGCAAGGACCCACCACCGGTGTCGGCCACGACAGGGACCACCCCTCACGACGTACGAACGTGCGCGCGCACTGCTCCTACGACCATGGCGTGGATGGAGGGCGGGGGAGGGGTGGGGATGGGCCTGAACGGGGGGCGCTGCCCGCTCGGCTGCGGGCGATCGCGCTGGGGCGGCACCCGTCCCACCGGGAGCGGCACCCCCCCGCCGGGTTGTGCCACGCCCCGCCCTCAGCGCCGACGCAGAGCACGCGCTGACGGCCTACCGGGCAATGGCCGTGACCCGCTCGCTCTCCATCCGCTTGTCCAGCACGCCGTCCCCCGCCCGCTCCAGATGCCGGCACAGCACCACAGAGCCCCCCGTCGCCAACGGCCCGTACAGCCCCGCGTTCAACCCCTCCCACGTGTCGTACGGCAGCCCCGACAGAATCCGCGACCCGGGTCCGGTCAGCCCCAGTCCCGCAGCCTCCGCCCGAGCCCGCTCGACGACCTCGGCCCCGCTGAACTCCCGCCCCGCCACGATCAGCGCGGGCTCCTCCGGATCCACGGGCGCGTACGGCACGAACCGGTCCCCCTGCCCCGGCACCTCCACCGCGTAGTCGACGAAGCCCCTCGGGAGTCTGCGGAAACCGCCCCCCGAGCGGCCGCAGTGCCATCGCGACCCGCGCGCCCCGAACAGGCCCGCGCCGCCTCCAGCCCGTCCGGCCCGCTCACCACGACATCGGCCGCCGCCGCGCCTCCCCGGACACGTCCGCGACCACACCCACCGACGCACACGCCAGCAACCACACCGCCGTCTGCCAGTGCGCGGGCAGCAGCAGGACCACCCGGTCCCCGGGCTCGACGGACAGCTCGTCCTGGAGCAGGTTCGCGGTCTTGGCCACCCAATTGGCGAAGGTGGCCACGGACAGTTCGACGCGTTCGCCCGTGGCGTCGTCGTAGAAGGTCACCAGGGGGCGTCCCGGATCCGCGGCGAGCGCGGAACCCAGCAGGTCGGCGGGGGTGCGATCGGTGGCGTTCACCCGCGCAAGCGTACGCGGCGCAGGAGCCTGGACCCAACGGCCCGGCCACCGCCCCGCCGCGCGCACACCACCGGTTCGGCCGAATCCCGACCGACAGTCCGTCAACTTCCAAATAGACAGACTTGTATGACTATGTCCAAGATCAGGGGCATGCGTGGATTCCTTGCTTCCTCGATCGGTGTCACCTGTGCGGCCGCTCTGGCCCTTCCGCTCACTCCGCCCGCCCTCGCGGCGACGGCCAGACCGGTGCCGACCACGGACGCCGCCGCGGCCGCGAGACCCGCGGCCCGTGCGGGGACGCCGGACACGACCACGACCGACCGGCGCGCGGCCGAACCGTACGCCTCCGGCAGCACCCAGTCCCTCCCCCTCGAACCCCTCACCCGTGACCGCGCCACCCCCGCCGCCTCCGCCGAACAGGGCCTGTCCCGCCGGTCCGTACGCCGCTTCTCCCTCGTCGGCGTCATCTGGGACGACCCCGGACGCCGAACTGCACGGCCGCGTCCATGTCCGCACCCGCGCCGCCGGCACCGGCACCTGGTCGGGCTGGCAGGACCTGGACACGCACAACGCCGACCACGCGGCCGACCCGGACACCCCCGAGAGCACCTCGGGCCGCGTGCGCGGCGCCACGGCACCGCTGTGGGTGGGCGACTCCGACGGCGTGGAACTCCGGGTCCGTTCGGAACCTCAGCGGCCGACGGGCCGGCACGCGAGCCGTCCCGGCCGCCGCCACCGCGCCACGCTCCCCTCCGGCCTCCGCCTCGAACTCGTCGACCCCGGCGAGGGCGATGACCCGCTCCCCGGCGGCCCCGCCGGACGGCCCCCGCACCGGCGGTCTGAACACCGAGACCTCCGCCGCCGAGGCCTCGCCGCCTCGGCGGCCAACGCCGACCTCGCCCCCCTCGGCGCCACCGAGATCACGGCACTGGGCCGCGCCGAGACCGAGCAGGAGTTCTCTCGCGGCACTCGAACGGCAGCGGGCGAAGCCGTACGTCGGCCCGCGCCCGCGTATCGTCACGCGGCGCGGCTGGGGCGCGAACGAGGGGCTGCGGGAGCGGAAGTTCGTCTACACGAAGAAGGTCAAGGCGGCCTTCGTGCACCACACGGCCAGCGGCAACAACTACCGCTGCTCGCAGTCCCCGTCACTCATCCGCAGTATCTACCGCTACCACGTCAAGAGCATGGGCTGGCGGGATGTCGGCTACAACTTCCTCGTCGACAAGTGCGGAAACATCTACGAGGGCCGCGCCGGGGGCGTGGCGAAGCCGGTCCTCGGCGCGCACACCCTTGGTTTCAACACCAACAGCATGGGCATCGCCGTCCTCGGATCGTACGGCGCCAAGAAGCCGTCCGTCCGCCGCCGTCAAGGCCATCGCCCGGCTCACCGCGTGGAAGCTGGGCCTGTACCGGATGAATCCGCGCGGGAAGACATACCTGAAGTCGGCTGGTAGCAATCTCTACCGAAAAGGCAAGAAGGTACGACTGAACGTGATCTCCGGTCACCGGGACGGCTTCACGACGGAGTGCCCGGGCCGCAAGCTCTACGGCAAGCTCGGCTCGGCCCGCTCCAAGGCGGCCCGCTACCAGGGCCGCTGAGGACACGTTCACCGCCGTCGGGGGACACGGGGCGGAATGCCGCACGGCCAGTCGAAGGCGCCGACGGAACGGTCTGCATACACTGGCCGGCCGAAAGACAGTTCGGCCGGTCCCGGCAGGAAGCAGAGACGACACGTGACAGAAGCGATCCTCCTGGTCGGCGGCAAGGGCACCCGGCTGCGCCCGCTCACGGTGCACACGCCCAAGCCCATGGTCCCGGCGGCCGGGGTGCCGTTCCTCACGCACCAGCTGGCGAGAGCGAGAGCGGCGGGCGTCGAGCACATCGTCCTGGCCACGTCCTATCTGGCCGAGGTCTTCGAGCCGTACTTCGGTGACGGCTCCGCGCTCGGGCTCCACCTCGAGTACGTGACGGAGGAGGAGCCGCTCGGCACGGGCGGCGCCATCCGCAACGTGGCCTCCCGGCTGCACTCCGGCCCCGACGACCCGGTCCTGATCTTCAACGGCGACATCCTGACGGGCCTGGACATCCGGGCCCTGGTCGGACACCCACGAGACGACCGGCGCGGACGTCTCCCTGCACCTCACGAAGGTCACGGACCCGCGGGCCTACGGTCTGGTCCCCACGGACGACACGGGCCGGGTCCTGGCGTTCCTGGAGAAGCCGCAGACCCCCGAGGAGATCGTCACCGACCAGATCAACGCGGGGGCGTACGTCTTCCGCCGCTCGGTCATCGACACGATCCCGGCTGGGCCGGCCCGTCTCGGTGGAACGCGAGACCTTCCCCGACCTCCTCTCCGCCGGAGCCCACCTCCAGGGCATGGTCGACTCGACGTACTGGCTGGACCTGGGCACCCCGGCGGCCTTCGTCCGCGGCTCGGCCGACCTGGTCCTCGGCCGGGCCCCGTCGCCCGCCGTCCCCGGCCGCTGCGGCGACCGTCTGGTCCTGCCCACGGCGCAGGGTCGCGCCCGACGCGAAGCTGTCCGGGCGGCACGGTGGTGGGCGAGGGCGCCTTCGTCGCCGAGGGCGCGCGGGTCTTCGGCAGCACGATCCTGCCCGGGCGCCGTCATCGAACCCGGCGCGGTCATCACCGACTCCCTCATCGGCACCCGAGCCCGCGTCGGCGAACGCTCCGTCCTCACCGGCACGGTCATAGGCGACGGCGCGATCATCGGCGCCGACAACGAACTCCTGGAGGGCGCCCGCATCTGGTGCGACGCCCGGATCCCAGCAGGAGCGGTCCGCTTCTCGTCGGACCAGTGACGGCCGACCGCCGCTGCGGGCATGCGTGCTGCTAGGGGCGGCACGGGTGGGCGCAGCGGCACCCCGCTCCGCCGGGTTGCGGCCCCCCGCCCTCAGCACCTACGCAGGGCACCGAACAACGGGCAGCGACTCACAACCCCCCGATATCCCACCGAGGCATCCTCGGCGCCCGACGCCCCGGCACCCTCCCACTCAGCAGAACCAACCGAGCCGCCCGATGCCGCTGCCCCGCATACGGCTCCAGCAACTGCAGCATCACCGAGTCATCGGCATCCCGATCCCCGGCCAGCGCCCACCCCACGATCCGGGGCAGATGCAGATCCCCCACCGTCACCGCATCCGCCGCCCCATGACTGCGCTGCACCGTCTCCGCCGACGTCCACGGACCGACCCCCGGCACGACCTCCAGCCGCGCCCGAGCCGCCGCCGGCTCCATCCCGGCCGCCTCCTCCAGCCGCGCGGCCAGCCGAACCGCACGCAGGATCGTCGACGCCCGCTTGTTGTCGACCCCGGCCCGATGCCACTCCCAGGACGGAATCAACGCCCACGTCCGCGGCGCGGGCATCACATACATCGGCCCGGGCGCGGGCCCCGGCGCCGGCTCCCCGAACTTCCGCACCAGCAACCGCCACGCCCGATACGCCTCATCGGTCGTGACCTTCTGCTCCAGAACCGACGGAATCAGACGACTCCAGCACCAGCCCGGTCCGCGTCAGCCGCAGCCCCGGCCGCCGATGCCGGGCTCGACGCCACCAGCCGGTGCCGCGGCACGAACGCGGACGGATCGTCGGCGGCCCCGAGCAGCTCCGGCAACCGCTCCAGCAGCCACTCGGCCCCGGGCCCCCAGGCCTCGCCCGCGCACCTCGTCGCCGCACGCGGTGACCCGCAGCGTCCCGGGCCCGGCAGGCGTGCGGCCGGCCCGCCACACCGACCCGTCCGGCGTCGCCCGGAACGTCGGATCGCCCGGCCCGCGCCGCAGCGGCCCGAGCACCAGACCGAGATCCAGCGGCCCGTCCGGCACCCAGTCGCGCACCCGTCCCGGCCCGGCCGCCTGCCGCGGCACGCCTCCGCCCACGGCGACATGCCCGCCGCGCACGGTCGTACGCGTGGGCCGGGGAGCGAAGCGTCCTGCCATGAATGAGTCCCTGGGATACGAGAGGAGCAGCCCTACGAGCGTAGACGCCGCCCCGCGCCGGTCACCGCACCTCGATGAACGCCCCCGCATCCCGCTCCGGCCGCGGCGCGCGGCTCCTCCGCCGGATGCCCGACCGCCACCGCGCCCATCGGATCCCAGTCCGCCGGCAGCCCCAGCACCTCGCGCACCACGTCCCGGCAGAACATCGTCGACGACACCCACGCCGACCCCAGCCGCTCCCCGGCCAGCGCGACCAGGAAGTTCTGCACGCCGGCGCCCGTGGCGACCACGAACATCTCCCGCTCGGCGCCGTCCCGCCGCGCGTCGCCGTAGGTGTGCGAGCCGTCCATGACCAGACAGGGCACGACGAGATACGGCGCGTTGCGCAGGACGTCCCCTCGCCGTACCCGCTTGGCGATGGACTCCTCGCTCTTGCCGTCCCGCCGCAGATCGGCGATCCAGGCGTCCCGCATCGCGTCGAGCAGCCGCGTCCGCGACTCCTCGGACTCCAGCAGCACGAACCGCCACGGCGTGGTGTGGTGCGGGGCCGGCGCCGTCACGGCAGCGGCCACCGCCCGGCGTACGGAACCGGGGTCGACGGGCTCGTCCGTGAAGGCCCGGACCGTACGCCGCTGGGTCACCGCCTGCCGTACCGCCTCGGAGGTGCCGAGCCGGAACATGTCGTCGCGCGCGCCGCGCACCATGGCCCGCGCCCCCTCGCTGCGTCGTCGTCCTCCGCCACCAGGTGCGCGCAGCCCGCGTACGACGGCGACGGGCAGCCCGGCGGCCTTGCCCTTGACCAGGTCGCCGGCGGCGGCCAGTTCGTCGGCCGTGGCGACGACGGTGGCGCTGAGCGGATTGCCGTGCGCGTCCGTGCCGCCGCGCAGATCATCGAGTACGCGGACTCCGGCGGCGCCGATCGCGACGTCCGTGAGCCCGGCGCGCCAGGGCCGCCCGAAGGTGTCGGTGACGACGACACCGACGTCGACGCCGAGGGTGTCCCGCAGTCCGTCACGGATCGCGCGCGCGGAGGCGTCCGGGTCCTCGGGCAGCAACAGCACGGTCCCCGACGGGGTGTTGGACGCGTCGACCCCGGCCGCGGCCATGACGAGGCCCTGCCGGTTCTCGACGATCCGGAGGCTGCCGCGCCGGGCCACCACCCGGACCGTCTCCGCGTCGATCGCGGCCTCCCGGTCGGCCGCCTGGACGATCCGGCCCTCCGCCTTGGACACGATCTTCGAGGTGACGAGCAGCACGTCCCCGTCGGCCAGGCCGGGTTCGGCGGCGGCGATCAGCTTGGCCAGGTCGTCGCCCGGGCGCGACCTCGGGCAGCCCGCCGCACGGCCCACACCCGGTACCCGTCGCCACCCTGCTGCCGGTGGGACATCTCTTCGCGCGAGCTCACCGCACCTCCTCCGCCAGCGCCAGCGCCTCCCGGGCCATCCGCGCGGTCGCGTCGGGTCGGTCATCATCAGCGGCACGGCCCGGCAGCGGATCCCGGCCGCCTCGACCTGCTCCACCGCGCCCGCGTCCACCGTGTCGACGAGCCAGCCGTCCAGCAGGCCCGAGCCGTAGTGCTCGGCGACCGCCGGCGGCGGTCGACTCCACGCCCACGGCGGCGAGCACCTTGTCGGCCATGCCCGCGCACGGGCGCGTCGCCGACGATGGGGGACAGGCCGACCACCGGCACTCCGGCGTCGGCGATCGCCTCCCGGATGCCGGGCACGGCGAGGATCGTGCCGACCGACACCACCGGGTTGGACGGCGGGAAGAGGATGACGTCCGCCTCGGCGATGGCCTCCAGGACGCCCGGCGCGGGCTTGGCCTGCTCGGCGCCGACCGGCACGATCGCCTCGGCGGGCACCGAGGCGCGCAGCCGCACCCAGTACTCCTGGAAGTGGACGGCCTTGCGCTCGCCGTCCATCTCGACCGCCACATGGGTCTCGACGCGGTCGTCGGTCATCGGGATGAGCCGCACGCCCGGCTTCCAGCGGTCGCACAGCGCCTCCGTGACCGCGCTGAGCGGATATCCGGCGCCGATCATCTGCGTCCGCACGATGTGCGTGGCGAAGTCCCGGTCGCCGAGGCCGAACCACTCGGGCCCGACGCCGTACGCCGCGAGCTCCTCCTTGAGATGGAAGGTCTCGTCGGCCCGGCCCCAGCCCTGCTCCTCGTTGATGCCGCCGCCGAGCGTGTACATCACCGTGTCGAGGTCCGGGCAGACCTTCAGCCCGAAGAGGTGGATGTCGTCCCCGGTGTTGCCGATGACCGTGATGTCCGCGTCCGGCACGGCCTGCTTCAGACCGCGCAGGAACCGGGCACCACCGATGCCGCCTGCCAGAACCACAATGCGCATGGGAGCCAGTCTTGCAGGCGGCTACGACAACCGGGCGGTGGCACGGCAACCGGTCACGGCGGCGAGGGCCCGCGGCTCGCGTACGGGCCGCCTCGCAGTGCGGGGCGGTGTGCATCGGCATCTCGGTCAGGCCCGGGTAGTAGACGTGCAGGCTCACCGCCGGCTCCAGCGCGTCGTTCACTACCTCGTGCATGTACCCCGGCGCGAACACGCGCTGCGCGCCCGCCCGCAAGGCGCGCGTGCCCCGCTCCGTGCGCTCGGTCAGCGTGCCGTCCAGGACGGTCAGCACGCCGGAGGAGCGGCCGTGGTCGTGCAGCCCGCTGCCCTGCCCGGGCACCCAGGACAGCAGCCACACCTCGTAGCCCGGGCCGGTGCGCAGCCGGTGGTACCAGCGGCGTGGTCGCGTCGTAGCGGACGAGGTGCTCCCACTGGGAGCGGTCGGCGGCGATGGAGCGGGCCAGTCCGGCGAACTCGGCGACGGTGGCCGGGTGCTCGCGCGGCGCCTGCAGCAGGTGCGGGACTTCGAGGATGTCGCCGGCGATCTGGAGGTCGCTGTCGCTGTTCATGGGGTGCGGTGGTTCCTCAGTGAAAGTAGGTCAGAGGGAACGAGGAGCCGAGGCACGGGTGGCTCGGCCTCCAGCTGGAGCGGGTGTGGCTCAACAGCTGGAACAGCGACAACAGCTACAGCGAGCGCGGGCAGCACCGTGGGACCCGGCGGTGCGGGTCGAGGTGAGTGCCAAGTTCGCGAGCATGCCCACAAGGACACCGGTTCACACCTTCAGTGTCAACTCGGCACCCGGTATGTGGGACGTGGTTCACCTCATCCGGTCGTCTCGCTCAGATGAAAGGTTTGTTCATGGCCCGGTCGGGACACATGGCGTCACATCCGGGCGCACAAACCTCGTTGCGTACTCGTGATCCGACTGTGATCCGGTTCGCTTCGACGCGCGTGTCGGAACGAGATCGAACTCCTGGGCGTCCTTCTCCGTACAGGCCTGCACGGGGCCCGGCTGACGGCGGTCCCTCGCGGGCTCCGTCTGTGTGTCAAGGTTTATGCCGATTTGAACACTTTCCGCATGGCCTTGGTTCCGCAGAGTGAATAAGGGGCTCAATAGCAGATCTCGGCTTGACTCGCCCGGAGCAGCACACTTGTAATTTCACTCGTGTCGTTCAGCCGGAATCGGTAACGGCCACATCACGGGGACGCGAAAGACAGACGAGGGGCGCACATGACCGAGCTGGTGCAGCAACTGCTGGTCGACGACGCGGACGAGGAACTCGGCTGGCAGGAGCGCGCGCTGTGCGCCCAGACCGACCCCGAGTCCTTCTTCCCCGAGAAGGGCGGCTCGACCCGGGAGGCCAAGAAGGTCTGCCTCGCCTGCGAGGTCCGCTCCGAGTGCCTCGAGTACGCCCTCGCCAACGACGAGCGCTTCGGCATCTGGGGCGGCCTGTCCGAGCGGGAGCGCCGCCGGCTGAAGAAGGCCGCCGTCTGACCAGGCATCGCGCACCACCGTACGTGGGCGTCGGCTCGAACGGCCCGTCGCCAGTGGGTTGTCCACAGGCGGCGGGCCGCCTTGTTGCCCAGCCGATAGTGTGGTCGCTCGTCCGAGACGCCCCGCTGTCCCCACCGGGCGCAGGCGTCCACCGCAGTCCACCGAACCGGGGCCCGTACCTCGATGTCCGTGCACAGCCACTCGGCAGCCCATCACGACACCGCTGCCACACCTGAGTTCCCGCGTCATGTGGTGACCGCGGTCCTCGTCTCCCACGACGGCGCCCGCTGGCTGCCCGACGCGCTCGCCGGGCTGCTCGGCCAGGAGCGCCCCGTCCAGTACGCGATGGGGGCCGACACCGGCAGCGCGGACGACTCCGCCCAGCTGGTCACCGACGCCCTCGGCGCCGACCGCGTGCTGCACCTCGCCCGCCGCACCGGCTTCGGCCAGGCCGTCGAGGAGGCGGCCGCATCGCCCCCGTCCTCACCCCGGACGAGCTGCCGTACCTGAAGCGTCCCAGCGGCTGGGACCCGGTCACGCGCACGTGGCGCGACGACGCCTACGACCTGCCCGAGCTGCCGCACGGCGAGCCGGTGCAGTGGCTGTGGCTGCTGCACGACGACTGCGCCCCCGAACCCGACGCCCTGGCCCAGCTGCTGCGGGTCGTGGAGAACGAGTACGAGCTGGGCCGCGACGACGTGGCCGTCGTCGGCCCCAAGCTCCGCGGCTGGTACGACCGCCGGCAGCTGCTGGAGGTCGGCGTCTCCATCGCCAACTCCGGCCGCCGCTGGACCGGCCTGGACCGCCGCGAACAGGACCAGGGCCAGCACGACCACGTCCGGCCCGTGCTGTCCGTCTCCACCGCCGGCATGCTCGTCCGCCGCGACGTCTTCGAGCAGCTCGGCGGCTTCGACCGCCGCCTGCCCCTGATGCGCGACGACGTCGACCTGTGCTGGCGCGCCCACGCCGCCGGCCACCGCGTCCTCGATCGCCCCCGAGGCGGTCGTCCGGCACGCCGAGGCGGCCTCCCGCGAGCGCCGCACCGTCGACTGCGTGGGCCGCACCGCCGCCTCCCCGCACAAGGTCGACAAGGCCGGCGCCGTCTACACCCTGCTCGTCAACACGCGTACGGCCGTGCTGCCCTGGGTGCTGCTGCGCGCTCGTGCTCGGCACCCTGCTGCGGACCCTCGCCTACCTCGTCGGCAAGGTCCCCGGGCAGGCCCTCGACGAGATCCGCGGCCTCATGGGCACCCTGCTGCGACCCGAGCGGATCCTCGCCGGGCGGCGCGGCCGAGGCGCCCCCCAGGTCGACAAGGGCGAGCTGCGGGCGCTGTTCCCGCCGCCCGGCGCGACCGTCCGCGTCACCGTCGAGCAGGTCGCGGGCAACCTCGTCGGCAGCTCCGACCCCGAGGCCGCCGCCGGCGCCGGACGGCACGGCAGCGCCGTCGAGTCCGGGCCCCGGCGGCGACGACGCCGACTTCCTGGAGATCGAGCAGTTCGCCCGGCTCAAGCGCATCGCCCGCAAGCCCGGCCCGGTGCTCTTCCTGGTCCTGCTGCTCGTCTCCCTGGTCGCCTGCCGCGCACTCCTCGGCGGCGGCGCGCTCGCGGGCGGCGCCCTGCTGCCCGCCCCGGCCGACTCCGCCGAGCTGTGGTCGCGCTACCTGGACGCCTGGCACCCGGTCGGCGCCGGCGGCACCGCCTCCGCGCCGCCCGTACCTCGCGCTCGTGGCGATGCTGGCGTCCCTGCTGTTCGGCTCGACCGGCCTCGCCGTCACCGTCCTGCTCGTCTGCTCGGTGCCGCTGGCCGGCGTCACCGCCTACTTCGCCTCCCGCCCGCTCGTCGAGTCCCGGCTGCTGCGCGCGTGGGCGGCCGTCGTCTACGCCTTCCTGCCCGCCGCCACCGGCGCCCTCGCCGGCGGCCGCATCGGCACCGCCGTCCTCGCCGTGCTGCTGCCGCTCATCGCCCGCGCGGGCATCGCGGCCAGCGGCCTGACGAACAGCTCCGGCGCGCGCGGCAGTTGGCGCGCCACCTGGGCGTACGCGCTGCTGCTGACCATCACCACGGCCTTCACGCCCGATCGTGTGGCCCGTCGCGCTGCTCCTCGGCGTCGGGCTGCTGGTCGCTGCGCCGCGCGCGACATCACGGCGTACGGGCTGCGCTTCCTCGCCCAGCTCGGCACGCCCCTGCTGGTCCTCGCGCCCTGGTCGCTGTCGCTGCTCCCGTTCGGCTTCTTCCACGAGGCCGGCCTGGACGTACGGCGCCTCGGCCGCCTCCGCCCTCGACCTGCTCGGCGCCAGCCCGGGCGGCCCCGGCACCGTCAGCGGCCTCATGCTCATCGGCATCGTGCTGGCCGCGCTCGCCGCCCTGCTGCGCTCGGAACGCCAGTCGGGCATCTGGACGGCCTGGGCGGTCGCCCTGGTCGGCTTCGTCTTCGCGGTCCTGTCCAACAGCTCCACCTGGGCCGGCCCGGCGACCCTCGTCTACGGCATCGCCCTCCTGGCGGCCGCCGCGCTCGGCGCCGACGGGGCACGCGCGCGCGTGGCCGAGCAGAGCTTCGGCTGGCGCCAGCCGGTCGCCGCGCTGATCGCCTTCGCCTCGGCCGCGGGCCCGCTGCTCGTCGCCGCCGGCTGGATGATCCGCGGCGCCGACGGCCCCCTGGAGCGGCGCGACCCCGATACAGGTGCCCGCGTTCGTCGCCGAGGAGAGCGGCACCCGCGACCAGGCCCGCACCCTCGTCCTCGACAGCGACTCCGCCGCCCACGTCGGCTACATGCTCGTCCGCGGCTCCGGCGCCCGCCTCGGCGACGGCGAGACTCGCCGCGGCCGACGGCGAGAACAGCAGGCTCGACAAGGTCGTCGCCAACCTCGTCGCCGGCTCCGGCGCCGACCAGGCCGACCAGCTCGGCGGCTTCGCCGTGCGCTACGTCCTCGTCCACCAGGGCGCGCCCCGCGAGGTCACCCGCGTCCTGGACGCCACGCCCGGCCTGACCCGGCTCAGCCAGCAGAACGGCAGCGCGCTGTGGCGCGATCGACCAGGAGGTCGCGCGCGCCGCCATCGTCCGGCCGCCTCCGGATCCGGCACCCCGCAGCCCGTCGCCGCCGGGCCCGTCGACATCCACACCACGATCCCGACCGGCGCCGACGGGCGCGTGCTGCGCCTCGCCGACACCGCCGCCGACGGCTGGACGGCCACGCTGGACGGCAAGCCGCTCACCCGCACCACGGTCGACGGCTGGGCCCAGGGCTTCGAACTCCCCGCCACCGGCGGCAGGCTGGACGTCACCTACGACGACCCGATCGGCCACACCGTCTGGCTGTGGGCCCAGGGCCTGCTCGCCGTCGTCCTCGTCGTGCTCGCCCTGCCCGGCCGGCGCCGCGACATCGACGACGACCTGCCCGAGGAGCCGCTCGTCCCGGCCCAGGCCGTCGCGGGCGAGGGCCGCCGCGCCCGCCGCCTGCGCGCCCAGGCCGGAGGCCGAGGCCGAAGGAGACGGCCGTGGCCGCCGAGGAGTTCCCGCCCCCGCAGCCCGAAGCAGCCGCCGGCGGCGAGTGCCGCAGCAGCAGTACCACGGCGAGTGGGACGCGCGCGGCTACCAGGGCCGGCGAGTACGCGGGCTACGGCGGACGCAGTACCAGACCGCCAGCAGTACCCGGCGGACGCGCTACGGCCAGCCGTACCAGGCGGATCCGTACCAGGGCGGCCAGTACGACCCGTACGCGTACGGCGGCATCGCCCCAGACACCGTACGTACGACCAGGCGGGCTACGACCAGACCTACACCAGCAGGGCTACGGCACGCCGTACGACCCGGCGCAGAGCAGCACCACCCCCACGGCACGGGCAGTGAGCGTCCCGACGGGAGCCAGCAGTGAACCGCACCACCCTGTCCCTGATCGCCGGCGCGACCGCGCTCGCCGCCGTCACCGGGTTCGCCGCGCTGTCCGCCCCGGACGCCCCGGGCGCGGCCGCCACCGCCAAGGCGGCCGCCCAACTGCCCGTGGAGCGCACGAGCCTGCTGTGCCCGGCGCCCAGCACGTCCGACCTCGCCGAGACGTCCGTACACGTCCTTCACGCCCGTCACGAAGGGCACGGAGAGCGGCGGCAAGGCCGAACTCCAGTCGGCCGCCGAGGAGTCGGCCGACGGACGGCCCCGGGCGGCGACAAGGGCAAGGGCGGCGGGAAGTCCGGCAAGAACAAGGCCGAGAAGCCCGCGCTGACTCCCAAGGAGCCCGGCAAGCCGGTCACCGGCGACAGCTCGGGTTCCGACGCGCCCGCGCTCGATCGGCACCGCCGACGGCAGGTTCGCGCCCGGCTGGACCGTGCAGGAGACCACGGAGGTCGCCGCCGGGACCGGGCGCGGCCTCCAGGGCGTCAACTGCACCGCCCCGGACACCGAGTTTCTGGTTCCCGGGCGCCAGCACGGCGGCCGACCGCACCGACTACGTCCACCTGACGAACCCTGACGACTCGGCCGCCGTCGTCGACATCGAGCTCTACGGCAAGGACGGCGCCCTGAAGTCCACGGTGGGGGAGGGCATCACGGTCCAGCCGCACTCCAGCGAGCCGGTCCTGCTGTCCACGCTCACCGACGAGCAGCAGACCAACCTCACCGTGCACGTCAACGTCCGCAGCGGACGGGTCGGCGCCGCCGTGCAGGCCCTGGACGACAAGATCGGCGGCGACTGGCTGGCCGCGTCCACGGACCCGTCGGGCAGCCTGGTCCTGCCCGGCATCCCCAAGGACGCCACCTCCGTGCGTCTGGTCGCCTTCACCCCCGGCGACGCCGACGCGGACCTGAAGGTGCGCCTCGCCTCCCCCTCCGGGCTGATCACCCCGGCCGGGCACGAGACGATGCACGTCAAGGCCGGCATGACGACAGCCGTCGACCTCGGCGACGTCACACGCGGCGAGGCGGGCTCCCTGGTGCTGACGCCGACGGACCAGTCCGTGCCGGTCGTGGCGGCCCTGCGGGTCGTACGGGGCAAGGGCGACAAGCAGGAGACGGCGTTCATCCCGGCCACCCGCCCCGTCGGCACGCGCGCGACGTCCGCCGACAACAGCGCCAAGGGCACGCACCCTGTCCCTGACCGCCCCCGGCCGCGCCGCCACGGTCAAGGTCACCGCCTCGGCGGGCAGCGAGGGCGGCACGCCGGCGTCGAAGACGTACACGATCAAGGCCGGCACGACCCAGGACGTCGAGCCCCCGGTCCCCAGCGGCCTGAAGGGCACGTACGCGCTCACGGTCGAGCCGGTCTCCGGCGGCCCGGTCTACGGCGCCCGCACCCTCGCGGCCTCGGAGGACGGCGTCCCCGCCTTCACCGTGCAGACGCTCCCCGACGACCGGGGGACGGTGGCGGTGCCGGAGGCGGACGAGGACCTGTCGGTGCTGCAGAAGTAAGAAGGTGCTGCAGAAGGAAGAGAACAAGGGGGAGGGGACGTACGGCCGCCCCGTGCGTCTCAGCCCTGGTCCTCGCCGTAGCGCGGATCCACCGTCTCCGGCGTCAGCCCCAGCAGCTCGGCGACCTGCTCCACGACGACCTCGTGCACCAGCGCCGCCCGCTCGTCGCGCCCCTTGGTGCGGATCTCGACCGGCCGCCGGTAGACGACCACGCGCGCGGGGCGCCCTTCGCGGGCGGTGATCGTGCCGCCGAGCGGAACCGCCTCGTCGTTCCAGGCCTCGCCGGGCCCGTCGAGCCGCGGCACCTCCAGGACCAGGAAATCGATGTCGGCGAGCTGCGGCCAGCGCCGCTCCAGGCGTTCCACGGAGTCCTGCACCAGATCCGCGAACGCCTCCGCGCGGCTCGCGGCGAGCGGCACCTGCGGCGGTGCGATCGGGCCGCGCATGCCCCGGCCGTGGCGATCACGGCGGCGGGGCCCGGGGGCTGGCGGCACGGGGCGTTACGGGCTTGTCCATCACTGCTGAAGGGTAGTCCCCGAGGCGCCCGTGTGCCCGGCACCGCACGGCGGCGCGGACGGCTTCCGGCCGACCCGCACGGCATGTCGGTACATGACCATTCCAGCCAAGGTTGGGCTCGATTCCGTATCCCGCCGAGACCGGCGACCTCACGGCAATTGAGGGTTTTGTGACGACTGTTGACTGCTCGCGGGATCGTTCGACGCCCCGGACGAGGGCGTCCGGGCAGGTCAGCCGGGTGTGCCGGAAGAGGTGTGTGGGGCGTTTCACAGCACGACACGGTGGAGTGACCTGGTGGAGAGTCGTCGCGGCCCGCTCAAGAGTGCGGTACCGTCCAACATCGTGAGCCCTGTACGTCGCTGTTCGCGCACCGCCTGCGGCCGTCCCGCCGTCGCGACGCTGACGTACGTCTACGCCGACTCGACCGCGGTCCTCGGCCCGCTCGCCACCTACGCCGAACCCCACTGCTACGACCTGTGCGCCGAGCACTCCGAGCGCCTCACCGCCCCGCGCGGCTGGGAGGTCGTCCGGCTCCTCGACGGCTCGGCCCCGGCCCGCCCCAGCGGCGACGACCTGGAAGCGCTTGCCAACGCCGTGCGCGAGGCGGCCCGCCCCCAGGAGCGGCGGGCGGCCGAGGCCGGTGGCGGAGGCCGTGCGGCCGACCCGATGGAGGTCGCGCGCCGGGGCCATCTGCGGGTTCTGCGATCCCCCGACAACTGAGCGCCCCGATCGGCTGCTGCCTCGCGCACACCCATTGACGCAAGCTTGGCGCGGACATGACCATTCCGTTTTGAGGTCGCGAGAAATCGCTTTCGCATGACGGAATCCGGGGAGGCGCCCGTGTACGTCCAGGAACTGGAACCCGTCGCCGGCTCGCTGGGTCTGTCCGCCCTCGTGGCGGCCCTGCCCCTCGTGATCGTCCTGGTCCTGCTCGGCGGCGTCCGCATGAAGGCGCACCTGGCGGGCCTCACCGGCCTCCTCGCCGCCGTTCTCGTCGCCTGGCTCGCCTACGGCATGCCGCTCGGCCAGACCCTCTCCAGCGCCGCCCAGGGCGCCGTCTTCGGCCTCTTCCCCATCCTGTGGATCGTCGTCAACGCCCTGTGGGTGTACCGGATGACCGTCCGCACCCGGCACTTCGACATCCTGCGCCGGTCCTTCGGGCGGCTGTCCGACGACCCGCGCATCCAGGCCCTCGTCATCGCCTTCTGCTTCGGCGCGCTGCTGGAGGCGCTCGCCGGCTTCGGGGCGCCCGTCGCGATCTGCTCGGTCATGCTCGTCGCGCTCGGCTTCGAACCGGTGCGCGCCGCCGTCGTCGCCCTGGTCGCCAACACCGCGCCCGTGGCCTTCGGCGCGATGGGCACACCGGTCGTCACGCTCGCCCAGGTCACCGGGCTGCCGCTGGACGACGTGGCCTCCGTGGTGGGCCGTCAGACCCCGCTGCTGGCCCTCGTCGTGCCCGCTCGTGCTGGTCTGGCTCGTGGACGGCCGGCGCGGCCTGCGCGAGACCTGGGTGCCCGCGCTGGCCTGCGGAGTCGCCTTCGCCGTCGCCCAGTTCGCCGCCTCCAACTACGTCTCCGCCCAGCTCGCCGACATCGGCGCCGCCCTGGCGGGTGCGGGCGCCCTGGTCGCCGTACCGCACGCGCGCATGCCCGCCGCCGAGTCCGTACGCGCCTCCGTGCTGACCGGCGTACGCAGCGAGGAACTCGACGAGGAGGACCCGCCGCCGCGAAGTCCTGCGCGCCTACGCCCCCTACGCGCTGATCGTCGTGATCTTCTCCGTCGCGCAGATCCCGGCCGTCAAGGACTGGCTGGCCAAGGCGACCCAGACCTACGACTGGCCCTTCCTGGACGTCGCAGGGCCCGACGGCGATCCGGTGGGCGGCAACGCTCTTCACCTGGCCGATCGTGTCCACCGGCGGCACGCTCGTCCTGCTCGCCGGGGTCTGTCACGGCCGCCGTCCTCGGCGTGCACGCGCGCGTGGCGGTCAAGGAGTGGCTCGCGACCGTGCACGAGCTGCGCTTCGCGATCCTCACCGTGACGTCCGTGCTGGCCCTCGCGTACGTCATGAACCTCTCCGGGCAGGCGGCCACCATCGGCCACTTCGTGGCCGCGGCCGGCGCCGGGCTCGCCTTCCTCTCGCCCGGTCCTCGGCTGGTTCGGCGTCGCCGTCTCCGGCTCCGACACCTCGGCCAACGCCCTCTTCGGCGCCCTCCAGGTGACCGCCGCGCGGGAGTCGGGGCTGTCGCCCGAACTCCTGGCCGCCGCCAACAGCTCCGGCGGTGTCCTCGGCAAGATGATCTCCCCGCAGAACCTCACCATCGCCTGCGCGGCCGTCGGACTCGCGGGCCGCGAGGGCGACCTGCTGCGCAAGGTGCTGCCGTGGAGTCTGGGCCTGCTGCTGGTGATGTGCCTGATCGTGGTCGGCCAGAGCACGCCGGTCCTGGGCTGGATGCTGCCCTGACCTGAGACGACGTCCGGGCTCCACCCGGCGTCCGCACAGCGCGCTGTCAGTGGGCGGGGGTAGTTTGGGGCGACCGACAGCACTTTCAGGAAGGTTGGCCGTGGCTGCTGATCTGTCGCAGATCGTGAAGGCGTACGACGTGCGCGGAGTCGTCCCCGACCAGTGGGACGAGTCCCTGGCCGAGCTCTTCGGCGCGGCCTTCGTCCGAGGTCACCGGCGCGAACGCCATCGTCGATCGGGCACGACATGCGGCCCTCCTCGCCCGGCCTGTCCGCGTGCCTTCGCGCGCGGGGCGGCCGCCCGGGGCGCCGACGTGACCGAGATCGGCCTGTGCTCCACCGACCAGCTGTACTACGCCTCGGGCGCGCTGGACCTGCCGGGCGCGATGTTCACCGCCTCGCACAACCCGGCCCAGTACAACGGCATCAAGATGTGCCGCGCGGGCGCCGCCCCCGTCGGCCAGGACACCGGCCTCGCCGAGATCCGCGAACTGGTCGAGCGCTGGAGCGACGTCGGGCGCCCCGGAACCGGCCGCGCAGCCGGGCACCATCACCCGGCCGCGACACCCTCGCCGACTACGCGGCCCACCTGCGCTCCCTGGTCGACCTGACCGCCATCCGCCCCCTGAAGGTCGTCGTCGACGCGGGCAACGGCATGGGCGGCCACACCGTCCCCGACGGTCTTCGCCGGTCTGCCCCTCGACCTCGTCCCGATGTACTTCGAGCTGGACGGCACCTTCCCCAACCACGAGGCCAACCCGCTCGACCCGGCCAACCTCGTCGACCTCCAGAAGCGGGTCCGCGAGGAGGGCGCCGACCTCGGCCTCGCCTTCGACGGCGACGCCGACCGCTGCTTCGTCGTCGACGAGCACGGCGAGCCGGTCTCCCCGTCCGCGATCACCGCCCTGGTCGCCGCCCGCGAACTGGCCCGGCAACGGCGGCAAGGGCACGATCATCCACAACCTGATCACCTCCTGGTCGGTCCCCGAGGTCGTCGAGGAGAACGGCGGCACCCCGGTCCGCACCCGCGTCGGCCACTCCTTCATCAAGGCCGAGATGGCCCGCACCGGCGCGATCTTCGGCGGCGAGCACTCCGCGCACTACTACTTCCGCGACTTCTGGAACGCCGACACGGGCATGCTGGCCGCCCTCCACGTCCTGGCCGCCCTGGGCGGCCAGGCACGGCCCGCTCTCCGCCCTCGTCGCCGAGTACGACCGCTACGCCGGCTCCGGCGAGATCAACTCCACGGTCGCCGACCAGGCGGCCCGCCTCGCCGCGATCCGCGCCGCGTACGAGGCCCGCGAGGGCATCGCCCTCGACGACCTCGACGGCCTCACCGTCACCGCCGCCGACTGGTGGTTCAACGTCCGCCCCTCCAACACGGAGCCCCTGCTCCGCCTGAACGCGGAGGCCCGGGACGAGGCGACGATGGCGAAGGTGCGGGACGAGGTGCTGGCGATCATCAGAGGGCTGAGTCGGCCGGGCGTCTGCCTCGCGGCGAGGGAGCCGACTCCAGCCCACCGAGTCGGACGGCGGAGTGGGCCTGCCCCCACGCCCCCACCGGCGGTACCCTGACCAGCACATCCGCACCGACGCACCGACCCCTCGAAGGGAACCCCCATGCCGCTCGAAGCCGGCCTCCTGGAGATCCTCGCCTGCCCGGCCTGCCACGCCCCCCTCGAAGGAGCAGGACACCGAACTGATCTGCACCGGCCAGGACTGCGGCCTGGCCTACCCCGTCCGCGACGGCATCCCCGTCCTCCTCGTCGACGAGGCCCGCCGCCCCGCGTGACCGACGGCGACGCACCCGGCGACCCCGGCGCACATAGCCCCGGCACGACGGGCACCGACGCAGACCGACACGTAACGGACCCCGGCGATCGGAGGCTGCCGCCCATGCTCGACGAATCGCTGCTCGACACCCCGGAGGGCCTCGCCGAGGCCGACCACCGCGGACTGCTGCGCGGCGCCGCCGAAGCCGGCGCCCGCGTCCGCACCGCCGCCCGGCACGCCGCCGAGGCCGGCATCGACGACCTCAAGCCCGACGGCCGCCCCCGCGCCGTCCTCATCGCCGGCCCCGGCGCCGCCGCGACCCACGCCGCCGACCTCCTCGGCACGCTCGCCGGCGCCGGCAGCCCGGTCACCCGCCTCGCCCCCACCGGCGTCGCCCCCGCCGCGGGCGCCCTGCGCTGGGAACTGCCCGGCTGGGCCGGCTCCGTGGACCTGCTGCTGATCGCCACCCCCGACGGCACCGAACCGGGCCTCTCCCTCCTCGCCGAGCAGGCCTACCGCCGCGGCTGCACCGTCGTCGCCGTCGCCCCCGCCGGCTCCCCGCTCGCCGAGGCCGTGACACGGCGTCGCACGGCCTGTTCGTCCCGATGGCGACCGCCCCGTACGACCAGGACGAGCCCCTCGCCGCGTCCGCCCCCGGCGTCCTGTGGGCCCTGCTCACCCCGCTGCTCGCGCTCCTGGACCGCACCGGCCTGCTCGCCGCGCCGCCCGAAGCCCTCGAGAAGGTCGCCGACCGCCTCGACCGCGTCGCCGAACGCTGCGGCCCCGCCATCGCCACGTACAGCAACCCCGCCAAGACCCTGGCCGCCGAACTCGCCGACGCGCTCCCCGTCGTCTGGACCGAGGGCACCTCGGCCGGCCCGGCGGGCCGCCGCTTCGCCGCCGCCCTCGCCGAACTGTCCGGCAGCCCCGCCGTCGTCGCCGAACTCCCCGAGGCGCTCGCCGCGCACAGCGCCCTGCTCGCCGGCCCGCTGGCCGCCAGCGCCGACCCCGACGACTTCTTCCGCGACCGCGTCGAGGAGGCACCCGCCCTGCACGCGCGCGTGGTGCTGCTCCGCGACCGCCCCATCGGCGGCCTCACCGCCGCCCCCGGCGCCCGTGACCTGGCCCTCAGCCACGACACGCCGATCAGCGAACTCGAACCGGAGGAGGGCGGCGAACTGGAGACCCTCGCGGAACTGATCGCCATCACGGATTTCGCCGCCGTTTACCTGGCGCTCGCTTCGAGGGCCTGATCATGCCCGGGACGCCCTGAGGCCCGTGGAACAGCCACCCCGGAGCAGCACGGCGTACGTACGCACTCACAGGACACGCAGAGAGATCCCCATGGACCGCCTCGACAACACCGTCCGCCCCTACGCCTGGGGTTCCACCACCGCCATCCCGCACCTGCTCGGCACCGAGCCGACCGGCGAACCGCAGGCGGAGATGTGGATGGGCGCCCACCCGGGCGCCCCCTCGCGCACCGACCGGGGCACGCTCGTCGAGGTCATCGACGCCGACCCCGAGAAGGAACTCGGCGCGCGCCGCCGTGGCCAAGTTCGGCCCCCGGCTGCCCTTCCTCCTCAAGATCCTCGCCGCCGGCGCCCCGCTCTCCCTCCAGGTCCACCCCGACCTCGCCGCAGGCCAAGGAGGGCTACGCGGACGAGGAGCGCCGGGGCATCCCCGTGGACGCCCCGCACCGCAACTACAAGGACGCCAACCACAAGCCCGAACTGATCTGCGCGCTCACCGAGTTCGACGGCCTGTGCGGCTTCCGCGACCCGCCGGAGGCCGCCGACCTGCTCGACGGCCTCGGCGTCGACTCCCTCAAGCCGTACGTCGACCTGCTGCGCGCCCACCCCGAGGACGCCGCCCTGCGCGAGGTCCTCACCGCGATCCTCACCGCCGACCCGCGACGAGATGTCCCGCACGGTCGCCGAGGCGCGCGGCCGCCTGCGACCGCCTCGGCGGCGCCTACGCCCCCTACGCCGACATCGCCCACCACTACCCGGGCGACCCCGGCGTCATCGCCGCGATGCTGCTCAACCACGTCCGGCTCCAGCCCGGCGAGGCCCTGTACCTCGGCGCCGGCGTCCCGCACGCCTACCTCGACGGCCTCGGCGTCGAGATCATGGCCAACTCCGACAACGTCCTGCGCTGCGGCCTCACCCCCAAGCACGTCGACGTCCCCGAACTCCTGCGCATCGTCCGCTTCGAGGCCGAGCGACCCCGGCGTCCTGCGCCCCGAGGCCTCCCCGGACGGCGAGGAGGTCTACGAGACCCCGATCGACGAGTTCCGCCTCTCCCGCTACGTCCTGCCCGAGGCCGGCGCCGCCCACGACCTCACCCGCCCGACCCCGCAGATCCTGCTCTGCACGGCGGGCTCCGTCCGGGCCGGCGAGCACGAACTCACCCCGGGCGAGTCCGTCTTCGTCCCGGCCGGCGAAAAGGCCGAAGTGTCCGGAACCGGCACGCTCTTCCGGGCCACCGTCGTCGTCTGACCGCCTTCGGGACCCCCGTGACGGTGACCTGACGCACCGCTGTCGCAGCGGGCTGCAACAATGGCCCACCGTCAAGCACGGGCAAAGCCACGGGCGCGCACCAAGGCGAGCGTCCGGGCCCTGGAACGGCGTACGAAGGGACAACGCGAACACATGAGCGCGTCAGGCGGAACCAAGGCGATCGTGGCGGCACTGGCCGCCAACCTCGCGATCGCGGTAGCGAAGTTCGTGGCGTTCGTCTTCAGCGGCTCGTCGTCGATGCTCGCCGAGTCCGTGCACTCGGTCGCCGACTCCGGCAACCAGGCGCTGCTGCTGCTCGGCGGCAAGAAGGCCCAGCGCGAGGCCACCCCGCAGCACCCCTTCGGCTACGGCCGCGAGCGCTACATCTACGCCTTCCTCGTCTCCATCGTGCTCTTCTCGGTCGGCGGCATGTTCGCCCTCTACGAGGGCTACGAGAAGATCAAGCACCCGCACGAGCTCGAGCACTGGTACTGGCCGGTCGGCGTCCTGGTCTTCGCGATCATCGCCGAGGCCTTCTCCTTCCGCACGGCCATCAAGGAGTCCAACGTCCTGCGCGGACGCAAGTCCTGGAAGGAGTTCGTCCGCCACGCCAAGGCCCCCGAGCTGCCCGGTCGTCCTCCTGGAGGACCTCGGCGCCCTCGTCGGCCTGGTCCTCGCCCTCGGCGGCGTCGGCCTCGCCCTGCTCACCGGCGACGGCGTCTGGGACGGCATCGGCACCCTCTGCATCGGCATCCTGCTCATCCTGATCGCCCTGGTCCTCGCCGCCGAGACCAAGTCGCTGCTGCTCGGCGAGTCCGCCGGCGTCGAGGACGATCCAGAAGATCGAGGCCGCCATCGTCGACGGCGACACCGTCACCGGCATCATCCACATGCGCACGCTCCACCTCGGCCCCGAGGAACTGCTCGTCGCCGCCAAGATCGCCGTCCAGCACGACGACACGGCCGCCGAGATCGCCGCCGCCATCGACGCCGCCGAGGCCCGCATCCGCGAGGCCGTCCCGATCGCCCGCGTGATCTACCTGGAACCGGACATCTACAGCGAGACCGAAGCCGCCAAGGGCCCCGACCCCGAGGCGACCCCCGGCGGCCCGACCCCGCACCCCGCCGACCACTGACCTCCCCTCGCACGACATCTCCCACACCCACGGGGCCCGCCGAACGACTCGGCGGGCCCCGCCCCGTCACGCACCGATCCGATCCGCGATCGGCTGATGTGTTCGCGGGCGGGCTGGGGACCGCAGCCGCCCCCGGTGTAGCTTGGGACGGAGCCAGACGTCGCTGCTGATGGCGGTCGGGCGGTCCAGCACGGACCGGCCGAGGGAGAGAGGGCCTCCGACGGACTGCGCTGCGCGTACGCGGGCATGCCTGTGTCCTCCTTCGGGCACCCCTGTGTCCGCCGCCGCGCAGACCAGCCGTACCCACCTCGACCCAACCCCGAGGAGCAGCCCGCAATGACGACTGTCGACAACCGACAGGACTTCAAGGTCGCCGACCTCTCCCTGGCCGCGTTCGGCCGCAAGGAGATCACCCTCGCCGAGCACGAGATGCCGGGCCTGATGGCGATCCGCAAGGAGTACGCCGAGGCCCAGCCCCTGGCCGGCGCCCGCGTCACCGGCTCCCTGCACATGACCGTGCAGACCGCCGTGCTCATCGAGACCCTGGTCGCCCTCGGCGCCGAGGTCCGCTGGGCCTCCTGCAACATCTTCTCCACCCAGGACCACGCCGCCGCCGCCATCGCCGTCGGCCCCGAACGGCACGCCCGACAACCCGCAGGGCGTCCCGGTCTTCGCCTGGAAGGGCGAGACCCTGGAGGAGTACTGGTGGTGCACGGAGCAGGCCCTGACCTGGCCGAACACCCCCACCGGCGGCCCGAACATGATCCTCGACGACGGTGGTGACGCCACCCTCCTCGTCCACAAGGGCGTCGAGTACGAGAAGGACGGCAAGGTCCCCTCGGTCGACACCGCCGAGAACGACGAGCACCGCGTCATCCTCGAGCTGCTGAACCGCACCCTCACGCGACGGCCCGCAGAAGTGGACCCAGCTGGCCTCCGAGATCCGCGGCGTCACCGAGGAGACCACCACCGGCGTCCACCGCCTGTACGAGATGCAGCGCGACGGCACCCTGCTGTTCCCGGCGATCAACGTCAACGACGCCGTCACCAAGTCGAAGTTCGACAACAAGTACGGCTGCCGCCACTCGCTCATCGACGGCATCAACCGCGCCACCGACGTCCTGATCGGCGGCAAGACCGCCGTCGTCTGCGGCTACGGCGACGTGGGCAAGGGCTGCGCCGAGTCCCTGCGCGGCCAGGGCGCCCGCGTGATCATCACCGAGATCGACCCGATCTGCGCGCTCCAGGCGGCGATGGACGGCTACCAGGTCACGACCCTGGACGAGGTCGTCGACAAGGCCGACATCTTCGTCACCACGACCGGCAACAAGGACATCATCATGGCCGCGGACATGGCCAAGATGAAGCACCAGGCCATCGTCGGCAACATCGGCCACTTCGACAACGAGATCGACATGGCCGGCCTCGCCAAGATCCCCGGCATCGTCAAGGACGAGGTCAAGCCGCAGGTCCACACCTGGACGTTCCCCGACGGCAAGGTGCTCATCGTCCTCTCCGAGGGCCGCCTGCTGAACCTGGGCAACGCCACCGGCCACCCGTCGTTCGTGATGTCCAACTCCTTCGCGGACCAGACCCTGGCCCAGATCGAGCTGTTCACCAAGCCCGACGAGTACCCGACCGGCGTCTACGTGCTGCCCAAGCACCTCGACGAGAAGGTCGCCCGCCTCCACCTCGACGCGCTCGGCGTGAAGCTCACCACGCTCCGCCCCGAGCAGGCCGAGTACATCGGCGTCCAGGTCGAGGGCCCGTACAAGCCGGACCACTACCGCTACTGAGCCCGCGTGCCGGTCCACCGGCTCGCTCCGAGGCAGGCCCCCGCACCCCCGTGCCGGGGGCCTGCCCCGTTCGCCGGACCAGCGACCGGCCCAGCCCGTCAAGACCCAGGACCCCCATGCCCCGCGGCCGTTATTCGCTCCACGACCCGCACGATCACACCCCCCTCGCAGAAGAACACTTCCACTGCGCCCCCGGCCCCTCCGGCTGGCGCTACGTCTCCCAGCTGACCACCCCCTCGGGAGACCACCACGGCTCCGTCGACCTCACCCTCGACGAACTCGGCCGCCCCATCCGCCTCGAACTCCACGCCGCCGCCTGGCAGGTCCGCGGCGCCGCCCTCGACGGCGTCACCTGGGTCCGCACCGACCCCACCGGGACCGACGCCACCGAAGGCAATGTGCGCGCCCACGCCTTCACCGGCACCTCCCCGGCGTTCCTCGTCGCCACCGCCCGCCTCCTGCGCCTCACCCCCTCCGCATCCGCCACCCGCGTACGCCTCGTCGCCTTCACGGACCCGGTCCTCGCCCCGCGCACCGTGGACCAGTCCTGGGCCTTGCTGAAGAGCGAAGCACACGCCACTGACAACGGCCCCCTGACCGTGGACGAATACCAGGTCACAGCCCTGGACACCGGCGAGCAGCACGCCGTGCACATCGCCGGCGACGTGGTGCTCGCGGCCCCCGGCATCGAGCTCGAGGACCTGGAATCACCGCCGTCGGCGTTCACCTGACCAGTCAGCCGCGACTGAGCGGCGCGGCCCCGGCCGCGCCCTCGCTAAGCCGGCGGCACGAACCCCGTGCCGGGACGATCGCCCGCCGGCGCCTCCGGCGACTTGACGGGCCGGTCCCCGCCAGACGACGGGGACGCCGTAACAGGCGGCACGACGGGCAGTCCGTCCGGCAGCCGCCAGTCCGTACGCGGCCGGAGCGCGGCTCGGCCGGAGTCCCGTCCGCAGCCGGAACGGCGACGACGAGCCGCCGAGCCGCTCCCCCGAAGGCCCGCCGAGCCTCCCGCGCCTGCCGCTCCTGCACGACGGCCGCCAGATACGCCGCCGGCGGAACCCCCTGCGGCACCGGAGCCCCCGTACGCGCCGCGAGATCGGCCGCCAGCCGCTCCGCCATGGACCAGCCGACCTGCGGATCGAGCTGCTGCATGCGCGTCAGGTACTGACGGACGGCGAGCCACAGCCCGTCGGGCACCGCCGACAGATCGAGCCCCGAGAACCGCCCCGCCAGCCAAGGCGGAGGCGGCGGCACGAAGCCGGTCCGCGCGACCGGAATCCGCTCCCGTACGACGAGCGTCCCCGCGAACACGTCCCCGAGCCGCCGCCCACGCGCCGACACCAGCGAGGCGATACAGGCGACGACCCCGAACGTCATGAGGATCTCGATCACCCCGATCAAGCCCCGCACCAGCGCGTGCCGGAACCGGATCGGCCCGCCGTCGTCCCGCACCACCCGCAGCCCGCACGCCATCTTCCCGAGCGACCGCCCGTGGCTGAGCGTCTCCACCGCGATCGGCCCGCCCACCAGCACGAGAACGAACGTCGCGATCGACAGCGCCGTCTGCGCCGCCTCGTCCAGCGAGGCGGTGGAAGCCACCAACGCGATGGTCACCGCGACATAGACGGCCACGGCCACCACCAGATCGAGCAGCACGGCCAGCGCCCTGCTGGGCAGCTTCGCGGGCCGCAGCTCCAGCGCCACCGCCTCGCCCGTCACCAGCTCACTCACGCCCGCCGCCCTTCCCCTGCCCAGCCCCTGACAAGGCCAGTCTGCCAAGCTGAGGGCGCATCGCGCCGCAGTACGACAAGCTGATCCACGACGAGTCGCCGACGACAGCCGAGGAGCAGGCACACCGATGGACCTCGACGTCTTCGTCTCCGCCCACCGAGCGGAGTGGGACCGCCTCGACGCCCTGCTCCGCCGCCAGCGCCGCCTCACCGGCGCCGAGGCCGACGAACTCGTCACCCTCTACCAGCGCACCGCCACCCACCTCTCCCTGATCCAGTCCAGCGCCCCCGACCCCCAGCTGACCGGCCGGCTCAGCCAACTCGTGGCACGCGCGCGTAGTGCCGTGACCGGCACCCGACGAGCCTCCTGGCGCGACGTCACCCGCTTCCTCGCCCACGGATTCCCCGCCGCCGTCTACCGGTCACGCCACTGGTGGGTGCCCACCGCGCTCCTGTCCACGGCCGTCGCGGCCCTCCTGGGCTGGTGGATCGGCACCCACCCCGAAGTGCAGGCCTCCATCGCGGCCCCCGGCGAACTGCGCGAGCTCACCCGCCCCGGCGGCCAGTACGAGACGTACTACTCCAGCCACCCGGCCGCCGTCCTTCGCCGCCCAGGTCTGGACGAACAACGCCTGGGCCGCCGCCCTCTGCCTGATCCTCGGGGTCTTCCTGGGACTCCCGGTCATCTGGATCCTCTTCCAGAACATGCTCAACCTCGGCGTCGGCTTCGGCCTGATGTCCTCGGCAGGCCGCCTCGACACCTTCCTCGGCCTGGTCCTCCCGCACGGCCTGCTCGAACTGACCGCGGTCTTCGTGGCCGCGGGCACCGGCCTGCGCCTCGGCTGGACCCTCATCGACCCCGGCCCCCGCACCCGCCGCACGGCCCTCGCGGAAGAGGGCCGAGCCGCCATGGGCATGGCCATCGGCCTCGCCCTGGTCCTCTTCGTCTCCGGCGCCATCGAAGGCTTCGTCACCCCGTCCGGCCTCCCCACCTGGGCCCGCATCACCATCGGCGTCGCCGCCGAAGCTGGCCTTCCTCGCCTACGTCTACGTCCTGGGCGGTCGCGCCGCACGCGCCGGAGAGACCGGCGACGTCGAGGCAGCCGAGCGCAGCGCCACCGTTCCGACAGCCGCCTGATGTCCGGCCGCCGGATGTGCGACCACCTCCGTTCAGCTGCTAGTCTCCTCTTCGCCCCACAAGAGCCGTTGACACGGCAAGTGTGGGGAGGTAGATTTGAACAGTTGCCTGGAGGTGGGTTACGATCCCAGACGGCGACAGTGAGTATCTGTCTGCTTCTTGAAACGCTGATTTCGATTGAAGCCACTCCCGATGAATCGGAAATGAGCGGCCGGTCAGTCCGGCCCGAAACTTCTGATAAAGTCGGAACCGCCGGAAAGGGAAACGCGGAAGCGGGAACCTGGAAAGCACCGAGGAAATCGGATCGGAAAGATCTGATAGAGTCGGAAACGCAAGACCGAAGGGAAGCGCCCGGAGGAAAGCCCGAGAGGGTGAGTACAAAGGAAGCGTCCGTTCCTTGAGAACTCAACAGCGTGCCAAAAGTCAACGCCAGATATGTTGATACCCCGTCTCCGGCCATCACGGCTGGGACGAGGTTCCTTTGAAATAAACACAGCGAGGACGCTGTGAACGGCCGGGCTTATTCCGCCTGGCTGTTCCGCTCTCGTGGTGTTCATCCCGATTACGGGAAAACATTCACGGAGAGTTTGATCCTGGCTCAGGACGAACGCTGGCGGCGTGCTTAACACATGCAAGTCGAACGATGAAGCCACTTCGGTGGGGATTAGTGGCGAACGGGTGAGTAACACGTGGGCAATCTGCCCTGCACTCTGGGACAAGCCCTGGAAACGGGGTCTAATACCGGATATTGACCATCTTGGGCATCTTTGATGGTGGAAAGCTCCGGCGGTGCAGGATGAGCCCGCGGCCTATCAGCTTGTTGGTGAGGTAATGGCTCACCAAGGCGACGACGGGTAGCCGGCCTGAGAGGGCGACCGGCCACACTGGGACTGAGACACGGCCCAGACTCCTACGGGAGGCAGCAGTGGGGAATATTGCACAATGGGCGAAAGCCTGATGCAGCGACGCCGCGTGAGGGATGACGGCCTTCGGGTTGTAAACCTCTTTCAGCAGGGAAGAAGCGAAAGTGACGGTACCTGCAGAAGAAGCGCCGGCTAACTACGTGCCAGCAGCCGCGGTAATACGTAGGGCGCAAGCGTTGTCCGGAATTATTGGGCGTAAAGAGCTCGTAGGCGGCTTGTCACGTCGGTTGTGAAAGCCCGGGGCTTAACCCCGGGTCTGCAGTCGATACGGGCAGGCTAGAGTTCGGTAGGGGAGATCGGAATTCCTGGTGTAGCGGTGAAATGCGCAGATATCAGGAGGAACACCGGTGGCGAAGGCGGATCTCTGGGCCGATACTGACGCTGAGGAGCGAAAGCGTGGGGAGCGAACAGGATTAGATACCCTGGTAGTCCACGCCGTAAACGGTGGGAACTAGGTGTGGGCAACATTCCACGTTGTCCGTGCCGCAGCTAACGCATTAAGTTCCCCGCCTGGGGAGTACGGCCGCAAGGCTAAAACTCAAAGGAATTGACGGGGGCCCGCACAAGCGGCGGAGCATGTGGCTTAATTCGACGCAACGCGAAGAACCTTACCAAGGCTTGACATACACCGGAAACGTCTGGAGACAGGCGCCCCCTTGTGGTCGGTGTACAGGTGGTGCATGGCTGTCGTCAGCTCGTGTCGTGAGATGTTGGGTTAAGTCCCGCAACGAGCGCAACCCTTGTCCCGTGTTGCCAGCAGGCCCTTGGGGTGCTGGGGACTCACGGGAGACCGCCGGGGTCAACTCGGAGGAAGGTGGGGACGACGTCAAGTCATCATGCCCCTTATGTCTTGGGCTGCACACGTGCTACAATGGCCGGTACAATGAGCTGCGATACCGCGAGGTGGAGCGAATCTCAAAAAGCCGGTCTCAGTTCGGATTGGGGTCTGCAACTCGACCCCATGAAGTCGGAGTTGCTAGTAATCGCAGATCAGCATTGCTGCGGTGAATACGTTCCCGGGCCTTGTACACACCGCCCGTCACGTCACGAAAGTCGGTAACACCCGAAGCCGGTGGCCCAACCCCTTGTGGGAGGGAGCTGTCGAAGGTGGGACTGGCGATTGGGACGAAGTCGTAACAAGGTAGCCGTACCGGAAGGTGCGGCTGGATCACCTCCTTTCTAAGGAGCACTTCTTACCGAGTCCCTTCGGGGTGAGGTCAGAGGCCAGTACATCGGCGAATGTCTCGATGCTGGTTGCTCATGGGTGGAACGTTGACTATTCGGCACACTTGATCGTCTTCTCGCTTCTAGTACTGCTCTTCGGAGCGTGGAACGCTGAGGGGAGCGGGGAGTGTGCCGGGCACGCTGTTGGGTGTCTGAGGGAATGGTAACTTCCTCAGTCGCCGGCCCCAGTGAACTCGCCTGTGATGGGTCGGGGTGATGGGTGGCTGGTCGTTGTTTGAGAACTGCACAGTGGACGCGAGCATCTGTGGCCAAGTTTTTAAGGGCGCACGGTGGATGCCTTGGCACCAGGAACCGATGAAGGACGTGGGAGGCCACGATAGTCCCCGGGGAGTCGTCAACCAGGCTTTGATCCGGGGGTTTCCGAATGGGGAAACCCGGCAGTCGTCATGGGCTGTCACCCTTGCCTGAACACATAGGGCAAGTGGAGGGAACGCGGGGAAGTGAAACATCTCAGTACCCGCAGGAAGAGAAAACAACCGTGATTCCGGGAGTAGTGGCGAGCGAAACCGGATGAGGCCAAACCGTATACGTGTGAGACCCGGCAGGGGTTGCGTATACGGGGTTGTGGGATCTCTCTTTTACGGTCTGCCGGCCGTGAGACGAGTCAGAAACCGTTGATGTAGGCGAAGGACATGCGAAAGGTCCGGCGTAGAGGGTAAGACCCCCGTAGTCGAAACATCAGCGGCTCGTTTGAGAGACACCCAAGTAGCACGGGGCCCGAGAAATCCCGTGTGAATCTGGCGGGACCACCCGCTAAGCCTAAATATTCCCTGGTGACCGATAGCGGATAGTACCGTGAGGGAATGGTGAAAAGTACCGCGGGAGCGGAGTGAAATAGTACCTGAAACCGTGTGCCTACAAGCCGTGGGAGCGTCGGACATGAGCTTGCTCAGTGTCTCGTGACTGCGTGCCTTTTGAAGAATGAGCCTGCGAGTTTGCGGTGTGTTGCGAGGTTAACCCGAGTGGGGAAGCCGTAGCGAAAGCGAGTCCGAATAGGGCGGTTGAGTAGCACGCTCAAGACCCGAAGCGGAGTGATCTAGCCATGGGCAGGTTGAAGCGGAGGTAAGACTTCGTGGAGGACCGAACCCACCAGGGTTGAAAACCTGGGGGATGACCTGTGGTTAGGGGTGAAAGGCCAATCAAACTCCGTGATAGCTGGTTCTCCCCGAAATGCATTTAGGTGCAGCGTCGTGTGTTTCTTGCCGGAGGTAGAGCACTGGATAGGCGATGGGCCCTACCGGGTTACTGACCTTAGCCAAACTCCGAATGCCGGTAAGTGAGAGCGCGGCAGTGAGACTGTGGGGGATAAGCTCCATGGTCGAGAGGGAAACAGCCCAGAGCATCGACTAAGGCCCCTAAGCGTACGCTAAGTGGGAAAGGATGTGGAGTCGCAGAGACAACCAGGAGGTTGGCTTAGAAGCAGCCACCCTTGAAAGAGTGCGTAATAGCTCACTGGTCTAGTGATTCCGCGCCGACAATGTAGCGGGGCTCAAGCGTACCGCCGAAGTCGTGTCATTGCAGCATATAGGGCCAACGCCTGCTGTGATGGGTAGGGGAGCGTCGTGTGCCGGGTGAAGCAGCCGCGTAAGCGAGTTGTGGACGGTTCACGAGTGAGAATGCAGGCATGAGTAGCGATACACACGTGAGAAACGTGTGCGCCGATTGACTAAGGGTTCCTGGGTCAAGCTGATCTGCCCAGGGTAAGTCGGGACCTAAGGCGAGGCCGACAGGCGTAGTCGATGGATAACCGGTTGATATTCCGGTACCCGCTGTGAAGCGTCAAACATCGAATCCAGTGATGCTAAGCCCGTGAAGCCGTTCCGGACCCTTCGGGGAAAGGAAAGTGGTGGAGCCGGTGACCCAAGTTGGTAGTAGGTGAGTGATGGGGTGACGCAGGAAGGTAGTCCATCCCGGGCGGTGGTTGTCCCGGGGTAAGGGTGTAGGCCGTGCGATAGGTAAATCCGTCGCACATGAGGCTGAGACCTGATGCCGAGCCGATTGTGGTGAAGTGGATGATCCTATGCTGTCGAGAAAAGCCTCTAGCGAGTTTCATGGCGGCCCGTACCCTAAACCGACTCAGGTGGTCAGGTAGAGAATACCGAGGCGTTCGGGTGAACTATGGTTAAGGAACTCGGCAAAATGCCCCCGTAACTTCGGGAGAAGGGGGGCCACGCTTGGTGAGAGGACTTGCTCCTCGAGCTGGGGGTGGCCGCAGAGACCAGCGAGAAGCGACTGTTTACTAAAAACACAGGTCCGTGCGAAGCCGTAAGGCGATGTATACGGACTGACGCCTGCCCGGTGCTGGAACGTTAAGGGGACCGGTTAGTCACTCTTCGGGGTGGCGAAGCTGAGAACTTAAGCGCCAGTAAACGGCGGTGGTAACTATAACCATCCTAAGGTAGCGAAATTCCTTGTCGGGTAAGTTCCGACCTGCACGAATGGCGTAACGACTTCTCGACTGTCTCAACCATAGGCCCGGTGAAATTGCACTACGAGTAAAGATGCTCGTTTCGCGCAGCAGGACGGAAAGACCCCGGGACCTTTACTACAGTTTGATATTGGTGTTCGGTTCGGCTTGTGTAGGATAGCTGGGAGACTTTGAAACTCGCACGCCAGTGTGGGTGGAGTCGTCGTTGAAATACCAGTCTGGTCGTGCTGGATGTCTAACCTGGGTCCGTGATCCGGATCAGGGACAGTGTCTGATGGGTAGTTTAACTGGGGCGGTTGCCTCCTAAAGAGTAACGGAGGCGCCCAAAGGTTCCCTCAGCCTGGTTGGCAATCAGGTGTTGAGTGTAAGTGCACAAGGGAGCTTGACTGTGAGACCGACGGGTCGAGCAGGGACGAAAGTCGGGACTAGTGATCCGGCGGTGGCTTGTGGAAGCGCCGTCGCTCAACGGATAAAAGGTACCCCGGGGATAACAGGCTGATCTTCCCCAAGAGTCCATATCGACGGGATGGTTTGGCACCTCGATGTCGGCTCGTCGCATCCTGGGGCTGGAGTCGGTCCCAAGGGTTGGGCTGTTCGCCCATTAAAGCGGTACGCGAGCTGGGTTTAGAACGTCGTGAGACAGTTCGGTCCCTATCCGCTGTGCGCGTAGGAATATTGAGAAGGGCTGTCCCTAGTACGAGAGGACCGGGACGGACGAACCTCTGGTGTGCCAGTTGTTCTGCCAAGGGCATGGCTGGTTGGCTACGTTCGGGAGGGATAACCGCTGAAAGCATCTAAGCGGGAAGCCTGCTTCGAGATGAGTATTCCCACCTCCTTGAGAGGGTAAGGCTCCCAGTAGACGACTGGGTTGATAGGCCGGATATGGAAGCACGGTAACGTGTGGAGTTGACCGGTACTAATAGGCCGAGGGCTTGTCCTCAGTTGCTCGCGTCCACTGTGTTGGTTCTGAAACCACGAACAGCCCCATGCCATGGTTATGGTGTGGTGCGGCAGTTTACAGTTTCATAGTGTTTCGGTGGTTATAGCGTAAGGGAAACGCCCGGTTACATTCCGAACCCGGAAGCTAAGCCTTACAGCGCCGATGGTACTGCAGGGGGGACCCTGTGGGAGAGTAGGACGCCGCCGAACAATTATTGAGAAAGCCCCGCATCTTCGGATGCGGGGGTTTTCTGCGTTTTAGGGGCCCTTCCCGGGGCCCTGAAGGTCAAGGCGTCCAAACGTCAAAGGCGTCCGGCCGCCTTCAGTGCCAGAGTACGCATCCGCCAGTGCCGGCGCCAGGTCGTCCGGTGTGGCGTCGACGACCGTGACGCCGTGGCGGCTGAGTTGTTCCGCCGTGCGGTGGCGTTCGGCCTGGGCCTGGGCAGCCGCTGCGGCCTCGTACACGGCGTCGGTGTTTCCGCGTGCGTTGGCCATTCGGCGATGTGCGGGTCCGCCACCGAGGCCAGCAGGACCGTGTGGCGCTGGGTGAGCTGGGAGAGGACCGGGAGCAGGCCCTCCTCGATGGGGGCCGCGTCCAGGGTGGTGAGCAGGACGATCAGGGAGCGGCGGGGGCCGAGTCGGAGCGCGGTGGCGGTGAGGCCTCGGGCGTCCGTTTCGACGAGCTCCGGTTCCAGCGTGGCCATGGCGTTGACCAGGGAGGGAAGGACGTCGCCTGCGGTGCGGCCCTGGACGAGGGCGCGTACCCGGCGGTCGTAGGCGAGGAGGTCCACGCGGTCGCCGGCGCGGGAGGCGAGGGCTGCCAGGAGGAGAGCCGCGTCCATGGAGGCGTCGAGGCGGGGGGCGTCGCCCACGCGGCCGGCCGAGGTGCGGCCGGTGTCGAGGACCAGGAGGATGTGGCGGTCGCGTTCGGGGCGCCAGGTGCGTACGGCGACCGTGGTCTGGCGGGCTGTGGCGCGCCAGTCGATGGAGCGGGTGTCGTCGCCGGGGACGTACTCGCGCAGGCTGTCGAATTCCGTGCCCTCGCCGCGGGTGAGGACGCTGGTGCGGCCGTCCAGTTCGCGGAGGCGGGCCAGTTTGGAGGGCAGGTGCTTGCGGCTGGTGAACGGGGGCAGGACGCGTACCGTCCAGGGGACCTTGTGGGTGCCCTGGCGGGAGAAGAGGCCGAGGGGGCCGTACGAGCGGATGGTGACGCGGTCGGCCTGACGGTCGCCGCGGCGGGTGGGGCGTAGACGGGTCGTCAGGCGTCGGCGTTCGCCGGCGGGGACCGTCGAGGCGGTGGCGGGAGGCCGTCGACCTCCGTGCCGGGCTGCCAGCTGCTGGGGGGCCAGGCGTCGCGCAGGTCGGGCGCGGAGCGGGCGGCGGGACGGGTTGGTGACGGTCAGGGTGACGTCCGCTGTGTCGCCCAGGCGTACGGATGTGTCGCCGGAGCGAGTCAGGCCGAGGCGCCGTACGGGGGCGGCGAGCGCGAAGTCGCAGGCGCAGGCCAGGGCCAGGGGCGCGTTGACCGCGAGGATGCCCGTCCAGCTGGGTTCCCAGATGCCGACGGGGAGGGAGCCGAGGGCCGCGAGGAGGGCGGCGCGTCCGGTGAGTGCCATCAGCGGGGTACGGGGACGTGGGCGAGGATCGCGTTGATGACGGAGTCGGCTGTCACGCCTTCCATCTCGGCCTCCGGGCGGAGCTGGACGCGGTGGCGGAGGGTCGGGAGGGCCAGGGCCTTCACGTCGTCCGGGATGACGTAGTCGCGGCCGGTCAGCCAGGCCCAGGCGCGGGCGGTGGCCAGGAGGGCCGTGGCGCCGCGCGGGGAGACGCCGAGGGTGAGGGACGGCGATTCGCGGGTGGCGCGGCAGATGTCGACGACGTAGGCGGTGATCTCCGGGGAGATCGGTCGTCTTGGCGACCGCTGCGCGGGCGGCCTCCAGGTCGGCCGGGCCCGCTGACGGGGCGTACGCCGGCGGCGCGCAGGTCGCGTGGGTTGAAGCCCTCGGCGTGGCGGGTGAGGACGTCGATCTCGTCCTGGCGGGAGGGGAGGGGGATGGTGAGCTTGAGGAGGAAGCGGTCCAGCTGGGCTTCCGGGAGGGGGTAGGTGCCCTCGTACTCGACCGGGTTCTGGGTCGCTGCGACCAGGAACGGGTCGGGGAGGGGGCGGGGGGTGCCGTCGACCGTGACCTGGCGTTCCTCCATGGCTTCCAGGAGGGACGACTGGGTCTTGGGGGGCGTGCGGTTGATCTCGTCCGCGAGGAGGAGGTTGGTGAAGACCGGGCCGGGCTGGAAGGAGAACTCGGCGGTGCGGGTGTCGTAGACCAGGGAGCCGGTGACGTCGCTCGGCATCAGGTCGGGGGTGAACTGGACGCGCTTGGTGTCGAGTTCGAGTGCCGAGGCGAGGGCGCGGACCAGGAGCGTCTTGGCGACGCCGGGGACGCCTTCGAGGAGGACGTGGCCGCGGCAGAGCAGGGCGACGACGAGGCCGGTCACGGCGGGGTCCTGGCCGACCACGGCCTTGGCGATCTCGGCGCGCAGGGCCTCCAGGGCGGCGCGGGCGGTGCCCGGGTCCCCGCTCTGCCCGGCGTTGTCAGTGGTCGGGTCCATCATGGACGGCGTACCTCTCTTTCGAGGGCGTCGAGTCGGTCGGCGAGTGCGATGAGTGCTGCGTCGTCGCTGGGCGGCGGCCCGAAGAGGAGGGTGTGCAGGTCCTGTCCGTCGCCGTGGAGGTGGGCGGACAGGGCGGGGAGCAGGGCCTCGGGCGTGTGCGCCTGGGTGACGGGGACGCCTACGAGGGGGGCGAGGCGGGTGCGGGTGGTGGAGCGAAGAGCGTTTGCCGCGCGGTCGCGGGCGTCGGACTTGCGGTAGAGGCGGGCGCGGCCTTCGGCGGTTTCGGAGGCGCGGATCGCGACGGGGAGTTTTTCGGCCACGAGGGGGCCGAGCCGGCGTGCACGCCAGAGGGCGGCCAGGGCTGCGGCGATGAAGAGTTGCAGGGTGCCCCAGAGCCAGCCCGAGGGGAGCAGGTCGAAGAAGCTGCGTTCGTCGTCGGTGCCGGTGGCCGACGTGTCGGAGAGCGAGGGGAGGTACCAGACCAGATGGGGGCGGGAGCCGAGGAGTTGGAGGGCGAGCGAGGCGTTGCCCTGCTTGTCGAGGCGGTCGTTGAGGAGGATGTCGGGCGCGCCGAGGACGACGGTGTCACCGTCCCCGGTCGTGTCCGGGACGCGCAGCAGGGTGGCCAGGCGCTCGCTGGCGTAGCACTGGTCGGCATCGAGGTGGGTGGTGGTGTAGCGGACGCCGCCCGTGTCGGCGGTGCCCGCGCGCCGGGCGGCGGGCAGGTCGCAGTCGGGGGAGAGCGTCGAATCGAGGCTGGTGGCGGGGTCGGCGGTGACTCCGGGGGCGAGCCGTTCGACGGAGGCGCTGCCGGAGGCGACCAGGACGGTACGGCCGCCGGAGTCGTCGAACGCGTTGTGCAGGCGGGACTGCTGACTGCGGGTCAGCAGGTCGGGGGCGGCGACGAGGAGGGTCGTGTCCGGGCCGGCCGCGGCGGCCGCCTCGTCCAGGGTGGTCACCACGCGTGTGTCCACGCCCCGGTCGGCGAGGAGTTCGGCGACGGCGCGGCTGCCGTTGGGGTCGGCGGAGCGCGGGTCGAGTTCGCCGTGCCGTGCGTCGGAGCGGAGCACGGCGATGGCGATGGCTCCCGCGAGGAGCAGCACGAGGGCGAGCGCGATGCCGCGTGCGCGGGTCCACACCTGGCGGGCGGAGGGCGAGGCCGAGGTGGACGGGAGCGTGGCCTCGGTGGTCATTCGGCGGCTCCCTGGCGGGTGTCGGGGGCCGTGCTGTGGGTGCTGCTGGTCGCGAGTCGGGGCTTGGTGTGTTCCAGGTCGCGGTCGAGTTCGGCGATGCGGTGGTACGACTGCTCGGTCGCCGAGCGGCCGCCGTACGTCACGTCGTCGAAGTCCCGGGCGGCGGCGCGCAGTCGGTCGGTGTGGGCGGGCAGGGACGCGGCCGGCTTCGGCCGCGGCCTCGTCGGCGGTGCGGCCCGGGCGGACGTCCAGGAGGGCGCGTTCCTCCAGGGCGCGGACGAGGGCCCGCATGCGTTCCTGGCGGCCTGGTTCCAGTGGCCCTGGGCGGCGTGTGCCTCGGCGGCTGCGCGGTGGTCGGCGGCGCTGCGGGGGCGGTCGTCGAACAGGGCGGCGGACGAGGTGGGTTGGCGGCGCGGGGTGCCCAGGCGCCACCACAGGGCGCCCAGGATCGCGACGACGGCCAGGATGATGACGATCAGGCCGAGTGCGCCGCCGGGCGTGGCGGACGAGGCCGCGTCGAACAGTTTGTCGAGCCAGTCCCAGAAGGCGTCGAGGGCGCGCTGGAACAGGCTGGGGTCGTTCTCGTGGTACATCCGCTTGGACAGCTCGCGCCGGGCCGCCTCGCGCGCGGGGTCGCGCGGGGTGGTGAGGGGCGGCTCGTCGGCGGAGCGCGCCGAGGACAGTGCGGAGATGTCGCCGGCGTGCAGCAGCGTCCGTATGGCGGTGCGTGGCAGTGCCGTTGTGAGAGGTTCCCCCGCCCAGCTCACCGCATCAGCTCCCCGGGGTGGTGCCGGTGGCGTTGGAGCCGTAGCCCTGGACACCTGCGGCGCGGGCCAGTTCGAGGTCGAGGGCCTCGCGGCGGATGCGCTGGTCGATGTAGAGGAGCACGGTGACGCCCGCAGTGATCGGGAACGTGATCATGGAGCCGATCACCGCGCCGATGCCGCTGACGATGAGGAACGTCCAGCCGAGGCTGGAGCCGCCGCTGTCGAGCCAGCCGGTGACGCCGTCGCCGCTGACGGCCGCGGCGAGGAGGGTGAACGGGATGACGATGATCGAGGCGACGACGTTCGCGATGATCGTGGCGAGCAGCTGGATGCCGAAGATCCGCCACCAGGTGCCCTGGACCAGCTTCGCGGAGCGGCTCATCGCCTTCTTGATGCCCTGCTTCTCCAGCATCAGGGCGGGGGAGGCCAGGGAGAAGCGGATCATCAGCCAGAGCGCGACGATGCCGGCCGCCGATGATGCCCAGGACGGTGAGGGCGACGCCTGGCCCGGTGCTCCCGGCGACGGACACGAGGAGACCGGGCAGGGTGCCCACGGCGACGATGCCGGCGGTGATGAGCAGCAGCAGGCAGATGAGGCCGAACAGCTTGAGGACCTGGGGGCGGGCGTCCCGCCAGGCCTCGCCGATGGTCACCGGCTTGCCGAGCACGGCGCGGCTGGTGACGGTCGTGAGCAGCGCGGTCGCGATGACGGTGCCGACCAGGGAGATCAGGAGACGACGCCGGAGTTGAGCAGGGCGTCGCCCATGGCGCGGCTCAGCTCGCTGAGGGTGGCGCTCGGGTCGTTGAGGGCTTCGGTGCTGGAGTCGTCCAGGACGAGGCCCTGGAAGAGGACGACGATGATCTCGGTGAGGACCGCGACGGTCAGGGAGATGCCGAGGACCGTGCGCCAGTAGGTGCGCATGGTGGAGACGGCGCCGTCGAGGATCTCGCCGACGCCGAGCGGGCGGAGCGGGATCACGCCGGGCTTGGCGGCGGGCGGGGGGCCGCCCCAGCCGCTTCCCCAGCCGCCGTAGGCGCCGGGGCCGCCGGGTCCGTATCCGCCGGGGCCTGCGGGACCGTATCCGCCGGGGCCGCCAGGGCCGTGGCCACGGGGGGCTGGGTGCCCCAGCCCGGGCCGGGTGGCGGGGGCGGGGGCGGCGCCTGGCCGGGGACGGCCGGGCCGCTGGGAGCGGACCACTGGCCGGGTGGCGGCTGTTCCTTGGACCACTGCGGGCCGGGGCTCTGCGGGGCCTGGCCCGGCTGGTCCGCGGGCTGTGCGGGGCGGTCGGTGGGCTCGGCAGCGCCGGACGGTCCGGTCTTCTGCCCGTCGGACGGGGCGGATCCGGGCGAGGCCCAGCCCGGAGTGTCGTTCATCGTCGCTCCTTCACGGTGCCCGTCCGCGGTCGCGGCGGCAGGTTGGCAGCCATCGTGCCATGGGGTGGTCTCGGAGTGACCGGCCGCGGTATGGGCTGCGCACCTTCAATTGTCCGCCGGATAGGGGGCAGACTGACCGCATGGCTGATCAGTACGCGCACAGCGGCGATGACAAGCGGCCGACCGAGATCCCGGCGATCCGCTGGGAAGAGCCACCGGAAGGACCCGTTCTGGTCCTGCTCGACCAGACGAGGCTGCCGGCCGAGGAGGTCGAGCTGGTCTGTACGGACGCGCCCGCGCTGGTGGAGGCGATCCGCTCGCTCGCCGTGCGCGGGGCACCGCTGCTCGGTATCGCGGGGGCGTACGGCGTCGCGCTCGCCGCCGCGCGGGGCTTCGACGTGGACGAGGCCGCGGCCGCGCTGGCGAGCGCCCGGCCGACCGCGGTGAACCTGGCCGTCGGTGTGCGCCGGGCGCAGGCGGCGCACCGGGCAGCGCTCGCCAAGGGCGGTGACGCCAGGCAGGCGGCCGCGGCGGCGCTGGCCGCGGCGCGGGCAGCTGCACCGGGAGGACGCCGAGGCCAGTGCGCGGATGGCCGAGCACGGGCTGGCGCTGCTGGACGAGCTGCTGCCCGGCGGCGGGCACCGGGTCCTCACCCACTGCAACACCGGTTCGCTGGTGTCGGGCGGGGAGGGCACGGCGTTCGCGGTGGCGCTCGCGGCGCACCGGGCGGGGCGGCTGCGGCGGCTGTGGGTGGACGAGACGCGTCCGTTGCTGCAGGGCGCCCGCCTGACGGCGTACGAGGCGGCGCGCAGCGGGATGGCGTACACGCTGCTCACCGACAACGCGGCGGGGTCGCTGTTCGCCGCCGGGGAGGTGGACGCGGTGCTGATCGGGGCCGACCGCATCGCGGCGGACGGTTCGGTGGCGAACAAGGTGGGGAGCTATCCGCTGGCGGTGCTGGCGCGCTACCACCATGTGCCGTTCATCGTGGTGGCGCCGGTGACGACGGTGGATCCGGACACCCCGGACGGGGCGTCCATCGAGGTCGAGCAGCGTCCCGGGCATGAGGTGACCGAGGTCGTCGCGCCGCAGGTGCCGGTGGCCGGTGCGGCGGAGGCGGGTGGTGGCATTCCGGTGGCGCCGCTGGGGACGCAGGCGTACAACCCGGCGTTCGACGTGACCCCGGCCGAGCTGGTGACGGCGATCGTCACGGAGGAGGGCGCGGTTTCGCCGGTGACGGCTGAGGCGCTCGCCGAGGTGTGTGCGCGGTCACGGCGGGTGACGGCGGGCTGAGCCGGGGCTGACTGCCGGAGCGTGTGCGGGCGGGCGGGCTCACGGCGGCCTCGCGCCCTAGCCTCGTGCGCCGGGGACCCGGGCAGCGGGCGTCGTCGAGATCAACAGGGGGCGGACGAGGGCAGACAGTAGCGCTTGCTGCGACTATGGTCACTGGCCGGTGACCTACCTCACCACTGCCTTCGCCACCGTTATGAGAATGGGATGATGTCGTTTATGAAGGGACGAGTCCTTGTCGTCGACGACGACACCGCACTGGCCGAGATGCTCGGCATCGTGCTGCGTGGTGAGGGTTTTGAGCCGTCTTTCGTGGCCGACGGTGACAAGGCGCTGGCCGCTTTCCGCGAGGCCAAGCCCGATCTGGTGCTGCTCGACCTGATGCTGCCCGGGCGGGACGGCATCGAGGTGTGCCGCCTGATCAGGGCGGAGTCCGGGGTGCCGATCGTGATGCTCACGGCGAAGAGCGACACGGTCGATGTCGTCGTGGGCCTGGAATCGGGCGCCGACGACTACATCGTGAAGCCGTTCAAGCCGAAGGAGCTCGTCGCCCGGATCCGGGCGCGGCTGCGGAGGTCGGAGGAGCCCGCTCCGGAGCAGCTCGCCATCGGTGACCTGGTCATCGACGTGGCCGGGCACTCCGTGAAGCGGGACGGGCAGTCGATCGCGCTGACGCCGCTGGAGTTCGACCTGCTGGTCGCGCTGGCGCGCAAGCCGTGGCAGGTGTTCACGCGCGAGGTGCTCCTGGAGCAGGTCTGGGGCTACCGGCACGCGGCAGACACGCGGCTGGTCAACGTGCATGTGCAGCGGCTCCGCTCCAAGGTCGAGAAGGACCCGGAGAAGCCGGAGATCGTGGTGACCGTCCGTGGTGTCGGGTACAAGGCAGGACCGAGCTGACATGTCCGGCGACAGTGCCGCTTCGGCGCCCGGCCGGTCCGGGGCCCGCCCGGAGCGGCCTGTCGGGCGGAAGAAGGCGGGTTCCCGCTGGGGACGGTTCCTGGAGAGCGGGCTGCTGCTCCAGGGCGGGGTCCAGGGCAGCCCGGTCATCCGCCTGTTCATGCGGTGGGTGCGCCGGCCGCTGCTGCCCGTCATGCGGCTGTGGCGGCGCAACATCCAGCTCAAGGTCGTCGCCACGACGCTGCTGATGTCGCTGGGCGTGGTCCTGCTGCTGGGCTTCGTCGTCATCGGGCAGGTGCGCAACGGCCTGCTGGACGCCAAGGTGAAGGCGTCCCAGAGCCAGGCCACCGGCGGTTTCGCGGTGGCCAAGCAGCGGGCCGACGAGGCGGCGAGCGGCACCGGCGACGACGTCGCCACGGCGGACGGGCGTCCCGCGCAGAACGTCTCCGAGTGGATGAGCGCCCTCGTCTCCTCGCTGTCCAGCGGCGGCCAGGGCGCCTTCGACGTGGTGACGCTCCCGGCCTCCGACGAGGACGGCGCCGGCGGCCGCGGGCAGCGTGCCTCCGGCGAGGTGGACTGGAGCAAGAGCGTGCCCGCGGCCCTGCGGGAGCGGATCGGCAGCAGTACGACGGCCGTGCAGAGCTACAGCCGCGGATCTACAACAACGACAGCAAGGACTCCCAGCCCGCCCTGGTCATCGGCAAGCAGGTCGACGACCCGAACAGGGAGCCGTACCAGCTGTACTACCTCTTCCCGCTCACCCAGGAGGAGAAGTCGCTGAGCCTGGTCAAGGGCACGCTGGCGACGGCCGGGCTGTTCGTCGTCGTCCTGCTCGGGGCCATCGCGTGGCTCGTGGTGCGCCAGGTCGTCACGCCGGTGCGGATGGCGGCGGGGATCGCCGAGCGGCTGTCGGCCGGGCGGCTTCAGGAACGTATGAAGGTCACCGGCGAGGACGACATCGCGCGGCTCGGCGAGGCCTTCAACAAGATGGCACAGAACCTTCAGCTGAAGATCAGCCAGCTGGAGGACCTGTCGCGCATGCAGCGCCGGTTCGTGTCGGACGTGTCGCACGAGCTGCGTACGCCGCTGACGACCGTACGGATGGCCGCGGACGTCATCCACGAGGCGCGTGTGGACTTCGACCCGGTGACGGCGCGGTCGGCGGAGCTGCTCGCCGACCAGCTGGACCGGTTCGAGTCGCTGCTCGCGGACCTGCTGGAGATCAGCCGATTCGACGCGGGTGCCGCGGCGCTGGAGGCGGAGCCGATAGACCTCAGGGAGGTCGTACGGCGGGTGGTCAGCGGGGCCGAGCCGCTCGCGGAGCGCAAGGGCACGCAGATCCGGGTGTTCGGCGACCAGCAGCCCGTCGTCGCCGAGGCGGACGCCCGGCGTGTGGAGCGTGTGCTGCGCAACCTCGTCGTCAACGCCGTCGAGCACGGCGAGGGCAGGGACGTCGTCGTCAAGCTCGCCGCGGCCGGCGGTGCGGTCGCCGTCGCGGTGCGGGACTACGGGGTCGGGCTCAAGCCGGGCGAGGCGACCCGAGTGTTCAGCCGCTTCTGGCGGGCCGACCCGGCACGCGCGCGTACCACGGGTGGTACGGGGCTGGGGCTGTCCATCGCCCTGGAGGACGCGCGGCTGCACGGCGGCTGGCTGCAGGCGTGGGGTGAGCCGGGCGGCGGCTCGCAGTTCCGGCTGACGCTGCCCAGGACCGCGGACGAGCCGCTGCGGGGCTCTCCGATACCGCTGGAGCCCAAGGACTCACGGCGCAACCGTGGGCTCGACGACGCCGGTCTGCCCTGCGGCGGCGGGGACGGCGAGAAGCGGGCGACCGTGCCGGCGCAGCCGGCGAGCGGTCGGTGCCGCAGGGACCGAGCGGGACCCGATACCGCCGCGGTCGGCCACCGCGGCCCCCACGGCCGACCCGACGGCGCTGCCCGGCAACGGCGCGCGCGTGGTGCCCAGGCCCGCCTCGGGCACGCGGCGGCAGGACGACGTCACCGGCGGAGCAGCGGTGACGGGTGCCCGCGGGGCCGGAGGTGGCGACGGAGGCGACCGCGGGTACGGCCGACGAGGGTGTCGGTGGCCGCGGCTGGACCGGGATCCGGTCGTGAACGGGCCGCGGGACGAGGACAACGGCCGGGGCAGCGAGCCGCGGGGACGTGGACAGGCAAGGGGAGGCATCTCGTGGGCGCTGACCGCGAGGGGCGCGGCCGGCGCAGGCCCGCGCGCGTGATGGCGTACGCCGCCGGTGGCGTCCTGGTGCTGGCGGGGTGCGCCTCGATGCCGGACAGCGGGGATCTGCGGGGCGTGGAGTCCACACCGCGCCAGGACACCCAGGTGCGGGTGTTCGCCGTGCCGCCGGGGGAGGACGCGCCGCCCTCGGAGATCGTGCAGGGCTTCCTGGAGGCGCTGACCAGCGACGATCCGCACTACAAGACCGCGCGCCAGTACCTGACCGGCGAAGCCGCGAAGGACTGGCGGCCGGAGCTCGTCCGCCACGGTGCTCGACGGACGGACCGGGCGCCAAGCCCGAGGCTCGGGCGGCGGCGGGAGGACAACGGCGAGATCTCGTACACGCTGACCGGCACCAAGGTCGCCACCGTGGACGCGCAGCAGTCCTACGCGCCGGCGACCGGGGCGTACGGCAGGAGCGTGCACCTGACGCAGGACGAGCAAGACGGCAGTGGCGCATCGACGCGCTGCCGCAGGGCGTCGTCATGGGCGAGTCGGATTTCCAGCGCAACTACATGTCCGTCAGCAAGTACTACTTCGCCTCGAACACCGACGGCGGCCGGGGCGGGCACGCAGCCCACGGCGGTCGCCGATCCCGTCTACGTCCGCCGGCGCGTGGATCCCATGACGCAGATGGTGAAGCTCCCTGCTCAACGGGCCCACGCGGTGGCTCGGGCCCGTGGTCAGGTCGAGCTTCCCCACCGGTACGGCGCTGGCGAAGGACGCCGGCTCGCTGACGCCCGACGACCGGAACAAGCTGACGGTCCCGCTCAACGACAAGGCCGCGGGCGTCGGCACCAACCGGTGCCAGGAGATGGCCGCCCAGATCCTGTTCACGCTGCGCAACCTCAGCCCCGCCGTGGACGAGGTCGAGCTGCGGGCCGGCGGTGCGGAGCTGTGCTCGCTCACGCGAGGACGCGGCCGACGCGGCGGCCTCCCGGAGCTCGGCGCGCCACCCCGACTACCTGTACTTCGTGGACGGCAAGCACCGGCTCGTACGGATCCCCGCGGGCAGCAGCGGCACCGACCCGGACGCGGCGCCGGGGGCGCTCGGCGAGGGCGACACGGCGCTGCGGTCGGTGGCGGTGTCGCGTGACGAGCACACCGCGGCCGGCGTCGGCCTCGACGGCAGGTCGCTGTACGTGGGGTCGCTGGTCTCGGGCGGTTCGCTGGGCGAGCCGCGTGCTGCGCAGCCAGGGCCAGGCCGAGGAGGACCGGCTGACCACGCCCAGCTGGGACGCGCGACGACGGCCTGTGGGTGGCCGACCGCGACCCCGACGATCCCCGGCTGCTCCTGCTTCGAGGAGGGCAAGGGCGATCCGGTGGAGGTGCGCATGCCGCACCTGGACGGGCGGATCCAGTCCGTGCGGGTGGCCGCCGACGGGGTGCGGATCGCGCTCGTCGTGGAGAAGGGCGGCAAGAAGACCCTGCTCATCGGGCTGATCGAGCGGGACGGAGGGCCCGGGCGGACAGCCGGCCGTCAGCGTGGTCGAACTGCGCTCCGCGACGCCGGAGTTGGAGGAGGTCACGGCCATGTCGTGGGCCGGTGACAGCCGGCTCGTGGTGGTCGGGCGTGAGCACGGGGGCGTCGAGCAGATGCGGTACGTCCAGGTCGACGGCTCGACGCCGGACGTACCTGCGCCCGCGGCCCTGACCGGCGTCAAGGAGGTCACCGCCGCCGAGGACGACCGGCTGCCGCTGGTGGCGTACTCCGTGGACGGGATCGTCCGGCTGCCGTCGGGCGCGCAGTGGCAGAAGGTGACGGAGGGGACGGCGCCGGTCTATCCGGGGTGAGGCGTCCTGGTGGCATGATGTGGCCGGGGAGTTCTGGGCGTGCCGGTCGCTTCTGCCGGGCCGCCGGGAGGCGGCCCTGGGCGTCCCGGGGCGCGTCCGGGTGTGCCCGTGGGGACTGTGAGCGCCCGGTGGGACGCTCGAGACGTCCTGGTGGGCCGCGTGGCCCGGACCGGTTGTCCACAGGAGGTTGTCCACAGGGGTGGCCGGGTGCGGTCGCCGTGTGGGCACAGTGGTGGCCATGCGGGGGTGGTGGCAGGACCTCACCGACCTGGTGCTGCCGGGCGAGTGCGGAGGCTGCGGAGCGCCTCGTACGGTGCTGTGCGCGCGGTGCCGTGCGGTGCTGAGCGGAGCCGAGGCGCGCCGGGTGCGGCCGGTGCCGGAGCCGCCCGGGCTGCCGTGGTGCACGCGGCGGCGCCGGTACGCGGACGAGGTCCGGGCGACGCTGCTGGCCCACAAGGAGCGGGGTGCCCTGGCGCTCGCCGGTCCGCTCGGCGTGGCTCTGGCGGGAGCGGTGCGGGCGGGGCTCCGGCGGGCCTGGCACTCGGCGCGGGCCGGGGCGCGGTGCCGGGGCGCCGGGCTCCTGTGCTGCTCGTGCCCGTGCCGTCCGGGCGGCGGGCCGTGCGGGCTCGGGGGCATGATCCGGCGCGGCGGATCGCGCTCGCGGCGGCGGGTGAGTTGCGGCGGACCGGGATTCCCGGCGCGGGTGGCTCGGCGTGCTGCGGCAGCGGCGGGCCGTGGCCGACCAGTCGGGGCTCAACTCCCGGCAGCGGCTGGACAATCTCGCGGGCGCGCTGGCGGTGGCGCCCGCAGGGGCGCCGGCTGCTCTGCCGGCGGCCCGGTCGTCCTCGTCGACGACGTGATGACCACGGGGGCGTCCCTGGCGGAGGCGCGCGCGGGCCCTGCGCGCCGAGTCCGTCCGGGGCCGGGCTTCGAACGCTGTGGGGACCTGGGCCGTGTACGTGGGGGAGACCTGGGAAAGCAGAGAGGAACAGAACGTCGGATCAACGCGAGAGAGGACGGGTCGGCGGCCCGCCCGGCAGGGAACACGGGCGCGGGCGGCGTCGGCGGAGTCGTTGATGTGGTGTGTGCGGCAGTGGTCGCGGCATCACCGGACTCTTTCGAAATAAACCGGAACTGACTGAGAACTTGCGTCGTTGCAGGTAACGAGAGGGCCTATTCACCTGAACGGAGGTACGCCGCAGTAGAGGGTGACGACATCCGTCCGGGCGAGATATGTTCGGTTGAGAGGGAAAGCCGCAGGCCACACCTCTCAAATCCGAATGCCGTGCTGCGGGTTTTTCTTCATCACTCGCGACGGTGGAGTGGAGATCTCGCTCACGGGGGAGGAGGTGGAAGTCACCGAGTCCGAGGTTCCGGGACTCACCGGAACCTGGTGCAAAAGGGAGATGCTCCGCACCGAAGCGGAGTGATCCGGGAACGGAGTTCTGCGTGGACATCGTCGTCAAGGGCCGCAAGACCGAGGTGCCCGAGCGGTTCCGGAAGCACGTGGCCGAGAAGCTGAAGCTGGAGAAGATCCAGAAGCTCGATGGCAAGGTGATCAGCCTCGACGTCGAGGTGTCCAAGGAGCCCAACCCCCGGCAGGCCGACCGCTGTGACCGAGTGGAGATCACGCTCCGCTCCCGCGGTCCGGTGATCCGGGCGGAGGCAGCGGCGAGCGATCCGTATGCGGCGCTCGACCTGGCGGCGGAAAAGCTGGAAGCCCGGCTGCGCAGGCAGCACGACAAGCGCTCTCGCGCCGTGGCTCACGACGGATCCCGGCCGCCGAGGTCGCCGACCACGTCCCGGGTGTGGCGACGCTCAACGGCAACGGTCTGGCGCCTGCTCCGACGGAGGAGCCGGAGGCCGTGCCCACGAAGAAGATCGGCTCGCTGGAAGTGCAGGGTGACGGCCCCATCGTCGTCCGCGAGAAGACCCACGTCGCAGCCCCCATGACCCTCGACCAGGCTCTCTACGAGATGGAGCTGGTCGGGCACGACTTCTATTTGTTCGTCGACTCCGAGACCAAGGAACCGAGTGTCGTCTACCGCCGGCACGCCTACGACTACGGCGTGATCCACCTCAGCACGGACACGATGGTCACCCAGGCGCACGCCCCGGATGCGGGCGGTGCGCTCGGCGGCTGACCATGCCGGGTGACAGCGGAGCAGGTGCCCCTGGAGCGCATGTGCGCCCCCAGGGGCACCCCTGTGCGACCACTTCGCGCCCCGCTCGGTCACCCGGGTGCCGTCCGGGCATGAAATCATGGTGGCCACGGCCCAACCGGTGGGTCGTTGCTCTGGGTTGGCGATGGCTCAGGACCACAGGCCACAGCCTTCAGGGGGAGGAACGATGGCGGACAGCTTCGGACCGATGCGTGACGACGGATGCCGACGATGGCGTCGTCGGCATGGGCCCGGACACGGACTCTCCACGCAAGGAACCGATCAGAGTCCTTGTGGTGGACGACCACGCCCTGTTCCGCCGTGGCCTGGAGATCGTGCTCGCGGCCGAGGAGGACATCCAGGTCATCGGGGAGGCAGGCGATGGCGCAGAGGCCGTCGAGAAGGCCGCCGACCTGCTGCCCGACATCGTTCTGATGGACGTGCGGATGCCCAAGCGGGGCGGGATCGAGGCGTGCACCTCCATCAAGGAAGTCGCTCCCAGCGCCAAGATCATCATGCTGACGATCAGCGACGAGGAAGCGGATCTCTACGACGCCATCAAGGCGGGCGCGACCGGCTATCTCCTCAAGGAGATCTCGACGGACGAGGTGGCCACCGCCATCCGCGCGGTGGCCGACGGGCAGTCGCAGATCAGCCCGTCCATGGCGTCGAAGCTGCTCACCGAGTTCAAGTCGATGATCCAGCGCACGGACGAGCGCCGGCTGGTGCCCGCGCCGCGGCTGACGGATCGCGAACTGGAAGTCCTCAAGCTCGTCGCGACGGGGATGAACAACCGTGACATCGCCAAGGAGTTGTTCATCTCCGAGAACACCGTGAAGAACCATGTGCGCAACATCCTGGAGAAGCTGCAGCTGCACTCCAGGATGGAGGCGGTGGTGTACGCGATGCGGGAGAAGATTCTCGAGATCCGGTGATCTGGTGATCCGGTGACCCGGTAGGCGCTCAGCCGAGGATGCGGGCGAGTTCCTGCGTCAGGGGCTCGCGCAGGGCCGGTGCGTCGACCCGCTCCACGCGTACGTCTGTGCAGCCCACCCAGGTCGCCGCCTCGGCCAGGGCCTCGGCGACGGCCGGGAGCGCCTTCGGGCCGTCGAGCGTGAGCTGCTTGGCCACCAGCGTGCTGCCCTCGCGGGCCGGGTCCACGCGGCCCACGAGCCGCCCGCCGGCCAGCACCGGCATCGCGAAGTAGCCGTACACCCGCTTCTGCTTGGGGACGTAGGCCTCCAGGCGGTGGGTGAAGCCGAAGATCCGCTCGGTGCGCGCCCGCTCCCAGATCAGGGAGTCGAAGGGCGACAGGAGGGTGGTGCGGTGGCGGCCGCGCGGAGGGGTCTCCAGGGCCACGGGGTCGGCCCAGGCCGGCTTGCCCCAGCCCTCGACCGTGACCGGGACCAGGCCCGAGTCGGCGATCACCGCGTCGACCTGTTCGCCCTTGAGGCGGTGGTAGTCGGCGATGTCCGCGCGGGTGCCGACGCCGAGGGACTGGCCCGCCAGGCGGACCAGTCGGCGCAGGCACTCGGTGTCGTCGAGCTCGTCGTGCAGCAGGTCGTCCGGGATGGCGCGCTCGGCGAGGTCGTAGAGGCGCTTCCAGCCCCGGCGCTCCACGCAGACCACCTCGCCGTACATCAGGGCGCGTTCGACGGCGACCTTCGAGCCGGACCAGTCCCACCAGTCGTTCGTCTTCTTCGCGCCGCCCAACTCCGTGGCGGTGAGGGGGCCTTCGGAGCGGAGTTGTTTGATGACCTGGTCGTAGGCGCCGTCCGGGAGTTCGTGGTTCCAGTGCGGGCGGTTGCGGTAGGCGCGGCGGCGGAAGGCGAAGTGGGGCCACTCCTCGATGGGGAGGATGCAGGCGGCGTGGGACCAGTACTCGAAGGCGCGCGTGTCCTTCCAGTAGGCGCCTCTCCACGGTTTTGCGGCCCACCGCGCCCAGGCGGGCGTACGGAACGAGCTCGTGGGAGCGCGCCAGGACCGAGATGGTGTCGAGCTGTATCGCGCCCAGGTGGCGGAGGATGCCGCGGACGCCGGAGCGGCGGTCCGGGGCGCCGAGGAAGCCTTGGGCGCGCAGCGCCAATCGGCGGGCCTCGTCTGCGGTGAGCTCTGCTGTGGGGCGCGGGGTGGTCATGGTTCCGCACGATAGGGGGTGGGACTGACAGTGCTGGGTGAGCCGGGTGTTTGCTGTTGGGCGCTGCTAGGCCGGGGCAGGCAGGTACGGGGCCGTTGACGGCAGGCCCATGTCTGAGGGGAGCAGGGAACCTACCCAGGAGTCTCGGCGTACTCCCTTGTTGTTGACGGCTGCGCGGAGGGTGCCCTCGATGGTGAAGCCGGAGCGTTCCGCTACTGCGCGGGAGGCGCGATTGCCCACCTCCGCGCGCCATTCGACGCGGTCGAGCGCGGCGTGGACGAAGGACCAGCGGCAGGCGGTGAGGGCGGCCTCCGTGATGTAGCCGTTGGCGCGGTGCTCCTTCGTGGCCCAGAAGCCGATCTCGCCCACGCCGAGGGCGCGCATGGTGATGCCGAGCATGCCCGCGAGTTCCCCGGAGTGGAGGAAGACGCCGAAGGTGAACATGGACCCGTCCGCCCAGCCGTCCGGGACCATTTGCTCTGTGAAGCCCTGGGCGTGCTCGCGTAGATACGGCGAGGGGATCGTGGTCCAGCGCTGGATCTCGGGGTCCTGGCAGGCGTCGTACACCGCGTCGGTGTCCTGGGGGCCGACCGTGCGCAGCAGGAGGCGGTCCGTGGTGAGGGTGACGGGGTCCATCGGCCGATTCTGCTCGGAGGGCATCGAAGGCGCCATCTGTTTGCCGTGAGTGATGGCGTGGTCACGCTTCGCTCAATTCGGCCGGAGGATGCGGCACTATCCGGAGGGCCCGGACGTTGTCCCCTTTGAAGCAGACGTGAATCAGATCAGAATTGAAGCAGCGGACGGTTGCCGTCATGGCAGGGCCTCCCGGCGCGGTGGGGTCCTCGCATACGATGGCCGTTGCTCAGTAAGTCAAGTGGTAACCAACCGTCCCAGGCCCGACCGGCAAGGAGACCAACCCCCGTGTCCGTCCTCTCGAAGATCATGCGTGCAGGCGAAGGCAAGATCCTGCGCAAGCTGCACCGCATCGCGGACCAGGTCAACTCCATCGAAGAGGACTTCGTCGACCTCTCCGACGCCGAGCTGCGGGCCCTCACCGATGAGTACAAGCAGCGCTACGCCGACGGGGAGACCCTGGACGACCTGCTGCCCGAGGCGTTCGCCACCGTCCGCGAGGCCGCCAAGCGCGTCCTCGGCCAGCGGCACTACGACGTGCAGATGATGGGCGGCGCCGCCCTGCACATGGGCTACGTGGCCGAGATGAAGACCGGTGAGGGCAAGACCCTCGTCGGCACGCTGCCCGCTTACCTCAACGCCCTGTCCGGCGAGGGCGTCCACATCATCACCGTCAACGACTACCTGGCCGAGCGCGACTCCGAGATGATGGGCCGCGTCCACCGGTTCCTGGGCCTGGAGGTCGGCTGCATCCTGGCCAACATGACGCCGGCCCAGCGCCGCGAGCAGTACGCCTGCGACATCACGTACGGCACGAACAACGAGTTCGGCTTCGACTACCTGCGCGACAACATGGCGTGGTCCCAGGACGAGCTCGTCCAGCGCGGCCACAACTTCGCCATCGTCGACGAGGTCGACTCCATCCTCATTGACGAGGCCCGTACGCCGCTGATCATCTCCGGCCCGGCCGACCAGGCCACCAAGTGGTACGGCGACTTCGCCAAGCTGGTCAAGCGCCTCAAGCGCGGCGAGGCCGGCCAGCCGCTCAAGGGCATCGAGGAGACCGGCGACTACGACGTCGACGAGAAGAAGCGCACGGTCGCCATCCACGAGTCCGGCGTGAGCAAGGTCGAGGACTGGCTGGGCATCGACAACCTCTACGAGTCGGTGAACACCCCGCTCGTGGGCTACCTGAACAACGCCATCAAGGCGAAGGAGCTCTTCAAGAAGGACAAGGACTACGTCATCATCGACGACGAGGTCATGATCGTCGACGAGCACACCGGACGTATCCTCGCCGGCCGCCGCTACAACGAGGGCATGCACCAGGCGATCGAGGCGAAGGAAGCGGTGCCGATCAAGGACGAGAACCAGACGCTCGCCACGATCACCCTGCAGAACTTCTTCCGCCTCTACAAGCGGCACGACCACAACGGCAAGGAACAGCCCGGTCTCTGCGGCATGACCGGTACGGCCATGACCGAGGCCGCCGAGTTCCACCAGATCTACAAGCTCGGCGTGGTGCCGATCCCGACCAACCGGCCGATGGTCCGCAAGGACCAGTCGGACCTGATCTACCGGACCGAGGTCGCCAAGTTCGAGGCGGTCGTCGACGACATCGAGGAGAAGCACCGCAAGGGCCAGCCGATCCTCGTCGGCACCACCTCCGTCGAGAAGTCCGAGTACCTCTCGCAGCAGCTCAGCAAGCGCGGCATCCAGCACGAGGTGCTCAACGCCAAGCAGCACGACCGGGAGGCGACGATCGTCGCCCAGGCCGGCCGCAAGGGCGCCGTCACGGTGGCCACCAACATGGCCGGCCGCGGTACGGACATCAAGCTCGGCGGCAGCCCGGAGGACCTCGCCGAGGCGGAGCTGCGCCAGCGCGGCCTCGACCCCGAGGAGCACATCGAGGAGTGGGCGCACGCCCTGCCCGAGGCGCTCGAGCGGGCCGAGAAGGCCGTCCAGGCCGAGAAGGACGAGGTCGAGAAGCTCGGCGGGCTCTACGTGCTGGGCACCGAGCGGCACGAGTCGCGGCGGATCGACAACCAGCTGCGCGGTCGTTCCGGCCGTCAGGGCGACCCCGGCGAGTCCCGCTTCTACCTCTCGCTGGGCGACGACCTGATGCGGCTGTTCAAGGCCCAGATGGTCGAGCGCGTGATGTCGATGGCGAACGTCCCGGACGACGTGCCGATCGAGAACAAGATGGTCACGCGTGCGATCGCCTCCGCCCAGTCGCAGGTCGAGCAGCAGAACTTCGAGACCCGTAAGAACGTCCTGAAGTACGACGAGGTCCTCAACCGCCAGCGCGAGGTCATCTACGGCGAGCGGCGCCGCGTCCTGGAGGGCGAGGACCTGCACGAGCAGGTGCAGCACTTCATGGACGACACCATCGACGCCTACGTCCAGGCCGAGACCGCCGAGGGCTTCCCCGAGGACTGGGACCTCGACCGGCTGTGGGGCGCCTTCAAGCAGCTCTACCCGTGCAACGTCACCGTCGAGGAGCTGGAGGAGGCGGCCGGCGACCGGGCCGGGCTGACCGCCGAGTTCATCGGCGACTCCATCAAGGACGACATCCACGATCAGTACGCAGGCGCGTGAGTCGCAGCTCGGCTCCGAGATCATGCGTGAGCTGGAGCGCCGTGTCGTGCTGTCGGTCCTGGACCGCAAGTGGCGCGAGCACCTCTACGAGATGGACTACCTCCAGGAGGGCATCGGCCTGCGCGCGATGGCGCAGAAGGACCCGCTGGTCGAGTACCAGCGCGAGGGCTTCGACATGTTCACCGCCATGATGGAGGGCATCAAGGAGGAGTCCGTCGGCTACCTGTTCAACCTGGAGGTCCAGGTCGAGCAGCAGGTCGAGGAGGTCCCGGTCGAGGACACCAAGCCGGTGGCCGACCTGGAGAAGCAGGACGCGGTGCCGGCGCAGGCGGGCTCCCGCCCGGAGATCCGTGCCAAGGGTCTCGACGTCCCGCAGCGGCGCAACCTCCACTTCTCCGCGCCGACGGTCGACGGCGAGGGCGGCACCATCGAGGGCGACTTCACCGAGGACGGTGAGCCGGTGCGTTCCGAGTCCGACGGCCTCACGCGCGCGGAGCGCCGCAAGCAGGCGCGGGGCCGGGGACGCCGCAAGAAGTGACGGCGGCTGAGGCGCCGTAGCGGCTTGAAGGGCCGGGCACCTGAGGGTGTCCGGCCCTTCGCTCTGGTGGGCTGGCTCGGCGGCCGCGTCTTGGCCGGTGGGGCCCTCAGCCGGCCTCGCGCGGGGTGGGCGGGCGCCGCCCAGCTCCACCGCCGTGCAGCGCCAGCGCAGGTCCTGGCCGAGTTCCAGTCGGAAGGCCATGGCGCGCAGTTGGTCGCCGGCGCCGATGCGGGCGAAGGCCTCGATGGCGCCCGGCCGGGGCTCGAAGTAGCCGATGTCCCGGACGACGGGGCGGGCGCCGCGAGTGCGCAGGGGGCCGCGTTCGGCGAGCCAGGCCAGTTCGTCGTAGGCGCGGCCGCCGGGTGTGGCGGAGCATCGAGTGGACGGGGCGGTGGCCGCTGAGGACGGCGAGGAGGAGGTCGGCGAAGAGGTCGGTGGGGAGGAGGGGCTGGGGGATCGGGTCGGCGGGGGTCTGGGCCGGGACGCGCGGTGTGGTGTCCGGTGGGGGTGGCGGGGGTCGCCCGTGTTGCTGTGCGGGTGCCGGAGGTGGTCGGGGGCCGGGTGTCCGTGGGGTCGGGTGTGGGGGGTCTTGGCGCGGCTGGAGGCCGGGGGGCGGCCTCCAGCGGCCGGTGTGCGGGCGGGGCCTCCGCCGGGGGTGCGCGGCGGGGCCGTGCCGCCGGGGGCGCGTGAGGCGGTGCCGCCGGGGCGGCGTGCGTCGCGGCGGGCCGGGGGGCGGGTGGCCGGGCGGTGCTGTGCCCGGGTCATGACCTTGTTCATGGGAGTCCCCGTTTTCGTGGGCCCGGTGATACCGGGGAGTAACTTCGTGGTTGGTGATCTTGTACGGGGTCGACGGGGGCAGCGGCAAGGAGGCGGGCCGTCGGGCGCGCGAGCGCTCGGAATGTTCACCTATCCGGGTGGTCTGAGGGCTGTCGAGCCCGTCGGTGCCGGGGTGCAGCCGGGTGAATTCCGGGCCGGAGGTGGACGTGTCCGGCGTCCCGGGCCGGGACTCGAAAGGGGACCCCCGCACGTATCCTGGAGGGCCTCCGGAGCCCTCCGACCATCCGAACCGACCACGAAAGCGGCCAGCCATGCGTGTCTACGTGCCCCTGACCCTTCCCGGCCTCGCCGAGGCGCACAAGACGGGTGAGCTGGGAGCCGGGCCGTTCGTCGCGTACGCCGTGACGCCGGCGCTGCGCGAGTGGTACCTCTCCGACGACATCGAGGAACTGGAGTACGCCGCGCTGAGCCGGGCCGCGCTGGCCTCGCTGCGATTGCTGGCGATCGAGCCGGGGGCACCGCGGCGTCGGGTCGTGGTCGCCGTGGACGTGCCCGACCGGGCCGCGAATGCCGACCCCGACCGGGGGCTCGATCCGGTGGCGCTGGGCGAGGTACGGGTTTCCGGCCCCGTGGCGTTGGCCAAGGCGGCGTCGGTGCATGTCGATGCCGGGGAAGCGGAGGCGGATGTGACGGCGGCCGCCGCGGCGCTGGGGGCGGCGGACGTCGGGGACGACGATGCGCAGTTCGTCGTGGACGGCGCCGAGGACCACGAGCTGCTGTGGTTCGCCACGCAGGAGATCCCGAACCTGATCGGGGCGCGGGGACTGAGCGGTCCGCGGCGGGCGCGTTGAGGTGCTGTTCTCTTGATTGTCAGTGGGGGCGGGTACGTTTTCGGGCATGGGGATGAAGACGGGCGCGCACATTGTCTGGGACTGGAACGGGACGCTGTTCCATGACATCGACGCGATCATCGGGGCGACGAACGCGGCGTTCGCCGAGCTGGGGCTGGAGCCGCTGACGCTGGAGAAGTACCGGGAGCTGTACTGCGTGCCGGTGCCGAAGTTCTACGAGCGGTTGATGGGGCGGCTGCCGACCGAGGCCGAGTGGGAGGTCATGGATGACATCTTCCATCGGTACTACGCCGAGCATCGGGGGACGTGCGGGCTGACGGTGGGGGCCGTGGAGCTGTTGTCGGGGTGGCGGTCGGCGGGGCGTAGCCAGTCGATTCTGAGCATGTACGTGCATGAGGAGCTCGTGCCGTTGGTGCGGGGGTTCGGGATCGAGCCGCACTTCATACGGGTGGACGGCCGGACCGGGCCGTCCGGGGGCAGCAAGGCGGAGCACATGGTGCGGCATCTCGCGTCGCTGACGGGAGTGGATCCTGGGCGCACCGTGGTGATCGGGGACGCGGCCGATGACGCCGTGGCCGCGCTGCATGTGGGGGCCCGGGCCGTGCTGTACACCGGCGGGTCGCACAGCCGGGCGAGTCTGGAGCCGGTGGGGGTCCCGGTGGTGGACACGCTGGAGGAGGCCGTGGCGGAAGCTGAGCGGCTGGCGGCGTAGTCAGCAGTCAGCAGTCAGCAGGCAGCTGTGGGGTGCGGGTGCGGCTGTGTCGGCCGCCGTCGCCCGGAGTCAAGCCCTCCGGCATCGGTCAAGCCCTGAAACAGCCACCCCGCAGTGGCCGCACTGTGCAGAACGTCAAACTTCCAGGCCTGGTTTTGTACACATACGGCTCATGACGGGGCCCCTGCAAGGAGCGATAGCCTTGGTGGCGTGATCAGCGCGATAGTTCGCGGGGACGTCGTCGTCCCTGCCCTGCGCCCGGAGAGCACGGACCACATCCGTGACCGGGCGGCGGTCGCTGGTCTTCGCGGGCGGTACGGGGCATCGAGGACTCCCGGGACGCCGAGCACCACCCGGACCGAGACGTCGCAGAGAGCAGCGTCACACCCGTGGGGCAGCTCAAGAATGGCTCAGACACCCCCGCTCATCTCACCTTGCGGCATAGCGTCGGAACAGACCGGATACCCCGTGTCACGGCGTGACGTCGTCAGCGCAGAGACCGTACTTCCTTCTACGTCACGCAACGGCGCGCGACAGGAGCCAGAGGACAATGCAGACCAAGCTGGACGAAGCCAAGGCCGAGTTGCTCGAGAGGGCCGCCCGGGTTGCTGAGAACAGCCCGGTCGGGGGGCACCTACCGACCGGGTCGACGGGCGAGGAGACCCCAGACGCCCAGGAAGCCCCGGACCGCGAGTCCCTGATCTCGTTCCTCCAGCGTTACTACCTGCACACGGCCCCGGAGGACCTTGCCGACCGCGACCCGGTCGATGTCTTCGGAGCCGCCGTGTCCCACTACCGGCTGGCCGAGAACCGCCCCCAGGGCACGGCCAACGTGCGGGTTCACACCCCCACCGTGGAAGAGAACGGGTGGACGTGCAGCCACTCCGTCGTCGAGGTCGTCACCGACGACATGCCCTTCCTCGTCGACTCCGTCACCAATGAGCTGACGCGGCAGGGGCGCGGGATCCACGTCGTCATCCACCCGCAGTTCGTGGTGCGGCGCGATGTGACCGGCAAGCTCATCGAGGTGCTGCCCACGCCCGCGACCGGCGCCGGCGACCTCCCGCACGACGCGCACGTCGAGTCCTGGATCCACGTGGAGACCGACCGCGAGACGGACCGGTCCGATCTGAAGCAGATCACCGCCGACCTGCTGCGCGTGCTGTCCGACGCCCGGGAGGCCGTCGAGGACTGGAACAAGATGCGGGAGGCGGCGATCCGGCTGGCGGAGGGGCTGCCGGACGAGTCCGTCCCCGAAGACCTGCCCGGACCGCAGGTCGAGGAGGCCCGCGAGCTGCTGCGCTGGCTCGCCGACGACCACTTCACGTTCCTCGGCTACCGCGAGTACCAGCTGCGCGAGGACGACTCCCTGGCCGCCGTCCCCGGCACCGGGCTCGGCATACTGCGCGCGGACCCGCACCACGACGCCGAGGAGAGCCACCCGGTCAGCCCGTCGTTCGAGCGGCTGCCCGCAGACGCCCGGGCCAAGGCGCGCGAGCACAAGCTGCTCGTCCTGACCAAGGCGAACAGCAGGGCGACCGTGCACCGGCCGTCGTACCTGGACTACATCGGGGTGAAGAAGTTCGACGCCGACGGCAATGTCGTCGGCGAGCGGCGGTTCCTCGGGCTGTTCTCCTCCGCCGCCTACACCGAGTCCGTGCGCCGCGTCCCCGTCATCCGGCGCAAGGTCGAGGACGTCCTGGAGCGCGCCGGGTTCTCGCCCAACAGCCACGACGGACGCGACCTGCTCCAGATCCTGGAGACGTACCCGCGCGACGAGCTCTTCCAGACCCCCGTCGACGAGCTGCGGTCCATCGTCACCTCCGTCCTCTACCTCCAGGAGCGCAGGCGGCTTCGGCTCTACCTGCGCCAGGACGAGTACGGGCGCTACTACTCCGCCCTCGTCTACCTCCCGCGCGACCGCTACACCACGGCCGTACGCCTCGGATCATCGAGATCCTGAAGGAGGAACTGGGCGGCATCAGCGTCGACTTCACGGCCTGGAACACCGAGTCGATCCTCTCCCGGCTGCACTTCGTGGTCCGGGTCCCGCAGGGCACCGAGCTGCCGGAGCTGTCCGACTCCGACAAGGACCGCATCGAGGCCCGGCTGGTGGAGGCGGCCCGCTCCTGGGAGGACGCCTTCTCCGAGGCGCTCAACGCCGAGCTCGGCGAGGAGCGCGCGGCCGAACTGATGCGCCGGTACGCGCACGCCTTCCCCGAGGGCTACAAGGCGGACCACAACCCGCGCGCCGCCGTCGCCGACCTCGTCCACCTCGAACAGCTGCACGCCGAGGAGGGCAAGGACTTCGCGCTCAGCCTGTACGAGCCGGTGGGCGCCGCCCCCGAGGAGCGCCGCTTCAAGATCTACCGCACGGGCGACGCCATCTCCCTCTCGGCGGTGCTGCCGGTCCTCAACCGGCTCGGTGTCGAGGTCGTGGACGAGCGGCCGTACGACCTGCGCTGCTCGGACCGCAGCGTGGCCTGGATCTACGACTTCGGCCTGCGCATGCCCCGCTCGCAGAGCGGCAGCGGGGACTACCTCGGCGACGACGCCCGCGAGCGGTTCCAGGACGCCTTCGCCGCGACCTGGACCGGCCAGGCGGAGAACGACGGCTTCAACTCCCTCGTGCTGAGCGCGGGGCTCACCTGGCGCCAGGCGATGGTGCTGCGGGCGTACGCGAAGTACCTGCGCCAGGCGGCGTCGACGTTCAGCCAGGACTACATGGAGGACACCCTCCGCAACAACGTCCACACCACTCGCCTGCTCGTCTCCCTGTTCGAGGCGCGGATGTCGCCGGACCGGCAGCGCGCGGGGTACGAGATCGTGGACGCGCTGCTGGAGGAGGTCGACGCGGCCCTCGACCAGGTGGCCTCCCTCGACGAGGACCGGATCCTCAGGTCGTTCCTCACGGTCATCAAGGCGACGCTGCGGACGAACTTCTTCCAGGAGGCGGCGGGCGGCAGGCCGCACGAGTACGTCTCCATGAAGTTCGACCCGCAGGCCATCCCCGACCTCCCCGCGCCGCGTCCGGCGTTCGAGATCTGGGTGTACTCGCCGCGGGTCGAGGGCGTGCACCTGCGCTTCGGCAAGGTCGCGCGCGGCGGTCTGCGCTGGTCCGACCGGCGTGAGGACTTCCGCACCGAGATCCTCGGCCTGGTCAAGGCGCAGATGGTGAAGAACACCGTCATCGTGCCGGTCGGCGCCAAGGGCGGCTTCGTCGCCAAGCAGCTGCCCGACCCGAGCGTCGACCGGGACGCGTGGCTGGCCGAGGGCGTCGCCAGCTACAAGACGTTCATCTCGGCGCTGCTCGACATCACCGACAACATGGTGGCCGGCGAGGTCGTGCCCCCGGCGGACGTCGTCCGGCACGACGAGGAGGACACCTACCTCGTCGTCGCCGCCGACAAGGGCACGGCGACCTTCTCCGACATCGCCAACGGGGTCGCCGAGAAGTACAACTTCTGGCTCGGCGACGCCTTCGCCTCCGGCGGCTCCGCCGGCTACGACCACAAGGGCATGGGCATCACCGCCCGCGGTGCCTGGGAGTCCGTCAAGCGGCACTTCCGGGAGCTGGGCGTGGACACCCAGACCGAGGACTTCACGGTCGTCGGCATCGGCGACATGTCCGGTGACGTGTTCGGCAACGGCATGCTGCTCTCCGAGCACATCCGCCTGGTCGCCGCCTTCGACCACCGGCACATCTTCATCGACCCGAACCCGGACGCCGCCACCTCCTACGCCGAGCGCCGCCGCCTGTTCGAGCTGCCCCGCTCCAGCTGGGGGGACTACAACAAGGAGCTGCTGTCGGCCGGCGGCGGCATCTTCCCGCGCACGGCCAAGGCGATCCCGGTCAACGCGCACATCCGCCAGGCCCTCGGCATCGAGGCCAAGGTCACCAAGCTGACCCCGGCCGACCTGATGAAGGCGATTTTCCAGGCGCCGGTGGACCTGCTGTGGAACGGCGGCATCGGTACGTACGTCAAGTCCTCGGCCGAGTCGAACGCGGACGTCGGCGACAAGGCCAACGACGCCATCCGCGTCGACGGCAAGGACCTGCGCGTCAAGGTCGTCGGAGAGGGCGGCAACCTGGGCCTGACCCAGCTCGGCCGGATCGAGTTCGCGCTGCAGGGCGGCCGGATCAACACCGACGCCATCGACAACAGCGCGGGCGTGGACACCTCCGACCACGAGGTGAACATCAAGATCCTGCTCAACGGCGTGGTCGCGGACGGCGACATGACCGTCAAGCAGCGCAACAAGCTGCTCGCCGAGATGACCGACGAGGTCGGCCATCTGGTGCTGCGCAACAACTACGCGCAGAACACGGCGATCGCCAACGCCCTCGCCCAGTCCGGCTCCATGCTCCACGCCCAGCAGCGCTTCATGAAGCACCTGGTCAGGGAGGGGCACCTCAACCGGGCGCTGGAGTTCCTGCCCGCCGACCGGCAGATCCGCGAGCGGCTCGCCCAGGGGCAGGGCCTGACCGGCCCGGAGACGGCCGTACTCCTGGCGTACACGAAGATCACGGTCGCCGAGGAACTGCTGCACACCTCGCTGCCGGACGACCCGTACCTGAAGGGTCTGCTGCACGCGTACTTCCCGACCGAGCTGCGCGAGCAGTTCCCCGACCGTCTCGACGGCCACCCGCTGCGCCGCGAGATCACCACGACCGTCCTGGTCAACGACACGGTCAACACGGGCGGCACGACGTACCTGCACCGCCTGCGCGAGGAGACCGGAGCGTCGCTGGAGGAGATCGTGCGGGCGCAGACCGCGGCCCGGGCGATCTTCCGGCAGTCACCGGTGTGGGACGGGGTCGAGGCGCTCGACAACAAGGTCGAGGCCGGCGTCCAGACCCGCATCCGCCTGCACTCGCGCCGCCTGGTGGAGCGCGGCACGCGCTGGCTGCTCAACAACCGGCCGCAGCCGCTGGAGCTCGCCGAGACCGTCGACTTCTTCGTCGAGCGGGTCGAGCAGGTCTGGGCGCAGTTGCCGAAGCTGCTGCGCGGCGCTGACCTGGAGTGGTACCAGAAGATCCACGACGAGCTGACGGGCGTCGGCGTCCCGGACGAACTCGCCACGCGGGTGGCCGGCTTCTCCTCCGCCTTCCCGACGCTCGACATCGTCTCGGTCGCGGACCGCATGGGCCGGGAGCCGCTGGACGTCGCCGACGTCTACTACGACCTCGCCGACCGGCTGCGCATCACCCAGCTGATGGACCGCATCATCGAGCTGCCCCGCGCCGACCGCTGGCAGTCCATGGCCCGCGCGGCGATCCGCGAGGACCTGTACGCGGCGCACTCGGCGCTGACCGCCGACGTCCTGGCGGTGGGCAACGGCACCTCGACGCCCGAGCAGCGCTACGAGGCGTGGGAGCAGAAGAACGCGGCGATCCTCGGCCGGGCCCGCACCACACTGGAGGAGATCCAGGGTTCCGACGCGTTCGACCTCGCCAACCTGTCGGTGGCGATGCGCACGATGAGGACGCTACTGCGGACGCATTCGTAGGACCATTCGTAGGCGCATGTGCAGGACGCGTCCGTAGGACGTACGACAGCGAGAACGCCCCGGGCCTGGATCGGCCCGGGGCGTTTTTTCTTCCTGGCGTGCCGCAGGGTGATTCGAGTGGGGGACTTGCCGTTTCCGGCTGAGGCTTGTTGTGGGGGACGGCGCTCTCAGCGGCACGATTGCCCGCAGCTCAGCGAGACCGGTGCCCGCAGCTGGGCCTACTTCAGTGCGCTTGCCACCAAGCGTGCTGCTCGCTTCACCCTCGGCCGGGCCGCTCGGCGTACCGCCGGGCGTACGACCCTCGCCGTTACTCCCACCGGTTCCCAGCGGATCTGCAAGCGGCCGGGGCCGTGGCCCTCAGGCTCCAGCGTCAGGCGGTGGTGGGGGACGTGGGTCGTCAAGGTCGGGAAGGCCAGGGGGGCCAGCAAGAGACCTGTGTGGGACACGCCCTGGTGTTCCAGGCGGAGCAAGGGGTGGCGGACTCCGGCGAAGCCGTAGAAGGGGAGGAGGGCTGCCGCGAGGTCGAGGTGGGCGTGGCCCTCGAAGACGCCGGGGCTGACGGGGGAGAGACGGAAGTGGACGTGGATGCGGTGTCCGCCGGGGGCGATGAGCAGGGTGGCGCGTCGAGGGCCGACCGGGAGGCGCAGGGCCGGGTCGTACGTGCGGATCACGAGGTCGACCGAGGCGCCCGGGCCTCGGGTGATCTCCGTGATCTCGTGGCGGAACTGGGCGCTCGGGAAGGGGCGGGTCTCCAGGTCCAGGTCTGAGATGTCCAGCTCGCGGCGGGACCATTCGGAGGCAGGGATCTGGTCGCCCCAGTACGTGCGGCCCTCCCCGTCCGTTGTGACCTGCCTCGGTGCCACGCCGTGGCCCAGGCCGCGGGCCGCCAGCCGGGCCTCGGGCAGGCGGTGGTCGCGGATCAGCTGGAGGACGACGCGTTCGGCGCGGGGGAGGCGGGCGAACGCGCCGGGGGTGAGGGTGTCGAGGTACGGCGTGACGATGTCCGCGAAGGAGGACAGCCATGCCTCGTCCCGGTAGGGCAGGTCACCGGCGTACATCCGGAAGTCGTGCTTGAGGAACTTGTGGTCCTTGTCCTCGCGCAGCGACTCGTGCCCGCTCTCGGCCAGGAACGCGTCGATGAGGTGCTGGACGTGGATACGGTCGCGGACGTTGGCGAGCTTGTGCCGCTGGTTCGATATCGAGGCCGTGCCGGAGGCGGCGTAGGGGGCCACATACCAGCGGTAGACCGGCTCCGGGATGATCGTGAAGCTCTTGGCCAGGCAGTACGCCTGCGCCGAGAACAGCTGGTCCTCGTAGTGGATGCCCTCCGGGAAGCGCAGGTCGTGCCGGTCCAGGAAGGCGCGGGCGTACATCTTGCTCGTCGACAGGTGCTCGAAGAACAGGCGCGGGTCGGCCTCGATGCCGCCGAGGGTGCGGCGCTCGGCGACCAGGTGCGGCATCCAGGTGGAGCGACGGCCGTTGTCCACCCGGACCCGCTGCACCGCGCCCATCGCGAAGTCGATCTCGCGTTCGCGGTGCGCGGCGAGCAGCAGTTCGACGGCGTTGTCGGGGAGTTCGTCGTCGCTGTCGAGGAACATCAGGTACGGCGCCCTCGCGATGTCCAGGGCGCGGTTGCGCGGAGCACTGCAGCCGCCGCTGTTCCGCTCCAGGCGGAGGTGGCGGATGCGGGGGTCCTGGGCCGCCAGCCGCCGTGCCACCTCGGCGGTCCCGTCCGTGGAGTGGTCGTCGCTGATGACGATCTCGACGTTCGTGTGGGTCTGCCGGCGGACCGAGTCGACCGCGCGGGTGAGGCGTTCGGCATCGTTGTAGACGATGACCGTCACGGTGACGTCGGGGGTGCTCATGTGGTCGCCTCCTGCGGGGTCGGGGCCGGGGTGCGTTCCTCGATCGGCAGCACCGGCGGCAGGGAGCGTTCGTCCTGGCCGAGGAAGACCCGGCGTACCACGCGTTCGGCGGCGCGGCCGTCGTCGTACTCACAGAACCGGCGCCGGAAGGCGGCCCGTGTCTTCGCCGCTCCCTCGTCGCGCCAGGCCTCGGTGGTGAGGATCTCCGTCAGCTCCTGCTGGGTGCGGGCGACCGGACCCGGGGCCTGAGCCATCAGGTCGAAGTAGACGCCGCGGGTGGTGCGGTACGTCTCCCAGTCGTCGGCGTGGATCACGATCGGGCGGTCGAGGTTGGCGTAGTCGAACATGATCGAGGAGTAGTCCGTGACCAGGGCGTCCGCCGCCAGGCACAGGTCCTCGACGGGGTCGTAGGAGGAGACGTCGATGATCCGGCCCGTGCGGCGCAGGTTGGTGAGCGGGGAGGCCGCGCCGCCGTAGAAGTAGTGGCCGCGCACGAGCAGGACCGTGTCCTCGCCGAGGCGGTCGGCGAAGGCGGCGAGGTCCAGGCGCGGGGTCCAGCCGGCCTCGTAGTCGCGGTGGGTCGGCGCGTAGAGGACGGCCCGGCGGCCCGGGGCGATGCCGAGGCGGTCGCGGACGGCGCGGATGTCGTCGGCCGTGGCCGTGTAGTAGACGTCGTTGCGCGGATAGCCGTGGTCGAGGGAGACGTAGCGCGAGGGGTACGCGCGCTCCCACATGCGGGTGGTGTGGCTGTTGGCGGAGACGCTGTAGTCCCACTTGTCGATGCGCTCCAGCAGCGCCTGGAAGTCCAGGCCCTGCGCGGCGGCCGGGTACGCCATCTGGTCCAGGCCCATGCGCTTCAGCGGCGTGCCGTGGTGGGTCTGGACGTGGATCGCGTCCGGGCGTTTGACCACCGCGCCTGGGAAGTTGACGTTGTTGACGAGGTACTTGGCTCTCGCCAGCACCTCCCAGTAGCGGCGGCTGCCGGGCACGACGTGGTCGGTGCCGGGCGGGAGGAGGGCCGCGTTCTCCTTCGTGACCACCCACACCGGGTGGATCTGCGGGGCGAGTTCGGCGAGTTCGGCGGCGATCGCGGCGGGGTTGCAGGCGACGCCCCGGTTCCAGTACGCCGAGAACACCGCCAGGTGGGGGTTCACGGGGCGGCTGAGCGCCTTGCGGTACTGGTGGTCGCGGAGCTTGGCGCCGGCCTGGCGCTTGCGGGCCCGTACGACCGACTTGGCGGTGCGGCGGGTGCGGTTGACGGCCTGGAAGGCCCGGTACTTGGCGTAAGCGCCCTCGTCGAGCAGGGAGCGGCGGACGCCTTCGAGACCGGCGGGGCGCCGGTAGCCCTCGGGGCGGCGGCGCAGCGCGGCCAGGGAGGCCCGGCGGAAGAACTCCCGTGCGACCTCCTCCTCCATGCCGCCGCGCGCGAAGGTGCGCAGGCAGTCGCGGACCATGACGTCATAGAGCACGGCGTGGGCGGCGGTGCGGTCCCGGGTGAGGTCGAGGAGCAACTCGTAGCGCTCGACGAGGCCGTAGCGCTGTTCGGGGGTGACCGGCGGCAGGCTCGCGGGGCGCAGTCTGCGGTCCTCGTAGGCGACGTGCGGCAGACAGGCGACGCGGTCGGCGAGCAGCAGGGCGGCCAGGGCGGCGTGCGGCTCGTCGTCGGTGGTGAGCCGTTGCTCGTGCTCCCGCCAGAAGTCCGCGCGCAGGACGCGGGTGCCGAGCAGCGGGGTGAGGCGCAGCAGGGGCGCGCAGTCGTCGAGGGCGACGTCGGCGCGGCCCGCCCGGGCCAGCAGGGAGCCGTTCGGGGAGGGCATGCCGGAGGTGCGCCAGGTGCTGCGGACGTGGTCGAGGAGCAGGACGTCCACTTCTCCGGGAAGCTCGGCCACCCGCTCGGCGACCGTGCGCGGGGCGCCGGCGGGCAGGCCGTCCTTGGCGTGGACGAAGTGCAGCCAGCGGCCGGAGGCCCGCGCCGCGCCCGCCGCCCGGGCCGCGGCGTCGCCCGTGCCGTCCGGCAGCGGCAGCACCTGGACGTCCGGGGTGTGCCGATCGGCCGTCTCCCGGGCCCAGTCGCCGACCGCGGCCACGATCACCTCGGCGTCCGGGAGGGGATGGGCGGCGAGGGAGTCGAGGAGTTCCGTCAGATGGTCCTGAACGTTCGGCCCGTGGACGATGAGGCTGAGCTCGGCCATCACAGAGGCTCCTTCTCGCCGATGCGCCGTCTTCGGTCATGGTGTCATCAATAAGACAAAACGGCCGACCGGCGTACGCCTCACGAGGGAACAGGTGCCTTCGGCTTGGGCTTCGGCTTGGCGGCCTTGTCCCCGGTGAACGCCTCGTACTCCTTGAGGACGTCCTCCGTCGGCCCGTCCATGAGCAGCTCGCCGCGCTCCAGCCACAGCACCCGGTCGCAGGTGTCGCGGATCGACTTGTTGTTGTGGCTGACGAGGAACACCGTGCCCGCGTGCTTGCGCAGCTCGCGGATGCGCTCCTCGGAGCGCTTCTGGAAGGAGCGGTCGCCGGTGGCCAGCGCCTCGTCGATCAGCAGGACGTCGTGGTCCTTGGCGGCGGCGATGGAGAACCGCAGCCGCGCGGCCATCCCGGAGGAGTACGTCCGCATCGGCAGAGTGATGAAGTCGCCCTTCTCGTTGATGCCCGAGAAGTCGACGATCTCCTCGTAGCGCTCCCTGATCTGCTCGCGGGACATGCCCATGGCCAGGCCGCCGAGGTGCACGTTGCGCTCGCCGGTCAGGTCGTTCATCAGGGCCGCGTTGACGCCGAGCAGGGAGGGCTGGCCGTGGGTGTAGATGCGGCCGTTCTCCACGGGGAGGAGTCCGGCGACGGCCTTCAGCAGGGTCGACTTGCCGGAGCCGTTGGTGCCGATCAGGCCGATCGCCTCGCCCTTGTACGCGACGAAGGACACGTTCTTCACGGCGTGCACCCGGCGCACGCCCGCCGCCTTCTCGGTCTTCTCGCGACGCACGATGCGGTTGAGGGCGGCGGTCGCGGAGCCGCGTCCGGCGCCGGTGCCGTTGACGCGGTAGACGATGTCGACGCCGTCGGCGACGACGGTGGGGATCATGTCGTTGGTGATGTCAGCCACGGCCGTACGTCTCCTCAGCCTTCCAGAAGTAGATGAAGCCGCCGACACCGGCGATCAGTGCCCAGTCCGGCGGCGACCGCCCACACGTGGGCGGGGAGCTGGCTCGCGTGGAAGCTGTCGATCAGGGCGAAACGCATCAGGTCGATGTAGACGGCGGCCGGGTTGGCCGCCAGTGCGAGTGTCACCACGCGGGGCAGGCTGTCCTTGTCCGCCAGCTTGTCGATGCTCCACATGACACCCGAGACGTACATCCAGGTGCGCAGCACGAACGGCATCAGCTGGGCGATGTCCGGGGTCTTGGCGCCCATCCGGGCCATGACCATGGAGACGCCGGCGTTGAACGTGAACTGCAGGACCAGCGCCGGCACCGCCAGCAGCCAGGACACGCCGACCGGCACCCCGAAGCAGAGCAGGATGACGACCAGGGCGCCCATCGAGAACAGCAGCTGCTGGAGCTGCTGGAGGCAGAACGAGAGGGGCAGGGCGGCGCGCGGGAAGTGCAGGGCGCGGACGAGGCCGAGGTTGCCGGAGATGGCGCGGGTGCCCGCCATGATCGAGCTCTGCGTGAACGTCCAGATGAACACGCCCGTGACCAGGAACGGGATGTAGTCCGGCACGCCGTGCTTGGTGCCGAGCAGGACGCCGAAGATGAAGTAGTAGACCGCCGCGTTCAGCAGCGGGGTCATCACCTGCCAGACCTGGCCCAGCTTCGCCTGGCTGTACTGGGCGGTGAGCTTGGCGGTGGCGAACGCGGTGATGAAGTGGCGGCGGGCCCACAGCTGGCGGACGTACTCGGGCAGCGAGGGGCGGGCGCCGCTGACCGAGAGGCCGTGGCGGGCGGCGAGGGCCGCGAGGTCGTCGTCGGCCGGGGCCGCGGGCCGGGGCCGGTGTCTGGGGCGGTGTGTGGAGGACCTGGCTCACATCCGCTGCTTTCGTTCGGGGGAGGGGTGTGGGACCTGGGGCGTGAGGAGCCGGAGAGGGGGACTTTTACCAGACTCTTCACGACTTCTTACGTCGGGACGGGACCGTATCGTCGCAACGGGAGCGTAGGCCGTCCGAGCGTCGGAACGCAACCGTTTCGTCGTGACGCCCTATGCTGTCGCGCATGACGACGAACGCCGACGAGCCGCCGCAGCCGCGTCCGCGCCGCCGGGCCCCCGCGGGGGCGGCCGTGCTGCGGGAGGACGTGACGGAGGCGATCCGGGCGGCCGTCTTCGAGGAGCTCGCGGCCGTCGGCTACGCGCGGATGTCCATCGAGGGGATCGCGCGCCGTGCGGGGGTCGGGCAAGACGGCGGTGTACCGCCGCTGGCGCTCCAAGCTGCACCTGGTGCTCGACATCGTCTCGGCGCTCGCCGTGCAGGGCCTGCCCGCGCCGGACACCGGCTCCCTGGAGGGCGACCTGCGGCTGCTGTACGAGGTGACGTCCCGCGCCCTGCGCCACCCCGTCGCCTCGCAGATCATCCCCGACCTCCAGGCCGAGGCGGCCCGCAACCCCGACATCGCCGAGGCCCTCCAGAAGGCCCTGCGCGAGGGCCAGGACGGCGTCGCGACCGGCATCGTCACGGCAGCGGAACGCCGCGGCGAGCTCCGCGAGGGCCTCGACCACGACCTGGCCCTCGACCTGATCTCCGGCCCGCTGTACTGGCGCTCGGTGGTGATCCGCAGCCCGAAGCTGCCGAAGGGCTACCTGGACTCGCTGGCCCGGGCCACGGCGGGGGCGCTGCGGGCGCTGTGAGGGGACTTGCCGGTAGGCAACGCCGGTTCAGGCCCGCGCCGCCTCCGGATGCAGGCGTACCCAGCCGTCCCACGCCGACGTGATCATGTCCTGGACGTCGTGCCTGGCCTTCCAGCCCAGCTCCGTGGCGGCGTGGTCGGCGGAGGCGACGACGCGGGCCGGGTCGCCCGGGCGGCGGGGGGCGACCGTGGGCGGTCGGTCGTAGCCGGTGACCGCGTTGATGCGGTCGATCATCTCGCGGACGGAGACGCCCTCGCCCCGGCCGATGTTGAGGGTGAGCTCGCGGCCGGGGGAGGAGCGCAGCGCCCGGGCCGCCGCGACATGGGCCTCGGCCAGGTCGACGACGTGGATGTAGTCGCGTACGCAGGTGCCGTCCGGAGTCGCGTAGTCGTCGCCGAAGATGCGCGGCGGCGCATCCGCCGTGAGCTTCTCGAAGACCATGGGGACGAGGTTGTAGACACCGACGTCCGCGAGCTCCGGGCTCGCGGCGCCCGCCACGTTGAAGTAGCGCAGGGACGCGGTCGACAGGCCGGTCGCCCGGCCCGTCGCGCGGACCAGCCACTCACCGGCCAGCTTCGTCTCGCCGTAGGGCGACATGGGCACGCAGGGCGTCTCCTCCGTGACCAGATCCACGTCCGGCATGCCGTACACCGCCGCCGAGGAGGAGAACACGAGGGATGCCACCTTCGCCGCCGTCACCGCCTCCAGCAGGATCCGCAGGCCCTCGACGTTCTCCCGGTAGTAGTGCAGCGGCTGCTCGACCGACTCTCCCACCTGCTTCTTCGCCGCGAGGTGGACGACGCCGGTGACCGAGTGGTCCGCGAGGGTACGCGCGAGCCGCTCGTCGTCCAGCGTCGAGCCCACCACCAGCGGCACCCCCTCGGGCACGCGCCCGGCGATACCGGTGGACAGGTCGTCGTACACCACCGCCTGTTCTCCCGCCGCGGTCATCGCCCGTACGACGTGCGCGCCGATGTAGCCGGCGCCGCCGGTGATCAACCAGGTCATGTGCGGCAGTCCCCTCGTCAGTTGGCCCGTGGTGGTGGTGCTGTGTGCCGATGCGTCGTGGTTCGTCGTGGTCGGCTTGGTCGTCGTAGTGCTCTCAGTGAAGCAGTCGGCGCAGCCTTGCGCGTACGACCGACAGCACGCCGCGTGCGCCGGGCGCCACCCGCAGCGCCAGCGCGCCGGAGTGGGTGGAGTACGGCTGTACGAGTACCACGCCGTGCCGGGCGCTCGGGACGGCGCTGCGGCGCAGCAGGCCGGAGCCCGCGAGCGCGTGGGCCGTGGCCTCGCGGCTCACGCCGTCACGGAAGCGGAGGCGAAGGCGCAGGTCCCAGGTGCCCACACCGAGCGCGGCCAGCTCGGGGAGGTCGACGCCCGCCTCCGCCGACCAGCAGGCGGCACCGGCGGACGGCACGAGCGCGGTCGTACGGCGGACGAGCACGTCCCCGTCGCCCCGGTGCCGCCACTCCACCTCCACCGCCTCCGGCCCCGCCTGCGCCACCCGGCCGTACAGCTCGTGCAGGCGCAGCCGCAGCCGGGCGCCGCGCGCGCGTGGCCGCAGTTCCGCGTCGACGGCGAAGGGCAGCGCGCGCACCGGCCGGGTCAGCAGGGGCTCCAGGGAGACCTGCGGGAGGTCGTCCGACCAGACGGGCGTGCCGTCCGCGGCACGGGCGTACGGCGGACACAGACGGGCCGGACGGGCCGCCAGCTCCCGCAGCCGGGGCAGGTCGCGCGGCTCCGGGGACGCCAGGACGACCCGCCCGACCAGCCGGCCGGGAGCAGCCGGGGCGCGCGCCCAGTCGTCGGCGTCGTACTCCGCGAGATGCGCCCGCGTCAGCTCCCACCACGCGTGCCGGTAGGCGGCGTCGCGCAACCCCAGTTCGCGCACGTACATCCGCAGCTCGTGATCGAGGAACTTGGCGCGTGCGGCCCGCGCGAGTTCCTTCTGCCCGGCGCCCAGCAGGATCTCGTACGCCTGCCGGCACGCCTCCGTACGGGCCCGCCAGTTGTCGACACCGGCCCGGTCCAGCGAGATCGACAGCCGCTCGGCGGACCGGCGCACGTGCCAGACGTACACCCGGTCCGGGACCAGGGCGATGCGCGGGGCCGCGGCCAGTACCCGCGCGCTGAAGACGACGTCCTCGTACGGGAATCGGCCCTCGGGGAAGCGGATGCGGTGCTCGCGCAGGAAGTCGGTGCGGTAGAGCTTGTTGACGCAGAGCGTGTCCTGGACCAGACGCGGTCGCTGCGCGGGGCGCGGTACCACGGCGTGGAGCGCGTAGAGCCGAGCCTGCCAGGGCACTTCGCGCCCCGACGGCAGCTCCCGGCGTACGCACAGACCGCCCGCGACCTCCGCGTGCGCGCCCGCCGCGGCCGCCGAGCAGCGCGTCGACCGCGCCGGGCGGCAGAACGTCGTCGCTGTCCAGGAACATCACGTACGGCGATGTCACCGCGTCGAGCCCGGTGTTGCGCGGGGTGCCGCAGCCGCCGCTGTTGACCCGGCGGCGGATCACCCGCAGGCGGGGTTCCGGCGCGGCGAGCCGGTCGAGCAGGTCGGCGCTGCCGTCCGCCGAGCAGTCGTCGACTGCCAGGACCTCGCGCACCGCAGGGCCCTGGGCGAGCGCCGAGCGCACGGCGTCCGCCACATGGGCTGCGTCGTCGTAGCCGATGACCACGACGGCGACCTGAGAGCGAGGCCTGTCGGCGTCCATCACGGCATCCATTACGGCGGATCGTAAGCCGGGTGAATGACATGAAAGTGGTAACACACCACGAAGTATCACCAAAGCCTGTTAAACAGCACAGAATCGCGCCGTGACGATCGGACAGTCGAGGGGGAGCGGCCGGTTCGGCTGGGGCGCGGCGCCCGTGGTGGTCCCCATGGCGGTGATGCTCGCGATCGGGCTGTGGGGCCTGGACCGCGGTGGCATGTGGGGCGACGAGAGCGTCACCTTCCAGGTCGCGCAGCGCACGGTTGTGGAGATCTGGCGGCTGCTGCACGACGTCGACGCGGTACACGGCCTCTACTACCTGCTCATGCACGCCGTCCTCACCGTCCACCCCGGCGAGGTCGTCCTGCGCCTGCCGTCGGTGTGCGCGGCGACCGCGACCGCCGGCCTGGTCGCGGCCCTCGGCGTCAGGCTGGCCGGGCCGCTGGCAGGCCTGTGGGCCGGTGTCCTCTACGCGATCACGCCGATGACCGGCCACTACGCCCAGGAGGGACGGTCGTACGCGCTGGTCGCGGCGGGCGTGGCCGGGGCGACGCTGCTGCTCCTGAGGGCCGTGGACAGGGCGGGCGCGCGGGCGTGGTGGCCGTACGGGGCGGTTGTCGCCCCGACCTGTCTGCTGCACGAGCTGGCGGTGCTGGTGCTCTGCGCGCACGCGGTGACGCTGGCCATGATGCGGGTGCCGAGGAGGGTGTGGTCCGGCTGGGGGTGTGCGGCCGGGGCCGTGGTGGTGCTCCTGCTGCCGCTGGTGTGGGTGTCACAGGGGCAGGCCGGGCAGCTGGCGTGGCTGGTGCCGCCCGGGTGGGACAGGGTCGGGAAACTGGCGCGGAACTTCTCTCCCGGGCCGACCGGGGTGGCGCTCTGGGGCTCGGCGGCGCTGATGATGGTGGGACTCCGGGCGCGGCGACTGGCGGCGGTCGCGCTCCCGCTGCTGCTCGTGCCGCCGGGAATTCTGCTGACCGTTTCGCAGGTCCGGCCGCTCTACCACGACCGGTACGTGCTGTACGCGCTGGCGGGAGCGCCCCTGCTGGTGGCCGCCGGGGCCGGGCGGGTGGCCGGAGCGGTGGGGCGGGTTGCGGGGCGAGCGCGGTTCGGCGGGCGGCGCGTGCGGGTCGGCGTCCGGCATGTGCGGGGCCGTGTGCGGGTCGGCGGCCGGTGGGTGCACGCGCTGCTGGGCGCCACCGGTGTCCTCGCTCTCACCGGCACCTTCCTCCAGCATCTCCCCGTGTACCGCCAGGACCGTTCCGCCGCGCACCGCCCCGACAACCTCGCCGTCGTCTCCGCGCTCGCCGTCCGCCAGATGCGCCCGGGCGACCCGGTGCTGTTCGTGCCGTCGGTCGGCAGGCTCGCCGCGCTGGCCTACCCCAAGGGGTTCCAGCAGGTGCGCGATATCGCGCTGCGGGAGTCGGCGCCCCGTTCCGGAACGCTGTGGGGCACCGAGGCGACCCCCGGGGAGCTGCGGCAGCGGCTTGCCCCGGTGGACCGGGTCTGGGTGGTCGCCGACGCGTACGCGCTGGACCCGCGCTGGTCGCCGCCCGATGCGGTCGAGCGGGCGAAACTCGCCGTGCTGCGGGAGGAGTTCACCGTCCGGGAGGAGCACGTGCGAGACGGGGTGATCCTCCGCCTCCACGTCCGGAGGCAGCCCGCCGGCGTACCGGCCACCGCCGATGAGCCGCCCGGTGCCGCTACGACCGCCCGTCTCCCGGTGGCTCCGGGAGCGCGGCCGCGTCCAGGGCGGAGGTGAGCTCGTCGAGGCGGGCGCGCAGGGCGCGGACCTCGGTGGCGTCGAAGCCCGTCGCGCCGGCGATCCGGCGCGGCACCTGAAGCGCTCGCTTCCGCAGCGCGGTGCCCTCCTCGGTCAGCCGGACCTCGACCGACCGCTCGTCGCGGGCGCTGCGCTCCCGGCGCACGAGGCCGGCCGCCTCCAGCCGCTTGAGCAGCGGTGACAGTGTGCCGGAGTCCAGGCGCAGGTACTCCCCGAGCTTCTTCACGGGCAGCTCGCCCTGCTCCCACAGCACCAGCATCACCAGGTACTGCGGGTAGGTGAGCCCCAGGTCCTTGAGGATCACGCGGTAGACACCGTTGAAGGCGCGGGAGGCCGCGTGCAGGGAGAAGCAGATCTGCTGGTCCAGGCGGAGCCAGTCGTCGTCCGGCGTGTTCATGGCTCCAGAGTAACTCGCACCCACCATTCAATTGCGCACAACTTAGTTGTGTGCTCTAATCGTGGGTGTCAGGCGGTCCGGAAGCGGGCCGCCGGAACGTGACGTGAGAGGGAAGGATTTCCATGGACGCGCTCTACACCGCGGTCGCCACCGCCACCCACGGCCGCGAGGGCCGCGCCGTCAGCTCCGACGGCACGCTGGACCTCGCGCTGGGCATGCCGGAGGCGATGGGCGGCAACGGCCAGGGCACCAACCCGGAGCAGCTCTTCGCCGCCGGTTACGCCGCCTGCTTCGGCAGCGCCCTCGGCCTCGTCGGCCGCCAGGCCAAGGTCGACGTCAGCGACGCCGCCGTGACCGCCGAGGTCGGCATAGGCAAGCAGGGCGACGGCTTCGGTCTCGCCGTCACGCTGCGCGTCGAGCTTCCCGACAGCGTGGACGAGGCGACCGGCCGCAAGCTGGTCGAGCAGGCCCACCAGGTCTGCCCGTACTCCAACGCCACCCGGGGCAACATCGAGGTCGACCTCGTCATCGAGTAGACACCGGCACGTCACCTCGCGACCCGCGCCAGCACCTCCCCCGTCCGTCTGCTCCACGCCACCACCACGGCCTCCTCGGGCACCGGGTGCCAGCGCGTCAGCAGCAGCCAGCGCACGTGGTAGCGGCGGACGACGGCGGCACGCTCGGCGCGGGTCGAACCGGGGGCCAGATAGGCGTTCACGTCGGCCGCCCGGCGCTCCCGCTCCCGCTCGTCCAGGGCCGGGTCGGGCCAGATGGGCGCGGCGAGGTTCGGCCCGTACCCGGCGATGGAATGCCCGGCCAGGTATCCGTCGGTGATCACCACCTCGCCCGGCCCGATGTGCCGCGCCGCCCAGTCGTACGCCGGCCAGCGCGTGGGCTGCGTGAATCCCACCGGGTCGACCGACCGGGGCACGACCGCCCCGGCGTGCACGGTGAGGAACCCGGCGCACGCCCCGGCCGCAGCCGCCCCGCCCAGTACCTTCCGGGTCCGCCGCCAGGGCCGCGGCGCCGCCAGCTCCACCGCCAGCGCGAACTGCAGCGGCACCAGCACGGCCCACAGGGCCCTGGCGTACGTGTGGTGCCCGCTCACCCAGCCGTACCCCAACAACAGGCACTCCAGCAGGAACATCGGCGCCAGCGGATCACGCGCCGACCTGCGGGCCCGCACCCACAGCGCGGGCACGCCGAGCAGCGCCAGCCAGGAGTTGGCGAGCATCCCCTCGTACAGCTGCCGGTGCATCTCGTCCATGCCGGTATCGCTCACCAGCGCCAGGACGTCGTAGTACGGCCACGACACGGCGACCGCCCCGCAGGCCGCCCCGGCGAGCGCCCAGCGCGCCACGACCGGCCCGCGCCACCCCCGCTGCCGGGATGCCACGATCGCCACCGCGCCGGTCAGTGCCGAGGCCGCCGTGACCGGATGGGTGAGCAGGATCAGCCCGTACAGGGCGCCGAGCCCCGCGTACCCCGACCAGCCGCCGAGCCCGCTCGGCCCGACGAACCGCACGGCGGGGGCGTCCTCACGCGCGTGCGTGCAGGTCCAGGCCCATGCCCAGAACGTCAGCCCGATCGCGACGGCGGACGGATAGCCCAGGTTCGTCGTCATCGGCATCAGCCCGAGGTAGCCGCTCCACAGGATCCGCGCGGTGCCCCACAGCAGCGTCATGAACAGCAGGGCCAGAACCGGCGCCCAGGGACGCGGCGTGAGGGTCCTGACGAAGCGGCCGAGCCCCGTCAGCAGCACCAGCAGGTGCACCGGCCCGGCGAGCTTCACGACCCCCCAGCCGGACAGCCCCGTCAGCCGCGCCACAACGCCCTGCGCGACGGCGTACGGACCGTAGTACGGGCTGCCCTCGCCCGGCAGGTCCGCCATGCTGTGGGCCGGATGGAGCAGATCGGCCTTGAGACGCTCCACGACCGCCGCGTGCTGTCCGGCGTCGCAGCACAGCGGGATCCGCCAGTACGCCAGCGTCATCACCAGCCAGAACAGGGCGCCGAAGAACTGGTACGGGGTGATCCGCCCCAGGCGGCCGCCGCGCAGCGCCGTCGCACCGCGCACGGTCCGCCGGGCGAGGACTCCGGCGCTCACAGGACGGTCGGGAGCAAGAGGGACTGGGGCATGCGCCGAATGTTCCCGCCCGTACCTGGGGCCTGACCCCGGGTCACTTCATCGGGTGAGGCGACTACGCCCACCTGCCGACCGTCAGCGCGAGTCGCACAGCGCCTTCTGCGCCGAGGCGGGCCAGCGCGCGAACCGGAACCGCGTCCGCTCGTAGGACCCGGTGAGGTTGCGCCAGAACCGCTCGGCGGTGAGCGGCGCGCGTACCGACTCCTTCAGCTCGGCGAGGTCGCCGCAGCCCAGTGCGGCCCGGGCCGCCTCGACCGTCTGCCGTGAGGCCTGAGCCCGCAGCAGGTCGCGCCTGGGCGGGTGCTCCGCCGCCCACTCCGCGAAGACCCAGTGGTTGCGCAGGAACTTCTCGTGCCCGGGCCAGCTCCACCGCTCCAGCGCGAGATGCGCCCCGACCGGGCTGGCGAGCCCCCAGGCGTCGTTGACGTAGGCGTCGAGTGGCGCCGCGGCTCCGGTGACACCGAGATGACGCCCCACGATCACCACGTGGTACGGGGAGTCCGCGGGCATCGGGGTGGCGTGCAGTCGCCGCCCGGCGTCGAAGTACAGCAGCGTCGGCCGGGGTGCGCGCACGGCCGCCGCCAGCATGCCGCGCCCCTCCGGCAGGGCGGGCCAGTTGTCCACCCAGGTGGCGGTGCGCACCGGGTTGTGGTCGCCGAGGCCCTCCACGTCGGAGGTGCGCACATTGAAGGAGGCCGGCGTGCTGCGCACGTCGAACGGCGTCCGCAGCGGGCTGACCGCAGCGCACAGCCACACCAGCAGCAGCGCGCACGCGGCGCCCGTGAACCTGGTCGCTGGCACGACCAGCACCGGCAGGAGCAGCAGCAGAAGGGCGGGCAGGATCATGCGCGCGTGCATGTAGTCACCGCCGACCCGGATGACGTACCCCGACAGCAGCAGGCCCGCGACCAGCGGCGCCAGCAGCACCGCGAGCGAGGCCCGCGCGGGGGCACGGCCCCGCCGTTCCCGGCGCGTGCGCCGCACCAGCAGGACGGCCAGCGCGCCGAGCACGGGGACGACGGGCCACAGCCAGTACGGGCCGAGCGTCTCGTGCACGTATCCGGCGCCCCGGCTCCAGTCGCTGGCGCTCGCCTCCTTGGCGATGGCGGGCAGCGGCACCAGGACCCCGTAGTACCCCGCGCGGAAGACCTCGTACGCCAGTGGCAGCGCCCCCGCCGACGCCAGCATCGCGGCGCTGCCCCGCCGGGAGGGCCGCAGCACCCACCACTGCGCCGCCAGGAAGCACGCCGTGACCACCGCGAGATCGGGCCGGACCAGCGGGCCCAGCCCGAACACGAAGGCGGCGGCGCAGGCCGGCCGGGCCTGCTGCCCGCGCCGGGTACGCGTCAGCAGCCACCACGCCAGGCCGGTCCAGAAGGCGCCCAGGCCGCTCTCCAGACCCGAGGTCATGTACGACCAGAACGGCGGCACGGCCAGCAGCACGCACACACCCGCCGGGAGCAGCAGCCGCGCACCCCGGTGCAGATGGCATGTGGCGTACAGGGCGAGCCCGAACCCGGCGGTACTCAGCAGCAGCCCGACCCCCACCGCGAGGAACGCCGGGTCCTCGCCGGTGACCCAGGTGGCGAGCGCGAGCAGCCACTGCCACAGGGTGCCGGTCGAACTCTCCGCCCGTTCCCCCACGTTGAACACGGGCCCGTGGCCCGCCAGGATCTGCCGGACCGGCCGCAGGTAGATCAGCCCGTCGTCGCAGATCCAGCGCCGCCGGTAGCCCAGCACGAGCAGGGCCGCGGTGGGTACGGCGACCAGCGCCGCGTGCCACCAGTGCACCGGCCGCAGCCGCTCGGGGGCGGCCGGCGGCCGTGCCGAGGCGGCCCGCTGGCCGGGCAGGGAGGGTACGGCCTCGGGGCCGGCGGGTGTTCTCATCGCTCGACCAGCGCCTCGGGCCTCGTACGGACGCCGGGGGTCCGGCGGGCCGCGGGCAGCAGCGCACCGCCCCGCTCGCCCAGCATCAGCAGGCCGTACGACCCGCTCGGCGGCCCGCCCGTCCTCGAACTCGCAGTACCGCTCACGGAAGGCGGACCGCAGCCGCGCCGACTCCCCGTCCTGCCAGGTGCCGGACGCGAACAGCCAGGCCAGCTCCCGGTACGAGCGCGACACATGTCCCGGCGCGTCGGCCGTGATGTCGAAGTAGGCGCCCCGGCTCGCCGCGAACGCGCCCCAGTCGTCGGCGTGGACCACGATCGGCCGGTCCAGGAGGGCGTAGTCGAACATCAGGGCCGAGTAGTCCGTGACCAGCGCGTCGGAGGCGAGCATCACGTCCTCGACGTGCGGCTCGTCGGTCGCGTCCACCAGCACGCCCGCGCCGGTGCAGATCGGCCAGGCCCAGACCGCGCGCCACGCCCGCTGGCCAGCGACGGGTGCAGACGGACGACGAGAGTGTGGCCCGGGCCCAGGTCCTCGGCGAACCGGGCCAGGTCGAACCGGTCGACGTGACCGCCCCGCCGGTAGTCGCGCCGGGTCGGCGCGTACAGCACGACCGTGTGACCGGCGGGGATGCCGAGCCGCTCGCGCACCTCCAGGCCCCGCTCCGGGCCGGCGCCGACCAGGACGTCGTTGCGCGGGCTGCCGGTCCGCAGCGAGGTGAAGTGGCACGGGTACGCCCGCTCCCACACCCGCTCCGCGTGCCGGCCGGCGACCAGGCTGTAGTCCCAGCGGTCGGCCCGGCGCAGCATCTTCGGCACGTCGAAGCCGTGCCGGGCGCCCGGCTTGGTCAGCAGGTCGGCGCCCATGTACTTGAGCGGGGTGCCCTGGTGGGTGTGGATGTGGACGCTGCCGGGCCGCTTGGCCAGGGTGCCGGGCCAGTTGACGTTGTTCACCCAGTACGTGGCCCGCGCCATGACCTCGTGATAGCGCCGCGAGCCCGGGGTCACATGGTCGATGCCGGGCGGCAGCGCCTCCACGGCGTCCTCCCGGACCACCCACACGCCCCGGATGTGCGGCGCGATCTCGCGGGCCTTGGCGTGGATCGCGGCCGGGTCGCCGAACACGCCCCGGTGGTGGGATCGCCGAGTAGACGGCGAGGTGCGGATCGAGCGGGCGCTTCGACTGGGCCGCGTACCAGGCGCGCAGGGCCTTGTCCGACGTCTTGCGCGCCATCCGCCGCTTGCCGCCCAGGGCCCTCGCACGCAGGTCCCGCAGACCGCGCGCCGCCGCGTACGACGCGTAGGGCGCCGACGCCAGCAGCCGCATCTCGACCCCGCGCCAGCCGTCCGGCTCCGCGAAGCCGTCCTTCGGCAGGTGACGGCGGTGGAAGGAGCGGATCTCGCGGTAGAAGTCGCGCCCGGTCCGCCGGCCGCACCCGGTCCTCGCGGGCCAGCACGAACAGCATGTGGTCCAGCGCCCGTTCCAGCAGCAGCGGACGCGCCCAGTCGAGGTCGGGGCGCTGCTCCAGGAAGGCGAACAGGCCCTCGTACTGCGGGAAGATGTCGAAGTGCCGGCGCCCCGGCGTCTTGGTGATCGCGCCCTGCCGGCGCTGCCGGTACTCCACCCCGATCCGGTCCAGGCAGGCGATGCGCTCCGCCAGCACCATCGACCGGTAGGTGACCGGCGCGTCCTCGTACAGCCCCGGCGCGTACTCGCAGGCCGTGCTCCTGGAGGAAGGCGCGCCGGTACGCCTTGTTCCAGGCGACCAGGAACAGGTTCAGGTACTGCGGGTTCTCCCGGAGACCGAACGTCTCCGTGCCCGCCGCTGCCAGCAGGTCCGCCGCCTCACTGCGACCGCCCCGGCCCCACCAGTAGGTGCGCACATGGTCGAAGACCAGGATGTCCGGGTCGCTGGTCGCTTCGAGGCGCGCGGCCACGGCGGCCAGCAGGCCCGGCGTGTAGTGGTCGTCGCTGTCGAGGAACAGGACGTAGTCGCCGGCCGCCCGCTCGCAGGCCGGCGTTGCGGGCCCGGCCCAGGCCGACGTTCTCGGGCAGGTGCAGCACCCGCACCCGGGCGTCCCGGGCGGCGTACTCGTCGAGGATGGCGCCGCTGCCGTCGGGCGAGCGGTCGTCCACGGCGATGACCTCGAAGTCGCCGTACGACTGGCCGAGCACCGAGTCGAGGCACTCGCGCAGGAAGCCCTGCACCTTGTAGACGGGGACGATGATGCTGAAGCGGGGCACTTCTTCGGTCAGCTCCTTACGAGGGTGGCGGCGGGGGCCGGGACGCGCTCCGCGAGCGGGATCACGGGCGGGATCGCCTCGGGCGGCTCCCCCAGCAGCACCCGGCGTACGACGCGCTCGGCGGCCCGGCCGTCGTCGAACTGGCAGAAGCGCTCCCGGAACGCGGCGCGCAGGGCCGTGGCGGACTCGTCCGCGTAACGAGCCGTCGCGGAAGGCGGCCGCCAGTTCCCCGGGCGTACGGGCGACCCGGCCGGGCGGGACTGCGCATCAGGTCGAAGTAGACGCCCCGGGTCTCCCGGTAGACGTCCCAGTCGTCGGCGTACACGACGATCGGCCGGTCCAGGTTGGCGTAGTCGAACATGATCGACGAGTAGTCGGTGATCAGCGCGTCGGCGGCCAGGCACACGTCCTCCGACGAGCGGTGCCCGGTGACGTCGATGATCCGGCCGCCGCCCCGGCGCGGCGCCCCTGGTCGTAGAAGTAGTGGGCGCGCAGCAGCACCACGTACTCGTCGCCGATCGCCTCGCAGAACTCCGCCAGATCCAGGCCGGACTCGAAGCCGGTGGAGTAGTCGCGGTGCGTGGGCGCGTAGAGGATCGCCTTCTTGCCATCGGGGACGCCGAGCTCGCTTGCGGACACGGGCGACGTCCTCGGCGGTCGCCGTGCAGTAGACGTCATTGCGCGGATAGCCGTACTCGAGGGTCTCGTGCGCGCCGGGGAACGCCTTCTCCCACATCTCCGTGGAGTGCCGGTTGGAGGTGAGGTTGTAGTCCCAGCGGTCCACCCGGGCCAGCAGCCTGGCGAAGCTGCCCGTCGCCGCGGCCACCACGGGATACGTCGCCTGGTCGGCGCCCATCTTCTTCAGCGGGGTCCCGTGCTGGGTCTGGAGGTGGACGCTGCCGGGGCGTTTGACCACGGCGTCCGCGAAGTTGGCGTTGTTGACGAGGTACTTGGCGCGGGCCAGCACCTCCCAGTACTGCCGGCTGCCGATGACCGCGTACTCCACGTCCGGCGGCATGCTGTCCACCGCGTCCGGCTCCACCAGGAACACCGAGCGCAGGTGCGGGGCGAGTTCGCGGGCCTTGGCGTGGATCGCGGCCGGGTTGCAGGCGTAGCCGCGGCCCCAGTACGCGCAGTACACGGCGAGGTTCTTGTCGAGGGGGCGGCGCAGGCGCCGCCGCGTACCGCAGGCCGGGTGCGCAGCCCCCGCGGGACGGGGGAGCAGCGCGGCGGCCCGCAGCGCCCTTTGGTTGGCGGCGCGCAGCGCGCGGAACGCCGGGTACGACCCGGCCGCCAGCAGCCGGTGCTGGACGCCGAGACTGCCGCCGGGCGCCTGGTAGCCGGCGGGCCGGTGCCGCCGGTAGAGGCGCGCTCGCCCGGCGGAAGAAGGCGCGGCGGCCCGCCGGCAGCCGCCGGGGGTGGGCGGCCGTCTTCAGTACGGCGGCGAAGAGCTGCTCGAACAGCGGCTTCAGCCGGTCCGCCGACAGTCCCTGCTCCGCGGCCCGCGTCAGCACCAGCTCGGTCTGGTCGAGGAGCTCGGCGTGGTGCTCGCCCGGGAGGCCCAGCCGGTTGCCCTGCCGGCGCAGCAGATGCCGGACGACGACCGCCCGCAGCACCGCCATCCGCTCGGCGCCGCAGGGCGACCAGACCGCCGAAGCCGATGTCGGTGAAGTGGCCGCCGGGGAAGGTGATGTCCCGCTCGGTGAGGAAGGCCCGGCGGTAGACCGCGCTCCACGCCGGGAGCGTCACGCCCGTCAGCTCCGGGGCCCGGTCGGGGGAGAAGGCCCCGTCCGGCGTCCTGCGCCAGCAGGGGCGCGGCCGGGTTGGTCGGCTCGCCCTCCCACCAGGGGGCGCGCTCGTGCTCGAAGTGCAGCACGTCGACGTCGCCCACCGCGCTCAGCCGGGCGTCCAGGACCGCCAGCGCCCCCGGGACCAGGACGTCGTCGCCGTCGAGGAACAGCACGTGGCCGCCTACGGCCGCCCGCAGCCCGGTGTTGCGCGCCCCGGCCAGACCGGCCGACGGCGGGGAGTGCACCGGCGTCACCCGGGAGTCCCGCTCGGCGTACCCGGCGACGACGTCCGCCGCCGGTGCGTCGGGTGCGTCGCAGACCGGGATCAGCTCGAAGTCGCCGAAGGACTGGGCGAGGACCGAGTCCAGCGCCTGGGACAGCCGGCCCGCGACCCCATGGGACGGGACGATGATGCTGAAGCGGGGCATTCTGCTCTTTCTGTCGAGGGTCTTCGAGTTCTGTCGAGGGTCTTCGGGGCTGTTCAGGAGCGGGGCCGCCCGGACGGCCGCCAGGAGGGCGGTCGGCTGGGTGTCGGCCGCGACGGGCTGGAGGGCATACGGACTTCCCGGTGTGAGAACCGTGGTCAGAGGTGGTCGGTGACGTTCGGAGGGCCGGCCGGCCGCGGCACCGTGGCGAGCGGCTCACGCGCCAGCGAGGCCGCCGCCGACGGCACCGGGCGGCGCTCGTCGAGCGGCACGACGGGCGGCAGCTCCGACTCCCCGAGCACGACCCGGCGCACGACCCGCTCGGCGGCCCGTCCGTCGTCGTACGGGCAGAACCGCTCGCGGAACGCCGACCGCAGCTGGGTCGAGCGAGAGCCTCGCCAGTGGCCGGTGGCGAAGATGTCGATCAGCTCGTCCTCGCCGCGCGCGACCGGCGCCCGGCGGGGAGGCGCGCAGGTCGAAGTAGGTGCCGCGGGCCGCCTCGTACGCCTCCCAGTCGTCGGCGTGGATCACGATCGGCCGGTCCAGGTTGGCGAAGTCGAACATCAGCGACGAGTAGTCCGTGACCAGGGCGTCCGAGGCCAGGCACAGCGACTCCACGCTCGGGTGGTCGCTGACGTCGACGACCCGGCCGCGGGTGGTGGTCGAGCGGGGCGTCGTAGGCGTGGTGGGCGCGGGCCAGGACGACGAAGCGCGGGCCCAGGCGGCGCACGATCCGCTGGCAGGTCGAGGGCGGCGGCGCTGGGTGCGGCGGTAGTCGCGGTGGGTCGGCGCGTACAGGATCGCCACCGTGCCCTCCGGGATGCCCAGCGAGCGCGCGCAGCCGGGCCACGTCGGCCGCGGTCGCCGTCTGGAAGACGTCGTTGCGGGGGCTAGCCGTACTCCAGGGTGGTGTAGCGGCCGGGGTGGACGCGCTCCCAGGTCAGGGTGGAGTGGCGGTTGGCGGACAGCACGTAGTCCCACTGGTCGACGCTCCCTGAGCAGCCCGGCGAAGTCCGTGCCGCGGGCGGCCGCCGGGCGCTCCTGGAGGTCGAGGCCCATGTGCCCGAGCGGGGTGCCCTGCCGGGTCTGGATCAAGACCTGGCCCCGGCGCTTGACCAGGCGGCGGTCGAAGTCGGCGTTGCTGACCAGGTACCGGGAGCGGGCCAGCGCCGTCCAGTAGGCGGCCGTGCCGGGGCGAGGCGGCGGGTCGCCGGCCGGGACCGCGTGGTGGTGCTCCGGCGGGCGACCCAGGCCGTGCGGATGTGCGGCGCGAGCGTCGCGGAACGCCGCCTCCAGCGCGCCCGGGTTGCAGCCGTGGCCGCGGCCGCCGTAGGCGGCGAAGACGGCGCGGTCGGCGCGCAGCGGCAGGCAGCGCTGGACGCCGGTAGTGGCAGGCGGAGGGCGGCGGTACCGCAGGCCCTGCAGCAGCGGCTCCCGGCGGTCCTCGCGGTGCCGCGGTGCAGGGCGCGACGCCAGCTGCAGGGCGCGGTAGGTGCGGTGCAGGCCCAGCCGGATCAGGGCGTGGTGCACCCGGGCGCGCAGGGGGACGGGCGTGCCCGGGGTGCGGTAGCGGCGGTAGTGGGCGCGGGCCCGGCGCAGGAACGTCGGCGCGGCTGCCGCGCGGCAGCCGGTCGCGGCCGGGCGAACACGATCGCCAGGTGGTCGACCATGCGGCGGAACAACACCGGCCGCCACCGGTCGAGTTCGGGGCGCTGGTCGACGATACGCGAAGACCCGGTCGTACTGGTCGAAGACGTCGAAGTGCCGCGCGCTGGTCGTGCGCAGGATGCTGCCCCGCCGCCGCTGCCGGTAGTGCACGCAGACCCGGTCCAGGGTCGCGATCGACTCCGCCGTCATCAGCACCGGGTACGTCCACGGCGTGTCCTCGTAGTAGCCGGGCGGGAAGGTGAAGCCCTCTCGCTCGACGAACTCCCGCCGGTACGCCTTGTTCCAGGCGACCATCAGCAGCCGCAGCAGCCCCGGCCGGTCCGCCAGCCGGAACGGGGCCGGGCCCTCCTCGGTCAGCTGCAGGGCGCGCCTGGTTGCGGACCGCCTCGCCCGTCCAGTACGTGCGCGCGTAGTCGAAGACCAGGACGTCCGGCTCGCCGGTCTCCTTCAGCCGGTCGGCGATGGCGCGCAGCGCGTCCGGGGTGAGGGTGTCGTCGCTGTCGAGGAAGAGCAGGTAGTCGCCGCTCGCCGCGCGCCACGCCGGCGTTGCGGGCGGGGCCCAGGCCCGCGTTCTCGGGCAGATGGACGGGTCGTACACGCGGGTCGCGGGCCGCGAACTCGTCGATGATCGCACCGCACGCGTCCGGCGAGCAGTCGTCGACGACGATCAGTTCCAGATCGGGACAGGACTGGGAGAGCACCGATTCCAGGCACTCGTGCAGGTACGCCTGAACCTGGTACGCGGGGACGATGACACTGAACCTGGGCAAGAGGCACATCCATCGGTCGGCGCGGGCGTTCGGCCCGGGAACGGCCGGTGGGGTGACTTGGTTACGGCGGCTACGGCATCCGGGGGACACGCGGAAGGGGCGGACCGCTGCCGGCCCGCCCCTCCAACCACGCTTGCTGTAGCGGCTACTTGACCGCGCCCGCCATCACGCCGGACACGAACTGCCGCTGGAACGCGAAGAACACGGCCAGCGGGATCACCATCGAGATGAACGCGCCGGGTGCCAGCACGTCGATGTTGTTGCCGAACTGCCGTACCTGCGTCTGGAGCGCGACCGTGATCGGCTGGCTCCCGGAGTCCGAGAAGATCAGCGCGACCAGCATGTCGTTCCACACCCACAGGAACTGGAAGATGCCGAGGCGCGGCGATCGCCGGGCCGCCGAGCGGCATCACGACACGGAAGAACAGCCGCAGTTCACCCGCCCCGTCCAGCCGCGCCGCCTCCAGCAGCTCCCGCGGGATCTCCGCGAAGAAGTTCCGCAGCAGGAACACCGCGAACGGCAGACCGAAACCGACGTGGAACAGCACCACGCCGATCACCGAGCCGAAGATGCCGATGGTGCCGAAGAGTTCGGCGATCGGGATCAGCGCCACCTGCACCGGCACCACCAGCAGGCCGACCACGCCCAGGAACCACCAGTCCCGGCCCGGGAACTCCATCCACGCGAACGCGTAGCCCGCCAGCGAGCCGATGATCACGACCAGCAGGGTCGCCGGGACGGTGATCAGCACCGTGTTCAGCAGGGAGCTGGTGATGTCGTCGTTCTCCAGCAGCTTCCGGTAGCTGTCGAAGGTGAGTCTGCGAGGGCTCGCGTGAACACCTTCCACCAGCCGCTCGCCGCGATGTCCTCCGGCGAGCGCAGGCGAGGACAGCAGCAGACCGATCGTCGGCACCAGCCAGAACAGGCCGACCACGATGAGGAACACCCGCACCAGACCGCCGCTGACCCCTTCGGCGAGCCGCGCGCCCAGCGACTGCTCTGGCCTTCATCGCCGCACCTCCCGCCGCAGCCGACGCACGTTGCTGCGCCTTCCCGGGGTGACCCGGACCCCCGGCCGACGCGGGGCAGCGCACCCTCATCGCCTGCACCTCCCGCCGCAGCCGCGCATGTTGAACCACATCACGGGGATCACCAGCAGCAGCAGGAACACCGCGATGGCGCTGGCGATGCCCGGCTGGTCCTCGGAGAAGCCCTTGCGGTACAGCTCCAGGGCCAGGACGTTCGCGTCGTCCTGGGAGGAGCCCGGGGCGATGATGAAGACCAGGTCGAAGACCTTCAGCACGTTGATCATCAGGGTGACGGTGACGACCGCGAGGACCGGCGCCAGCAGCGGCACCGTGACGCGTCGGAACACCTGCCACTCGCTCGCGCCGTCGACCCGGGCCGCCTCCAGCAGTTCCCGGGGCATGCCCGCGAGCCCCGCCGCGATCAGCACCATCGCGAAGCCCGCCCACATCCAGATGTACGAGCCGATGATGGCCGGGGTGACCAGGGACGGGCCGAGCCAGTCCAGGCCGTTGTACGGCTCCTTGAAGTTGCTCGCCGGAAGCCGGAGTCGGGCCCCGTCGGCCGCGGCCGGCAGCGTGAAGGTGCCGTCGCCGGCGGCCGTCGCCGACGCCACGACCTTGCCGCTCCTTCACGGCCTCGACCTTCATCCCGGCATAGCCCAGCTCGGCCGCGTCGACCCCGCCCAGCGTGCCGACGCCCTTGCCGCGCGTGAAGTCCTGCCAGGTCGTGCCCGTGATCTTGTCCGGCTCGGGCTTCGGCGCCACGGCCGTCTTCGCGCCGTCGGGCATCTGGTCGGGCGCCACGCCCACCAGGGGCAGTGAGACCGGCCTCGCCCGCGCGGACGGGCGACTTGGTGATGAACGCGCCGCCGCCGGCGGACTCCAGCGGCGACTCCCGGCCCGGGTGGGCCTTCGGGAACGCCGACGCCTGGGCGAACGTGTCGTGCACCCCCACCCACACCGCGTTCGCCACGCCCTTGTCCGGATCCTGGTCGTACACCAGGCGGAAGATGATGCCCGCCGCCAGCATCGAGATCGCCATCGGCATGAAGACGACCAGTTTGAACGCCGTACCCCAGCGCACCCGTTCGGTCAGCACCGCGAAGATCAGGCCGAGCGCCGTCGCGATCGTCGGCGCGAACACCACCCAGATCACGTTGTTCTTCAGCGCGGTGCGGATGCCCTCGTCGGTGAAGAGCGCCTGTGTAGTTGTCGATTCCGGCGAAGCCGTCGCCGGACTGGTCGTAGAAGCTGCGGACGACCGAGTACCCGATCGGGTACACCACGAGCGCGCCGAGCAGGACGAGCGCGGGCAGCAGGAACAGCGCCGCGACGGTCCTGCGGGTGCCGGTCACACTCTTGCGCGACTTGGGAGCGGCAGGGGGCTCGGTGGCCCCCTGCCGCCGAAGCCGACGTCATGACGTCAGTTCCCGTAGGCCGCGGCCGCTTCGGCTCTCCAGCTTCGCTTGCGTGCCCGCGATGTCCTTCGGGTTCTTCAGGAAGTCCTGCAGGGCCTTCCACTCGCCCTTGCCGGGCGTGCCGCCGAAGGCCTGCGGGGCCTGGTCGGACATGTCGAAGCGGAAGTCGTCACCGGCGTCGATGAGCGCCTTGGCGATCTTCTGCTGCACCGCGTTCGGGTACGCGGAGTTCGGCACGTTCTTGTTCGGCGAGAGGTAGCCGCCCAGCTTGGCCTGGATCTGTCGCCGCGTCCGGCGAGGCGAGCCAGGTGGCCAGGGCCTGCGACGCCCTTCGAGTCCTGCAGGATCACGGCCGCGTCGCCGCCCGAGACCACCGGTCGCGTTGTCACCGACCGCCGGGAACGGGAACACCTTCGCGTCCGTGCCGATCTTCTGCTGGCTCGGGGATGTTGACCTGCGCGAAGTCGCCCTCGGCGACCATGGCGGCCTTGGGCTGGTCCCCGCCGGTGAAGACCTGTGTGACGGAGGCCGGGAAGTCGGTCTGCAGCGCGCCGTTCGCCCCGCCCGCGATCGCAGTCCGTCTTGCCCCAGACCTGCGCGAGGGTGGTCAGCGCGTCCTTCACGGACGGGTCCGTCCACTTGATCTCGTGCTTGGCCAGCTGGTCGTACTTCTCCGGGCCCGCCTGGGAGAGGTAGACGTTCTCGAACCAGTCGGTCAGCGTCCAGCCCTCGGCGCCGCCGACGGAGAACGGGGTGACGCCGGAGTCGAAGACCGTCTGCGCGGTGCTGAGCAGCTCCGGCCAGGTCTCGGGCTCACTCGCCCCCGCGTTCTCGAAGACCTGGTTGTTGTACCAGATCAGGGACTTGTTGGCGGCCTTGTAGTAGACGCCGTACGGCTTGCCGCCGACCTTGCCGATGTCCTGCCAGCCCTGCGAGTAGTTCTCGCCGAGCTCCTTGACGGCGTCGGAGCCCAGCGGCTTGGCCCAGCCCTTGTCGACGGCCTGCTTGATGGCGCCCGGCTGCGGCAGCATCGCGATGTCCGGCGGCTGCCCGCCGGCCACCTTCGAGCCGATGAAGTTGATGATCGGGTCCTGCGCGGGCACGAACGTGACCTTGGCGCCCGTGCGCTTCTCGAACTCCTGCGAGGACCTTCTTGAAGTTGGCCTGTTCGGTGCCGCTCCACACGGCGGCGACCTCCAGGCTCGTCCCGTCCAGCTTCGGCAGGGTGACGTTGCTGGCGGTCTCCTCGCTGTCGCCCGGTGCTTCCGCCACTGTCCTTGTCGCTGCTTCCGCAGGCGGTGAGCGAGAGCGCGAGCGCTCCCGCGGCGACCGCGGCCGCCGCCTTGGCGGCTCTGCGGTGCTGGGGGGTCGCCTTGTCCCGCTCAGGCGACCAGCGTGTACGGATGGTGCTGCTCGTCATGCGCATGACTGCCCCGTTCTTCGTTCCTCGTCGAACGTCGAGCGCGCTCCCGTGCGATCTGGTCTACGCCCGGGTGTGCGGGGGCGGCAAGATGGCGTCGGCTGTCAAGCGGGGGATCGTGACCCCCTCGTGACCAGGGACTGCGTCCCTGGTCACCGGGCGGGGTCGGCATCCAGCCAGTGCCACGGACGAGTGCTACAGAAGTGACGGCACCTGTGCCGCCGCGACCTCTCGCGCCGCCCTTTCCAGCGCGCTGGCCAACAGTGCCAGGTCGGTGGGGCCGTTTCCGAGCTCCCGCACCGGACGCCGGGCCGGAGGGTCACCCATGCGGTGCCATTCCAGGGGCACGACCGTGGGACGCAGGGTCGCCGTCCGGGGGATACGGCCGGTGACCCGCCCGCCCTGGAACGACGTGACCCGCCCGTCCGACCAGGTCAGGTCCCGGCCCGCGTCCCGGCGCCGGCTCGTCCGGACCCGCGCCCCGGGGCGTCGAGCGTGACGCGCAGGCGTGGCCCGGCGGGCCGGCTCCGTCTCCGCCGTACGGACGCACGGGCCGGTGGCCGCCACCAGGTGGACGCCCAGCCGCTCGCCCTCCCGGGCCACGGCCTCCAGCGCGCGCATCACCGAGCCGGCGGCGGGCCGCCCGGTCGAGCCGAGCGCGGGGGAGACCAGGGCGTCCAGGTCGTCGACGACCACGACGAGCCGGGGCAGCGGCGGCGCCGCCGCCTCCGTCTGCCGCCGGGCCGCTCCCGGCCGCAGCCGCATGGTCGAACTGGGCGGGGAGTCGAGATCCCCGGCCCCTCCCTGGGCCGGTGGCCTCGGCCTCGGCGCCGCCCGGGCCGTCGCCGTGCGCTGGGCGACCATACGGCCCGACAGCTCGCGACCGGTGTGCCACTCGGCGAAGTCGGACCGCCCGAGCAGCTCGGCGCGCCGCTTCAGCTCGGCGCTCAGGGACTGCGCGAACTCCCGCATCCGGACCGGGTCGTGGGCCGTGAGATGCGTGGTGACATGCGGTACGTCCGTACAGACGCGCAGTCCCTCGCCGTGCCCGCCGCCGCGCCCGCGCCGTCCCGGCCGTCGACCAGCACGATGCCCAGGCGGTCCGGCCGCTCGGCGGCGGCCAGGGACGCGACGACCGCCCGCAGCAGCTCCGTACGGCCGCTGCCCGGCGGGCCCTCGATCAGCAGATGCGGGCCCTGGGCGCGCGAGGTCGGCGCAGACCGGGCCGCGCGGCCCGGCGCCCAGCACCGCGCGCACCCGACCGCCCAGCGCCTCGGCGTCGTCGGCCGCGTCCGCCCAGCGCGCCATCAGCGACGCCGGGGTGGCCCGGGCCAGGCCCAGCTCGTCCAGCAGCCGGGCCGCCTGCGGCAGCGGTGCGGAGACGCGCGGCTGCCGCTCGCTCGCCGGCGCCGTCCGTCCGCAGGGGCGCCAGCGCCCGCGCGAACCGCTCGGCCCAGGCGGGGGATACGGCGTCGACGGTGGCGACGGTGCCGTGCCCGACCGGCCCGGCGCGGGAGCCGGTCGCCGGCCCGGGCCACGCGCATCAGCCGCAGGGCCGTCGCCACGTCCCCGCTGAGCAGCGCGACCGCGCCGCACTCCCGGAACGCCGGCGCCACCGCGCAGGCCGCCTCGTACGTCTCCGTCACCGGCGAGGCCGGGGAGGCGGCGGCCGTCTCGGCGAGGCACACCACGTGGATCCCGGCCCGCGGGCCCTCCAGGCCAGCCGCGCGACGGCCTCGCGCAGGTCGGCGCCGCCGGGGTCGCCGTCCACGACGACGCACGGTGTACGGCCCGGGGAAGCCGGCCGCCGCGTCGGCACCGGAGTCGGCGTCCCGGGCCCAGGAGGGGCGGCGGGGGGCAGGGACAAAGCGGTCCGGGGACGGGGCGGTGCTCCGGTGGGCGTGCGGTGCGCGGTCACCGGCGTACTCGTCGGCGCGCCGACGGCTCCGCTGCCTGGCCGGCGCCCGGGCCCGCATCCGCCAGCTGGTCCTCCAGGCGGCGGAGGAGCTCGTCGGTGCGGGCCGCGGCCTGTTCGCGGTCGTGGGCGAGGAGCAGCCGGCAGTCCTGGCCGTGCCCCGGACGGACATGCGGCAGCCAGCCCAGCCAGGACCACTCGGCGGTGCGCTCCTCCAGCGGGCGGGAGCGGTCCGCGGCTGATCAGGACGATCTCCAGCGATGTCGGGGGAGTGCAGCGCGGCGAGCTGGGCCAGCACCGCACGGGCCAGCCCGGCGAGCCGCGCCCGCGGCCCGGCCAGCCCCAGCGCGCCGACCTCGCGCAGCCCGGCGGTCACCGGCACGGCGGGCAGCAGGCCCGAGCCGTCCGGCGCCGCCCGGTCGGCCGTGCCGAGCCGCACCGCCAGCGCCTCCGGGTGGCCCGGGCCGCGCTCCCACAGCCGGGGCCCGGGCCCGAGCGCCGTCAGCAGCAGCGTGGCCGGGTCCGGCCAGGTCTCCTGGCGCCGGCCGACGCGACGACCGGGTGCGCTCCGCCGCACCCGGCGGCGGGCTCGGCCTCGTACGCCTCGCGCCGGTCCGCCGCCTGCTCGCCGCGCCCTCCGGTCAGCCGCCGGGCCCACGCCCCGAGCCCGCCGCGCCTGCGTGCCCCCGGCGGCACGTCGGTCCCCCGCAGGGGGGTGCCCTTGCGCCCGCGGCCGGCAGGCTCGTCCGGGGAGCCTGCGGGGTCGTCGAGGCCGTCACCGGAACGGCGGTCCCGGACCGACCGGCTCGTCGGCCCCGCCCAGGTCCCGAACCCCGAGCGCCCCGCATGTGTGTCCCCGCCGCCGAGCCCCGCCTGCGACGCACCGTGCTGGGGGGCGTGGGCCGGGCCCTCGGGGGAGGCCAGGGGCGACGAGCCTTCAGCGGCGCCGCGCTGCCGGGGAGCCCGGACCATGCCGTCCGGCGAAGCCGTGCGTGTCCCTTCGCGGGAAGCCGAACGCGTGGAGTCGGGGGAGCCGACGGCAGCCGCGCCTTCCTGGGCTCGTGAGACGCGCCGCCCTCGCTCACCGGGCCCGGCACCGGACCTGCCTTCTTCGGGCTGCGGGCCGGTCCCAGGCTCAGCGGCCCCCGACACCTCCGCGGCCGCCCCCGTGCCTCTGCTCTCGACCCGGGGCGCCCCACCCTGCCCCGGCACCACGGTCGCGTCACCGGAGCCGGGCCCCGCGGGGCCCGGCGTGCCCCAGGCCGCCGAGCCGTAGGTGTGACGCGTGGGCCGGACGGCCCGGCCGGACCGGGTTCGTCGCGCGCGGGTGGGGTGCCGTGCCTGCCCCGGCAGGGCCTGGGACGCGCACGTGCCCCTCCCCGTCCGGCGTCGTGTCGACCGCGGGCCCCCGGCCCCCCGGCGGGAGCCAGCCGCAGAGCCGACTCGCCGATCCGCAGCAGCGCCCCGGGCGCGAAGCGGACCGCCCGGCTGCCGACCCGAGCGCCGTCCAGCCGTCGTGCCGTTCGTGGAGTCCAGGTCGGCGACCGAGACGCGGCCGTCGGCGCTCGACGGTGACCGCGCAGTGCAGCCGGGAGACGTCCGGGTCGTCGAGCGGCACGTCGGCGTCGGCGGAGCGGCCGATGCGGATCTCGCCGCCGTGCAGCAGATGGACCCCGCCGGCGTCCGGGCCGGCGACCACCTGGAGCTGGGCCGGGGCGTCGTCCAGCTCGGGGTGCGGCTCCGGCTCGCCCGGCGCGCCCAGGGACAGCACGGCACCGTCGATCAGCGGGGGCTCGCCGAGTGTGCAGCGCTGGGCGTCGAGCCGCTGCTCCCCGGCGTACAGCACCGACGGTGCCCGAGCCGTCGCCTCCGGAGACCGCCTGGGCGAGCGCGGACGCCACCGCGGCGAGCGCCGTGCCGGCGGGCGCCGTGACCAGCACGTCGCTGCGCGGGGCGCGGCCCTGCGCCGGCGCGACGGGCCCAGCGGGTCTACGACGGTCAGCCGGATCTGCATCGCCGTCAGCGGTCCCTTCTGCGCGGGCGCGGAGTCCCCCGCCCCGCCCCAGCACGTCGGCCAGTACTGCAGGCATCCTCGCACCTGCCACTGACAGCGCGCCCCTCGCTCCGGAACAAGTGATCTTGATTGGTCGGCTCTGCCCGCAAAAGTGCCTGAGAGGTGACCCACGGCGACCACTTGAGATCGGTCACGTTCCGTTGCCGGCAACCACGAGACCGAGGTGAGCGTCTTTCCTTCGAACAGGATGCGGGAAGCGGCTACGTAAGACGCACAGAACGACGACACTCCGGTGCCTCGGCGGCCCGGCACTACAGTGGGTCGGACAGGCCAGCAGGCAAGGCAAGCAGCAGGGAGCGCATGACGTGCGGCCGGTAGGCAGCAAGTACCTGCTCGAGGAGCCGCTCGGACGCGGCGCCACGGGCACCGTCTGGCGAGCCCGCCAGCGCGAGACCGCGGGCGCCGAGGCGGCCGTGCCGGGGCAGCCCGGCGAGACCGTCGCGATCAAGGTCCTCAAGGAGGAGCTGGCCAGCGACGCGGACATCGTGATGCGGTTCCTGCGGGAGCGCTCCGTCCTGCTCCGGCTGACCCACCCGAACATCGTCCGGGTCCGTGACCTGGTCGTCGAGGGCGATCTGCTGGCCCTGGTCATGGACCTCGTCGAGGGCCCCGACCTGCACCGCTACCTGCGCGAGAACGGCCCCTTCACGCCCGGTCGCCGCCGCCCTGCTCACCGCCCAGATCGCCGACGCGCTCGCCGCCAGCCACGCCGACGGCGTCGTCCACCGCGACCTGAAGCCGGCCAACGTCCTGCTCCAGCAGTACGACGGCCAGATGCACCCGCTGCTGACCGACTTCGGCATCGCCCGCCTCGCCGACTCCCCGGGCCTGACCCGCACCCAGGAGTTCGTCGGCACGCCCGCGTACGTCGCGCCCGAGTCCGCCGAGGGCCGCCCGCAGACCTCCGCCGTCGACATCTACGGCGCCGGCATCCTGCTGTACGAGCTGGTCACCGGCCGTCCGCCGTTCGCCGGCGGCTCCGCCCTGGAGGTGCTGCACCAGCACCTGAGCGCCGAGCCGCGCCGCCCCTCCACGGTCCCCGACCCGCTGTGGACGGTCATCGAGCGCTGCCTGCGCAAGAACCCGGACGAGCGGCCCAGCGCCGAGAACCTCGCCCGCGGCCTGCGCGTCGTCGCCGAGGGCATCGGCGTGCACGCGAACTCCGCGCAGATCGCCGCCGCCGAGGGCGTCGGCATGCTCCTCGGCGCCCGACCCGGCGCCCGCGCCCGTACCGGACATGCCCGGCGGCGGCCGACCCCACCCAGGTCCTCCCGCAGGGCGCGGGCTCGCTACGACCCGAACGCCGCGACCAGCGTCATGCCGCACACCGGCGGCCCGGCCGGCGCCGCCGACCCCACCGCCGTCATGCCACCGGTGCCGCCGACCCGACCGCCGTCATGCCGCCGGCGCACGCCCGGTCAGCCAGCGGCCCAGGCACGGCGGGCCCGAGGACCCGCACCCCTGGCAGAACCAGCTGCGGGCCGCCCGCGACCGCAACGAGCAGACGCAGGTCCAGAACTACCTCGACCCGGGCCAGGACCCGCTGCGCCGCCGCCCCCAGCGCCAGGTCGCCCGCCCGCAGCAGCAGCCCCCGCAGCCGCCAGGTCGGCAGCCCCAGCCCGGGCCCGGCTACGGCCACCCGCAGCAGCAGCAGCCCAGCAGTACGCCCCGCAGCACCAGCAGCCCCAGCAGCCGCAGCGCTACGCCCCGCCCCCGCCGCCCCGCAGCCGCAGCAGCCCCAGCAGCCGCAGCGCGAGCCCCGGCAGCCGCGGCAGCGCAGCGCCAACCCGATGCGGATCCCCGGGCTCGGCTGCCTGAAGGGCTGCCTCTTCACGATCGTCATCCTGTTCGTCGCCGGCTGGCTGATCTGGGAGCTGAGCCCGCTCCAGGAGCTGGATCGGCACCGGCAAGGGCTACTGGGACCAGCTCACCGACTGGTTCAACACGGTGACCGGCTGGTTCGAGAAGCTGGGCGGGAGTTCGGGCACGAACTGACCGGAACCGGCCTGCCGGGTCTGGAGATTTGTCGACACCTGGCGGGTGATTTCCGCCTGCGACAGTGAAGGTTGGCTCTCCGGACGCGTAGTTTTAGCGACAACACGCGTCGGTAGGAGCAGTCTTGGCACGGAAGATCGGCAGCCGGTACACCGCCCACCAGATCCTGGGGCGGGGCAGCGCCGGCACGGTGTGGCTGGGCGAGGGTCCCGAAGGCCCCGTCGCCATCAAGCTGCTGCGCGAGGACCTCGCGTCCGACCAGGAGCTCGTCGGCCGCTTCGTCCAGGAGCGCACGGCGCTGCTCGGCCTGGAGCACCCGCACGTCGTGTCGGTGCGCGACCTGGTGGTCGACGGCAACGACCTGGCGCTGGTCATGGACCTCGTCCGCGGCACGGACCTGCGCACCCGGCTGGAGCGGGAACGGCGGCTCGCCGCCCGAGGCGGCCGTGGCGATCGCGGCCGACATCGCCGACGGACTGGCGGCCGCGCACGCCGCCGGGGTCGTGCACCGGGACGTGAAGCCGGAGAACGTGCTCCTGGACATGCAGGGCCCGCTCGGGCCCCGGCGGCTCCCACCCGCGCGCTGCTGACCGACTTCGGCGTGGCGAAACTCATCGACACCCCGCGCCGGACCAGGGCCACGAAGATCATCGGCACGCCGGACTACCTCGCCCCGGAGATCGTCGAGGGCCTGCCCCCGCGGGCGTCCGTCGACATCTACGCGCTCGCCACGGTCCTGTACGAGCTGCTGGCGGGCTTCACGCCCGTTCGGCGGCGGCCACCCGGGCGCGGTCCTGCGCCGGCACGTCACGGAGACGGTCGTCCCGCTGCCCGGCATCCCCGACGAGCTGTGGCAGCTGCTCGTGCAGTGCCTGGCCAAGGCGCCCGGCCTCGCGGCTGCGGGCCTCGGAGCTCGGGGCGCGGCTGCGGGAGCTGCTGCCGATGCTGGCGGGCATGCCGCCGCTGGAGGTGGACGAGCCGGACACCGAGTCCGCCGAGGAGGCCGACCGCGGAGGAGCAGCCGGCGACCGGTACCGGCCGGGGAGCGGGTCCGGCGGCGGGGCGCGGTCCCCCTGGTGCCGGGCGCGAAGCCGGCCGACTCCAACCGCGACACCCACACCTCGATGCGCGTACCGGCGCCCGACGAGCTGGCCGGCGGCGCGCACGGCACGGCCCGGGCCCCGCGCGCCGCCGGGCACGCCCCGGCCGGGCTCGGCCCGCCACCGCGCGGCGGCCCGGCGCCGCCGGCTGGCGCTGGGGGCGGGCGCGGTCGCCCTGCTGGCGCGCGATCGGCGTCGGCGCGCGTGGCTGTCCACGTCGGGCGACGACGGCGACGCACGCCTCCCCAGGACACGAAGAACTCGGCCCCGCACGTCCCCCTGACCCGGCCGGACCGCCTCCGCGACCCCTCGGCTCCGGCCGCCCGGGCCGGATGGCCGCCGGGCGGAGCCGTTACGCTGGAGGCGTGGCAGTCGTCGATGTATCCGAAGAGCTCAAGTCCCTCTCCTCGACCATGGAGTCGATCGAGGCCGTTCTGGACCTCGACAAGCTGAGGGCAGACATCGCCGTGCTCGAGGAGCAGGCGGCCGCGCCGTCCCTGTGGGACAACCCGGACGAGGCGCAGAAGATCACCAGCAAGCTCTCCCACCTCCAGGCCGAGGTGCAGCAAGGCCGAGGCCCTGCGCGGTCGTATCGACGACCTCGGCGTTCTCTTCGAGATGGCCGAGGAGGAGGACGACCCGGACACCCGCGCCGAGGCCGAGTCCGAGCTCACCGCCGTGAAGAAGGCGCTGGACGAGATGGAGGTCCGCACCCTCCTCTCCGGCGAGTACGACTCCCGTGAGGCGCTGGTCAACATCCGCGCCGAGGCCGGCGGCGTCGACGCCGCCGACTTCGCCGAGAAGCTCCAGCGCATGTACCTGCGCTGGGCCGAGCAGCGCGGCTACAAGACCGAGATCTACGAGACGTCGTACGCGGAAGAGGCCGGCATCAAGTCGACCACCTTCGCCGTCCAGGCGCCCTACGCCTACGGCACGCTCTCCGTCGAGCAGGGCACGCACCGGCTGGTGCGCATCTCGCCCTTCGACAACCAGGGGCGCCGCCAGACCTCCTTCGCGGGCGTCGAGATCCTTCCCGTGGTCGAGCAGACCGACCACATCGAGATCGACGAGTCCGAGCTGCGGGTGGACGTGTACCGCTCGTCCGGCCCCGGCGGCCAGGGCGTCAACACCACCGACTCCGCGGTGCGCCTCACCCACCTCCCCACCGGCATCGTCGTCTCCTGCCAGAACGAGCGGTCGCAGATCCAGAACAAGGCGACCGCCATGAACGTCCTCCAGGCCAAGCTGCTGGAGCGGCGCCGCCAGGAGGAGCAGGCCAAGATGGACGCCCTCAAGGGCGACGGCGGCAACTCCTGGGGCAACCAGATGCGTTCGTACGTGCTGCACCCGTACCAGATGGTCAAGGACCTGCGCACCGAGTTCGAGGTCGGCAACCCCGAGGCCGTGTTCAACGGCGAGATCGACGGCTTCCTGGAGGCCGGAATTCGCTGGCGCAAGCAGCAGGAGAAGTAAGTTTGTCGACAAGGCAACTGCCGCCCTCGAGGCGGCAGTTGCCTTTTCTGTGCCTGCATGTCTGGGTTTTACATCACACTCACAGGCTTCAACTCCCGGCATAGCCCTCGGACTTGGACATGGCGCCCGCAAACGGCCTTGACGTGTCTTTGAAAAATGGGAAGGGTGAAGCGCGGCATGCGTGTCTCTGGGGCGCATGTGAACCGGGGGGCTTCTCACCGCAGCCACCCCCGTCGATCACAGCCCCGAGCGCCTGCCTCACCGACGATCAGCTACTGGGGGTAGCAACCACATGACGAAGAAGACGCGGATCCGTGTCGCGCGGATAGCGGCCGGCGCCGTGATCGCGGCCGGTGCCTCGCTGACCGCCGCCGGCGCCGCATCCGCCGCGGAGGCCGACGACTGCCTGCTCGGCATCCTGTGCGCCGACGAGTCGACCCGACGCCGACGCCGACGACCGACCCGGATGTCCCGACCGACATCCCCACCGACGTCCCGACGGACCTCCCGACCGGACCCGCCGTCGACCGAGGAGCCCACCGACGAGCCGACCGAGCCGCACGGACGAGCCCACCGAGCCGACCGAGGACCCGACCGACGCGCCGACCGACCCGGGCAACGGGAACGGCAACGGTGGCGGCAACGGCAACGGTGGCAACGACGGCGGCGGCAACAACACCGACCCCGACGGCGGCACCTCCCCGCAGGAGGAGGGCTCCTCCTCCCTCACGGACACCGGCTCGGACTCCACCCCGGCGGCCCCGCAGGGCCAGGCCCAGGCCCAGGGCAACGGCGACGGAGCTCGCCGAGACGGGTGCCGCGCAGACCACCTTCCTGGTGATCGGCGCCGCCACGATGATCGCCGGCGGTGTCGGCTTCCGCCTCCTGCCGCGCCTCGTGGGCGGCCGCGGCGGGGCTGCCGCCTGACGGTAGCCGCGTCCGTACGGACGGTGAGGCACAGCGCAACACCGAGGGCCCGGAGCGGATTCGCTCCGGGCCCTCGGCGTTGTCCTTGGACGGCTGTGTACGCCGCTGTGGGGCCTTGTGGCCGTCCTACGCGGTCTGGTGCGCCAGCAGCGCCACCGCCGCGATCAGCACCGTCAGCAGTGCGATCAGCGTCATCGGGTTCAGACCCGCGAGGAAGTTCTCCTGCTGCAGCCGCTCGCGGTTCGCGCGGCACACGGGGCACCGGCCCTCGCTCACGGGGGCCGCGCAGTTCGCGCACACCAGCCGGTCGTACGTCATGCGCTCGCCCTCCTTGCGCCGGTTCCTCTGTGTACAACGCTCGCGGAGGTGCGAACGTTCCCTCTCCACTGTGCCAGGTTCCTCCGAGGGCGCGCGGTCGCTCTCAGAGGGGTGGTTGCGCATCGTTGTGCGGCTGCGGGCCGGTGGGCTGTTCGCGCCCACGCGGCGGAGCCGCATATTGACGCAGCCTCGTACCCCTGGTCGACAAAACGGCACATCCACTGCGCAACCCAGTCGGTGACTGCGGTCTGCACTCCGGTTCGCGTATGGTCACGCTCATCTACCCCCGGCGACCCGTGGTGCATCCGTGATCCGATTCGACAATGTCTCCAAGGTCTACCCCAAGCAGACCCGCCCCGCCCTCAGGGATGTCTCCCTGGAGGTCGAGAAGGGCGAGTTCGTCTTCCTCGTGGGGTCCTCCGGCTCCGGAAAGTCCACCTTCCTGCGGCTGGTCCTCCGCGAGGAGCGGTGCAGTCACGGGCAGGTGCACGTCCTGGGCAAGGACCTCGCGCGCCTCTCCAACTGGAAGGTGCCGCAGATGCGGCGCCAGCTGGGGACGGTCTTCCAGGACTTCCGCCTGCTGCCGAACAAGACGGTCGGCGAGAACGTCGCCTTCGCGCAGGAGGTCATCGGCAAGTCCCGCGGCGAGATCCGCAAGTCCGTGCCGCAGGTGCTCGACCTCGTCGGGCTCGGCGGCAAGGAGGACCGGATGCCCGGCGAGCTGTCCGGTGGTGAGCAGCAGCGCGTCGCGATCGCGCGGGCCTTCGTCAACCGGCCCAAGCTGCTGATCGCGGACGAGCCCACCGGCAACCTCGACCCGCAGACCTCCGTCGGCATCATGAAGCTGCTCGACCGCATCAACCGGACGGGCACGACCGTGGTGATGGCCACGCACGACCAGAACATCGTGGACCAGATGCGCAAGCGCGTCATCGAACTGGAGAAGGGCCGCCTCGTCCGCGACCAGGCCCGCGGTGTCTACGGCTACCAGCACTGAGACCGCACCCTAGATCACGGAAAGGCATAACCAGTCGCCATGCGCGCCCAGTTCGTCCTGTCGGAGATCGGTGTCGGTCTCCGCCGCAACCTGACGATGACCTTCGCCGTCATCGTCTCCGTCGCCCTGTCGCTCGCCCTGTTCGGCGGGTCGCTCCTGATGAGCGACCAGGTCAACACCATGAAGGGCTACTGGTACGACAAGGTCAACGTCTCGGTCTTCCTCTGCAACAAGAGCGACGCCGAGTCCGACCCCAACTGCGCCAAGGGCGCGGTGACCGACGACCAGAAGAAGCAGATCAAGGCCGACCTCGACAAGATGGCGCGTCGTCGAGAAGGTCACGTACGAGTCGCAGGACGCGGCGTACAAGCACTACAAGGAGCAGTTCGGCGACTCCCCGCTGGCCAGCTCCCTCACGCCGGACCAGATGCAGGAGTCGTACCGGATCAAGCTGAAGGACCCGCAGAAGTACCAGGTCATCGCGACCGCCTTCGACGGGCGGGACGGCGTGCAGTCCGTGCAGGACCAGAAGGGCATCCTGGACAACCTCTTCGAGCTGCTCAACGGCATGAACTGGGCCGCGCGCGCGGTGATGGCGCTCATGCTCGTCGTCGCGCTGATGCTGATCGTCAACACCGTGCGCGTCTCGGCGTTCAGCCGGCGGCGCGAGACCGGCATCATGCGCCTGGTCGGCGCCTCCGGCTTCTACATCCAGGCGCCGTTCATCATGGAGGCCGCGGTCGCCGGACTCATCGGCGGCACGCTCGCGTGCGGCTTCCTGCTGGTCGCCCGGTACTTCATCATCGACCACGGTCTGGCCCTGTCCGAGAAGCTGAATCTGATCAACTTCATCGGCTGGGACGCGGTGCTGACCAAGCTGCCGCTCATCCTCGCGACGAGCTTGCTGATGCCCGCGTTGGCCGCGTTCTTCGCGCTGCGCAAGTACTTGAAGGTGTGACGCATGCCAAGGGGGCCGTACGGTCAACCAGCCGTACGGCCCTTTCGCCTTGTCCTAGACTCACCGGCATGTCAGGTCGTGACCCGTTCTGTCAGCCCCGCCGCATTCGCCGCGGGGCCGCCCTGACGTTGGTGTTCGCGAGCGTGCTCGTCGCCGGTGCGGCCACCGGGTCCCTGCCGCAGGCCGACCGGAAGTCCGCGCCGGACGAGGCCCGTTCGGCCGCCCCGGCCGGGCACGCACGCGGACGTCGCCAGAGCGGCCGAGGAGGCCATGGCCGACGGCAAGTCCCCGATGGAGGCCGCCGAAGCGCGCCGTCAGCCGCAGCGGGGACCGCTGGGGCGCCGTCTACTCCCAGGGCGAGTACGAGGAGTTCGAGGAGGCCCTCGACGGCCAGTACACCGGCGTCGGCCTGTGGGCGCGGCAGCGAACGGGACGGCCGTATCGAGGTGACGAAGGTGCGCGCCGGCTCGCCCGCGGCCGACGCCGGGATCCGCCCCGGAGACCTGCTGCGCAGCGTCGACGGCGAGAAGACCGACGGGCGGCCCGTCACCGAGGTCGTCTCCATACTGCGCGGGGACGCCACCGACGCCCCCGCCGGCACCACCGTCCGCCTCGGCCTGGAGCGCGGCACGCGCGCGTGGACCGAGACGCCTGCGCCGGGCCCAGCTGTCCACGGACTCGGTCACCGTTCGGGAAGTCGCCGGCTCGGTCACCGTCATCAGGGTCGACACCTTCACCAAGGGCTCCGGCGACCAGGTCCGCGCGGCCGTCCGGCGGGCCCCGCGCGGCGCCGGGATCGTCCTCGACCTGCGCGGCAACTCCGGCGGCCTGGTCACCGAGGCCGTCACCGCCGCCTCCGCCTTCCTCGACGGCGGCCTGGTCGCCACCTACGACGTCGACGGCGAGCAGCGCGCCCTGCACGCCGACCCCGGCGGCGACACGACGAGGCCCCTGGTCGCGCTGGTCGACGGCGGGACGATGAGCGCGGCCGAGCTTCTCACCGGCGCCGTCCAGGACCGCGGACGGGCGCTCGTCGTGGGCTCCCGCACCTTCGGCAAGGGTTCGGTCCAGATGCCGAGCCGGCTGCCCGACGGCTCCGTCGCGGAGCTGACCGTCGGGCACTACCGCACCCCCTCCGGCCGCGGGGTCGACGGCCGGGGCCTCACGCCCGACCTGGAAACCGACGGCGGAGCCCTCCAGCGGGCCGAGACCGTACTGCGCGGCCTGGCCGGTCCCTCGTAATCGGCTTTCCGCAGGCCCCCTCCGTAGTGCGAAAATGGGCGGCACTATGGCTAAGGAAAAAGGGCGCAAGATGATCGCGCAGAACAAGAAGGCGCGGCACGACTACCTGATCATCGACACCTACGAGGCCGGTCTGGTCCTCAGCGGCACCGAGGTGAAGTCGCTGCGCCAGGGACGAGCGTCGCTGGCCGACGGCTTCGTGCAGATGGACGGGCACGAGGCGTGGCTGCACAACGTGCACGTGCCGGAGTACAGCCAGGGCACGTGGACCAACCACAGCGCCCGCCGCAAGCGGAAGCTGCTGCTGCACCGCACCGAGATCGAGAAGCTGGAGTCCAAGTCCCAGGAGACGGGGCACACCATCGTGCCCCTCGCGCTGTACTTCAAGGACGGCCGCGCCAAGGTCGAGATCGCGCTGGCGAAGGGCAAGAAGGAGTACGACAAGCGCCAGACGCTCCGCGAGAAGCAGGACCGGCGCGAGACCGAGCGGGCGGTCTCCGCGGTGCGCAGGAAGCAGGGGGCCTAGGTCCCCGCACGTCACCCGGGGTCTTTGGCGGGTGGGGGAATGCGCTGGCACCGACCCGCGTTGGTCACGTACGATGGCACCTGCACCCCACGCAGGGCGCACGGTTTGAAAAATCAACATGGGGATGATCGGTTTCGACAGCGGCTGTCGAAGCAGGGGAAGCGTGTCGAGGAAGCGGCCATGATCTCGTAAACCACAGGCCGAAAAAAATAATCGCCAATTCCAAGCGATCTGTCTCCCAGGGCGAGCTTCGCCCTCGCTGCCTGATCTTCAGGTAGCGAGCAGCGGCTCCCCTACTTAAGGGAGTGTCAGCCCGGGGATGTTCCCGACCCGGATCCTGGCATCATTTAGGGAACTAAACCTTGATCCCGGTCACGGGGTGAAGAGGGAAACCAAACAGTGACTGGGCCCGTCGGAGACTTGTCGGCGTGATCTCCGGGGCCGAGAAAAGCACAGCCGACTGCACACGGAGAAGCCCTCCTTCCGCACCGTTGGACGCGGGTTCGATTCCCGCCATCTCCACTCATCCCATGTGGGCAACAGGCCCCGTCGCTTACGAGCGGCGGGGCCTTTGTCATGCGTGGCTCGTACTGGCCCGCTCCGTCAGCAGCGGCGGAAGCAGCGTCGCCTCCGGCACGGACGTGCCGTTCAGCTTCCGCATCAGCAGCTCCACCGCCCGGGTGCCCAGCGCGGCCGACGGCAGGGCGACGGACGTGATCGTCGCGGGTTCGTCGGGACAGACCGCGGTGATCGACAGGTCCGCGGGGATACGTAGGCCGAGCTGCTGGAAGGCATGGATCAGCGGTTCCAGGAGCGGGGCGTTGTGGACCACCAGTCCTGTCAGGGCGGGCTGTTCGCGCAGGAGGCGCTCCGCGATGCGGTGGGCCGCGGCCGGGTCTGACTCGCCGGGGTGCACCGACGAAGCCAGCCGGTGGTGGTCGGCGGCGGCCGTGAAGCCCTCGATCAGGCGGTGGGCGGAAGCGGTCCCCCGGAGGTAGACCTCCGGGGGCGAGCCGACCAGGGCCAGTGTGCGGTGGCCGAGGAGGGCCAGATGGTTCACGCATGCCTCGCCTGCCGCCCTGTAGTCCAGGTCGACGCAGGTCAGGCCCTGCGGGTCGGCGGGGAGGCCGAGCAGGACGCAGGGGCGGCCGGGGGAGCGGAGGAGGGGGAGGCGTGGGTCGTGGAGTCCGACGTCCATGACCACGAGCGCGTCCACCAGGGCTGCCTCCCCGGCGCGGCCGAGGCCCTCCACACCGTCTTCGTGGGTGAGGAGCAGGACGTCGTGGTCGTGTCTGCGGGCCGTGGTCACCACCGATTCCGCCAACCGCATCATCGCCGGTAAGTGGACGCCGGCCCGCAGTGGTGCTGCCAGGGCCAGGACGTTCGATCTGCCGTACCCGAGCGCCCGGGCGCTCGCGTGCGGGCGGTAGCCCAGCTCCCGGACCGCCGCCTCGACCCTCCGCCGGGTCGCCTCGGAGATCGGGCGTTTGCCGCTCAGCGCGTACGACACGGTGCTGGGGGAGACCCCGGCCCGTCGCGCCACATCCGTGATCTTGGCCATCAGACCGGCCCAGCTCCAGCGTCAGGGAACCGGTCCCGATCGGTGCCAGAGCCGCACGCTCGCCCGCGGCCAGACCCCAGGGGGCGGCGGGGTCGCTGCACGACGCCCGCAGAGTGTCCCCTTCGCGTACGACCGTGAAGGTCACGTCCCCGACCGGTACCGTCACCCGGTCGCCGTGCCGCAGGCCGTACGCCCGCAGAGTCACGCCCGCGGCATGGTCGTAGTCCGGCCGGTCGTCCACCGCGCCCACCGGGATCACGGCCCCGGGCCGGACCAGCAGCGGCACGCTCAGGAAGGCGTGCCGTTCGCGCGCCCAGCGCGGGCCGGTCACCGTCTCGCCGGTGAGGAAGTGGGTCCAGGTGCCCTCGGGGACGTAGTAGGTGACGTCGCCCTCGTCGCTGAACACCGGGGCGACCAGCAGGTCCGGGCCGAGCATGTACTGCCGTTCCAGGTGCGCGCACCCCGGGTCGTCCGGGAACTCCAGCACCATGGCCCGCATCATCGGCACACCCTCGGTGTGGGCGGTCCGGGCCGCTTCGTACAGGTAGGGCATGAGGCGCAGCTTCAGCCGGGTGAAGTGGCGCGTGACGTCCACCGACTCCTCGTCGAACAGCCAGGGCACGCGGTACGACGAGCTGCCGTGCAGGCGGCTGTGCGAGGAGAGCAGGCCGAAGGCCAGCCAGCGCTTGAACAGGGCCGGTGTCGGCGTGCCCTCGAAGCCGCCGATGTCGTGGCTCCAGTAGCCGAAGCCGGACAGACCGAGGGACAGTCCGCCGCGCAGTGACTCGGCCATCGACTCGTACGTCGCCTCGCAGTCGCCGCCCCAGTGCACGGGGAACTGCTGGCTCCCCGTCGTCGCCGAGCGCGCGAAAACGACGGCCTCCCCCTCGCCGCGGTGCTTGCGCAGCACGTCGAAGACCGTGCGGTTGTAGAGGTACGTGTAGTAGTTGTGCATCCGCTCCGGGTCGGAGCCGTCGGACCAGGCCACGTCGACCGGCACGCGTTCGCCGAAGTCGGTCTTGAAGCAGTCGACGCCCTGCGCGAGCAGCGCCTCCAGCTTGGCGGCGTACCAGTCGCGGGCGGCCGGTACGTGAAGTCGACCAGGGCCATGCCGGGCTGCCACATGTCCCACTGCCAGACGCTGCCGTCCGGGCGCCTCAGCAGGTGCCCGAGTGCCTTGCCCTCGGCGAACAGCGGCGAGCGCTGGGCGATGTACGGGTTGATCCAGACGCAGACGCGCAGGTCACGGGCGCTCAGACGGGCCAGCATGCCCTCCGGGTCCGGGAAGACGCGCGGATCCCACTGGAAGTCGCACCAGTGGAACTCGCGCATCCAGAAGCAGTCGAAGTGGAAGACGGAGAGGGGGAGTTCACGCTCCTTCATGCCCTCGATGAAGGACGTCACGGTCTCCTCGTCGTACGAGGTGGTGAAGGACGTCGACAGCCACAGACCGAACGACCAGGCGGGCGGCAGGGCCGGGCGGCCGGTCAGGGCCGTGTACTTGCGCAGGATGTCCTTCGGGGTCGGGCCGTAGATGACGTAGTACGTCAGCTCCTGTGTCTCCGCGCTGAACTGCACCCGGGACACGACCTCCGAGGCGACCTCGAAGGACACCTGGCCCGGGTGGTCGACGAAGACGCCGTAGCCCGCGTCCGTGAGGTAGAAGGGCACGTTCTTGTAGGCCTGTTCGCTGCACGTGCCGCCGTCGGCCTGCCAGATGTCGACGACCTGCCCGTTCTTCACCAGCGGGCCGAAGCGCTCACCGAGGCCGTAGACGGCGGTGCCGACCTGGAGCACCAGCTGTTCGCGCAGGTGGTGCGCGCCGGCCGGGTCCCGCATGATGCCCATGCTCTTGTGGCCGCTGCTGGTGAGCGTGCGGCCGTGCGCTGCGAACTCGACGTGCCAGGGACCGCCGCGGGCCACCCGGACCGACAGCTCTCCCGAGGTCAGGGTCGCGTGCTCGTCGTCGTACGAGATCCGCGCGGCGGTGCCGGAGTCGTGATCCCGAACTCCGGGCCGCGGGGCTGCCCGCCCGCGAAGTGCGTCAGCGTCAGGCCGATGACATCGGGCATGGGGGTGTGCGCGCGAAGCGTCATGACAGGGCCCGTCATGAGGTCGCCGCGGGAGCGGATGGGCCGGGTCGGCGCGTGGATCTCCAGCGCGTCGTCCGACTCGACGACGTCGAGGACCTCGGCCGGGTGGGCCGCTGTGACGCCCTCACGCAGGAGCCAGTAGCCGTCGGTGAACTTCATGTGGGGGCCCTAACTTCCCGGCGCATGACGTCGAAGCGCTTCGACAGCCGAACGTATGCGGGGCATGTGAGGGCGTCAATGGGGCGTGAGGCAATCGGTGAAGCGATTCGATGTGCCACTCAGGGACAACATCAGGGCCGCGGCTGCCGCTGTCACCGGGATCGCGTATCCGGCCGTCGCCGACACGTGCTCCACCGTCCAGCCGCCGATCGCGCTGCCGCAGGCGATGCCGCCGAGCAGGCCGGTCACCGCGAGGGTCATGCCCTCGTTCAGCCGGCCCTCGGGGGTGCGCTGCTGGACCAGCGTCATGGTGGTGACCATCGTCGGGGCTGTCGCCATCCCGGCGACCAGCAGCGCGCCCGCCAGGAACAGGAGGGAGCCGGTGAGGGTGGCCGCGAGCAGGGGCAGGGTCAGCAGCGCGGTCATCGCGGCCACGCACCACGGCAGGCGTGCCGCGGCCGGTCCGGTCGGCTTCACGGCGCCGTACAGCAGGCCCGCCGCGCAGGAACCGGCTGCCTGGAGCGCGAGTACGGCACCGGCCGCCGACTGCAGCCCCTGCGCGTCCGCGAACGCGAGCGTGACCACCTCCGTCGAGCCGAACACCGCGCCCATCGCCAGGCAGACCGCGAGCAGCGGGGGCATGCCGGGGGCGCGCAGCGGCGCCTTCGCGGGTATGGATCGCGGACCGGCGGCTCCGTCGAGCGCCGGGTCGTGAACAGGAGCATGCCCGTCAGCAGCAGTACCGCGCCGACGAGCGTGCCCGCCTCCGGGAAGAACGTCCCGCACAGGAAGGCCGCGAGTACCGGGCCCAGCATGAAGCACAGCTCGTCCGCCGCCTGCTCGAAGGAGTTGGCGGTGTGCAGGCCCTTCGGCGTCGCCGGCCAGCAGATGCGCCCAGCGGGCCCGGGACATGCCGCCGGTGTTGGGGGTCGTGGCGGTGGCGGCGTAGGAGGCGAACAGGGTCCAGCCCGGGGCGTCGTAGCGCACGCACAGCAGCAGTGCGAGGGAGCCGAGGACGGCGATCACCGTGGCGGGCAGGGCCACCCGGGCCTGGCCGTGACGGTCGATGAGCCGAGCGGTCCACGGCGCGACCGCGCGGTCGCGGCGAGCCCCGTCGCCGTGACGGCACCGGCCAGCGCGTACGAGCCCCGAGTCCCGGCGATCATCACGACAGCGCTGACGCTGAACATGCCCATCGGCAGCCGGGCGATCAGGTTCCCGGCGGTGAAGGCGCGGGCGCCCGGCAGGCGGAAGAGGCGGCGATACGGGGTGAGCTGCGGCATGAGCCCACCGTCACCCGGCGGTGATCAGGTGGTCCAACACCTGTTCCGTACGGACTCACGCACCTGGGTTGTGGAACCGCTTGGTGTTCTTCATACAGAGATATGGAGATTCCTCATGCTTCTCATGGCGCATGAATAAGATGCTCAACGGGGAAATCCTTCACTCGTTTGCCGCGCATCCGCCGAAGAGGGCTGACGGTTAGTCGGTACATGACCGAGGCGACCAGGAAAGACGGTTGGGCGGTAACGCTCGGCCCGTACACCTACATTCCCGCTCCGGCGCACTCGTCGGCCACTGTCAACGGCACGCTCACCAACGGCGGTTGCCCGGTCACACTGCAGGTGACCGAGCCGGTTCTGCGCGATTTCATCGACGCCATGAGTGTGCTGGAAAGGGATCTCGCGCGACGGTGGATCAGTGCGACGGAATGGCCCGCATTCGCGCTTGCGGAATAGTCGGGCCACGCCATGTATGACAATAAAATCGAAGGCAACGGTCGGCACCGGGCTCCGACCCGGGATTTCGCCACTCCCCTGACACCACCGGACCCGACCTGGGATCCGGCCGAGGAACTGGCGTTCATTCTCGAGGAGGCCATAGGGGAACAGGCGACGAGGGTTCCCGCACCTCGAGACGAGGTGACGGACCAGGCCGCGGACCCGTCCCCGGCACAGGGCACTTCGGGCGCCCACATGAGGCGGCTCCAGGACATCACCGAGGAACTTCCGCCCGTCCGGGACGTTCACCGAAGCCACCGCAAGGTCCGCACCCGCAAAAGACCCGGCCTGCTCCGCACCACCAGCTTCCTCGTGGCCGCCCTGGCGGCCGTCATCGCCTCCGCGGTGAGCCTCCTGAGCGGCATGGTCGCCTACGACCCGCTGCGCCTGGTCGCCGGGTCCCCGGCGCAGCGGAGCCTCGGCAACTGGTGGCCCCTGCTGGTGTACGGGCCCTGGGTGGTGTCCTCCCTGTCCGTCCTGCGGGCCGCGCTGCACCAGCGCCGTGCCGTGCACTCCTGGTGCGTGGTCCTGGTCTTCTCCTGCGTCGCCGTGCTGCTGTGTGTCGCCCAGGCGCCCAGGACCGTACTCGGCACCGCGGCGGCCGCACTGCCCGGTCTGGCGGCCCTGGCGTGCTTCCAGCAGGTCGTCCGCCAGATCACCCTGACCCGCCCGCCCCTGCGCTCGATGCCCCGGCACCGTCTGGGACAGGCCGCGCAGCGGGACGTGCCCGGCGTCGACGTTCCGGCCGGCGAGGGGGCGGGGGAGGGCGAGACTCCCGGGCGGCGCGTCGCCTCCTGAGCCTCCCGGGCTGTCGGGGAGCGGCGTCGTCCCGCCGCTCCCCGCTGTAGGTTCACCGTGTGCCCGCCCACCTCGACCTCCGCCTGCTGCGCGCTTTCGTCACCGTCGCCGAGGAACTGCACTTCACCCGTGCCGCGGTGCGGTCTTCACGTGGCGCAGCAGGCGCTCAGCCGGGACGTGCGGCGGCTGGAGCGGGAGCTGGGTGCCGAGCTGTTCGTGCGGACCACCCGGCAGGTGACGCTCACGCCCGACGGGGAGCGGCTGCTGCCGTACGCCCGTCGCGTGCTGCAGGCGCAGTACGAGCTGCTCGCCGCCTTCGACCAGGCCCGGCCCCTGCTGGTGGACCTCAACTCCCCGGGCCTGGTCACACCGCGCCGCGTGCTGCACCGGGCGCGTGAATTCGCACCCGGCCACGAGCTGATGGCCCGCTACGAGAGCGGCCTGACCGGAGCCGCCGGTGAGTTGCTCGCGGGCCGGCTGGACGCGTCGTTCGGACGGTTCGCCGGGCTGGACCCGGCGCTGCGGGCGGGCCTCGACCACCAGCCCGTGCGGTACGAGCCGATGGCGGTCGTGCTGCCCGAGGACCACCGGCTGGCCGCGCGGGAGACGGTGCCGCTCGCCGAGCTGGCCGGCGAGACCGTCTACGCGGGCGCCGGCAATCCGCGCACGCCGGAGTGGACCGGCCTCGCGCGGCTGCTGTTCGAGGGGCGGGGCATCGAGATCGCGCCACCCGCGCCGCTGGCCGTCGGAGAGGAGGAGTTCCAGCGGATCATGGCCAGAACCCGGAACCCGGTCCTGGCCGTTGTGGGGTTTCCGGCCCTGCCGTCGATGGTGTCGCGACCCCTGGTCGATCCCGTTCCGCTGTCCCCCGTGTCGCTGGTGTGGCGCAGGGGCCTGACCCACCCCGCGCTCGACGCGCTGCGAGCGGCGGCGGCCCGGCTCGTGGCGGAGGAGGGGTGGCTGCGCAGGCCCGCCGACGGATGGATTCCGGCCGGGGACGATGTCCTCATGGCGTCTCGCGACTGACACGATTCGGCACGCAGTCCGCACGGAACCTCCGCGTGCGCTACATTCAACGCCTGAGCACAGTGTGGTAATGGGGGGCGCTCGGAACGGGTGGGGGCCCGGGTCCGACGACGGGTGCTCAGGTCGTAAGCGCACCTGAACCATCCCGTGGGGGGAAGTGCGTGCGCGTGAAAAAGTGGCGAGAAGAAGCCCAACCAGAGTGGCCCGAGGCCGTGGCGGTGACTGGTGAACTCCCCGCGGACGGCAGAGACCGGGACCGGAGAGCCACGCAGGTCTTCGCCGGGAGCGACGTCCAGGTGACCGGCTACCGGCTGCCCGCCGGGACGGAGATACTGCGCGGCATCCCCCGCCAGGGCGAGGGCGAGGCCGACTCGCTCGTCCCGGCCCCTGGGTCCCGGCCCGCCGTCCGCGACCCCTGGCAGGAGCAGGAGGCAGCCGACCCGTCCGGGCCCGGCAGCGACTCCGCCGGGGACACCCATGACCCTGCCGGGCACAGCCATGCCCCTTCCGGGCGCAGCCATGACCCGCACGAGGTCACGGTCCAGCTCGACGCCGTACAGCTGGGAGAGGGATTCGTACGGCAGGCCGAGGAAGGTCCCGGCGCGGGCACCGAAGCCGCCGCCGACCGGCCCGTCTTCGTCGACGAGTCCGGCCGCCGCAGCCGCCGCTACCGCCGGATCGGCATGGTCATCGCCCTGGCCTGCGGGGTCTACGCCGTCGTCATCGTCGCGACGCTGATGTCGGGCAACTCCAACGCGCCCTGGCTGCCCGTACCGGGCCAGAAGGAGGCCCCGCCGGCCGGGCAGGTCGAGACCTCGCCGCTGCCCGCGCGGTCGGCACCGGCCGCCGGCACCGGCGCCACCGCCCCGGGCGGCACACCGACCACCGACGAGGTCACGGCACCCTCGCCCGGCGCGGCCGCCCGCAAACCCCGGGCCTCCGCTGACCCCGCCCGACCCGGCGCGACCGCCAAGCCCTCGCCGACCGCGACCCGGACGCCACCGGCCCCGGGCACCGGCGTCACCGACCCCACTCCGAGCAAGCCGGCGGACCCGCCGAGTACGCCGGTGACCGACCCGACGCCGGTGACCGACCCCACGCCCGAGCCGTCGGCCGCGACGACGGGCCCCGGCGACGACGGCGGCACCGGCACGGTCGCCGAAGGCCCGGCCGAGACCCAGCCGGTCGCCGAATCGCCTGCCGCCTAGCGCCTGCCGCCTAGCGCCTGCCGCCTAGCGCCTGCCGGCGCCGGACCAGCCGCGTGACCGGGTGCTCCCGGCCTGCCGCGTGACCGGCCCGCCGGCACCCGTCCCCGCTCCACCCGCTCCCCGCACCACCCGGAGTACCACCACTCATGGCATCCCGTACCCGCCGTTCCGGGCCCGCGTCCCGAGCCCCTGGCGGCTCCAGGCGCCGCCGACTGCCCATGCGCCTGCTGCTGCCCCTGTTCGTCCTCGTCGCCCTGCTGGCGATGCTCATGCTGCGCGGATACGTGCACAGCGAGGTCCTCGCCGACCACCGCGTAGGACCGCCCGCGTCGAGCGACCGGGTCCCGAAGAAGATCATCGAGGGCGGTCCCGTCATCGACACCCGGGAAGGACACGCGACCAGTCTGGAACTCCCGGACCACGAGCTGGTCCTGACCTTCGACGACGGGCCGGACCCCCTGTGGACGCCCAGGGTCCTCGACGTGCTGAAGAAGCACGACGCCCACGCCGTCTTCTTCATCACCGGCACCATGGCGTCCCGTTACCCGGACCTCGTCCAGCGCATGGTCGACGAGGGCCACGAGATCGGGCTGCACACCTTCAACCACCCGGACCTGGCGCTGCAGAGCAAGAGCCGCGTCGACTGGGAGCTGTCGCAGAACCAGCTCGCGCTGGCCGGGGCGGCCGGCATCCGCACCTCGCTGTTCCGCCCGCCCTACTCGTCGTTCGCCCAGAACATGGACAACAGGTCCTGGCCGGTCACCGAGTACATCGGCAGCAAGGGCTACATCACCATCGTCAACAACACCGACAGCGAGGACTGGCGCCGGCCCGGGGTCCAGCAGATCATCCGCAATGCCACTCCGAAGGGCGGCGAGGGCGCCGTCGTGCTGATGCACGACTCCGGCGGCGACCGTTCCCAGACGGTGGCCGCGCTCGACCGGTACGTCTCCGGGCTGCAAGGCCAGGGCTACCGCTTCCACACCCTCACCGCCGCCCTGGACGCCCCCAGCGCGCACAGTCCGGTCGGCGGGCTGGACGCGTTGAAGGGCGAGGCGTGGGTCTTCCTCGTCCAGGCCTCCGAGAAGACGACCGACGTTCTTGTCACTGGTCTCGCCGTCGTCGGAGTGCTGGTCTTCGGGCGTCTCGGGCTGATGCTGATCCTCTCCGTCGCGCATGCCCGACGCGTCCGCCGCCGCGGTTTCCGCTGGGGCGAGACCGTGACGGAACCGGTGTCCGTCCTCGTGCCCGCCTACAACGAGGCCAAGTGCATCGAGCAGACGGTCCGTTCCCTGGTCGCGAGCGACCACCCCATCGAGGTGCTGGTCATCGACGACGGGTCGAGCGACGGCACCGCGCGCATCGTCGAGAACCTCGGCCTGCCCGGCGTACGCGTCGTCCGCCAGCTCAACGCGGGCAAGCCCGCCGCGCTCAACCGGGGGATCGCCAACGCCCGGCACGACCTGATCGTGATGATGGATGGCGACACCGTCTTCGAACCGTCCACCGTCCGTGAACTGGTGCAGCCCTTCGGCGACCAGCGCGTGGGCGCGGTCGCGGGCAACGCGAAGGTCGGCAACCGGGACTCGCTCATCGGCGCGTGGCAGCACATCGAGTACGTGATGGGCTTCAACCTCGACCGCCGTATGTACGACGTGCTGCGCTGCATGCCGACGATCCCCGGCGCGGTGGGCGCGTTCCGGCGCAGCGCGCTGGAGCGCGTCGGCGGCATGAGCGACGACACGCTCGCCGAGGACACCGACATCACCATGGCCCTGCACCGCGACGGCTGGCACGTCGTGTACGCGGAGAAGGCCCTCGCCTGGACCGAGGCCCCGGAGTCCGTGCAACAGCTGTGGTCCCAGCGCTACCGCTGGTCGTACGGCACGATGCAGGCGATCTGGAAGCACCGCCGGGCCCTCGTCGAGCGGGGCACCTCGGGCCGCTTCGGCCGCGTCGGTCTGCCGCTGGTGTCGATGTTCATGGTCGTGGCGCCGCTGCTGGCCCCGCTCATCGACGTGTTCCTGCTGTACGGGCTGGTGTTCGGCCCGACGGAGAAGACCATCGGCGCCTGGCTGGGCGTCCTCGCGGTGCAGGGGGTGTGCGCGGCCTACGCGTTCCACCTCGACAAGGAACGCATGACCCACCTGATCTCGCTCCCGCTCCAGCAGCTCCTCTACCGCCAGCTCATGTACGTCGTACTGCTCCAGTCCTGGATCACCGCCCTCACCGGCGGCCGGCTGCGCTGGCAGAAGCTGCGGCGCACGGGCGCGGTGGGCCTGCCCGGGGCCGGATCGGCAGTGCCCCGGCAGCAGATGGACGGGAGGCCGGTCGCATGACCACGCATCCCGATGTCGTCACCGCGGTCCCGCAGAAGGAGCGGACCTCCGGTGGCGGCCCCGTCCGCGACCGGTACTTCGACCTGCTGCGCGCCCTCGCCCTGTTCCGTGTCGTGCTGTACCACCTGACGGGCTGGGCCTGGCTGCCGTTGGTGTTCCCGTCGATGGGCGTGATGTTCGCCCTCGCCGGCAACCTCATGGCCCGCTCGCTCAAGCGTCCGCCTGTCCAGGTGATCCGCGGCCGGCTGCGCCGGCTGCTGCCTCCGCTGTGGCTGCTGGGGGTCATCGGCGTCACCGGCATGGTCCTCCAGGGCTGGGGGCCGGACGCCGACGGCCACCCCGGCTGGTGGTGGCTCCACCTCACCTTCTGGATCGTCCCGCTCAGCGACCCGCCGTTCGCCGAGGGACTTCCCGGTATCCACGGCTTCGTCGGCGAGGGCTGGGCCGCCGAGCTCGCGGGCCCGCTGTGGTACATCCGCGCCTACCTCTGGTACGTCCTGCTGTCCCCGCTGCTGCTGAAGGCCCTGCGCGCGATGCCGGTGGTCACGCTCCTCATGCCGATCGCCCTGGCGGTCGCCTTCGAGCAGAGCTACCTCACGCTGCCCGGCGAGCGGATCCCCTCGGCGCTCACGGACTTCTCGACCTTCGGCGCCTGCTGGATCCTCGGCATGGCCCACCAGGAGGGCATCCTGCGGCGGCTGCCGCGCTACGTCGCCCCGTCCCTGGCGCCCGTCATCGCCCTGGCCGGCCTCTGGTACGCCCTGCACCACGGCTTCGGCCCGGGCAACGACCTGGACAGCATGCCCCTGGCGCAGGCCCTGTGGTCCCTGGGCACCGTGTTCCTGCTGTTGCACGTCAGCCCTTCCTGGTCCGAGTGGCCGCGCGGGCTGCGCCGCTGGTCCGGGCCGATCACCCTGCTCAACTCCCGGGCCGTGACGATCTACCTCTGGCACAACATCTGCATCCTGGTCGCCGCGACCCTGTGGGACCGGCTGTGGGGGTTCACCGTGCTGGAGCAGAACGTCCCCGGGCTGCTGGAGAGCCCCTGGCCGCTGCTGGTCCTGGTGTGGGTGCTGATCGGCGGCTGTGTCATGGCGTTCGGCTGGGTGGAGGACCTCGCGGCGAAGCAGAAACCCCGGTTGTGGCCGAGAAGTGAGCCGCGGGCGAGGGCTCGCGGGGGCCGGAGGCGAGCGGCACCCGGCGGCTGAGCCGGGAGGAGCCCAGGCGCCGCGGCGCCTGGAACGGGACCCCGTTCCCCCGGGGTCTCCCGATGTGGAAAACTGCCCGAGTTGCGCATGTGAACAACTGTGATCAGTGAGCGGTCGGGGGAGCGGTGGGATGAGTAAGCGGCAGACACAGAAGATGCTGCGGCTGATGGCGAGCGGAGAACCGGTCGAGCTCACCAGCCCGATGGCGTCCGTGAAGAAGCTCGCCCGGCTGGCCTTCGTCGCCCAGCAGTTCGGCTACGAGTACGCGGACGTCCGGCAGAGCAGCGGCCGCAACGGCGCGCTCACGATGCTGATCCTGCCCGACCCGAGCCCGCACGCCCGGGCCCGGGCCGCGCAGAACTGGGCGCAGTACCCGGGCGCCGCCGACGGCGTCTCCCTCCCGCCGCTCGTGCCCGACGCCTTCGAACTCCTCAAGGCCCGCATCAACTTCGACCTCACCGGCAAGAACGCCGAGAAGCGCATGGGCTACGGGGCCGTCGGCGTCACCGTCGGCTGCGTGGTCCTCGCCTTCCGCGCCGGCGGGGAGCCCTTCGACTTCATCGCGGCGGGCGTGGTGTGGCTGCTGATCATGGCGATCTTCGGCATCGGGCTCCTGGTCACCCGTAAGCGCAACGCCAAGTTCGCCGCCCGGTTGCAGGCGGCCGGCTTCATGCAGATGACGGACGAGAACGGGCGGATGCGGTATCTGCCGCCGGGTGCGCAGCTGCCGGGGCACGGCAATCCCTTCGGCGCAGGGCCGTACGGCGGCGGGCCGGGGGCCGGGGCGCCGGGGTATGCGGGTGCGCCGGGCCAGGCCCAGGCCCCCGGGGTGCCGGGACAGGCTCCCGGGATGCCGGGTCCTGCCACAGGGGCGCCCGCGGGGTACGGACATCAGCAGCCGGGACCGTACGCCCAGCCCGCCCCGAGCCCGTACCCGCAGCAGCCCGCTCCGGGCCCGTACCCGCAGCAGCCCGCGGGTCCGTACCCGCCTCAGCACGCACCTGGTCCGTACGGAGCGCAGCCCGCCCCCACGCCGTATCCCCCGCAGCAGACCCCCGGCCCCTACACGCCGCAGCAGCCGCCCCACCAGCAGCAGAACCCTCACTGGCAGCACCCGCAACGCTGACACAACGCCACTGAACCTCTCATCCCGCCCAAGCCCGGGGTGAGAGCAAAGTTCCCTCTCGGTCACTCGGTGGCACAGCCACGAAACGCGCCCTCCCTACCTTCGGGATCAGCCACTCGTAAGACGAACCGAGCCCGGAGCACAGTGGAGGCGTCATGACAGCCCCTAGCACGGCACCCGCACCCCCGAGCAGGGGCGGACGCTGGATCCAGCACTGGGATCCGGAGAACGAGACTTTCTGGAAGGAGACCGGCGAGAAGATCGCCCGGCGGAACCTCTTCTTCTCCGTGCTGTCCGAGCACATCGGCTTCTCGATCTGGACCCTGTGGTCCGTGCTGGTGCTCTTCATGGGTCCGGAGTACGGGCTGACCCCGGCCGACAAGTTCATGCTGACCTCGATGGTCACGCTGGTCGGTGCCGTCGTCCGCGTCCCCTACACCTTCGCCGTCGCGATCTTCGGCGGCCGGAACTGGACGATCATCTCCGCCGGCCTCCTGCTGGTCCCGACCGTCGCCGCGTTCACCGTGATGGAGCCGGGCACCTCGTTCTCCACCTTCCTGCTCGTCGGCCTGCTCGCCGGCATCGGCGGCGGCAACTTCGCCTCCTCCATGACCAACATCAACGCCTTCTTCCCGCTGCGGAAGAAGGGCTGGGCCCTCGGCCTGAACGCGGGCGGCGGCAACATCGGCGTGCCGGTGATCCAGCTGGCCGCGCTCGCGATCATCGGCGCGGGCGGCGGGCCGCGCGTGCTGCTCGGGATCTACATTCCGCTGATCCTCGTAGCCGCCGTCATGGCCGCGCTCTTCATGGACAACATCGAGAACGTGAAGAACGACACCGGTGCCGCCAAGGACGCCGCGCGGGACGCCCACACGTGGATCATGTCCTTCCTCTACATCGGCACGTTCGGGTCGTTCATCGGATACAGCTTCGCCTTCGGGCAGGTCCTCCAGAACCAGTTCGGACGCACCCCGCTGGAGGCGGCGTACGTCACCTTCATCGGTCCGCTCCTCGGCTCGCTGATCCGGCCCCTGGGCGGCTGGATGGCCGACAAGTACGGCGGCGCGAAGATCAGCCTGTGGAACTACGTCGGTATGGGTGTCGCGACGGCGGTCCTGATCGGTGCCTCCATGGAGAAGTCGCTGGCGCTGTTCACCGGCGCGTTCGTGGTGCTGTTCGTGCTCAGCGGGCTCGGCAACGGCTCCACGTTCAAGATGATCCCGGGCATCTTCCAGAACAAGGCGCTGGCCAGGGGACTGCGGGGCGAGGAGGCCGCGGCCTACGGACGCCGGCTGTCCGGCGCCTCCATGGGACTCATCGGCGCGGTGGGCGCGCTCGGCGGTGTCGGCATCAACCTCGCCTTCCGCCAGTCCTTCCTCTCCTACGGTTCCGGCACCGGCGCGTTCGTCGCCTTCCTGGCCTTCTACGTGGTCTGCTTCGGGGTCACCTGGGCCGTATACCTTCGGCGTACGGCTCCGGGGGTACCCGTCACGACGGCGACCTCGGAGGCGAAGCCGCAGCTCAGCTACGCCAAGGTGTGACGTAACACCGTCGACATCATGCCGATCCGGGCCTGTCACGAGCCGTTGACAGGCTCGATCGGCATACACGTACGCCGAACCCATGGAGTACGACGACTCGAATGCGGGACGAGAGCATGCACGAGGAACAACAGCGACCGGAACACGGCCCACTGGCGGGATTCACCGTGGGCGTCACGGCCGCGCGCCGGGCCGAGGAGCTGGGCGCGCTGCTCCAGCGGCGCGGCGCCACCGTCCTGCATGCCCCCGCCCTGCGGATCGTGCCGCTCGCCGACGACAGCGAGCTGCTGGCCGCGACCAAGGAGATCATCCACCAGGTGCCGGACATCGTCGTGGCCACGACCGCGATCGGATTCCGGGGCTGGGTCGAGGCCGCCGACGGCTGGGGGCTGGGCGAGGATCTGCTGGCGCGGCTGGGCGGCGTACGGATCATGGCGCGCGGGCCCAAGGTCAAGGGCGCGGTCCGGGCCGCCGGGCTGACGGAGGAGTGGTCGCCTTCGTCGGAGTCCATGGCCGAGGTGCTCGACCGGCTGCTGGAGGAGGGCGTCGACGGTCTGCGGATCGCGATCCAGCTGCACGGCGAGCCGCTGCCCGGGTTCGTGGAGTCGCTGCGGGCGGCCGGCGGCGAGGTCGTCGGGGTGCCCGTCTACCGGTGGATGGCGCCGGAGGACATCGGCCCGGTCGACCGTCTCCTGGACGCGACGGTGTCCCGCGGCGTCGACGCGCTGACCTTCACCAGTGCCCCCGCCGCGGCCTCGTTTCTCGCCCGGGCGGAGAAGCGCGGACTGCTGCCCGAGGTACTGGCGGCGCTCAGCCACGACGTCCTGCCGGCCTGCGTCGGCCCGGTCACCGCCCTGCCGCTGCAGGCCCACGGCATCGACACGGTCCAGCCCGAACGCTTCCGGCTAGGCCCGCTCGTCCAGCTCCTGTGCCAGGAGCTGCCCGCGCGGGCGCGCTCGCTGCCGATCGCCGGGCACCGGGTGGAGATCCGCGGCCACGCCGTCCTGGTCGACGGCGACCTCAAGCCCGTACCGCCCGCCGGTATGTCCCTCCTGCGCGCTCTCTCCCGCCGCCCCGGCTGGGTCGTCGCACGCGCCGAGCTGCTGCGCGCCCTGCCCGGCACGGGCCGTGACGAGCACGCCGTCGAGACGGCGATGGCCCGCCTCCGCACGGCCCTCGGCGCCCCGAAACTGATCCAGACCGTGGTCAAGCGCGGCTACCGCCTGGCCCTGGACCCGGCGGCGGAGACGAAGTACGCGGACGTCTGAGGTCGCCCGGGAGTTGGGCGAAAAGCCGCCATCGAGGCACGCGCCGCGTGCCCGAGGCGACGTATGCCGGTGTGCGGGCCGCGCCGCGAGCGGGACGGGGGCCTCGACCGCGGTCACCAGGGCCTGTGGGGCTGGGATGCGCCGGACCGGGTGCACAAGGCCGTAACCGTCATCGGGGCGGCATCGGCGCCGGTGGCCGCCCTTGCCCCGGTGGCGCCCGGGAGCGCAGACGCCGGAGTGCGGACCGCGTCGCGGGCCGGCCCCAGGCCCGTGGAGATCGGGCCTGAGGAGGCCGGGCCCGTGGTGGCCGGGCCCGTGGAGATCAGGCTCGTGGTGGCCGGGCCGTCGTGGAGGCCGGGCCCGAAGAGATCGGCCGGCGCGTAGAGGCCGGTGTACCCGAAGAGACCGGTGTACGAGGCCGCTCCGCCAGCCGGTCGCCTCGCCTCCTGAGGCCGCTCCGCCAGCCGACGTGCAGGTGTGACACAGGCCGGTGACCGGAACGCGGGCCCCGGTAGGGCGGGCCGTCGGTGTCAGGCCCGTGCGAAGGGGTTTCCGGCGGGGGAGTGGGCAGGCACTGTAAGAGGGAACGGTTTCCCAGCCTTCTCACTGGCATCTCACCGACCCCCTCGCGACCGGGGTGAACCCCTAGGCGGTGACAGGCACATGGCACTGGGTACGGCCACGGCCCCGTACGAGCTGCGCTTCGATGCCGGGCGGATCTGCCTGGATCTGCTCTCCACCACGCATCCGGAGGAGCGGCTCGACTCCATGGACGCGCTGCGCGCCTGGATCACCGGCTCCGGGCTCGTCCCGGCGGACACCGCCCTGGTCCACGCCGATGCCGCCTGGCCGGCCGCCTTCCGCGAACTGCGCGACCAGATCGGCCGGTTGGTGCGCGGCTGGTCGGCGCCCCGAGCCCGGCGCCTACGACTTCGCGCTCGCCCGCGTCAACGACCTTGCCCGTCCCGCGCCCCCGGCCCCGCGCGCCGTCCGCGACGGAGACGGGGAGCTCATACGGCAGTTGGACGGCCCGCCCGACTGCGCCGCCCTGCTCGCGGCCGTCGCCCGGGACGCCGTCGACCTGCTCACCGACCCCGTCGCCCGCGCGGCCCTGCGCCAGTGCGAGGGCGACAACTGCCCGATCGTGTACCTCGACACCTCCCGGGGGCGCAGGAGGCGCTGGTGCTCCAGTGAGGTCTGCGGGAACCGCGAACGGGTCGCCCGGCACCGCCGTCGCGCGGCACTCGCCCGCGCTTAAGTCCCTTTTGCCCTCCACGGCACGGCCGTTGAATGGCTACTGCACTCAATTCGCTTGTCCTAAATGACACTTCTGTGAACGCACTGTCGAAGTGATTTCGATTACACGCCGTTTACCTACGCCACCGTAGGGAAGGCCTGGCTTGATCTTGCCGATGTGGCGGAAATGTAAAGATCGCGGGGTGGGAATGTGCGCCTCATGTCCCGCTCGTCACGTCATCTCGAAGAAATCTGTCACGTCTCTTTGAACACCCAACCGCTCGCTTCCGTACGGCATGTGCGAGCGACCGACTGGGGGAACCCCCGGACATCGGAGGTGGGCGTGCGCAAGGATTCCGTCGTGGCCAATGAACGTGGACCGAGGGCCCGACATCGCATGTCCCAGCCCTCGGAACCCGACGAGGAGCTGATGCGTGCTCTGTACAGAGAACACGCCGGTCCCCTGCTGGCGTATGTCCTGCGACTGGTCGCCGGAGACCGGCAGCGCGCCGAGGACGTCGTGCAGGAGACGCTCATCCGTGCCTGGAAGAACGCCGGTCAGCTCAATCGGGCGACCGGATCGGTACGCCCCTGGCTGGTGACGGTCGCCCGGCGCATCGTCATCGACGGCCACCGCAGCCGGCAGGCCCGGCCGCAGGAGGTCGACCCGTCGCCGCTGGAGGTCATCCCCGCGGAGGACGAGATCGACAAGGCGCTGTGGCTGATGACTCTGTCGGACGCACTCGACGACCTGACCCCCGCCCACCGGGAGGTCCTCGTCGAGACGTACTTCAAGGGGCGTACCGTCAATGAGGCGGCCGAGACTCTGGGCATACCCAGCGGCACCGTCCGCTCCAGGGTGTTCTACGCCCTGCGTTCGATGAAGCTGGCACTGGAGGAGCGGGGGGTGACGGCGTGATGAGTGTTTACGGGGGAAACCAGGGGTTCGGTACGGGAGGCATCGGGTATGTCTGGCCCCATGCAGGGATCTCCGGTGCCGAACGAGCACGAGACCGTCGGCGCCTACGCCCTCGGCATCCTCGACGACGCCGAAGCAACCGCTTTCGAAGCCCACCTCGCGGCCTGCGAATGGTGCGCCCAGCAGCTCGACGAGCTGGCCGGCATGGAGCCGATGCTCGCCGCCCTCGCCGACCTGCCCGGCTCCGGCACGCCCGCGATCGGCGAGTCGCTGTCCGCGAAGCCCCGGCCGCGCGCTGGTGGAGAAGCTCGTCGACGAGGTCGCCGAGCGCCGCGCCCAGAAGCGCCGCCGCAGCTTCTACATGGTGGCCGCGGCGGCCGCGCTGATCGTCGGCGGCCCCTTCGTCGCGGTGGCGACGAACGGCGGCGGCGACGGCGGGCGGCGCGGAGAACCGCCCGCTCGCGGCGAGCCCCGCCAAGGAGGCCTTCAACGGCATCTCCGACAAGATCACGGCCACCGACCCGACCACCGAGGTCACCGCGACCGTCGCCCTCCAGAAGAAGGACTGGGGCACCGGCATGGTCCTGGAGCTGAAGAACGTCAAGGGCCCGCTGAAGTGCGCCCTGTCGCGGTCGGCAAGAACGGCGAGCGCGAGACCCTCGCCTCCTGGTCCGTCCCGAACTGGGGCTACGGCATCCCGGACGCCAAGACCGAGAAGGCCAAGGAGCCGCTGTACGTCCAGGGCGGCGCCGCCTTCCAGCCGAACGAGATCGACCACTTCGAGGTCGTGACCTTCGACGGCAAGCGCCTGGTCGAGGTCGACGCGTAGCGACTGTGACCGGGTCCCCTTCGCGTACGGTTGACGGCTGCCCATGCACGTCAGAAGGGGGCCCGGTGGCCGCTCAGGCTCAACAGGAAACCGCGCTCGAAGACTCCCTGAGAGACCGAGAGATCAGCGTCGAACAGGAACACCTGGACCGGGTGTACCGGCGCCTCGAGGAGAAGATCCACGAGGCCGAGTTCCTCATGAACGACGCGGCCCAGCGCGGCCAGGTCGGCACGCCCGGCGCACTGGCCGAGCGGGACGCGCAGGTCTTCCGGGCGGGCGTCCACCTCAATCGGCTCAACAACGAGTTCGAGGACTTCCTCTTCGGCCGTATCGACCTGCTGCCCGGCAAGGACGGCAAGAAGGGCCCCGACGGCGCGTACACCGCCGTCGAGCCCGCCGAGGGCGCGGTCCGTGAGGACAACACCGCCGACATCGCCGAGACCCTGCACATCGGCCGCATCGGCGTCCTCGACCAGGACTACGCCCCGCTGGTCATCGACTGGCGGGCCCCGGCCGCCGCCCCCTTCTACCGCTCCACCCCCGTCGACCCGGGCCGCGTCGTCCGCCGCCGGGTCATCCGCTCCAAGGGCCGCAGGGTGCTCGGCGTCGAGGACGACCTGATGCGCCCCGAGCTGACGGCCTTCCTCGACGGCAGCGAGCTGCCCGTCATCGGCGACGGCGCCCTGATGGCCGCGCTCGGCCAGGCCCGCAGCCACACCATGCGGGACATCGTCGCCTCCATCCAGGCCGAGCAGGACCTGGTCATCCGCGCCCCCGCCGCCTCCGTGACGTACGTCGAGGGCGGCCCCGGCACCGGCAAGACCGCCGTCGCCCTGCACCGCGCGGCCTACCTGCTCTACCAGGACCGGCGCCGGTACGCGGGCGGCATCCTGATCGTCTCGCCGACCCCGCTGCTCGTCGCCTACACCGAGGGCGTGCTGCCCTCCCTCGGCGAGGAGGGCCAGGTCGCCATCCGCGCGATCGGCTCGCTCGTCGACGGCGGCGAGGCCACGCTCTACGACTCCCCGTCCGTGGCCCGCGCCAAGGGCTCGTACCGCATGCTCAAGGTGCTGCGGAAGGCCGCGCGCGGCGCCCTGGAGCTCGAACGACTCGCCGGACCGGCTGCGCGTCGTCGCCTTCGGCCGCCGCCTGGAGCTGGAGGCCCAGGAGCTGGAGCGGCGTCCGCCGCACCGCCCTCGGCGGCACCGCCCCCGTGAACCTGCTGCGCCCACGCGCCCGCAAGCTGCTCCTGGACGCCCTGTGGGAGCAGTCCGGCGCGCGCCAACCGCCACACCGACCCGGAGCTGGCCGCCGAGCTGCGCTCCTCCTTCGACGAGGACGTCACCTCCGAGGACGCCTTCATCGCCTTCCTCGACGCCTGGTGGCCGGAGCTGACCCCGGCGGCCGTCCTGGCGCCATGGCCGACGAGCGGCGCCTCGGCCGCTGGGCCCGCCGGATCCTCAACCCCGGCGAGGTCCGCAAGGTCGCCCGCTCGCTCAAGCGCGACGGCTCCTCCGTGCACGACATCGCCCTGCTCGACGAGCTCCAGGCGATCCTCGGCGCCCCCGCCCGCCCCCGGAAGAAGCGCGAGCTCGACCCGCTGGACCAGCTCACCGGCCTGGAGGAGCTGATGCCGGTCGCGCGAGGAGTCCCAGCGCGAGCGGGCCGAGCGGCTGGCGCCAGGAGCGCACCGAGTACGCGCACGTCATCGTCGACGAGGCCCAGGACCTCACCCCGATGCAGTGGCGCATGGTCGGCCGCCGCGGCCGGCACGCCACCTGGACGGTCGTCGGCGACCCGGCCCAGTCCTCCTGGTCCGACCCCGACGAGGCGGCCGAGGCCCGCGACGAGGCCCTCGGCACCCGCCCGCGCCGCCGCTTCCAGCTCACCGTGAACTACCGCAACCCGGCCGAGATCGCCGAGCTGGCCGCGAAGGTCCTGGCCCTGGCCATGCCCGGCTCCGAGTCCCCGTCGGCGGTCCGCTCCACCGGCGTCGAGCCCCGCTTCACCGTCGTCGGCGGACTCGCCTGGCGCGACACCGTCCGCGACGGAGGCCGCCCGGCTGCTCGGAGCGCGTCGACGGCACGGTCGGCGTCGTCGTCGCCATGCAGCGCCGCGAGGAGGCCCGCCGCTGGCTCGCCGGGCTCGGCGACCGGGTGGTGGCGCTCGGCAGCCTGGAGGCCAAGGGGCTGGAGTACGACGCGACGGTCGTGGTCTCCCCGGCGGAGATCGCCGACGAGTCCCCGGCCGGCCTGCGCGTGCTCTACGTCGCCCTGACCCGGGCCACCCAGCAGCTCACGGTCGTCTCGGCGGAGCGCGACGAGCCGGACGCGGCCGGGCGTCCCGGACCTGCTCCGGGACTGATCGGGCCTGCGCGGACCGTCGATACCCACTTGTCGGCGAAATGAACTCCCGGTACGGGAATGGCCTTACGGGATCTGTTTGTTAGCCTGGACGTGGCACCGGCCCGATCCAAGCCCCCGGGCCCAACCTTCGTCGCTACGAGCGACCACTTGCCGCGAGGCGAGCATGGCGGGCCGGTGTCACTGAACGTAGTGAAGGGACCCACGTCCCACGTGACGTGGGTCCCTTTTTGCTGACCTGTTCCGCGAACAAAACGTTCGCAATCGGAGGCGGCTACCAGCTACCCAGCGGTAGGTGCGACGATCGGACGGCACAACTCAGCGTCACGGTGAAAGCAGAGGAAGTCGGCCATGGCAACGGCGCCCAGCGTCTCCTACTCGATGACGGTCCGGCTGGAGGTGCCCGCGAGCGGAACCGCCGTCTCGCAGCTCACCACCGCCGTGGAGTCCTCCGGAGGCTCGGTCACCGGCCTCGACGTCACCGCATCCGGGCACGAGAAGCTCCGCATCGACGTCACCATCGCGGCCACGCTCCACCGCGCACGCCGACGAGATCGTCGAGGAGCTGCGCGGCATCGAGGGCGTCACGCTCGGCAAGGTCTCCGACCGTACGTTCCTGATGCACCTCGGCGGCAAGATCGAGATGGCGTCCAAGCACCCCATCCGCAACCGTGACGACCTCTCCATGATCTACACGCCGGGCGTGGCCCGCGTCTGCATGGCGATCGCCGAGAACCCCGAGGACGCCCGCCGCCTCACCATCAAGCGCAACTCCGTTGCGGTCGTGACGGACGGCTCCGCCGTGCTGGGCCTCGGCAACATCGGCCCGAAGGCCGCGCTGCCCGTGATGGAGGGCAAGGCGGCCCTCTTCAAGCGGTTCGCCGGCATCGACGCCTGGCCGATCTGCCTCGACACCCAGGACACCGACGCGATCGTCGAGATCGTCAAGGCCATCGCCCCGGGCTTCGCGGGCATCAACCTCGAGGACATCTCCGCCCCGCGCTGCTTCGAGATCGAGGCCCGGCTGCGCGAGGCCCTCGACATCCCCGTCTTCCACGACGACCAGCACGGCACCGCGATCGTCGTCCTCGCCGCGCTGACCAACGCACTGCGTGTCGCGGGCAAGGCAATTGAGGACATCCGCGTCGTCATGTCCGGCGCCGGCGCGGCCGGTACGGCCATCCTGAAGCTGCTGCTCGCCGCGGGCGTGAAGAACGCCGTCGTCGCCGACATCCACGGCGTCGTGCACGCCGGCCGCGAGGACCTGGTGGACGCCGCCCCCGACTCGCCGCTGCGCTGGATCGCCGACAACACCAACCCCGAGGGCCTCACCGGCACCCTCAAGGAGGCCGTGCGCGGCGCGGACGTCTTCATCGGCGTCTCCGCCCCGAACGTCCTCGACGGCGACGACGTGGCCGCCATGGCCGACGGCGCGATCGTGTTCGCGCTCGCGAACCCGGACCCCGAGGTCGACCCGGCAATCGCCCGCCAGACGGCGGCCGTTGTCGCCACGGGCCGCTCCGACTTCCCGAACCAGATCAACAACGTGCTGGTCTTCCCGGGTGTCTTCCGCGGTCTGCTGGACGCCCAGTCCCGCACGGTCAACACCGAGATGATGCTCGCCGCCGCGACACGCCCTCGCGGACGTGGTGACCGAGGACGAGCTGAACCCGAACTACATCATCCCGAGCGTCTTCAACGACAAGGTCGCGGGCGCGGTCGCCGGCGCCGTGCGGGAGGCCGCGAAGGCCGTCCGGAGCGGCGGCGTAGCCACGCAGCGGGCCGCAGGCCCCGTCGGGTGATGGCTGTGAGGATCCGCCACGGCAGCCCGTGAACGGCGCGTCGCGGGACCCGCGGCCGCGGACGCCCTCTATCGTGGCGGCCAGGCTCAGGCCCTCTCTTCGTGTGACTCCCCAAGGGTGTTCTCACGACTCCTGCGGGTGCCGGATTGGCTTTCCCGCCGCAGGTAGGGGCAGGATGCGTCCCTGGGCGCGAGGGTCTGACGACGGACCCGGGTCCGGGGACTCATCGAGGACCCTGGCAGCATCGCATCGCTGTCGATGCTGCACGCCTCAACGGCAAGATGAACACGGGAGTAACAACATGAACCGCAGTGAGCTGGTGGCCGCGCTGGCCGACCGCGCCGAGGTGACCCGCAAGGACGCCGACGCCGTGCTGGCCGCGTTCGCCGAGGTCGTCGGCGACATCGTCTCCAAGGGCGACGAGAAGGTCACCATCCCCGGCTTCCTGACCTTCGAGCGCACCCACCGTGCCGCTCGCACCGCCCGCAACCCGCAGACCGGCGAGCCCGATCCAGATCCCGGCCGGCTACAGCGTGAAGGTCTCCGCGGGCTCGAAGCTCAAGGAAGCCGCCAAGGGCAAGTAAGCCTGCCGTCGTGCGCCTCGGACGGCGTACGAGGCCAGTGACACCAAGGGGCGGCCACCCGAACCGGGTGGCCGCCCCTTGGCAGTGCCGTGCGCGGCGTCGCGGGCGACGCCGTGCGCTTGTTCGCGCAGTTCGGCCTTCGCGCCCGGTTCTGCGGCGCTCCAGCTGCGACTGCCGGGGGGCGACCCCCGGGGTGTCGGCCGGGCGGGCGTCCTGCCGGCGTGCTGGTCAGCCGAGTGCCTTGCCCGGCAGCTCGACCTTCGCGCCCAGCTCCATCGAGCTTCTCCATGAAGTTCTCGTAGCCGCGGTTGATGAGGTCGATGCCGTGGACCCGGGACGTGCCCTGGGCCGCCAGGGCCGCGATGAGGTACGAGAAGCCGCCGCGGAGGTCGGGGATGACCAGGTCGGCGCCCTGGAGCTTGGTCGGGCCCGAGACGACCGCCGAGTGCAGGAAGTTGCGCTGGCCGAAGCGGCAGTCGGAGCCGCCCAGGCACTCGCGGTAGAGCTGGATGTGCGCGCCCATCTGGTTCAGGGCCGAGGTGAAGCCGAGGCGGGACTCGTAGACCGTCTCGTGGACGATGGACAGGCCCGTGGCCTGGGTCAGGGCCACCACCAGCGGCTGCTGCCAGTCGGTCTGGAAGCCGGGGTGGACGTCCGTCTCCAGCGCGATGGACTTCAGCTGGCCGCCGGGGTGCCAGAAGCGGATGCCCTCGTCGTCGATCTCGAAGGCGCCGCCCACCTTCCGGTAGGTGTTCAGGAACGTCATCATCGAGCGCTGCTGGGCGCCGCGGACGTAGATGTTGCCCTCGGTCGCCAGCGCCGCCGACGCCCAGGACGCGGCCTCCAGGCGGTCCGGGAGGGCGTGGTGGTTGTAGCCGCCGAGCTTGTCCACACCGGTGATGCGGATCGTCCGGTCGGTGTCCATCGCGATGATCGCGCCCATCTTCTGCAGGACGCAGATGAGGTCCTCGATCTCCGGCTCGACGGCGGCGTTGGACAGCTCCGTGACGCCCTCGGCGAGGACGGCCGTCAGCAGCACCTGCTCGGTCGCGCCGACGGACGGGTACGGCAGCCGGATCTTCGTACCGCGCAGCCGCTGCGGCGCCTCCAGGTACTGCCCGTCCTCCCGCTTCTCGATGCGTCGCGCCGAACTGCCGCAGCACGTCGAAGTGGAAGTCGATGGGCCGGCCGCCGATGTCGCAGCCGCCGAGGCCGGGGATGAAGGCGTGGCCGAGACGGTGCAGGAGCGGGCCGCAGAACAGGATCGGGATACGGCTCGAACCCGCGTGGGCATCGATGTCAGCGACGTTGGCGCTCTCCACGTGCGTCGGGTCCATCACCAGTTCGCCGGGCTCGTCCCCCGGACGGACCGTCACACCGTGCAGCTGCAGCAGACCCCGTACGACCCGTACGTCACGGATGTCCGGAACATTGCGCAGCCGGCTCGGAGCGCTGCCCAGCAGCGCTGCGACCATGGCCTTCGGTACGAGGTTCTTCGCACCGCGGACACGGATCTCGCCCTCCAGCGGGGTTCCGCCGTGGACAAGCAGGACATCGTCGTTGACGGTCATGAATCTCGCGTTCCATGGAGTCGGGCAGGGGCCAGGAGGGAAAGGGTAATCGCCCACCACCCCCCTTCTGTAAGCCTGAGTCAGACCCAGCCACGTCATAGGTCTGTCACAACACGAACCGTTCCGTGCCGGGCACATGGGGTCACGGTCACTTTCGTGCGCGTCGGACGCACCAGTGCGCCCGCCCGTCTCCCGCCACCGTCCTCAACCGAGGCCTTACCAGGCCACATCATTCATTCATGGCTGCCCTCCCTCCCGTCCCCGCATTGCCTCCCCACGCCGAGGGAAGATGCGGGATCATGTCTGGCATGACCGAGGTGTCCTCGCTCACAGGGCGGTTGCTCGTGGCAACGCCCGCCCTGGCGGACCCGAACTTCGACCGTGCGGTGGTGCTCCTCCTCGACCACGACGAGGAGGGCTCCCTGGGTGTCGTCCTCAACCGTCCCACCCCGGTGGACGTGGGCGACATCCTGGAGGGCTGGGGGGACCTCGCGGGCGAGCCCGGCGTCGTGTTCCAGGGCGGTCCGGTCTCGCTGGACTCGGCCCTCGGGGTCGCGGTCGTCCCCGGCGGCGCGTCCGGGGAGGCAGCCCCGCTGGGCTGGCGCCGGGTGCACGGCGCGATCGGTCTGGTCGATCTGGAGGCCCCGCCGGAGCTGCTGGCCTCCGCCCTCGGCTCCCTGCGGATCTTCGCCGGATACGCCGGCTGGGGCCCGGGCCAGCTGGAGGACGAGCTGGTGGACGGCGCGTGGTACGTCGTGGAGTCGGAGCCCGGCGATGTCTCGTCCCCGTGTCCCGAGCGGCTCTGGCGCGAGGTCCTGCGCCGCCAGCGGGGCGAGCTGGCGATGGTGGCGACGTATCCGGACGACCCTTCGCTCAACTGATGCCTGTGAGCTTCAGTACCCTTGGCCTATGAGCACTCTCGAGCCCGAGCGCGGGACTGGTACGGGGACCCTCGTAGAGCCGACGCCGCAGACCTCGCATGGTGACGGTGACCACGAGCGCTTCGCCCATTACGTCCAGAAGGACAAGATCATGGCGAGCGCCCTCGACGGCACCCCCGTCGTGGCGCTGTGCGGCAAGGTGTGGGTGCCGGGCCGCGACCCGAAGAAGTACCCCGTGTGCCCCATGTGCAAGGAGATCTACGAGTCCATGAGCTCCGGCGACGACGACAAGGGCAAGGGCGACAAGTAAGCCCCGGCCCGCGCGGCGTGAGGCCTCCAGGGTGCGTTTCGTGCGCCCTGGGGGCTTTTGTGCTGTCCGGACGTTGCGCGGGATGCGTCTGCCGGTCACAGAGTGGTTGAGACCTCTTGTGGGCGTGTTCATGCAGTCCCTAGCCTCCGATGTGTTGTGCACAGCGAAACCTTCATTGCGCATGTTGCAACACTCCCTCGGAGGAGCACTCCATGAAGCTGTCCGTCCGTTTTGCCGGGCTCACGGCGCTCGCCGCCCTGCTGGCCACCGCCTGCGCGCCCCAGACCTCCACTAACTCCTCCTCCGACAAGGACGAGAAGACCGGCACGCTGCGGGTCTGGCTCTTCCAGGAGGTCGGCAACAAGCCCAAGGAGAAGGTCGTCGACTCCGTCGTCGCCGCCTTCGAGAAGGCCCACGAGGGCACGAAGGTCGACGTCGAGTACATCCCCATCGAGACCCGCGCCCAGCGCGTCAAGGCCGCCTTCAACGACCCCGCCTCCGCCCCCGACGTCATGGAGTACGGCAACACCGACACGGCCGGCTATGTGAAGGACGGCGGACTCCTCGACGTCACCGAGGACTTCGGCGACTGGAGCGAGGCGAAGGACACCGACCCGACCGCGAAGCAGTCGGTGACGGTCGACGGCAAGGTCTACGGCGCCCCCTTCTACGTCGGCGTCCGCGCCCTGTACTACCGCACGGACGTCTTCGAGGAGCTGGGTCTGAAGTGCCCCGAAGACAATGGACGAACTGGCTTCCACCGCCCGCGCGATCCGCGCCGCGAAGCCCGACCTGTACGGGCTCGCCGTCGGCGGCGCCTACACCTACGGCGCGATGCCGTTCGTCTGGGCCAACGGCGGTGAACTCGCCAACGGCAAGGGCGGCTCGTACGCCTCCGGCATCGACAGCCCTCAGGCCCAGAAGGGCATCAAGGCGTACACGTCCCTCTTCGGCGACGACAACTGCCCGGCCGCCAAGTGCGCGGGCATGGGCGGCAACGACACGATCACCGCCTTCGCCGCCGGGAAGGCCGGGCATGGCGATCGGCGGCGACTTCAGCCACACCGCCGTCGAGGCCGGGAAGGTCAAGGGCAAGTACGCCGTCGTCCCGCTGCCGGGTGTGAAGTCCGGCTCGATCGCGCCCGCCTTCGCCGGTGGCAACAACATCGGTGTCCTGAAGAGCACCTCGCACCGCACGCTCGCCGTCGAGCTGATGGAACAGCTCGCCTCGAAGAAGACGCAGGCCGAGCTCTTCGACGCGATGGGCTTCCTGCCGACCTTCACGGACGTACGCCAGCAGGTCGCGACCGAGGAGCCGTTCGTGAAGCCCTTCGTGCAGACGCTCTCGGCCGGCACCAAGTTCGTCCCCGCCTCGCCCGCCTGGGCCCAGATCGACTCCTCGCTGGTGCTGCCGACGATGTTCCAGGAGGTCATCAGCGGCAAGAAGGACGTGCGCCGCCGCCTCCGAGGGACGCCGCGAAGAAGATGAACGCCGCGTTCGGCTCCGCCGGGTGACGCCGGATGAACGCCCAGTGGCTCGGGGGTTCTGGAGCGTGCGGCGGGCGCGGGTGGTCGGTGGTTCCTCGCGCCCACGCGGCGGTAGCCGCAGCTCCAGCACCGCCCCGCGCCCCTCGGCGTGGCCGGCGGGCGCGGCGTCGAGCGGCTGGACCCCTGGCTGTATCTCGCGCCCGCGCTCGTCGTGCTCGGCGGGCTGCTCGTCTACCCCATCTACCAGCTCGGGCTGATCTCGTTCTTCGAGTACACCCAGGCTCAGGTCAGCGGCGGCGAACCGACCACCTTCCAGGGGTTCGGGAACTACGCGGAGCTGTTCGGGGACCCGCAGTTCTGGCAGGTGCTGCTCGCCACCGTGCTGTTCGCGGCGGCCTGTGTCGTCTCCACGCTCGCGGTCGGCTGCGCGCTGGCCGTGCTCCTCACGCGTGTGCGGGCCGTACCGCGGCTCGCCCTGATGCTGGCCGCGCTGGGCGCGTGGGCGACCCCGGCCGTGACCGGCTCGACGGTCTGGCTGTTCCTCTTCGACCCGGACTTCGGCCCGGTGAACCGGATGCTGGGCCTCGGCGACCACTCGTGGACGTACGGGCGGATCAGCGCCTTCTTCCTCGTCCTGCTCGAAGTGGTGTGGTGCTCCTTCCCGTTCGTGATGGTGACCGTGTACGCCGGGATCCGCGCCGTACCCGGCCGAGGTGCTGGAGGCCGCCGCCCTGGACGGCGCCTCGCAGTGGCGCATCTGGCGCTCGGTGCTCGCGCCGATGCTCCGGCCGATCCTGGTCGTCGTCACCATCCAGTCGGTCATCTGGGACTTCAAGGTCTTCACCCAGATCTACGTCATGACGAACGGCGGCGGCATCGCCGGCCAGAACCTCGTCCTGAACGTCTACGCCTACCAGAAGGCGTTCGCGTCCTCGCAGTACAGCCTCGGCTCGGCGATCGGCGTCGTGATGCTGCTGATCCTGCTCGCCGTCACGCTGGTGTACCTGCGGCTGCTGCGCCGGCAGGGGGAGGAACTGTGAATCTTCCACGCGCCCGAGTGCGCGCGTCCCGGGGCGGCTGGCCGCCGAGGCCTCGGCCCTGCTGATCGCGGTCGTCGTCGCCTTCCCCCTCTACTGGATGGTGCTCAGCGCCTTCAAACCGGCCGGGGAGATCGAGTCGAGCGAGCCGAGGCCGTGGACGCTCGCGCCCTCCCTGGATTCCTTCCGGCGCGTCTTCGGGCAGCAGGAATTCGGCCGTTACTTCCTCAACAGCCTCGTCGTCGCGTGCATGCGTCGTGATCGCTTCGGCGCTGATCGCGTTTCTCGCCGCGACCGCCGTGACCCGATTCCGCTTCCGCTTCCGGACCACCCTGCTGATCATGTTTCTGGTGGCCCAGATGGTGCCCGTGGAGGCCCTCACGATCCCCCTGTTCTTCCTCATGCGGGACTTCGGTCAGCTGAACACGCTGGGCTCGCTGATCCTGCCCCACATCGCCTTCTCGCTGCCCTTCGCGATCTGGATGCTGCGGGGGTTCGTGAAAGCCGTTCCGGAGGCGCTGGAGGAGGCCGCGTACATCGACGGGGCGAGCCGGGCGCGATTCCTGTGGCAGATCCTTTTCCCGCTCGTCCTCCCGGGCCTCGTGGCCACCAGCGTGTTTTCCTTCATCTCCGCCTGGAACGACTTCCTGTTCGCCAAGTCGTTCATCATCAGCGACACTTCGCAGTCGACGCTGCCGATGGCGCTGCTGGTCTTCTACAAGCCCGACGACCCGGACTGGGGCGGCGTCATGGCCGCGTCCACGGTGATGACGATTCCGGTCCTGGTCTTCTTCGTACTCGTACAGCGACGCCTGGTCTCCGGACTCGGCGGAGCGGTGAAGGACTGACGTGACCGACGTGACCGACGCACTCGTCCGAAGCCCCGCAGTCTCGTCGCCGCCACCGGCGAGGTGCGGCTGACGGCGCACTCCCGGCTCGCACGCCGACACCGGGACGCGGGGCGTCGGTCACTGGCTGCGCACCGCCCTGTGGCAGGCCACCGGCCTGCCGCTGCGCGAGGGGCGGGAGCCCGACGACGCCGGCGGCGACGGCATCGGGCTCCGACCTCGACCCCGGGCTCGGCCCCGAGGGCTACCGCCTCGTCAGCGACGGCGAACGGCGTCCTCATCGAGGGCGGCAGCGCGGCCGGTGTCTTCTGGGGCGCCCAGACCCTGCGGCAGCTTCTCGGCCCCGACGCCTATCCGCAAGGCCCCGCTCGGCCGCGACCGCGCCTGGGCCGTGCCGCACGTCACGATCGAGGACGCCCCCCGCTTCCGCTGGCGCGGCCTGATGCTCGACGTCGCCCGGCACTTCATGCCCAAGGACGGCGTCCTGCGCTACCTCGATCTGATGGCGGCGCACAAACTCAACGTCTTCCACTTCCATCTGACGGACGACCAGGGCTGGCGCATCGAGATCGAGCGGCACCCGCGGCTGACGGAGATCGGCTCCTGGCGGGCCCGTACGAAATACGGCCACCGCGCCTCGCCGCTGTGGGAGGAGAAGCCGCACGGCGGCTACTACACCCAGGACGACATCCGGGAGATCGTCGCCTACGCCGCCGAGCGGCATATCACCGTCGTCCCCGAAATCGACGTACCCGGCCACTCGCAGGCCGCGATCGCCGCGTACCCGGAACTCGGCAACACCGACGTCATCGACACGACCGCCCTCTCCGTCTGGGACACCTGGGGAATCTACCCGAACGTACTCGCCCCCACTGACAACACCCTGCGCTTCTACGAGGGCGTCTTCGAGGAAGTACTGGAGCTGTTCCCGTCGGAGTTCGTCCACGTCGGCGGCGACGAATGCCCCAAGGACCAGTGGCGGCGTTCGGCCACCGCACAGGCGCGCATCAGGGAACTCGGGCTAGCGGACGAGGACGAACTCCAGTCCTGGTTCATCGGGCACTTCGACGCGTGGCTCTCCGCGCGCGGGCGCCGGCTGATCGGCTGGGACGAGATCCTGGAGGGCGGGCTGGCCAAGGGCGCGGCCGTCTCCTCCTGGCGCGGCTACGCGGGCGGCATCGCCGCCGCGCGGGCCGGCCACGACGTCGTCATGTGCCCCGAGCAGCAGGTGTATCTGGACCACCGTCAGGACGCGGGCGCCGACGAGCCGGTGCCGATCGGCTAGGTGCGCACCCTGGAGGACGTCTACCGGTTCGAGCCCGTTCCGCCGGAGTTGACGCCCGAGGAGGCCCGGCACGTGCTGGGCGCCCAGGCGAACGTGTGGACCGAGGTGATGGAGGACCACGCGCGCGTGGACTACCAGACCTTCCCCCGGCTCGCCGCCTTCGCCGAGGTCGCCTGGAGCGCCCTGCCCGCCCCGGCGGAACGGGACTTCGCCGACTTCGAGCACCGGATGGCCGCCCACTACCGGCGACTCGACGCCCTGGGTGTCGCCTACCGGCCCCCCGCCGGCCCGCTGCCCTGGCAGCGGCGCCCCGGCGTGCTGGGCCGCCCGATCGACGGTCCGCCGCCCAACCGGTAGTCCGGCCCGGGCGCTCGGGCCGCGCTGACCGAACAGCTCGAACAGGCCACGGAAAATGCGCACAAGGGTCACCGAAAGTGCCAATCGGTACGCACTGGTGATCCTGTGCGAAAACGGACCATCTCCCCGATGAGGTGGGCGAATGCCTCCTAGCGGACCCGTGTCTTCGGCTCTCGCGAAGATGTGCCAGAGTTGCCACGTCCGCCCTGTCAGCACGTACCGTACGGCAGCACAGGTGGGACCAGGTGGGGCAGCGGGAAGGGGCAGCCGGTTTGACCACGCACGCACCGCAGGCGGCGCAGGCCGTCACGCTGCCCACGACGCTGGACGAGGCCGTGGCGGCACTCACCGCCATGCCCGCCGCCGTGCCCGTCGCGGGCGGCACCGACCTGATGGCCGCCGTCAACTCCGGGCAGCTCAGGCCCGCCGCGCTGGTGGGCCTCGGCCGGATCAGCGAGATCCGCGGCTGGCAGTACCAGGACGGTCACGCGCTGCTCGGCGCGGGCCTCACGCACGCGCGCATGGGCCGCCCCGACTTCGCGGCCCTGATCCCGGCGCTCGCCGCCGCCGCGCGCGCCGCGGGCCCGCCGCACATCCGCAACGCGGGCACCCTGGGCGGCAACATCGCCTCGGCCGCCCCCACCGGGGACGCGCTGCCGGTACTGGCCGCCCTGGAGGCGACACTGATCATCGCGGGCCCGGGCGGAGCCCGCCGGGAGATCCCGGTGTCGCACCTGCTGGCCGGCATGGACATGCTGCGCGCCGGCGAACTCATCGGCTACGTGCGCGTGCCGCTGCTGCACGCCCCGCAGGTCTTCCTGAAGGCGACCGGCCGCACCGGCCCAGGGCGCGCGGTGGCGTCCGTGGCTCTGGTCCTCGACCCCGCACGCCGGGGCGTGCGCTGCGCGGTGGGCGCCATAGCGCCGATGCCGCTGCGGCCCCTGGAGGCCGAGCAGTGGGTCGGCCGACTCATCGACTGGGACAACAACCGCGCGATCGTCCCCGAGGCGCTGAACGCCTTCGGGGAGTACGTCGCCGCGGCCTGCATCCCCGACGCGGCCCCGGCCGAGGACGGCTCCGTACCGCAGCTTCCGCCCGCCGTACTGCACCTGCGGCGCACCGTCGCCGCGCTGGCCCGACGAGCACTGGGGAGGGCGCTGTCGTGACCGACGACCAGCACGGAGAGGGCACGCCCCGGGGCGGCAGTCGCTGGGACCCGCTGCCCCAGGGCGAGTACGACGACGGCGCCACCGCCTTCGTCGAACTCCCCGAGGGGGGCGTCGACGCCCTGCTGGCCGCCGACAGCCCTCTCGCCGCGCCCGGCCACGGCTACGTACCCCCGCAGATAACGGTCGACCCCGCCACGACCGCCGGAACCGACCCGGCGGCCACGAGCGCGTGGCCGGTACCCGGCGCGCCCGTCGACGGCGCCCAGTGGCACGACCCGCACGCGCTGCACCAGCAGCAGGGTCACGAGGCCGGGGAGCAGTCGTACGGCTCCGACGCGCCGTACGGCTCCGGTACGCCGTACGGAACCGACGCGGGTGCGGGGCAGCACGGCGGCGACGACCGGTTCACGTACAACCCGGGAGCCACCGGGCAGTGGAACTTCGAGGACGCCACGGCGGCGGAGGCCGCGCCCGGCCATGACGTGACCGGGCAGTGGTCCATCCCTGTCGCCGGGGGCGACCTTCCGGACGAGTCGGGCGAGTTCACCACGTCCTCGCTGGTCGAGCAGTGGGGCGGCAACCCGCCGGCCACGCTGCCGGGCGGCGCGTCCGCGCCCTGGGCGACGCAGGCGGCGGGCGAGCCGTGGGGGCAGCAGGACACGGCGGGGCACGACCAGGCCGGGCCGGGCTACCCGCACGGACACGAACACGAGCAGGGTCACGGACACGCACAGCCGGGGCTTGCCGGACCGCCCTCCGCATACGCCCCGGACCAGAGCGCACCCGCCCGGAGCAGCCGCCTGCGGGGCCCCTGCCTCAGGAGACGGACCCCACGCACGTGCCGGGGGCGCACGAGAGCACCGGCCACGCACCCCGGCCCGGGGGGCTCGGCCATGCGCCGGAGCCGTCCGGAGTTGCCGGCCACGGACCGGAGCCGTCCGGCTTCGTCGACCACGGGCCGGAGCCGTCCGGCTTCACCGATCGCGGTGCGGAACCCTCCGTCTTCACCGATCGCGGAGCCGACCGCGGGCGAACCCTCCGTCTTCACCGATCGGGCGGAGCGCCGACTTCACCGGTGCGGAGCCGAGCCGTCGGGTGTGCCCGGCCACGCACCGGAACCGTCCGGCGCCGCCGGTCACCCGGCCGAACACCCCGCTTCCGCCGCTCACGCGCCCGAGCAACCCGCGTCCGCCCAGGTGTACGGGACACACGCCGAACCCGCCGGCGTCCCCGGAGGCCGTCCAGGACGCCTCACAGGCCGCTCCCGGGCTCGGTGAGGCCGGAGGGCCCACCGAGGACGCCCCAGGGCGCCGCAGAGGGCGCTGACGGCCCCGCGGAGCCGGCCGCCGAGCCCCTCCCCGCCGGCGGACGCCGACCCGGACACCGGGCCCGAGGCCACCGAGAGCGAGACCCCGGACGAGCCCGGCACCGAGGACCCGCCGCGGCACCCCGGACGACGCGGCCGTCCTCACGACCCAGGACGCGCCCACCGCTCCCGCAGGAGGAACACCCCCTCGCCTCCTACGTCCTGCGCGTCAACGGCACCGACCGCCCCGTCACCGACGCCTGGATCGGCGAGTCGCTGCTGTACGTGCTGCGCGAGCGGCTCGGGCTCGCGGGCGCCAAGGACGGCTGCTCGCAGGGCGAGTGCGGGGCGTGCAACGTCCAGGTCGACGGGCGGCTCGTCGCGTCCTGCCTGGTCCCGGCCGTGACCGCCGCCGGCAGCGAGGTCCGTACCGTCGAGGGCCTGGCCGAGGAAGGGCAGCCCTCCGACGTGCAGCGGGCGCTCGCGCGCTGCGGCGCCGTGCAGTGCGGCTTCTGCGTGCCGGGCATGGCGATGACCGTGCACGACCTCCTGGAGGGCAACCCGGCGCCCACCGAGCTGGAGACCCGCCAGGCACTGTGCGGCAACCTGTGCCGCTGCTCCGGCTACCGGGGCGTGGTGGACGCCGTCAAGGAGGTCGTCGCCGAACGCGAGGCACACTCCGCGCCCGCCGACGGGCGACACCGACGAGGCCCGCATCCCGCACCAGGCGGGCCCCGGCGCCGGCGGCGTCAACCCGTCGGCCTTCGGATCGCCACCGGAGGCGCACTCGCCGGATCCGCGCGCCCAGGACGGGCACTCCCCGGACCCGCATGACCAGCCCTACGGCCAGGACGGAGGCCACGCGTGAGCAACGAACCGCCACCGCGCAGGCCGCGGAGGCCGCCCCCGCCCCCGAACCGCTCCCGCACGGCCTCGGCGTCTCCCTCCCGGCCGCCGACGCCCGCGCCAAGACGGAGGGCACCTTCCCGTACGCCGCCGACCTGTGGGCCGAGGGCCTGCTGTGGGCGGCCGTACTGCGCTCACCGCACCCGCACGCGCGCATCGTGTCCATCGACACCACCCACGCGCGCGAGATGCCCGGCGTCCGCGCCGTCGTCACCCACGAGGACGTCCCGGGCAGCCCGTTGCACGGCCGCGGCACGGCCGACCGCCCGGTCTTCGCCTCCGAGGTCGTACGCCATCACGGCGAGCCCATCGCCGCCGTCGCCGCCGACCACCCCGACACCGCGCGCATGGCCGCCGCCGCCGTCATCGTCGAGTACGAGGTGCTCGACCCGGTGACCGACCCCGAGCAGGCCTTCGAGGCCGACCCGCTGCACCCCGACGGCAACCTGATCCGGCACATCCCGCTGCGCCACGGCGACCCGGACGCGGCCGGCGAGATCGTCGTCGAGGGCCTGTACCGCATCGGCCGCCAGGACCCCGCGCCCATCGGCGCCGAGGCGGGCCTGGCCGTACCGCGCCCGGACGGCGGCGTGGAGCTGTACCTCGCCTCCACCGACCCGCACGCCGACCGCGACACGGCCGCCGCCGCCTTCGGCCTGGAACCCGAGCGCGTCAAGGTCGTCGTCACCGGCGTCCCCGGCGCCACCGCCGACCGTGAGGACCAGGGCTTCCAGCTCCCGCTCGGCCTGCTGGCGCTGCGGACCGGCTGCCCGGTGAAGCTCACCGCCACGCGCGAGGAGTCCTTCCTCGGCCACGCCCACCGGCACCCCACCCTCCTGCGCTACCGCCACCACGCGGACGCCGAGGGCCAGCTCGTGAAGGTCGAGGCGCAGATCCTGCTCGACGCGGGCGCCTACGCCGACACTTCCGCCGACGCCCTGGCCGCCGCCGTCGCCTTCGCCTGCGGCCCGTACGTCGTCCCGAACGCCTTCATCGAGGGCTGGGCCGTACGCACCAACAACCCCCCGTCCGGCCACGTACGCGGCGAAGGGCGCCATGCAGGTCTGCGCCGCCTACGAGGCGCAGATGGACAAGATCGCCAAGAAGCTCGGCATCGACCCGGCCGAGGTGCGGCTGCGCAACGCCATGGCGACCGGCGACGTGCTCCCGACCGGCCAGACGGTGACCTGCCCGGCCCCGGTCGCCGAACTGCTCCAGGCCGTACGGGACTTCCCGCTGCCGCCGCTGCCCAAGGACACGCCCGAGGACGAGTGGCTGCTGCCCGGCGGCCCCGAGGGCGCGGGCGAACCGGGCGCGGTGCGCCGGGGCGTGGGCTACGGCGTGGGCATGGTGCACATGCTCGGCGCGGAGGGCACGGACGAGGTCTCCACGGCGACCGTGAAGGTCCACGACGGTGTGGCGACGGTCCTGTGCGCGGCCGTCGAGACCGGCCAGGGCTTCACGACCCTGGCCCGGCAGATCGTCCAGGAGACGCTCGGCATCGACGAGGTGCACGTGGCGCCGGTCGACACCGACCAGCCCACAGCGGGCCCGGCCTGCCGCGGCCGCCACACCTGGGTGTCGGGCGGCGCGGTGGAGCGCGCGGCCAAGATGGTCCGCACGCAGCTCCTTCAGCCGCTCGCCCACAAGTTCGGCATGTCCACGGAGCTGCTCCAGATCACCGACGGCAAGATCACGTCGTACGACGGAGTCCTCTCGACGACCGTCACCGAGGCGCTGGACGGCAAGGAACTGTGGGCCACCGCCCAGTGCCGCCCGCACCCGACCGAGCCGCTGAACGAGGCCGGCCAGGGCGACGCCTTCGTGGGCATGGCCTTCTGCGCGATCCGCGCGGTGGTGGACGTCGACATCGAGATCGGTTCCGTACGTGTCGTGGAACTGGCCGTCGCCCAGGACGTGGGCCGGGTCCTGAACCCGGCCCAGCTGGCCGCCCGGATCGAGGCGGGCGTGACGCAGGGCGTGGGCATCGCGCTGACCGAGAACCTGCGTACCCCGCGCGGCCTGATCCGCCACCCGGACCTGACCGGTTACGCCCTCCCGACGGCGCTCGACGCGCCCGACATCCGCATCGTCAGGCTGGTCGAGGAACGGGACGTGGTCGCCCCCTTCGGGGCGAAGGCGGTCAGCGCGGTGCCGGTGGTGACGTCCCCGGCGGCCGTCGCGTCCGCCGTCCGGGCCGCCACGGGCCGCCCCGTGAACCGGCTGCCGATCCGCCCGCAGGCAGCGGTGGTCACGGACCGGTCCTGATGCCCCTGCTGGAGCGGGCCATCCTGGTCACCGGCGATGGGAGTACCTCCCGCGCCCTCCAGGGAGCGAGGGAGGCGGCCGGCAAGCCGACCGTCGTGCAGGCGCCGGCCGAGAACCGCCGAGAGCTGGTGCGGGAGGCGATTCTGACGGGAAGGGAACGCGCGAGGGGCGTCTAGCGTCTCGTGAGGTGGACGCGTGGGAGCTGGGCGCGGCCGGAGCGGCTCGCTTCGCTGTTCCGGGGCGTTGTCAGTGGTGCGGCGTAGTGTTCTGGGCAGTGGGGGACGGCTGCCGGGCCTGGCCGGGCGGTCTGCCGTGCTCCGCCAGGGGACGGTGAGCAAGCACATGCGGGGGAGCCCATGAGTACGACCGACGCCGGTTCCGCGGTGATCACCCTGACCGAGACCGAGCTGGACCCGTGGGTGACGCACGCGTCGTCGCGGCACTGGCTGACCGGTCCCGGACTGCCGTGCGGCAACGGCGTGCTGAGCTTCGCCGAGCTGCGCCGGGAGGGCCTGCGCACGGTGGCTGACTCGACGGGCGATCCGCAGGACCGGCTGTCGGCGGAGCTGAGCGAGCAGCTGGTGATAGGCGGACTGCTGGGCCCCGGGGGCCTGGAGACGGAGTCGGTCCTGCTGGACGGTGCGACGGGCGAGATCTCGACGACGTATTTCCTGCACGACCGTCCCGACCTGATGGACCGCCGCCCCCTGGCCCCCTCGCTGCGGACGCTGGTGCGATTCGCCGAGGCGACGGACGAACTGGCGGGCCTGCGCGGCCAGTTCGCCTCGTACGCGGGCCGCTACGGCCCGAAGGCGGTGGCGGAGGCGTCCCAGTACCTGCTGGCGGTCTTCCGGGACGGGACGGACGGCGAGCCGGCACCCTTCTGGAAGATGGCGGCCCTCATCCGCCCGCTCTCCCTCGTGGCGGGCCGCGGCGGCACGTCCGGCCTGTCCCTTGACCTTCCGCACCGGCTGCTGGACCAGGAGTTCGGCCCCGGCAAGGTGGCGCGCTTCGAGGACGTCGACTTCCCCGCGACGCTCACACACGAGCCGACCCGCCGCTTCCTGCGCGAGGTGGGCCTGCCGGAGGACGCCCACCTCTTCTCCCTGGACACGGACGTACCGCTGGCGACGCTGGCCGAGTGCTACGCGGACAGGGACCGCCCGACGCAACTCCCCGCTCGCGCCGACCAGTTGATACGCCTCGGCTATCTGGTCGAGGACAACAGCCTGGTCGTCGACGGCGAGACGGGCGCGGTTTTGAACTGGAGCGAGCCCGAGGCGACGCTGTATCCCCTGAACACGGACGTCTCGACCCTCGCCTTCACGCTCTGGCTCCTGCACCGCGAGCGGTCGATCGACGAACAGTCGGACCACGAGCTGACGACCGACACGTACGACCAGTTGGCCATGACGATGCTCCAGGTCCTGTCGGCGGTCGACCCGACGGGCGTCATGGCGGGCAGATCGGGCCGCCACTACTGGACGGACGCGTTCCAGGACGAGGCGGGCGGGGTGCTGTAGGGGCCGGGGCCACGCGCTGGAGTGTGGTCCAGCCGGCCCAGCCCCGCTGCTTCAGCAGCTCGATGAGCCGACGGGCGGACGGCACGGTGTCGAAGACGAGCGTGTCCATCAACTCGGCGAGCGCCGGCTCCACGCCGCCCGGGTCACCGACGTACTCCTCACCCCGCTCGTCGGCCAGCTTCGTGACGTAGGCGGCCACCCGGTCGGCCAGCTCGACGAGCCGCGGATCGTCGTCGCTCCGCCCGAGAGCCGCCCCCAGCGCCAGATAGAAATCGACGAACTCCGGATCGGCGATCTGCTCCCGCTTACGCGCGATCCACTCCGGCACTCGCTCGGGGGAGCGGGCGACCAGCGGGATCCAGCCGTCGCGCTCGGCCTGGACGATCCGCTCGTCGACCCCGAGCGCCCGCAGCCGGTCGAGAAACCCGACCACCTCAGGGGGCAGCGCCAGACTGTCCCCCGAGGCGAGTCGGGCGATCCGCTCGCGGTGCCGCCGCCGCACCCGGATCTCCGCCTCCAGCCGCCCGTCGATGTCCGCGACGGCCGCGGCGAACTCCTCCTCACCGGCCTGGAGCAGTTCCCGCACGCGCGCCAGCGGAACCCCGGCCTCGGCGAGAGTCCGGATCCTGATCAGCTCCACGACGGCCCCGGCGTCGTACCGCCGATAGCCGGAGTGATCCCGCTCGGGCTCCGGCAGCAGTCCCTTCGCGTGATAGTGCCGCACGGCGCGCACGGTCACTCCGGCGTAGGCCGCGAGCTCGCCGATGGTCAGCACGGGCCCAGTCTGCCAAGCCGTATCAGGAGGCCCGCCCGCTGACCGGCCGGCGTCCGCTCCGGATGATCTCGGCGATCTCCGGGGCGTGGGTGAAGACCAGCCGGTGGTCGGCGTCGAGCCAGGAGACGGAGACGTTCGGCCGTTCCCCGACGAGCCGCTCGACGCCGGCCCGCCAGAGCCGGTTGTGCCGAGGGGCGCGCCCCGCGCCGCCGCGGCCGGCGATCGCACGGGACATGATCATGCGCACGTCTCCGTCGATCCTCCGATACCGCTCGAGGATCCCGGCCCGAACCACATCCATCTCAAGCCCCAGCTCGAAGACCTCCTCGGCACTGAGCAACACCTGACGCGCCCGGTCGCCGCCCTCGCTCCGCTCGACCGTGTGCCGCGCCATCTCCCGGAACTCCGCCAGGTCGACGTCGGTGACGAACGGCTCGGGCAGCGGATTCGCCCCGTCGATGAGCACAAGCCCGGCGACGCCGTCAGGACACCCGGCCGCGTAGTGCACGGCCAGATCCGCGCCCAGGGAGTACCCCACGAGCAGGGGCGCCGACGACAGATCGAGTTCCCTCATCACGGCACGGAGATCACCCAGAAACGCGTCGAAGGAGTACCGCCCGGCGGCGGACGAGAGGCCGTGCCCCCGGAGATCGAAGGCAAAGACATCATGATCGCGCCGCAGCAGATCGATCAGCTCGTGCAGATCGGCCTGTGTGCAGCTCAGCCCCGGGCACAGGACCAGGGGCCGCCCCCGGCCGGCACGGGAGACCGCGATGGTGACGCCGTCGTGCTGAACGGTGAAGCGCCGCGTGGTGCTGTCGCTTTGTGGAGTCATCGGATCAGGCTGGAGGGTTGACCGTGCGTCAGGGTCAACCGCGGGACGGAGGAGCGGAGCGGTGATCTGCTCCTTGCCTCCATCCGAATGCTCCCGTTGCGCCCTGATTGCGCCCTACCCCGCGCCTGAACGCGCCCGCAAGCTCGGATCCATGGGGGATACAGACGAGTCGAGCATCATCCCTTTACCCGACCTCGACGGACACCGGCAGGCGCCACCAGGCGTGCCGCAGCCGTGGGAGAAGACCGACCGAGCCCAGGCCGCGCTGGAAGGCGCCACCGGGCCGGAGCCGCCCGCCCCACCCGTCTGCCCCAACTGTGGGCTTGCCGGTGATCGGCGGATCACCTACTACGGCCGGCACGTCCTCCTCGAACCGGACATGCCGGTCCCCGCGCACATGGTGCCCGCCTGGCACCGCTGGCACGTGGATTCCAACGGCACGGCATGGAACAGTCGCGCCGACGAGCCCACGGCCGGTGCCGAGTGCCGTGTACCGCACCGGATCGCCTGTCCCGGCCTGAGACTCGAGGAGATCGGCCTCTGGCGGTGGCTGGACGCCGTACGCGCGGAGAACGCCCGCCGGGCTTGGCGAAAGGCCGACGAGGAAGCCGCCCAGGAGCCGCTTCCGGACGCCGGCTGAGCCTGTGGAGGCCGTGGCGGGATTCGAACCCACGTAACTCGCTTTGCAGGCGAGCCCCTGAACCACTCGGGCACACGGCCGGGTCGAGGGGGAACTGCTCGGCACACGGCCGTGTTCCAACTCGATGTACTGACAGTAGGTCGGTGGGGAAGCGGTGCTCAAGGGCATCGGATGTGCCGCAACGGGACTGCCATACGGCGTTCACAGAGCGGGTGTCCGGCCATGGTCGTACGACCAAGGTCGGGGTGGTCGACCATCTCGCGACAGGGGTCAACGTGCCGCGTGGAACTTACGCTGGCGGTCATGACCGTCCCGAAGCCGCGTGACGCAGATATCGCAGATGTCGTGGACGCCGCCGACTCGCCCTCGGTCGCCGAGGCAGCCGAGACCGTGCTGGGGCGGGCCTATCGGGCGTTGAGCGTCGGGATCGTCTCCGTCGTGCTGCTCATCGCCTTCGAGGCGACGGCCGTGGGGACGGCGATGCCTGTCGCGGCGCGGGAGCTGGACGGGGTGTCGCTCTACGCGTTCGCGTTCTCCGGGTACTTCACGACGAGTCTGTTCGGGATGGTGCTCGCCGGGCAGTGGTCCGACCGGCGCGGGCCCCTCGGGCCGTTGGCCGTCGGTATCTCCTCCTTCGGGGCCGGGCTGCTGCTGTCGGGGACGGCCGGGGTCATGTGGCTGTTCATCCTGGGGCGGGCCGTGCAGGGGCTCGGTGGCGGGCTGGTGATCGTCGCGCTGTACGTGGTCGTCGGGCGGGCCTATCCGGAGCGGCTGCGGCCGGCGATCATGGCGGCGTTCGCGGCGAGCTGGGTCGTACCGTCGATCGTCGGCCCGCTCGCCGCCGGCACGGTGACCGAACAACTGGGCTGGCGGTGGGTGTTCGTCGGGATTCCGGTGCTCGTCGTCCTCCCGCTGGCGCTCGCGCTGCCGCAGATACGGCGCCGGGCGGCCGGTCCGGTCGGGGAGGCGGTCCCGAAGTCCTTCGACCGTCGGCGCATTCGGCTCGCCCTGGCCATCTCCGCAGGGGCGGGACTGCTTCAGTACGCCGCCCAGGACCTGCGCCTGTTCTCGCTCCTGCCCGGCGCCGTGGGCGTGGCCCTGCTGGTGCCCGCCGTGCTCGGGCTGCTGCCGCGCGGGACGTACCGGGCCGCCCGCGGGCTGCCCTCGGTCGTGCTGCTGCGCGGCGTCGCCGCGGGGTCCTTCATCGCCGCGGAGTCCTTCGTGCCGCTGATGCTGGTCACCCAGCGCGGGCTCAGTCCGACGCTGGCCGGGTTCTCGCTGGCCGCGGGCGGCGGGACGTGGGCGCTGGGGTCGTGGGTGCAGTCGCGGTCCGCGGTTCGAGCCGTACCGGGAGCGGCTGATGACCGTGGGGATGCTGCTGGTGGCGGCGGCCATCGCCACGGCCCCGAGCGTGCTGATCGACTCCGTGCCCGTCTGGACCCTGGCCGTCGCCTGGGCCTTCGGCTGCTTCGGCATGGGACTCGTCATCTCCTCCACGAGCGTGCTGCTGCTGCAGCTCTCCGCCCCGGAGGAGGCCGGCACCAACTCGGCCGCTCTCCAGATCTCCGACGGGCTCTCCAACGTCGTCCTGCTCTCCGCGGGCGGCGCCGCCTTCGCCGCCCTCGGCGGCGGCACGGTGACCCACACGGCCGCGCACGCCTCCGGCTCCCATCCGGCCGCCTTCGCCGCGGTGTTCCTGCCGATGGCGGGAGTGGCGCTGGTGGGGGCCTGGGTCACGACGCGGCTGCGGGAGCGGTGAGAACCGGTTCGTTCGTGGGCTGTTCGGCCCGGGGCGGGATCGTAAAGCGTTCGCCGGTTCCCGGGGGCTGCCTATCGTCACCGGCATGAACGAGTTCACCATCTCCCTCCCGCCGGACGTCCGGCGGGAGCTCGACGACCTGGCGGACGCCACCGGCCGTCTCCCCGAGGACATCGCGCGGGACGCCGTACTGCACCGGCTGGAGCGGGAGTCGTCTGCGGTGCGGGGCACGGCGGAGTCGCTCGCCGGCGCGCACGCCGATCTGCTGCGCAGGCTCGGCGAATGACCAGGCACCTCACCGTCGCGGAGGTCACCACGATCGCCCGCATCGCCTTCGGCGGGCGAGGTGATGGGCGCGATCCCGAGGTCCGGGAGGCCGGGCTGTTCGTCTCCTCCGTGCACCGCCCGCGCGCCCGCATGTTCGGCACGGCGGCCTACGAGGACCTGCACGAGCAGGCGGCCGCGCTGCTGCACGCCATCGCGGCCAACCACCCCCTCGTCGACGGGAACAAGCGCACGGCCTGGCTGGCCGCCGCGACCTTCCTCGGCGTCAACGGCGTCGACCTCACGGGCTGCGACCAGGACACCGCGTACGACCTGGTCATCGATGTGGCCTCCGGGGACGTAAGCGACATCTCCGTGATCGCGGAGCGGTTGCGGCGGCTGTGACGTCGGTCCCACCCGCGCGTGACCCGGCCTGGTCCGCGCATGGGCGGTGCCAGGCCGCCGGTAGGGTGGCCCGGTTGTCATACGTAGCCGAGCCGTCAGGCTCCCTCGAACGAGCCGCCCGACCCCCAACGGAGACCGTGACTACCACCGCCGGCACCAGTTCTGCCTCGCACCACCTGTCCCCGGCGTTCCCCGGCCGCGCCCCCTGGGGTACCGCAAGCAAGCTGCGCGCCTGGCAGCAGGGCGCGATGGAGAAGTACATCCAGGAGCAGCCGCGTGACTTCCTGGCGGTCGCCACCCCCGGCGCCGGCAAGACGACCTTCGCGCTGACGCTGGCCTCCTGGATGCTGCACCACCATGTCGTCCAGCAGGTCACCGTGGTCGCGCCGACCGAGCACCTGAAGAAGCAGTGGGCGGAGGCGGCCGCGCGGATCGGCATCAAGCTCGATCCCGAGTACAGCGCGGGGCCGCTCGGCAAGGACTACCACGGCATCGCCGTCACGTACGCCGGTGTCGGCGTGCGGCCCATGCTGCACCGCAACCGGGTCGAGCAGCGCAAGACCCTCGTCATCCTCGACGAGATCCACCACGCCGGTGACAGCAAGTCCTGGGGCGAGGCCTGTCTGGAGGCGTTCGAGCCCGCGACCCGCCGGCTCGCCCTGACCGGTACGCCCTTCCGGTCCGACACCAACCCCATCCCCTTCGTGACGTACGAGGAGGGGAACGACGGAATCAGGCGGTCCGCCGCCGACTACACCTACGGCTACGGCAACGCGCTCGCCGACAACGTCGTGCGGCCCGTCATCTTCCTCTCCTACAGCGGCAACATGCGCTGGCGCACCAAGGCCGGTGACGAGATCGCGGCGCGGCTCGGCGAGCCGATGACCAAGGACGCCATCAGCCAGGCCTGGCGTACCGCCCTCGATCCGCGCGGCGAGTGGATGCCCTCCGTGCTGCGCGCCGCCGACCAGCGGCTGACCGAGGTGCGCAAGGCCATCCCGGACGCCGGTGCGCTCGTCATCGCCGCGGACCAGGACTCCGCCCGCGCCTACGCCAAGCTGATCCGCGAGATCACCGGCAGCAAGGCCACCCTCGTACTCTCCGACGACACCGGCGCCTCGAAGAACATCGACGACTTCAGTGCGAGCAACGACCGGTGGATGGTCGCCGTCCGCATGGTGTCCGAGGGCGTCGACGTCCCGCGGCTCGCGGTGGGCGTGTACGCCACCACCATCTCGACCCCCCTCTTCTTCGCGCAGGCCGTCGGGCGTTTCGTACGGTCCCGGCGGCGCGGCGAGACCGCCTCCGTGTTCCTGCCGACCGTGCCCGACCTGCTCTCCTTCGCCAACGAGATGGAGCGCGAGCGCGACCACGTCCTCGACAAGCCCAAGAAGCAGGGCGAGGAGGACCCGTACGCCGAGTCCGAGAAGGAGATGGACGAGGCGAACAGGGAGCAGGACGAGGACACCGGCGAGCAGGAGCAGTTCTCCTTCGAGGCGCTGGAGTCCGAGGCCGTCTTCGACCGGGTCATGTACAACGGCGCCGAGTTCGGCATGCAGGCCCACCCGGGGAGCGAGGAGGAGCAGGACTACCTCGGGATCCCGGGGCTCCTGGAGCCCGACCAGGTCCAGCTGCTGCTCCAGAAGCGGCAGGCCCGGCAGATCGCGCACAGCCGCAAGAAGCCGGACGAGGAGGCCGACCTGCTCGAACTGCCCGCCGAGCGGCGGCCGGTGGTCTCCCACAAGGAGATGATGGAGCTGCGGCGGCAGCTCAACACGATGGTCGGCGCGTACGTCCACCAGAGCGGCAAGCCGCACGGGGTGATCCACACGGAGCTGCGGCGCGTGTGCGGCGGGCCTCCGGCGGCGGAGGCGACGGCGGGGCAGCTGCGGCAGCGGATCGCCAAGGTGCAGGAGTGGGCCACCCGGATGAAGTGACGCCCCTTGCCCGACGGCTTGGGGTGTCAGGTTCCGGATGTGTGGGTGTCGTGTCGCGCCCACGTGGCGAGCCGCCATCGCACAGCCCGCGCCCGATCGCGCGTATGCAGGGCAAACGGAGCAGTCGCCCCTGGCCTGTGCCCGGATTCTGGACGGAGCCTTCCGCTCAGCGAACCTGCTTCGCTACTGTCCGGCTACGCACACGCCCCGTGGCAGCGCCGCCGCGGAGCGCAGCCGTGAAGCGACGCGGCCCGGACAGGCCGGGCCGCCGGCCGATCGGCGGCCTCTGAAGCGCGTTGCCGACGGGACTCGGTGACGCATCAGCCGCCAGAGGGCCGCCGACCTCACCACTAAGGAGTGGGCGTCGTGACCGCGGAGACCTCCCAGACGCTCGACCGGGGACTGCGGGTCCTCAAGCTGCTCGCCGACACGGACCACGGGCTGACCGTGACCGAGCTCTCCCACAGGCTGGGCGTGAACCGGACCGTGGTGTACCGGTTGCTCGCCACCTTGGAACAGCACGCGCTCATACGCCGTGACCTGGGCGGACGTGCCCGGGTCGGGCTCGGGGTGCTGCGTCTGGGCCGGCAGGTCCATCCGCTGGTACGGGAGGCCGCGATGCCGGCGTTGCGGTCGCTGGCCGAGGACATCGGCGCGACGGCGCACCTGACCCTGGTCGACGGGGCGGACGCGCTCGCCGTGGCCGTGGTGGAGCCGACCTGGACGGACTACCACGTCGCCTACCGAGCCGGGTTCCGGCATCCCCTGGACCGGGGCGCCGCAGGCAAGGCGATACTCGCGGCCCGGCAGCACCCGACGGGCGACCCCGGGCTACACCCTCACGCACGGGGAGCTGGAGGCGGGCGCGTGCGGGGCGGCGGCGCCGCTGCTGGGGGTCACGGGCGTCGAGGGCAGCGTGGGCGTCGTGATGCTGGCGGACGTGGTGCCGGAGCGGGTGGGGACGCGGGTCGTCGACGCGGCGCGGGAGGTCGCGGAGGCGTTGCGCTGACCTCGGCCATGTCCCTGGCCGGGGTCCGGACGACCTGATCCGGGCCGGATTCCACCCCCGAGTTAGATTGATCCCGTGTTCTCTCGCCTCACGCGCCCCCGGACCATCGCCCTCTGTGCCCTGCCTGTCGTGGCCCTGCTCGCCACGGCGGTGTTCGCGCCGTTGCCGTTCTCGGTGGCGCAGCCGGGGCTGACGGCGAACGTGCTCGGGGAGAACAAGGGCGCCCAGGTGATCACCGTCTCGGGCGCGCCGGCCCGGGAGACCCGCGGGCAACTGCGCATGACGACCATCGAGGCGACCTCGCCGGACACCCGCGTCTCGCTGCCCGACGTCATCGACAGCTGGTTTCGCAGCGACCAGGCGGTCATGCCGCGTGACGCCGTCTACCCGAACGGGGACAGCGTCAAGGAGATCGAGCGGCACAACGAGGAACAGATGAAGGAGTCCCAGGACGCGGCGACGCAGGCCGCGCTGGGCTACCTCGGCCTCGACGCCGAGGACGTCAAGGTCAGCCTGAAGCTCGCCGACGTGGGCGGGCCCAGCGCGGGGCTGCTGTTCTCCCTGGGGATCGTCGACAAGCTCGACGGCGACGGCAGCGGTGGTGACCTCACGGGAGGCCGTGTCATCGCCGGCACGGGCACGATCGCCGCCGACGGCACGGTCGGTGCGGTGGGCGGCGTCGCCCTCAAGACGCAGGCCGCGCGGCGTGACGGCGCGACCGTGTTCCTGGTCCCGAAGGCGGAGTGCGGCGATGCGCGGGCCGAGCTGCCGAAGGGCCTTCGGCTGATTCCGGTGACCACGCTGAAGAGCACGGTGAGTTCCCTGGTGGCCCTGGAGACGGGGAAGGGGTCCGTGCCCAGCTTGTTAGTGGGCGGTGGCTGCCGTGCCCGGCCGGGTGGCGAGCCTTAACCCGACCGCCACGAGGGTCCAGCCGAGACGGGCACGGAGCTGGTGAGCGTGTCTGGCCTTGACGGGGCCCGGGGCTGTGGCCTCGGCTCGGAGTTCGGCGGCGCGGGCGTGGTGCAGGGTGAGGTGGATGTCGGGGTTCATCTCAGTCCGTCCTGATCGGGAAGGCGTGGGTGTGGAAGCGGACCTGCTCGGCCCCGGGGGCGTCCTTGGCGGTCGCGTGGTCGCGGTAGCTCTCGACCAGCGCGTGCATCTTCTCGATGAGCTCGCGTGTCAGTTCGGGCGTCAGTCGCAGTGTGTCGCTGCTCATGTCCCAGGCGGGGCCCCACTCCTCGGGCCATGAGTCGCGGTTGCCCAGCCACGTCGACAGCTCCCGGGTCTGCGTGGTGGCGACCTCGTGGAGGTACATGTCCGCCGCCCCGCGTACGGCCGGGTCCGAGTCGTTGAGCAGGGCGTCGTCGACGCGGAGGCCCAGGTGGACCGCCTGCCACCAGCGCTCGCGGCCCTTGCCGCGCTCGGGGGCGTCCTCGACGAAGCCGTACTCCGCGAGCTGGCGCAGGTGGTAGCTGGTGGCGCCGCTGGACTCGCCCAGCTTCTCGGCCAGCTGCGAGGCGGTGGCCGGGCCGCCGAAGCGCAGGGCGTCCAGCAGCTGCATCCGCAGGGGGTGGGCGAGTCCGCGCAGGGATCGGGCGTCGAGTTGCCGTACCTGATGGTTCTGGGGTTCGGGCATGCATGCAAAGGTAGCGTTGCAAAGCTCTCTTTGCAACGGGTTCTTTGTAAGCTCACTCCTCCCGGACGAACCCCTCCTCCACCATCCAGTCCAGCGCCACCTGATGCGGATCCTCCCCGTCCACGTCCACCTTCGCGTTCAGCTTCTGCGCCACCGCGTTGTCCAGCTTCGCCGTGACCGGGTCGAGTACGCTCGGCGATGGCCGGCCACTCCTTCAGCGTGCCTCGAGTTGATCATCGGCGCGGCGTTGTAGTTGGGGAAGAACCTCTTGTCGTCCTCCATCACCGCCAGGTTCATCGACTTGATGCGCCCGTCGGTGGTGAACACCTCCCCGTAGGTGCAACTCCCCTTCGCGGCCTGGGTGTAGATGATCCCGGTGTCCATCTGCGTGATGTCCCGGGCCGGTACGTCCATGCCGTACGCCTTCTGCATGCCCGGCAGCCCGTCCGCCCGGTTGGCGAACTCGACCTCCACGCACAGCGTCACCGCCCCGGGGTCGGACTTCGCCAGTCTCGGCCACGTCCGACAGGTTCCTCGTGCCGTACTTCTTCGCGTTCTCCTGGTTCATCGCCAGCGCGTACGTGTTGTTCAGCGACGGCGGGCCGCAGCCAGGTCACCCCGTTGCCCGCGTCGTCCTTGCGGACCGCCTCCCACTGCTCGCGCGGGTCGGGGATGGGCTTGCTGCGGCCCAGGTACGTGATCCAGGCCGTGCCCGTGTACTCGTACCCGGCGTCGGCGTCGCCCTTCCGGACCGCCTCGCGGCTGCCGATGGAGCCCTGGATGCCGGTGCGGTCGATCACCTCCGCGCCGGCCGCCTCGAACGCGATGCCCATGATCGCGCCGAGGATCAGCTGCTCGGTGAACGACTTCGACGTCACCGTCAGATCGCGCGCCCTGCAGCGGCTCGCCCCGGCCGATCGAGCCCGGCTTCACGTCGTCGACCATGGGGGAGCCGCTGGTCAGGCCGCAGCCGGAGGCCGCCGTCAGCAGCCCCGCCGCCAGCAGGCACGCGGCGCCGCCTCATGGCTCCAACCCCCGCGGCCGCAGCAGCAGCTTCGGCGAGCGAGGCCAGCCAGTCCACCAGCAGCGCCAGCGCGACCGTGAGGATCGAGCCCAGCACCAGCACCGGCATCCGCTGGTTGGTGATGCCGGTCGTGATCAGCACGCCGAGGCCGCCGCCCCCGCCGAAGACCGCCAGGGTCGCCGTACCGACGTTCAGGACCAGGGCCGTACGGACGCCCGCCAGGATCAGCGGGACCGCGAGAGGCAGTTCCACCCGCCTCAGCACCCCCATCGGGGACATGCCGATGCCGCGCGCCGCCTCCAGCAGGGTCGGGTCGTTCGCCTTCAGGCCGGCGATCGTGTTCGACAGCACGGGCAGGATGGCGTAGATGATCATGCCGATCAGGGCGGCCCTGCGGCCGATGCCCAGCCAGATCACCAGCAGGGCCAGCAGGCCGATCGCCGGGGTCGCCTGGCCCATGTTGGCGAACGCCATCGCCACCGGGGTCGCCCTGCGGAACGCCCGCGCGGGTCAGCAGGATGCCCAGCGGGATCGCGATGATCAGCACGAAGAACGTGGAGATCGCGGTGAGTTGGATGTGCTGCCACAGGGCCTTCGAGACCTGGCCGCCCGACAGCGCGTTCCGGAGAGCGCGTCCAGGTCGGCCTGCTGGAACCAGAGCCAGGTCGCGAGCAGCACGGCCACCAGGGCGGCGGGCAGGACGGTCAGCTTCTGCCAGCCGATGTGGCGCGGCGGGGGCGCCCGGTGATCTCCGGGGCGCCTGGGCCTTCTGCCTCGTCCGCCGGCTCGGACGGGACGACCTTCGACCTCGGGGGCCCTCACGCCTTCCGCTCCCCGCCGACGCCGCCCACGCGCGTGACGCCCCCGCCACCCTCCTGCTCCGCGTGCGTCTGCGAGGCCCGTAGTCCCCTCCAGGTCGTGCTGGTGCTCCATCGCGTCGAGCCGGTCGGCCTCCAGCAGCTCGTGCACGGAGTTCATGAGCGTCTCCATGTCGACGACGCCCGTGTACTCGCCCCGCCGCCCGGTCACCGCCACCCGCCCCGCGTTGTCGGTGAGCACCGCCTCCAGCGCGTCCCGCAGCGTCGCGTCCCGGGTGACCGTGTCGTGCACCAGCGTCCCGGCCCGCGCCAGCGAGCCCCTGGCCCGCATCAGGTCGCCGCGCCGCAGCCACTTGTAGGGGCGGCCGCGCCGGTCGAGCAGCAGGATCTCGTTGGTGCCGCTGGACCGCAGCCGGTTGAAGATCTGCTGCAGCGGGTCGTCGACGTGACCGTCGGATAGTCGGTGATCTCCACGTCCCGTACGCGGGTCAGGTTCAGCCGCTTCAGCGCCGCCCCGGCGCCCACGAACCCGGACACGAAGTCGTCCGCCGGGTTGGTGAGGATCGCCTCCGGGGTGTCGAACTGCGCGATGTGGGACCGTTCGCGCAGGACGGCGATCCGGTCGCCGAGCTTGATCGCCTCGTCGAAGTCGTGGGTGACGAAGACGATCGTCTTGTGCAGCTCGTGCTGGAGCCGGATCAGCTCGTCCTGGAGATGGTCACGGGTGATCGGGTCCACCGCGCCGAACGGCTCGTCCATCAGCAGCACCGGCGGATCGGCGGCCAGCGCCCGTGCCACGCCCACGCGCTGCTGCTGCCCGCCGGAGAGCTGGCGCGGGTAGCGGCCGTGGAACTCACCGGGGTCGAGGCCGACCAGGTCGAGCAGCTCCTCGGTCCGGTCCTTGATCCGCGTCTTGCGGCCAGCCGATCATCCTCGGCACGAGCGCGATGTTCTGCGCGACCGTCATGTGCGGGAAGAGCCCGGCGGACTGGATCGCGTAGCCGACCTTGCGGCGCAGCTTGACCGGGTCCATGTCGGTGACGTCCTCACCGCCGATGCGGATCCGGCCGCCGGTCGGCTCGATCAGCCGGTTGATCATCTTGAGCGTGGTCGACTTCCCGCAGCCCGAGGGGCCGACGAAGACGACGACCTCGCCCGCCTTGATCTCCATGGACACGTTGTCCACGGCCGGCTGCGGACTGCCGGGATACCGCTTGGTCAGGTTCTCCAGCTCGATGGAGGCGCCGTGGTCACCGGACTCAGGCACGGATCCCCCTGGGAATGGTCAGCCGTCCGATCAGGACGTACGCGGCGTCGAACAGCAGCGCCAGGACGATGATCCCGAGCGTGCCCGCGAGGACCTGGTTGAGCGCGTTCGCGCTGCCCAGCGAGGCGAGACCGCGGAAGATCACGTTGCCGAGGCCGGGCCCGGAGGCGTACGCCGCGATGGCCGCGATGCCCATCAGCATCTGGGTCGAGACCCGGATCCCGGTCAGGATCGGCGGCCAGGCCAGCGGCAGCTCCACCCGCAGCAGCCGGGCCGACGCGGGACATCCCGATGCCCGTGGCCGCGTCCACCAGCGACGGGTCGACCCCGCGCAGCCCGACGATCGCGTTGCGCACGATCGGCAGCAGCCCGTACAGCGTCAGCGCGATCACCGTGGGCGGCACGCCGAGACCCACGACCGGGATGAGCAGACCGATCATGGCGAGCGACGGGACGGTCAGGATGGTCGCGGTGGTCGTGGTCGCGAGGTTCCCGGCCCACTCGCTGCGGTAGGTGACGACGCCGATCAGCACCCCGAGCGCGGTCGCCACGACCATGCACTGGAAGACGGCGCTCGCGTGCTGGTAGGCGTCCGTGAGCAGCTGCTGGTGCCGGTTGCCCAGGTACTCCCAGAAGTTCACGCGCGCTCACCCCACGACGTCAGGTCTCCTCCGCCGCCTGCTCCACCAGCGGGATGATCCGCAGCGGAACGGGGTTCTCCATGACGATCGCCGTGGAGGCCCGGACGATGCCATCAAAACCGACAACCCGGTCGATCACACGCTGGAGATCGGCGTTGGAGCGGGCCACCAGCCGGCACAGCATGTCCCCGCTGCCGGTGGTGGTGTGCAGCTCCAGCACCTCCGGCACGGTCGCCAAGTGCGCCCGTACGTCGGCCCCTTGGCCCTGCCGGATCTGCAGTGTCGCGAACGCGGTGACCGGGTAGCCGAGCGCCGCCGGGTCCACCTCGGGACCGAACCCGCGGATGACTCCGTTCGACTGAAGCCGGTCCAGCCGCGCCTGCGCCGTGCCGCGGGCCACCCCCAGCCGCCGGGACATCTCCAGCACCCCGATCCGCGGCTCCCGCGCCAGCAGCAGGATGATCCGGCCGTCCAGATGATCGATCGCCACAGCAGCCTCCCAGGGATGGTCATCCTGTACAGAAAGGCCGGTGATACGGCCGTACTGCTGAACAGATTGCCCAGCGGAAACGCGAACTATTGCGCACCTTGCCGAGCAGGGAGACCCTGCGGCTATGACGCAGACCACACACCACACTCCCGACACCGCCCGGCAGGCCGACCCCTTCCCGGTCAAGGGAATGGACGCGGTCGTCTTCGCCGTGGGCAACGCCAAGCAGGCGGCGCACTACTACTCCACCGCCTTCGGCATGCAGCTGGTCGCCTACTCCGGACCGGAGAACGGCAGCCGCGAGACCGCGAGCTACGTCCTGGAGAACGGCTCCGCCCGCTTCGTCCTCACCTCGGTCATCAAGCCCGCCACCACCTGGGGCCACTTCCTCGCCCAGCACGTGGCCGAGCACGGCGACGGCGTCGTCGACCTCGCCATCGAGGTCCCGGACGCGCGCGCCGCGTACGCGTACGCGCTCGAGCACGGCGCCCGCTCGGTCGCCGAGCCGCACGAGCTGAAGGACGAGCACGGCACGGTCGTCCTGGCCGCCATCGCCACGTACGGCGAGACCCGCCACACCCTCGTCGAGCGCTCCGGCTACGACGGCCCCTACCTGCCCGGCTACGTCGACGGCCGAGCCCGATGGTCGAACCGCCCGCCCAGCGCACCTTCCAGGCGATCGACCACTGCGTCGGCAACGTCGAGCTCGGCCGGATGAACGAGTGGGTCGGCTTCTACAACAAGGTCATGGGCTTCACGAACATGAAGGAGTTCGTGGGCGACGACATCGCGACCGAGTACAGCGCGCTGATGTCGAAGGTCGTCGCCGACGGCACGCTCAAGGTCAAGTTCCCGATCAACGAGCCGGCCATCGCCAAGAAGAAGTCCCAGATCGACGAGTACCTGGAGTTCTACGGCGGCGCGGGCGTCCAGCACATCGCGCTCAACACGAACGACATCGTGCAGACGGTCCGCACGATGCGCGCGGCCGGCGTCGAGTTCCTCGACACCCCCGACTCCTACTACGACACGCTCGGCGAGTGGGTCGGCGAGACCCGCGTGCCCGCTCGAGACCCTGCGCGAGCTGAAGATCCTCGCCGACCGCGACGAGGACGGCTACCTGCTGCAGATCTTCACCAAGCCGGTCCAGGACCGCCCGACCGTCTTCTTCGAGATCATCGAGCGCCACGGCTCGATGGGCTTCGGCAAGGGCAACTTCAAGGCCCTGTTCGAAGCGATCGAGCGCGAGCAGGCCCGCCGCGGCAACCTGTAGCCCGACGGCGGCCCCGGGCCGTGCCGGGTGTCACGGGGCACCCGCACGGCCCGAGGACGTCGAGAGCGCTCGCGGCCGGTCCGCCACCGCAGGGCCGCGCCCGTCGTCACTGTTCGCCGTCACGGCCGAATCAGGCGACGGCGATCTTGTCGCCGCCGCGACGGCGATGGCGGGCGCCCACAACGGGCGGGCGCCGACGACGGGCGGGCGCCCACAACGGGCGGGCGCCCACGACGGCGGTCCTGGCGGTGCCGAGCTACCCCGCCTCCTGGTCCATGTCCGGAACCTCCTCGTCCGGCGGCTCCCCCAACGCCTGCGACGCCGCCCCGGCCGCACGCCCGTCGCCGGCGCCCACAACGGGCGGGCGCCCACGACGGCGGTCCTGGCGGTGCCGAGCTACCCCGCCTCCTGGTCCATGTCCGGAACCTCCTCGTCCGGCGGCTCCCCCAACGCCTGCGACGCCGCCCCGGCCGCACGCCCGTCGCCGGCGCCCACAACGGGCGGGCGCCCACGACGGCGGTCCTGGCGGTGCCGAGCTACCCCGCCTCCTGGTCCATGTCCGGAACCTCCTCGTCCGGCGGCTCCCCCAAAGCCTCCGACGCCGCCCCGGCCGCACGCCCGTCGCCGGCGCCCACAACGGGCGGGCGCCCACGACGGCGGTCCTGGCGGTGCCGAGCTACCCCGCCTCCTGGTCCATGTCCGGAACCTCCTCGTCCGGCGGCTCCCCCAAAGCCTCCGACGCCGCCCGGGCCGTACGCCCGTGCAGCGGCGAGAAGTGCGGGTTGATCCGCAGCGCCTCCGTGAGGTGCCGCCGCGCCGGGCCGTAGCGCTCCAGCTCCCGCTCGATCATGCCCCGGTGATACACGTACACCGCGCTGCGCACCCCGCCCCCGCGCCGCGCGTCCGTCGCGTGCTCCGCGAACCGCAGCGCCTCCTCGTGCTCCCCGGCCCGGTGCAGCGCCCACCCCAGCGCGTCGGCCACCGCCGTCCCCGGCTGCCGTCGCCACTCCGCCCGCAACCGCCGTACCGCGGCCTTCGGATCGCCGTGGTCCGCCTCGAACCGGCCCAGCACCAGTTCCTCGTCGGCCCCGGCCGCGGCGGCCCCGCGCACCCGCTCCCGCAGCAGGTCGTACTGCACCCGCGCCGCCTCCGGCATCCCCAGCGACTCGTACAACTCGCCCAGCTCCAGGGCGTACTGCGGGCACGGCTGCTTGGCGAGCGCCACCCGGTAGGCGCTCAGCGCCTCCGTCGTCCGGCCCAGTGCCGCCAGCGCCCGGCCCTGTCCGGCCTGCGCCGCCCGCTGGTCCGGGTCGAGACGCACCGCCTCCTGGAAGTGCCGCAGCGCGTCCTGAAGGTCCCCGCGTTCCCAGGCCAGCTGCCCGGCCCGCTCCACGTAGGCCGCCCGCTCTGCCGGGTCCCGCGCGCCCGCCGCCGCGTCCGCCAGCGAGGCCGCCGCGTCCTCACGCCAGCCCCGGTCCCGGTAGACGGCCGGCGGCCCGCGCCAGTACGGCCGGCCCGGAGCGCAGCTCCGTCAGCCGGTCCAGCGTCCGCTCGGCCGCCTTGTGCTCGCCGAGCCCGGTGTAGGCGTCGATGAGCAGCGGATACGTCCTCCACCGCTTCGCGGCTGCAGCTTCAGCGCCGCCTCACCCCATGGCGTGCCGCGGGGAAGTCCCGGCGGGCGTTCGCCAGCGCGGCCAGACCGGCCAGGGCCCGGGCGTTGCGCTCGCGGCCGCACCGTCAGCGACGTACGCAGCGCCTTCTCGGCCTCGGGTAGTACGCCGGGTCCGCCAGTCCGCCGCCCCTGCTCCACGTAGGCCGCCCCGAGCACCGCCCACGACCGCGCGTCCTTCGGATGCGCCCGCAGCCGCTTCTCCCGCTCGTCGATCAGCTCCGCCAGGCCGGGCAGCGCGGCCGGCACCCCGTTGGCGACCGCGGCCATGGCCCGCGCCTCCGGCGACGGCGGAGCCGGCGGGGCGTCGTCCGGCTCCCCGGCAGCAGCACCAGCACCCCGCCGAGCACGGCACATCCCGCGACGGAGGCGATCAGCACCGTGCCGGCTGCGAAAGCGGCGTTTCGGACCACGCTCTCCTGCCGCTCCGGGCCTTCCTGCTGGTTCTCCATGGCGCTCACTCTGCGTCAGTACGACGACCACACCCGGGCAGACGACGGGTGCCGCCACGGGGTTCACACCGATGGCCCCGGGTGCGACCCTGTGATCATGAGCCGTATCGAAGCGCCCAGCTCCGAGGACACCGCAACGACCGGCAACCTCGTCGACCGGCTGCTCGGCGGCCTGCCCGCCGAGGCCGATCTCACCGACCCCGACGTCACGGCCTCCTACGCCAACGACATGGCGAGCTTCTGCCCGGCCGGCGCCCCCGCCGTGGTCGTGCTGCCGCGCACGGTCGAACAGGTCCAGCACGTGATGCGCACCGCCACCGCGCTGCGCGTCCCGGTCGTCCCGCAGGGCGCCCGCACCGGGCTGTCCGGCGCGGCCAACGCCTCCGACGGCTGCATCGTGCTCTCCCTGACGAAGATGGACCGGATCCTGGAGATCAACCCGGTCGACCGCGTCGCCGTCGTCGAGCCCGGCGTCGATCAACGCCGCCCTCTCCCGGGCGGTCGACGAACACGGCCTGTACTACCCGCCGGACCCCTCCAGCTGGGAGATGTGCACCATCGGCGGCAACATCGGCACCGCCTCCGGCGGCCTGTGCTGCGTGAAGTACGGCGTGACCGCCGAGTACGTCCTCGGCCTGGACGTCGTCCTCGCCGACGGGCGCCTGATGTCCACCGGCCGCCGCACCGCCAAGGGCGTCGCCGGGTACGACCTCACCCGGCTGTTCGTCGGCTCCGAGGGCTCGCTCGGCATCGTCGTACGGGCCGTCCTCGGCGCTGCGCCCCAAGCCGCCCGAGCAGCTGGTGCTGGCCGCCGAGTTCGCCTCCGCGGCCGCCGCCTGCGACGCGGTGTGCCGCGATCATGGAGGGCGGCCACGTCCCGTCACTCCTCGAACTCATGGACCGTACGACGGTCAAGGCCGTCAACGACCTGGCGCAGATGGGCCTGCCCGAGAGCACGGAAGCGCTGCTCCTGGCCGCCTTCGACACCACCGCCCCGGCCGCCGACCTCGCCGCCGTCGGCGCGCTGTGCGAGGCCGCCGGCGCCACCCAGGTCGTACCGGCCGACGACGTGGCCGAGTCCGAACTCCTGCTCCAGGCGCGGCGGCTGTCGCTCACCGCGCTGGAGGCCGTCAAGGGCGTGACGATGATCGACGACGTGTGCGTGCCCCGCTCCCGGCTCGCCGAGATGCTCGAGGGCGTCGACCGGATCGCCGAGAAGTACCGGCTCACCATCGGGGTCGTCGCCCACGCGGGCGACGGCAACACCCACCCGACGGTCTGTTTCGACGCGGCGGACCCCGACGAGTCCCGGCGCGCCCGCGAGTCCTTCGACGAGATCATGGCCCTCGGCCTGGAACTCGGCGGCACCATCACCGGCGAACACGGCGTCGGCGTCCTGAAGAAGGAGTGGCTGGCGCGCGAGATCGGCCCGGTGGGGCTGGAGATGCAGCGGGCCGTCAAGCAGGCCTTCGACCCGCTGGGCATCCTGAACCCGGGCAAGCTGTTCTGACGCGCTCCGGTCCTCACTGGGCGAGCAGCTGGGTCAGCTCGTCGTCGAGACCGAGCCGCTCGTCCTCCGACCCGGGCGGCACCACCCGAAGCGTCCGCTCCAGCCAGGCCGACACCTGGGCCGCCGGGGCCTCCAGCAGGGCGTCCCCGTCGGGTGAACTCAGCGCCATCAGTACGACGCTGCGCCCCTCGGACTTCGTCGGCCACACCCGCACGTCCCCCTGCCCGCACGGCCGGAACACCCCCTCCACGAGCAGGTCGCGGGCGAACGTCCAGTGCACCGGGTGCCCGGTGTTGACGTGGAAGGTGACGTGGACGGCGTACGGATCGTCGGTGAGATACCCGAGCCGGGCCGGCACCGGGATCCTGCGCTCCGGCGACAGGACGAGTTTCAGCTCCAGTTCCCGCTCCACCACGGTGTGCATGGCGGTTCCCTTCTCCTGATGGGGCCCCTTGAGGGCCGGTCAGAAGATAGAGAGCGGGCGAGGGCGGCGGCATTACGCGCCTTGCCGGAAGTTTTTTCGCAGGGGGAGCCGGGGGATTCGCCGGGTCCGCGCGGCGCGTAGCACATCGGTGCTCGAATGGGGTGGGTCCGGTGGGAGCGGCGGTGGGGCTTGCGCTCGTCTGATAGATGTGGAGGCCCCCATTTGACCCCCGAGCAGATACGGGACGACGGACATGAGCGCCCCAACCCCGGCACCCGGTGATGACAGGCCCCGCGAGGGGTATTACCCGGACCCGTCCATTCCTGGATATGTCCGGTACTGGAACGGTGCCTCCTGGGTACCGGGCACGAGCCGTCCGGCGCCCCAGGAAGGCGAGACGCTCGCGCCGCCGCCCGGTTCGGGGGCGGCACAGCCGGCCGGCTCCGCCGGCCCGGTCGAGGAGACCGGCCCGCACTTCTTCGACGAGGACCCGGCCGACGTGCCGTCCGCCGCCGAGCGCCCAGCACGGCAGCCGCCCCGAACCCGCCTCCGCCTGGGGCGCCGACCGCTCCCGCCAGTCCGGCTTCGGCGGCGACCAGGACCGCCGTGTCTCGTGGGGCGCCCCGCAGGGGGCCCAGGGGGCCGATCCGAGGGTGCCGCACGCCGACCGCCAGCCGGACGGCGAGTCGGCCCGCACCGACGGCACGGCGACGGCCCCGCCCGCCGACCAGGAGGCGGAGGCCGCGTCCGCCGGCAGCACATTCGTCTTCCGCCGCCCCACGGGGCAGCCCGGGGGAGGGGGACCGGCGCCCGCCGACGTTCCCGACGAGGGCACGATGACGTTCCGCGCGGTCTCGCCGCGCAAGGGCACGGGGAGCACGGGGCCGGGTATCGGCGCCCAGGGCGGGCCGTCGGCCTCCGGCGGCAACTTCGGGGCCCCGGGCTTCGGGACAGCCGGCTCGGGCGGTTCGGGCAGCGGCTCGGCGGGGCCCGCCTTCGGCGGTCAGGCCGGCTCGGCGGGCTCCGGTGCCAACCCGGCCGGACCCGCGTTCGGCGCGCAAACCGGTCCGGCCGGTTCCGGAGCCAACCCCGCAGGGCCCGGCTTCGGCGCCGGGAAGGCGGCTGCCGCCCGGGCCGCCGACGCTCAGGCCTCCGCAGCCGCCCCGACGGCGCTGTCCGGGCCCCAGGCGGCCCCCACCGTTCCCCCGCAGTCCGGCGGATCCGGCGGACCCCAGCCCGGCCCGGCAGCCTCCGCCGCCACCCCCCTCAGCGCGGGCCCCGGCGGCGGTCAGTCCTCCTGGGCGCAGCAGGTGCACCGGCTCGCCGGAACCGGCGGCGACGAGCAGCCCGTCGCGCCCTGGAAGCCCCCGGTCGAGGACCTGTTCCAGGCGGCCGCCCGGCGCCAGGCGGCGGCCCGCCCCGCGGGGCTCGGCAAGCGGCTGGCCGCCCGGCTGCTGGACACCGTCGTCCTCGTCGGCATCACCGCCGCGGCCGCCGTGCCACTCGGCACCAAGGCGGTCGACCACGTCAACGAGAAGATCGACGCGGCCAAGCTCTCCGGCGAGACCGTCACGGTCTGGCTGCTCGACGGCACCACCTCGGCGTACCTGGGCATCGTCGTGGCCGTCCTGCTGCTCGTCGGTGTCGTCTCCGAGGTGCTGCCCACCGCCAAGTGGGGCCGCACCCTCGGCAAGAAGCTGATGGGTCTCGACGTCCGGGACATCGAGGGCCACGAGGCCCCGGGCTTCGGCTCCGCCCTGCGCCGCTGGCTGGTCTACAGCGTGCCCGGCCTCCTCGCCGTCGGGATCGTCGGCGTCGCCTGGTGCCTCTTCGACAAGCCGTGGCGCCAGTGCTGGCACGACAAGGTCGCGCACACGTTCGTGGCGGGCTGAGGGACAGCACCCGTACGTCCGCCACGGGAGGGCGGCATACCGCTGCGCCACGAGAGGATCCCGTACTCCGGACGGCCGTCTGCCGGATGCGGAGCCGGGGGGTTCGCGGTCGACTCGGGCCATGAGCAGTGAACCGCCTCCCGGCTCCGGTCAGCAGCCCCCGGAAGACGACCCGTTCAGGAAGAGGCCCCCGAACGAGGCGCCCGGGGAGGGCACGGGCTCGCCCTACGGCAGCGAACCCCCGCCGTACCAGGGCGGTGGCGGGCCGTCCGGCGGCCCCGGCGGCGGTCCCTACGGCGGGGACCCGTACGGCGGCGGCTCCTACCCCACCGACCCCCTCGCCGGCATGCCCCCGCTCGCCGACAGCGGCAAGCGCACGCTCGCCCGCATCATCGACATGATCCTGGTGGGTCTCGTCGTCTGGCTGGTCACCTGGGGCTTCGGCGTCAACGAGTACGACGTGGACAGCGACCGCATCGAGGTCGGCAAGTCCTTCTGGCAGTCGGGGGTCGCCGCCGTCCTGTACATCGCCTACGACACCGTCCTGACCGCCAGGACCGGCCAGACCCTCGGCAAGAGGCTGCTGCACCTGCGCGTGGCCAACCTCGACAACGGCGCCACGCCCTCCGTGCAGAACGCGCTGATGCGTGCCGCGGTGCTGTGGATCCCGTTCGCCTTCTGCTGCGCCTGTGTCTGGACCGCGATCTGCGGCGGCTGGAGCTTCTTCGACCGGCCCTACAAGCAGGGCCTGCACGACAAGGCGGCCAAGACGGTCGTGGTCAGCACCAGATGAGGCACAGACGGATCAACCGGGTGTCAGGAGGCCGCCCGCTCTCGCACCGGCTCCGGGGCCGGCGCGGTGATGGAGGCCCGTACGGGTTCCTCGGGTGCGGGCTGTTCCACCGCGGCCGGGCGTTTGCCGGGCAGCGGCACCGTCATGGCGACCAGCAGCCCGAGGGCGAGCGCCGCGACGGCGACGATCGCGATCCCCGCACTCGAACTCGTCTGTGACAGCAGCAGCATGGCGAGGGTCGAGAAGATCACGGTGCACGAACCGTAGGCGAGCTGTGCGGCAGTCGGACGGGGCATGGCCATCATGTCCTCGAAAGTGGGGGTCCACGGGGGTGCCGGCCTGGCTTTCCGCCGACTTCCGAGCGTTCCGCCAAGCGACATTCTCACCGGCAGGGTGCCCGAGCGGAACGAGCGGTAAGCGTGACCTAACCAACAGGGCCGGAGCACAGGGGGCGCACGGAGTCATGGCGTCCACGTAGTGGACATATGCACGCGCCTGCCGCACGGCGGTCGGCCGGGTTGGTTGTCCGCAAAACGAACCGCGACTCCGCATAGTGCACTTGACTTGTGCAAGTCAAGGTCTGTCTTTTCTGCCAAACCTCTAGTCAAATGTCGTCACTTGACTACACGCGTTGATCAGGCGTGCGCGGACCTTCCACGACCGGGACCCCTTCCTTCCGCGCGCCCGGACGCGGGGGAGGAACTCAAGTGACCAGTAGACCCTGGACGTTCAGAGCGGCCGCCATCGGTGTGGCGCTCGCGGCGGCCACCGCCACCGTCTCCACCTATGCGGTGGCCCAGGCCGACGACGCCTCGGCTCCCCGGTCCACCACCGTGGACCGCCACGACCCGGCGGAGCACAAGCACGACGAGCACAACCTCGAAGGCCCGCTCAGCAAGACCCAGGAGGCGCAGCGCCAGGAGGCCCTGAACCGGGTCATATCCGGCAAGTCCACGGTCAAGAACCGTGAGGGCTCGAAGGTCGTCCAGCTCAAGAGCAAGAAGGGCGACGACAAGTACGTCGAGCTCGGCCGCGAGAAGACCGACAAGATCTTTACGATCCTGGTCGAGTTCGGTGACCAGATCGACAGCAAGTACGGCGGCACCCCGGGCCCGCTGCACAACAAGATAGCCAAGCCGGACCGCAAGAAGGACAACTCCACGGCCTGGCGGGCGGACTACAACCAGAAGTACTTCGAGGACCTCTACTTCGGTACCGGCAAGAAAACCGAGTCGGTCAAGAAGTACTACGAGAAGCAGTCCTCCGGCCGCTACTCGGTCGAGGGCGAGGTCTCCGACTGGGTCAAGGTCCCCTACAACGAGGCCCGCTACGGCAACAACGCCTGCGGTGACACCAACTGCCCGAGCGTGTGGAACGTCGTCAGCGACGGTCTGAACGCGTGGGTCGCCCAGCAGAAGGCGGCCGGCAAGACCGACGCCGAGATCAAGGCGGACGTCAAGAAGTACGACCAGTGGGACCGCTACGACTTCGACGGCGACGGCGACTTCAACGAGGCCGACGGCTACATCGACCACTTCCAGGTCGTGCACGCCGGTGAGGACGAGTCCGCGGGCGGCGGCGTGCAGGGCACCGACGCGATCTGGGCCCACCGCTGGTACGCCTTCGGCACCGACGCCGGCGCCACCGGCCCCGCGGACAACAAGCTCGGCGGCGCGAAGATCGGCGACACCGGCATCTGGGTCGGCGACTACACCGTCCAGCCGGAGAACGGCGGACTCGGCGTCTACGCCCACGAGTACGGCCACGACCTCGGCCTGCCGGACCACTACGACACGACCGGCGGCGGTGACAACTCCACCGGCTTCTGGACCCTGATGTCCTCCGGCTCCTGGCTCGGCACCGGCAAGAACGAGATCGGTGACCTGCCCGGCGACATGACCGCCTGGGACAAGCTCCAGCTGGGCTGGCTCAAGTACGACACCGCGAAGGCCGCGACGAACTCCGTGGCACAAGCTGGGTCTCGCCGAGTTCAACACGAAGCACAAGCAGGGCCTCGTGGTCGAGCTGCCCAAGAAGAAGGTCACCACCGAGATCGTGAAGCCCGCGCAGGGCGCCACCCAGTGGTGGAGCGGCAGCGGCGACAACCTCAAGAACTCGCTGACCCGTTCCGTCGACCTCACCGGCAAGAAGTCGGCGTCGCTGACCTTCGACGGCTGGTACGACATCGAGGCCAACTACGACTACCTCTACGCCGAGGCGTCGACCGACGGCGGCGCCAACTGGACCGCCCTCGACGGCACGGTGGACGGTCAGCCGATCCCGCGTGACGGCAGCGACAAGCCGGCGCTGACCGGCACGCTCGACGCGTACAAGAAGCTGGCGTTCCCGCTGGACGCCTACGCGGGCAAGAAGTTCGACCTGCGCTTCCGCTACCAGACCGACGGCGGCGTGGCCCAGAAGGGCTTCACGGCCGACTCCATCACCGTCACCGCCGACGGTGCCGCGGTCTTCTCCGACGACGCCGAGTCCGCGGACGCGGCCTGGAAGGCCAACGGCTTCTCCCGCATGGGCGCGTCCTTCACCAAGGACTACGCGCAGTACTACCTCGCGGAGAACCGCCAGTACGTGTCGTACGACAAGACCCTCAAGGTCGGCCCGTACAACTTCGGCTTCTCCAGGACCCGTCCGGACTGGGTGGAGCACTACGCGTACCAGAACGGTCTGTTGATCTGGAAGTGGGACACCTCCCAGCAGGACAACAACACCAGCCGTCCACCCGGGCACGGGTCTGCTGCTGCCCGTCGACTCGCACCCGAAGGCGATGAAGTGGTCCGACGGCACGCTGATGCGCAACCGCATCCAGGCCTACGACTCGCCCTTCAGCCTGTACCGCACGGACGGCATGACGCTGCACAACGCGGACGTCGCGACGCGCGTTCCGTCGTCGAAGGGGGTGCCGGTCTTCAACGACCGCACGAACACCTACTACGACGAGGCGAACAAGACCGGCGGCGTCAAGATCACTGACACCAACACCAAGATCAAGATCATCAAGGAGGCGAAGGACGGCTCGACGATCGAGCTGGAGGTAGGCCCCGCGGCGAAGTAAATCGCATTCCCGCAGCTCAGAGCATGATCGGCGGTGACCCCCTGGCGGGTCGCCGCCGATCCGTGTTTAGGTGCGTCCTGTGGTTCTCTTATTGACACCGACCGACACGCCGACCGACACGGGGGTATGACCGCATGGCCGCAGGAGGCTTCTGCAAGCTGCCGAACGGCACGGTGGTGGTGGCACTGAACCTGCCCAGCCCCGCCGCCGACGGCCCCGGCGCCGTCCGCGTACTCGTCCACTCCGTGAACCGCGCCCGAGCCCTGACCAGGCTCCGCAACCTGGGCCTGCGCTCGGTCTACCTGCGCGGCAACGCCGCCCCGCCGACCCCCGACGAGATCACGGCGGTCCTCCACCACCCCGACGGCCTCATATGGCGCACGGCTCCTGACAACGGTGTCCTCTCCCCGGACCTCGCCACAGAGCTGTGGCGCCCGATCAGATCCCTCCTGAGACGCCCGACGGCCCAGACCTGACCCTCCGGGTCCGCCGACGGCCCCGACACCGCCGGCCGTGCCCTGCTTGTGCCCGCATGTCGCCCCGTCGGCAGGACGTGGTCTGTGCTCATCCCGCTGCCACAGGCCCACCGGGACAGGACGGGGGCCGTCCGCGGCCCCCGTCCGCGGCAGCGAGGGGCCCTGCCCGGTCCCGCCGAGTGCCCGACGTCACCGGCCGCCCCCAGCGGCTGCCGACGTCGCCCAGGGTGCCCGCCCGAGGTCGGCCGACGCCTGCCCGCGCGGCGACCCGCAGGGGCCCTGCCCGGGCCCGAGGTCCGGCCGCCCGCAGGGGTCCGCTGGCCGGACGCCTGCATCCACGGGCGCGTCGACCGGCCCCGGTGCCCCTGCCCCGGCTCGCTCGCGGTCACTGGACGAGTTTTCGGTCGGCGTGTTCGGGGGCCTCTGGTCCGTCTGTCCGGGCCCGCCCGTCAGGGCCGGACGGACATCCCTTCCCGGCGGTCCCGGTGGGGACGGGCTCGCTGCCGGGACCCGGCCCGCGCAGTACCTGCCCCTCGCCGTGGCCCTGCCCGTCCGGTCCGCCTACTGGACGACCGGCTTCCCGGACAGCTCCACGCCCGCCTCGCGCAGCTCCTCCAGGGCGCGGTCCGTGGTCGCCCGGGCCACCCCGGCCGTCAGGTCGAGCAGGACCTGCGTGCGGAAGCCCTCCCGCGCCGCGTCCAGGGCCGTGGCGCGTACGCAGTGGTCCGTGGCGATGCCGACCACGTCCACCTCGCTCGACCTCGCGGGAGCGCAGCCAGTCGGCCAGTCGCGTGCCGTTCTCGTCGGTTCCCTCGAAGCCGCTGTAGGCCGCCGAGTACGCACCCTTGTCGAACACGGCGTCGATCGACGCCGGACGCGACGGCGGGGGCGAAGTTGGGGTGGAAGCCGACACCCTCGGTACCGGCGACGCAGTGCGCGGGCCAGGAGTGGGCGTAGTCCGGGTTCGTGGAGAAGTGGCCGCCGGGAGCGATGTGGTGGTCGCGCGTGGCCACGACGTGCTGGTAGCCGGACCCGGCCGCCTGCCCGATCAGCTCGGTGACGGCGGCAGCCACATCGGCACCGCCGGCCACCGCGAGGCTGCCCCCCTCGCAGAAGTCGTTCTGCACGTCTACGACGATCAAGGCGCGGCGCATGGTCGGTGTCCTTCGGCTACGAGGTCGGCAGGCCCGGCCGGTGAACTGCCGGGCCTATTGACATGGGGGAGCGGGCGGGAGAGGTGCACGGGCCGGCGCATCGCGGCACATCCCTCTAGCTACCCGAGCCCCCGTGCAGGTACTCCGTCGGAAGGACGGGCTCCCCGCGCGAGAGCTGCGTCGCCGACATCGGAAGCCCGGCGCGAGCGGCCGCGTGCCGGTCCCGGACCGCGTCCAGCGGCTCGCGGGCCACGACCTCACCGCCCTTGACCAGCTCCACCAGCAGCTGCCGGTCCGCGAGCTCGGCCGGCACCGGACCCGTGCCGATCACCTCGGCCTCGGCGCACCCCGTGCGCGTCCAGCCGCCGCGCGGCCCACTTGCGCCCGCCGACCGACGTCTTGCCGCCGGTCGACTTCTTCGCCACCGGCACCAGCGGCGCGTTCGGCGCCGGCGGACTCGGCCCGCGCGACCAGCTTGTAGACCATCGAGGACGTCGGATGCCCGGAGCCGGTCACCAGCTGCGTACCGACGCCGTACGCGTCCACGGGCGCCGCCGCCAGCGAGGCGATCGCGTACTCGTCCAGGTCCGAGGTCACGATGATCCTCGTGCCGGTCGCGCCCAGCTCGTCCAGCTGCTGCCGCACCCGGTGCGCGACCAGCAGCAGGTCGCCGGAGTCGATCCGTACGGCGCCCAGCTCGGTGCCCGGCGACCTCCACGGCCGTGCGGACGGCCTCGGCGACGTCGTAGGTGTCGACGAGCAGCGTCGTGCCCCGGCCCAGCGTGTCCACCTGGGCCTGGAAGGCGTCCCGCTCGCTGTCGTGCAGCAGGGTGAAGGCGTGCGCGGAGGTGCCGACGGTCGGGATGCCGTAGCGGAAGCCGGCGGCCAGGTCCGAGGTGGTGGCGAAGCCGCCGACGTACGCGGCCCGGGAGGCCGCCACCGCCGCCAGCTCGTGGGTGCGCCGGGCGCCCATCTCGATCAGCGGCCGGTCACCGGCGGCCGACGACATGCGCGAGGCGGCCGCGGCGATCGCCGAGTCGTGGTTGAGGATCGAGAGGATCACCGTCTCCAGCAGCACGCACTCGGCGAAGGTGCCCTCGACCCGCATGATCGGCGAGCCCGGGAAGTACACCTCGCCCTCGGGGTAGCCCCAGATGTCGCCGCTGAAGCGGTAGCCGGCGAGCCAGTCCAGGGTCTCCTCGTCGACGATGTCCCGCTCGCGCAGGAAGCTCGAGCACGTCCGGCGTCGAAGCGGAAGTTCTCCACCGCGTCCAGCACCCGCCCGGTGCCCGCCACGACGCCGTAGCGGCGCCCGTCCGGCAGCCGCCGGGTGAAGACCTCGAACACGCTCCGCCGCTCGGCCGTGCCCGCCGCGAGGGCGGCCCGCAGCATCGTCAGCTCGTACTGGTCCGTGAAGAGCGCCGTCGAGGGAACGTCCACCGGCAGCCCAACGCCGCTCTTCCAGGAAGCTCTTCGCGCCCTTCTTCCGGTCAGCCCAAGGTCCGCTGTGTTCATGATGACGGGATCGTACCCCCATTTCGTCACTCTGACGATTGCGGTCCCGCGGCGACGCGATCGCCTTGCTGCCAGGCCCGTTTGTGCGACTACCCCCCTCGGGTGGCAGCATGGGCACTGTGACGTCACCCGCGCCCCTGGAGATCGAACGCACCGAGTCGGCGGAGGAGGTCTTCGCCGTACCCGAGCCGGACGTCCCCTGGGTCACCATCGTCCACAACGACCCGGTCAACCTCATGAGCTATGTGACGTACGTCTTCCAGTCGTACTTCGGCTACTCCAAGGACAAGGCCACCAAGCTCATGATGGACGTCCACCACAAGGGCCGGGCGGTCGTCTCCAGCGGCAGCCGCGAGGAGATGGAGCGCGACGTGCAGGCCATGCACGGCTACGGCCTGTGGGCCACCCTCCAGCAGGACCGCAAGTAGCCAGCTCGCCCGCCCAGCAGCGAAAAGGCGTTCATGCCCGGAACCTTCGAACCGCTCCCCGGCGGCGGCGCGGCCGTCGCCCTCGACGACGTCGAGATCTCCATCATCCGGTCGCTGGCCGTCCAGCTCCTGGAGCTCATCGGCCCCGGCCCCGCCGAGGACGCCCCCGACGACCCGCTCGCCGAGCTGTTCGCCGAGGGCCCGAGCGAGCCGCCCGGCCGACCCGGTGCTCAGCGGCTCTTCCCGGACGCCTACAGCGACCCCGAGCAGCCCGCCTCGCCCCGGGACGCCGAGGAGCAGCGGGCGTACTCCGCCGAGTTCCGCCGCTACACCGAGAACGACCTGCGGGCCGGCAAGCGGGACAGCGCCCTCGCGGTGATCCGCTCGCTGGACGCGCTCTCCTCGGCCTCGGCCGGCGAGGGCGGGGCGGTGCTGAAGCTGTCGGCGCGAGGAGTCCCAGCAGTGGCTGGGCGCCCTGAACGACCTGCGGCTCGCGATCGGCTCGCGGCTGGAGATCACCGACGAGGAGGACACCGACCTCCTCTACCGCCTCCCGGACGAGGACCCGCGCAAGCCGATGGTGATGGCCTACCTGTGGCTGGGCGGGCTCCAGGAGACGCTGGTCGGAACCCTTATGCCCTGATCGTGCAGGTTCTGTGACCGGTGGGTGACCGATCGGTGTTCGCTCAGAGGACACTCAAATCCGGATAACGATCGCGTCACCGCACCCGCCCTCTATGGCCGCCCTCGGGTGCGCTTTTGTCCGGTTCTCCCTGTGTGGTGCGCCACAATCCGCCCGGGTGATCAGTGTTGCGGCCGTGATAAATCTTCACGACCGCCCGGCCGACACCACCCGAATGTTCGGCCGGGTGCGCCACCGAGCCGACAACCGTCGGCCAGGCACGAGCGGCCTTCCGAGGCCGGCTCAGCTCCATCATTCCGGGGGGATCGAGACCCGATCCGAGGCCGACGCGAGGCCCGGATCGGCATGGAGAAAGGCGCACCACACATGACCTCTGCGCAGGTCGACACGGAAAACGTCCCCGAAGAGGGGTACGAGCGCGGACTCGGCAGCCGCCAGGTCCAGATGATCGCCATCGGCGGCGCCATCGGCGTCGGCCTGTTCATGGGTGCCGGAGCGAACATCGCCAAGGCCGGCCCCAGCATCATCCTCATGTACGCCCTCGCGGGCGTCGTCATCTTCTTCATCATGCGGGCCCTGGGCGAGCTGCTCCTCTACCGGCCCGTCTCCGGCTCCTTCGCCGAGTACGCCCGCGAATTCCTCGGCCCGTTCTTCGGGTTCGTCACGGGCTGGACGTACTGGCTCATGTGGGTGGTCACCGGCATGGCCGAACTCACCGCCGCCGCGATCTACATCCACTTCTGGTTCCCGGAGATCCCGCAGTGGGTCAGCGCCCTGGTGTTCCTGGTGGTGCTCTTCGGCGTCAACCTGATCTCCGTCAAGATCTTCGGCGAGGTCGAGTTCTGGTTCTCGATGATCAAGGTCACGGCCATCATCGGCATGATCGTCATCGGCCTCGGCGTGCTCACCCTCGGCTTCTCCGACGCCGGTGACACCGCCGCCGTCTCCAACCTCTGGTCGCACGACGGCTTCTTCCCGAACGGCATCGGCTCCAGCCTGATGACGCTCCAGGGCGTCATGTTCGCCTACCTCGCCGTCGAGCTCGTCGGCGTCACCGCGGGCGAGTCCGAGAACCCCGAGAAGACCCTGCCCAAGGCCATCAACACCCTGCCCTGGCGCATCATCGTCTTCTACGTCGGCGCGCTGCTGGTGATCCTCTCCGTCGTCAAGTGGACCGAGTTCTCCGAGGGCGAGAGCCCGTTCGTCCACGCGTTCGGCGAGATCGGCATCCCGCTCGCCGCGGGCATCGTCAACTTCGTGGTGCTCACCGCGGCCCTGTCGTCCTGCAACTCGGGCATGTACTCCACCGGCCGGATGCTGCGCGACCTCGCCGCCAACAGCGAGGCCCCGCAGGCGTTCGGCAAGCTCAACGCCCGCAAGACGCCCGCCGTCGGCATCACGGTCTCCGTCGCGCTCATGGGCATCGGCGTCGTCCTGAACTACGTCGTCCCGGAGAAGGCGTTCCTCTACGTCACCTCCGTCGCCACCGCGGCCGGCATCTGGACCTGGATGATGATCCTCGTCAGCCACATCCGCTACCGCGCCGCGGTCGACGCGGGCCGGCTGCGCGCCTCGTCCTTCCCCGCCCCCGGCGGCGCGCTCTTCAGCTGGGTCGCGCTCCTCTTCCTCGTCGGCGTGACCTGCATGATCGCGTACGACAAGGACGCGCGGGTCTGCCTGTACGTCGCGGCCGGCTGGGCCGTCGCCCTCGGCATCGGCTGGGGGTCCTCAAGAGCCGCAACCCGCAGATCGCCGAGCGCCGCGGCGACGCGGAGTTCGAGAAGGTCGGCTGACCTACGCGCCGCACGCTGCGAGCATCCCAGGCGCAGCAGCGGGAGTACTCGTGGCACTCCCTGCCGGCTGCCGCTCAGGGCGTCCGGCATATGGGCCGTTCCGTACCATCCCTCGGTACGGAACGGCCCTTCTGCTTATCCTGACGAGCATGCTGACCATCACCCAGGCCCTCGTCGACCAGATCGTCGCCCACGCGCGCAAGGACCACCCCGACGAGGCGTGCGGCGTCGTCGCGGGCCCGGCGGGCTCGGACCGCCCCGAGCGCTTCATCCCGATGCTGAACGCGGCCATGTCGCCCACGTTCTACGAGTTCGACTCCGGCGACCTGCTCAAGCTCTACCGCGAGATGGACGACCGCGACGAGGAGCCGGTGGTCATCTACCACTCCCACACGGCGACCGAGGCCTACCCCTCCCGCACCGACATCTCCTACGCCAACGAGCCCGGCGCGCACTACGTCCTCGTCTCCACCGCCGACACCGACGGCGCCGGCGAGTTCCAGTTCCGCTCCTTCCGTATCGTCGAGGGCGAGGTCACGGAGGAGGAGGTCCAGGTCGTCGAGGCGCTACTGAGCGACCTCGAACAGTGCGGTCTCACTCCCCGGCCCGAAATCGTCCGCGATGTGGGATCACATTCCAGAACCCGGACCGGGAATCGATACGATGAGCCCATGGTTTTCCACGACGTGAGCGACAAGACGCCGGGCGATGCTGCTCGTGGCGCGGCTGCACGTCGACCTGTGCAGGCTCGCCAGCGCCATCTGTTGACGCCGATCCCTGCCGCCGTACGGCCGTGAGCCGCGGCGCTGCACACACGCACCACCCTGCTGTTCCTGCGCTGCCGCGCGCCCCGACCGACTACTCCCGACAGGAGCCCTGAAGCCATGGCCATCGAGGTCCGCATCCCGACCATCCTCCGCACGTACACCGACGGTCAGAAGGCGGTGGAGGGCAGTGGCGACACCCTCGCCGAGCTCTTCACCGACCTCGAGACCCGGCACGCCGGCATCCAGGCCCGCATCGTGGACGGCGACCAGCTGCGCCGCTTCGTCAACGTCTACCTGAACGACGAGGACGTCCGCTTCCTCGACGGCATCAACACCAAGCTCGTCGGACGGCGACAACGTCACGATCCTGCCGGCCGTGGCCGGCGGCATGGTCTGATCACCGATGCGCTACGACTCCCCCCTGGCCGCGGTCGGCAACACCCCCCTGGTGCGCCTGCCGCGGCTGTCGCCGTCCGCCGACGTCCGTATCTGGGCGAAGCTGGAGGACCGCAACCCGACCGGCTCCGTCAAGGACCGTCCGGCCCTGCACATGATCGAGCAGGCGGAGAAGGACGGCCGCCTGACCCCGGGCTGCACCATCCTGGAGCCGACGTCGGGCAACACCGGCATCTCCCTGGCCATGGCGGCGAAGCTCAAGGGCTACCGCATCGTCTGCGTGATGCCCGAGAACACCTCGCAGGAACGCCGGGACCTGCTGGCCATGTGGGGCGCGGAGATCATCTCCTCCCCGGCCGCGGGCGGCTCCAACACCGCCGTGCGCGTCGCCAAGGAGCTCTCGGCCGAGCACCCGGACTGGGTGATGCTCTACCAGTACGGCAACCCGGACAACGCGGGCGCCCACTACGCCACGACCGGCCCCGAGATCCTCGCCGACCTGCCCGTCCGTCACCCACTTCGTGGCCGGCCTCGGCACCACCGGCACCCTCATGGGCGTCGGCCGCTACCTGCGCGAGCACAAGCCGGACGTCCAGATCGTCGCGGCCGAGCCGCGCTACGACGACCTGGTCTACGGCCTGCGCAACCTCGACGAGGGCTTCGTCCCCGAGCTGTACGACGCGTCCGTCCTCACCACCCGCTTCTCGGTCGGCTCGGCCGACGCGGTCACCCGCACCCGCGAGCTCCTCCAGCAGGAGGGCATCTTCGCCGGCGTCTCCACGGGCGCCGCGCTGCACGCCGCGATCGGCGTCGGCAAGAAGGCCGTCAAGGCGGGCGGAGTCGGCCGACATCGTCTTCGTCGTCGCCGACGGCGGCTGGAAGTACCTCTCGACGGGCGTCTACACGGCGGCCACCACGGAGGAGGCCATCGAGACGCTCCAGGGCCAGCTCTGGGCGTAGCCGACGCCGGACACCGACACGACGAAGGGCCGGAGGCACGACGACTCCGGCCCTTCGTACGCCGTCACGACGTCACGATGTCAGTCCCTCGTGCGGAGTCAGCGTCGGCCTCGTGCGCGTCGACTCGGTCCCCGTGCGGGGTCCGCGGTCCCTCGTGCGGGTCACGTGCGGTCCCTCGTGCGGAGTCACGATGTCGGTCCCCCCGTGCGGAGTCGGCCCCCGTGCGATCGACGTCGGTCTTCGTGCGGAGTCACGATGTCGGTCTCGTGCGGAGTCATGAGTTCGGTCCTACGCCCGTGCTCGGCCCGTGGGAAAGGCTCCGGCTCCTTGTGCGTACTCGGCCCGCCGGGACGCATCCGGCTCTTCGTGCGTGGTCAGCTCGCCGTACGACCCCGGCTCTTCGTGCGTGCCCGGCCCGGCGGACGACTCCGGCCCTTCGCGCCCGCTCCGCCGTCGGGACGTTCCCGTCCCCGGCGCCTGCTCAGCCAGCCAAGTACCGCACCTGGTCCCACAGCGCCGGGTCCACCACCCCGACCCGCCGCCGGAAGCCCCACACCGGGACCTCCCGCAGCTCGTCCGTCTCCAGGAAACTCGCGCGGCCCTGGGCGTCGCCGACCGAGCCCGGCGGCAGCGGGATCACCCCGGTCCGCTCGTCCCGGTACCGCGTGGTGATCTTCGCGACCGTCGCCCGCTCCCCGCGCACCGCCAGCACCAGACACGGCCGGTCCTTCGTGCGCGGCCTCGTCCTCGTAGGGCACGTCCGCCCACCAGATCTCCGCCGGCCGCGGCCGAGCCCGCCACCGCGTCGCGGCTCGGCGCCGCCGGCGCCGGACCCGCCGGCGCCGACGGCCGGCGTCCCCGCGCCCCAGCCGTCGACGAGCGTGGCGACGAGCGCGAGCAGTACCACCGCGGCGAGCGCCAGCCACCAGGACGTGTCCATACTGAGACGTTACCGGCGCGCAGCCCTCGCCACGCGCCCTCCCTCACGAGCATCACCGCCCGGCCCTGCCAGCCGAACCGGTGACACCACAGGTGAGTTCGCCCACAACAGCGCCTTGGCGGAGGAGCGACCGGAGGTTTTGCGCCTTACGCTCGACGAACCGCACGACCCCCGACGCCCCTCTCAGACATTTCCCGCCAGCGGAGGTTTCTGCTTCATGAAGCTCACCGTCGTCGGCTGCTCGGGGTCGTTCCCGTCCGCGGAATCGGCCTGCTCGAGCTACCTCGTCGAGGCCGACGGCTTCCGGCTGCTTCTCGACATGGGCAACGGTGCCCTGGGCGAGCTGCAGCGCCACTGCGGTCTCTACGACCTCGACGCGATCTTCCTCAGCCATCTGCACGCCGACCACTGCATCGACATGTGCGCGTACTTCGTCGCGCGCTACTACCGCCACGACGGCGGCCGCTGCGACCCGCTCCCGGTCTACGGACCCGAGGGCACGGAACACCGGCTGACCACCGCCTACGCCGACACCCCCTCCGCCTCCTCCATGAGCGAGGTCTTCGACTTCCACACGGTCAAGCCGTCCACCTTCGAGATCGGCCCGTTCACGGTGCACACCGAGCGAGTGGCCCACCCCGTGGAGGCGTACGGCATCCGCGTCGAGCACGGCGGCAAGGTCCTGACCTACTCCGGCGACACGGGCGTCGAGCCCCGCGCTGGACGAACTCGCCCGGGACGCCGACCTGTTCCTGTGCGAGGCCGCGTTCACGCACGGCAAGGAGAACATCCCCGACCTGCACCTCAACGGCCGCGAGGCGGGCGAGACGGCGGCCCGCGCCGGCGCCCGCCGCCTGGTCCTCACCCACATCCCGCCGTGGACGGACCCCCAGATCAACCTGGCCGACGCGCGCGCGGTCTACGACGGTCCGGTGGAGCTCGCGGCGCCGAGGCAGACGTACGAGATCTAGCGCGACCGTCGAGACCAGCGCACGAGCACGACCGAAGGCCCCGGAACCTGAGCGGTTCCGGGGCCTTCGGCCGTGCTGCGGACTACTTCGCCTCCGCCTTCTGGAGCTCGGCGAGTTCCTCGTCGGACTCGCGGCCCGGCGTCGGCAGGTTGAACTTGGTGATCGCGAAGCGGAAGACCACGTAGTAGACCGCCGCGAAGCACAGGCCGACCAGGGCCAGGCCCCACGGGTTGGTCGCGATGCCCAGGTTCAGGAAGAAGTCGACCGCGCCGGCCGAGAAGCCGAAGCCGTCCTTCATGCCCAGCGCCCAGGTCAGCGCCATCGAGACACCGGTCAGCACCGCGTGGATCGCGTACAGCACCGGCGCGATGAACATGAACGTGAACTCGATCGGCTCGGTGACACCGGTGACGAACGAGGTCAGCGCGAGCGAGAACATCATGCCGCCGACGACCTTGCGGCGCTCGGGGCGGGCGCAGTGCACGATCGCGAGGCAGGCGGCCGGCAGGGCGAACATCATGATCGGGAAGAAGCCGGTCATGAACTGCCCGGCGCGTCGGGTCACCGGCCAGGAAGCGGGCGATGTCGCCGCTCTTGCCCTCGTACGTCACCGGCCTGGAACCACGGGAACGAGTTCAGCAGGTGGTGCATGCCGATCGGGATCAGCGCACGGTTGGCGACGCCGAAGATGCCCGCGCCGACGGCGCCCGAAGCCGACCAGCCACTCGCCGAAGTTGTGCAGCGCCGTGCCGAGGACCGGCCAGATGTAACCGAAGACGATGCCGATGACGCAGGCCCGCGAAGGCGGAGAGGATCGGGACCAGGCGGCGGCCGCCGAAGAAGCCCGCCCAGTCCGGCAGCTTGGTGCGGTAGAAGCGCTGGTAGAGCAGGGCGACGACGAGACCCATCACCACACCGCCGAGGACCTTGGCGTCCACCGGCGCGTCGACCATGACGACCTTGCCGTCGACGGCGCGTCGCCACCTTGCGGCAGGTTCTTGTCGGTGAACGTGGCGAGGACGTTCTTGAAGACCAGGTAGCCGACCACCGCCGCGAGCGCCGTCGAGCCGTCCGACTTCTTGGCGAAGCCGATCGCGATGCCCACGGCGAACAGCAGCGCCATGTTGTCGAGGATCGCGTTGCCGCCGGCCGCCATGAAGCCGGCGATCTTGGTGATGAACGCGGGGAACGAGTCGCGCCCGAGCATGTCGGCGTTGCCGAGGCGGACCAGGAGGGCGGCCGCGGGCAGCACGGCGACCGGCAGCATGAGGCTGCGGCCGATGCGCTGCAGCACGGCCATCACCCCGGCGCCCTTCTTCTTCTCGGGCCGCGGGCGCGGCGGTGGCCGTGGTCATCAACTTCCTCCATGGGGGCAGGGCGCCGCCCAGGGAGACCATGGGACAGGGGACGGCAGCGTCTGGTCTACACCACTCAGTGGTGTAGACCAGTTGTAGCACGATGAAGGTGAGATAAGGAACCCACGATTCCCGGGGATTTTTCGGCACCTTTGACGGCCCGTTGCCGGGCCTTCAGTCCGGACCGCGCGAGTCTAGCGCCTTCGTGAGCGTCCTCGACCTCGTCCTCCGGCTCCCTGCCCGGGTCTTGAGATCGAACTTCGTGATCGCGAAGCGGAAGATCACGTAATAGACGGCCGCGAAGCCCAGACCGATCGGGATGATCAGCCACGGTTTCGTCGCCAGGTGCCAGTTGATGACGTAGTCGATCAGCCCGGCCGAGAAGCTGAACCCGTCGTGCACCCCCAGCCCCCAGGTCACCGCCATCGACACACCCGTCAGCACCGCGTGCACCACGTACAGCAGCGGCGCGACGAACAGGAACGAGTACTCGATCGGCTCCGTGATCCCCGTGACGAACGACGTCAGCGCCACCGACGGCATCAGGCCGGCCGACCTCCTTGCGCCGGTGCGGCTTGGCGCAGTGCGTGATGGCCAGCGCCGCGGCCGGCAGTGCGAACATCATGATCGGGAAGAAGCCCGAGGTGAACTGGCCGGCGTTCGGGTCACCCGCCGAGGAACATGTTGATGTCGCCGTGCACCACCGTCGCCGTCGGGCTCGGTGTAGCTGCCGAACTGGAACCAGATGGGCACGTTCAGGAACTGGTGCAGCCCGATCGACCAGCAGCGCCCGGTTGGCCACGCCGAACACGCCCGCACCCCAGGCGCCCAGGTCTCTCATCCAGTCGCTGAAGCTCTCCAGCGCGTCACCGATCGGCGGCCAGACCCACAGGCACAGCACCGCGAACACGATCGCCACGAACGCCATGATGATCGGCACCAGCCGCCGCCCGTTGAAGAAGCCGAGCCAGTCCACCAGCTTCGTACGGTGGTAGCGCTGCCAGAAGAAGGCCGCCAGCAGACCGATCACGATGCCGCCGAAGACCCCCGGGTTCTGGTACTCGAAGGCCGTCACCGTCCCGTCCTGTCACCTGGCAGCCGACGTTCGGGACCGCCGTCGACCCCTCCGGGCAGTCCTCCGGGAACTGCGCGCAGCACGCTGTAGTAGACGAGGAACCCCGTCACCGCCGCCAGCGCCGTCGAACCGTCCGCCTTCTTCGCCATGCCGATCGCCACGCCGACGCAGAACAACAGCGGCAGCCCGAGCGCACCGTCGAGCAGCGCGCCGCCCGCGCCGACCATCACCTTCGAGACGTTCGTCCAGCCCAGCCCGTCGTCCCCGAAGACGTCCGGCTGCCCCAGCCGGTTGAGGATGCCGGCGGCCGGCAGTACGGCGATCGGCAGCTGAAGACTGCGGCCCATCTTCTGCAGCCCCTGGAACGCCGTGTTCCAGCGGGCGCCGCGCGGGGCTGACGGCCGCGCGCTCTCGGCGCTCATCGGCACTCCTCCCGGTCGCGCCGGTTTGTCGGCGAGGCACACGTGGTGTAGACCAGTTGTCGGACGGTCGCGCTGCGTCGTGACGCCATCCTTCGGCACGTGCCGCATGACCGCTCGCGAAGATGGGCCAACTGTGGGTTACTGCGACAAAGCGGTTCGGATCAGGGAGAAGGAACATGGCCACCAAGGCTGAGAAGATCGTCGCCGGGCTCGGCGGCATCGACAACATCGAAGAGGTCGAAGGCTGCATCACCCGCCTGCGCACCGAGGTCATCGACCCCGCGCAAGGTCGACGAGGCCGCCCTGAAGGCCGCCGGCGCCCACGGCGTCGTCAAGATGGGCACCGCCATCCAGGTCGTCATCGGCACCGACGCCGACCCCATCGCGGCGGAGATCGAAGACATGATGTGAAGCGCGGCGATCGTCCCGGGCTTCAGCCCCGACGGACCCCGGACCAGCGCGCGCAGGGCCCCTTCCCACCGCGGAAGGGGCCCCTCCCGCACGTGCGCGCTAGGCTCACGCCGCATGTCTCGAATCGACGGCCGCACCCCCGAGCAGCTCCGCCCGGTCACCATCGAACGCGGCTGGAGCAAGCACGCCGAAGGCTCCGTCCTCGTCTCCTTCGGCGACACCAAGGTCCTCTGCACCGCCTCCGTCACCGAAGGCGTCCCGCGCTGGCGCAAGGGCAGCGGCGAAGGCTGGGTCACCGCCGAGTACGCCATGCTGCCCCGCGCCACCAACACCCGCGGCGACCGCGAGTCCGTCAAGGGCAAGATCGGCGGCCGCACCCACGAGATCAGCCGCCTCATCGGCCGCTCCCTGCGCGCCGTCATCGACTACAAGGCGCTCGGCGAGAACACCATCGTCCTCGACTGCGACGTCCTCCAGGCCGACGGCGGCACCCGCACCGCCGCCATCACCGGCGCCTACGTCGCCCTCGCCGACGCCATCGCCTGGGCCCAGGGCAAGAAGCTCATCAAGGCCGGCCGCAAGCCGCTCACCGGCACCGTCTCCGCCGTCTCGGTCGGCATCGTCGGCGGCGTCCCGCTCCTCGACCTCCGCTACGAGGAAGACGTCAAGGCCGACACCGACATGAACGTCGTCTGCACCGGCGACGGCCGCTTCGTCGAGGTCCAGGGCACCGCCGAGGCCGAGCCCTTCGCCCGCGACGAGCTGAACGCCCTGCTCGACCTCGCCGTCGCCGGCTGCGCGGAACTCGCCGCCCTCCAGCGCAAGGCGCTCGACAGCCGTCCTCGGAAGAAGTAGAAGAAGGCACACCAAGACAGATGCTGCGGCCCGGGCAACCGCGCCGCGCACGCTCGCGTCTGAAGAAGTACGGGCGCACGGCTCATCCGCTGTGCGCCCGGCCAGCCACGCGGGCCCGACCGGCCCGACCGAACGAGAGGGACCGCTCCATGGCCGCGAGCCGCCGACGCCGCACCGCATCGCCGTCGCCGCCACCCTGGCGGCCGTCGCGCTGACCGCCGGACTCACCACCGGCTGCGACGCCGTCGACAAGGCGCTGGACTGCGTCCAGACCGCCGACGCCATCGCCGACAGCGTCACCGACCTCCAGCAGGCCGTGGACAGCGCGGCCAACGACCCGACGCAGCTCGACGAGTCCCTCGACTCCATCGACAAGAACCTCGGCAAGATCGGCGACAAGACCGACAACGCCGACGTCAACAAGGCCGTCGACGACCTCAACAAGGCCGTCGACAACGTCCGCACCTCGGTCAAGAACGGCGACGAGACCCCCGACATCAGCCCGGTCACGGACGCGGCCGGCGAACTGACGAAGGTCTGCACGCCGTAACGCTGCGCTGGCTGGGCCGGGCATCTGTCCGCCGGGCCGGGAGAGGCCGGGCGTGGGGGCTGGTCGCGCAGTTCCCCGCGCCCCTGGGGGCACCGACCTGCCGGGCGATACTGGGCCCATGACCCGCCTGATCCTCGCCACCCGTAACGCCGGAAAGATCACCGAACTCAGGGCGATCCTCGCCGACGCCGGGCTGCCCCACGACCTCGTCGGCGCGGACGCCTACCCGGACATCCCCGACGTCAAGGAAACCGGCGTCACCTTCGCCGAGAACGCGCTGCTCAAGGCCCACGCCCTGGCCCAGGCCACCGGCCTCCCGGCCGTCGCCGACGACTCCGGCCTCTGCGTCGACGTCCTGAACGGCGCCCCCGGCATCTTCTCCGCCCGCTGGGCCGGCCGCCACGGCGACGACAAGGCCAACCTGGACCTCCTGCTCGCCCAGCTCGCCGACATCGCCGACGACCACCGCGGCGCCCACTTCGCCTGCGCGGCGGCACTCGCCCTGCCGGACGGCACGGAGCGCGTGGTCGAGGGACAGCTCCGGGGCACCCTGCGCCACGACCCGGCCGGCACGGGCGGCTTCGGCTACGACCCGATCCTCCAGCCGGAGGGCGAGACCCGCACCTGCGCGGAGCTGACCCCGCCAGGAGAAGAACGCGATCAGCCACCGGGGGAAGGCGTTCCGGGCGCTGGTGCCGGTGGTGCGGGAACTGCTGGGCTGACGCGACGGAGGGCGCACCCGGCACCGGGTGCGGCCCTCCATTCACAGGCGTGCGGCCGGAGGGACTCGAACCCTCACGGGATTTCCCCCACGGGACCTAAACGCAGCGTGTCTGCCAATTCCACCACGGCCGCATCCAGGTCATGCTACCGGTCATGCGCGGCGGGTCTGTGGGGACCGCCTGCCGCCACCTCTGCACCAGGTGCTCGTCACCGCATGGCAGTTGGGGCACAGCAACCGCAGGTTCTCCAGCCGGTCGTCGCTCCAGTCCCCGTTTATGTGATCCACCTCCAGCGTCATGGGTCTGCCGAGCCACTCGGGGCCGACCCCGCAGTCGGCGCATTCCTCTGGTACGCCCACCTCGTGAAGCGCTCGACGTAGGACAGATGGTCCGAGTCCTGCGCCCGCCGTCCTGCTTGACCAAGATGTCCTCAGGGCGTCTGGCCGAGGTTCGGCGGCGCTTCCCTCGCTGGTGGGCCTGGCCCAGAAAGTGCTCTGTGGTGAGCTTGTCCTCGGCGATCCACCGGCGCAGATGCTTGCGCCGAGTCCCGCTCTCCGGGAGCCCCAGGTGGCGCAGCACCTTCCGCGACGGAGCGGGACTCGGCGACCGCGCCGCGCAGTTCCTCAGGCGAGGGCCGTGCCTGCCGTCTTCTCATGATGCACGCCTCTTGCCCCGCCCCCGGTAACTGTCCGTCGTCGAGTGGCAGTTGGGGCACAGGAGCCGAAGATTCTCTATGACGGTTGTCTCCGCCAGTTGCCGTCGATGTGATCGACCTCCAGGGGTAGCGGGCTCCCCCAGCCACACGGACTCAATGCCGCACAGTGCGCAGCGCTCCTCCACGCCGAGTTCGCGCATCGCCCGCTTCAGGCGGCCGCCCGGGGTGCGCCTGGCGTCGTCCGACGTGTCCTCGACCAGAATCTCCGCCGGGGTCCGGCGACGCTGGTTGAGCCGCTGCCGCTCCGTGCGGACCACCGGTGTGAAGTGCGAGGTGTCGATGCCGTAGGCCTTGATGCGTCGGGAGATGTTCGCGTGGTGCCCACCCACCGGCGCCAGTCCGAGTCGGCGCAGAACCTCATAGACACTTGCCGACTCGGCGACCACCGGCTCCAGGATCTCCCTCGTCCACTTCACTCCCTCGCGCCCGAAGTGTGAGACGTCCACCCCCAGCTTGCGCATCCGATCGAAGATGTACCGCCGTTTCCAACTCTTCGGATCCACCCCCAACCACACCAACGCCTCCGACAACGTCCGCGCCCCCCGAGCCGCCTCCTCCAGCCGCTCCCTGCTGTACGCACTCGCCCTCATCAGGCCCCCTCCGTCCCGGCCGCCCGTTCGTGGCCTCGCACGGAGTAACGAACCGCTTATCGGACAGTCACGCCCGGAATGCGGAACGGCCCGTACCGGGCCACCCGGTACGGGCCGTCCGCAGGAGACGGCGGGCTCTCAGATGCCCAGATCCTTGATGATCTTGGCCACGTGGCCCGTCGCCCGGACGTTGTACAGCGCCCGCTCGACCTTGCCCTCCTCGTCCACGACGATCGTGGAGCGGATGACGCCCATGTAGGTCTTGCCGTAGTTCTTCTTCTCGCCGAAGGCGCCGTAGGCCTCGAGGACCTGCTTGTCCGGGTCGGCGAGCAGGGTGACCTTCAGGGACTCCTGGTCGCGGAACTTGGCGAGCTTCTCCGGCTTGTCGGGGGAGATGCCGATGACGTCGTAGCCCGCGCCGGCCAGCAGCTCCAGGTTGTCCGTGAAGTCGCAGGCCTGCTTGGTGCAGCCGGGCGTGAGGGCGGCCGGGTAGAAGTACACGATGACCTTGCGGCCCTTGTGGTCCGACAGGGACACCTCGTTGCCGTCGGCGTCGGGCAGGGTGAAGGCGGGGGCCACGTCCCCCGGCTGGAGTCGCTCGCTCATCGGACCAGCGTAACCGGGGGTCCTGACAGTGCGGTGCAGCCGCGGAGCTGACAGACTGTCCGGAACAGCTTCAGCACCGACTTCGGAGGCGATACGGTGGCGGACACGTCGGACACCAGAACCCCGGCGCAGATCGAGGCGGACATCAAGCGCCGCCGCGAGACGCTGGCCGAGACGCTCGACGAGATCGGGGTGCGGGTGCACCCGAAGACGATCGTCGGGCGATGCCAAGGCCAAGGTCGTCTCCAACATCGACCACACGCTCGGGCGGGCGTACGTGGGGGTCAACCGGGCCGTCAGCGATGTGCGGGCCCAGTTCGTCGACGAGGAGGGCGCGCCCCGGCTGGAGCGGGTCGTGCCGGTCGCCCTCGTCGTGGTCGGTGTCGTCGGGCTGCTCGCCCGTCAGCACCCGGCGCCGCAGGGGCTGACCCGACTGCGTACGTCCGCGGCGAAGACAGGTAGGTTCAGGGCGTGAGCGCCAACAGAAACGAGCACAGCACCCAGCACGACAAGCTGCCCATCCGGATGCTGCACGACCGCGTACTCGTGCGGCAGGACACCAGTGAGGGCGAGCGGCGTTCCGGCGGCGGCATCCTGATCCCCGCCACGGCGGCGGTCGGCCGGCGGCTGGCCTGGGCCGAGGTCGTCGCGGTGGGGCAGAACGTACGGACCGTGGAGACGGGCGACCGGGTGCTGTACGACCCGGAGGACCGTGCCGAGGTCGAGGTGCGGGGGGTCGCGTACGTGCTCATGCGCGAGCGCGATCTGCACGCCGTGGCCGCGGACCGGTTCGAGGGGTCCGAGGACTCGACGGGCCTCTACCTGTAGTCCGCGGCAGCAGCGCCAGCAGTAGTCCGAAGGGGCCGGTGACCGTGGTCACCGGCCCCTTCGTCCGTTGTTTTGCTACGTTGGAGGGACCCGACGAGACGCGCCGTACCGGGACGAAGGCAAAGACGACGCACCCGCACCGTCAGTCCGTTTCCCGGAGGTGGCCGTCATGGCCTGGGTTCTGCTCGTCGTCGCCGGTCTGCTCGAGGTCGGCTGGTCGGTCGGTATGAAGTACACCGACGGGTTCACCCGCCCGTCCCCAGTCTGTCTCACCGGCGCCGGCATCGTCGCCAGCATGCTGCTGCTGTCGTACGCCGCCAAGACCCTGCCCATCGGTACCGCCTACGGCGTGTGGGTGGGGATCGGGGCGGCCGGGGCGGCGGTGTTCGGCATGGCCGTGCTGGGGGAGCCGGCCACCGCCGCCCGGATCTTCTTCGTGTGCCTGCTGCTGGTCGCCGTGGTGGGTCTGAAGGCGACCTCCGGTCACTGAGCCGTGAACCTTTCGCGGCGCGCGCCTCTGGGGGACCACGCCCCAGCCGGGGCCCGTCGGTGCCGCCCGTCGCGCCGCCGTCGGTCGCGTCGCCGCCGCCTTCGCCGGTCGTACCGCCGTCGGTCGTTCCGCCGTCGGTGGCCCGTGCCGCCGTCGCCGGTTCCGCCGTCCGCGGTGCCGCCGCCGGTGGGGGACTCGCCGCCCGTGCTGCCGTCGGTGGTGCCGCCGTCGGTCTGGCCCTCGGTCTGGTCCGTCGGGCGCGCTGGGGGTCTGGCCGGGCGTCTGGGTGCCGGTTGTCCTGACCGCCGGTGGGCGTGCTGCCGCCGTCGGTCGTGCCGCCGGTGGTCGGGTCGGCCGGGGCCTCGGTGTCGGGGGCCTGCGGGACGTCGGCGCCCGGCTGGAGCCGCAGGTCGAAGTCGCTGACCGGCTTGCCCTTGAGGGCGTCCTGGGTGTACTGGGTCCAGATCTCGGCGGGCGCGCCGCCGCCGTTGATCGCGGTCCAGGCCCATCGCCCGTACAGCGACTTGTGGGCGGCGGTGACCGGGTCCTGGCCCATGACGGAGACGACGGTGGCGAGGTCGGGGGTGTAGCCGGCGAACCAGGCGGCCGTGTCCTCCTCGGCGGTGCCGGTCTTGCCGGCCGACGGGGCGGCCGGCGGCCTGGGCGGCGGAGGCGGTGCCGTTCTGGACGACGCTCTGCAGCATCGAGGTGGTGGTGTCGGCGGCCTCGCGGCTGACGGCCTGCCGGGTGCGCCGCTCGGGCAGCTCGATGGCGTCGTGCCCGTCCTTGGTGACCTTGTCGACGATCGTGTACGTGCCGTGCCGGCCGTGGTTGGCGAGGGTGGCGTAGGCCTCCGCCATGTCGAGGACGCTGGCGGTGGCGATGCCGAGCGCGATGGACGGGGACGGCGGCGAGGTCGGGGGTGGTCTCGGGGACGCCCGAGGTCGATGGCGGTCTCGCTTGACCTTCTCGGGGCCGACGTCGACGGCCATCTGCGCGTACACCGAGTTCACGGAGCTGTCGGTCGCCTCGCGTGACGGTGATGTCGCCGTAGGAGTGCTGGTCCTCGTTCTCGGGGGCGTACGGGCCGCCGGTCCAGCCCTGCACGGAGCGCTTGTTGGTGCCGTCGTAGATCGTGTTCGGGGTGATCACGCGGCCGTCCTGGGTCTTCGAGTGGTTCTCGACGGCCGAGGTGAACACGAAGGGCTTGAAGGTGGAGCCGACCTGGAAGTCCCTGCGGGTGGCGTTCGGGGTGTACTGCTTGACGTAGTCGATGCCGTTGTACATCGCGACGACCTTGCCGGTCTTCGGGTCGACGGAGGCGCCGCCCGCGCGGACGTAGGTGTCGACCTTGTTGTTCTTCTTGTCCAGCTTGGACATCAGCTTGTCGTTGACGGCCTTCGACGAAGGCGTCCTGCTTGCCCTTCTGCAGGGTGGTGGTGATGCGGTAGCCGCCGGCGTCGAGCTTGTCCTCGTCGACGATCTTGTTCTGGATGAGGTAGTCCTTGACGATCCGGACGATGTAGCCGCGCTGCCCGGACATGCCGGTGGAGAGGGTGGACTCCTTCGGCATCGGGGAACTTCATGCCGGCCCGCTTCGGACTCGCTGAGCCAGCCCTTCTTGACCATGCCGTCCAGGACGTAGCCCCAGCGGGACTCGGCGGCCTTGCGGTTCTCGGGGTGGGCGACGACGTCGTACTGGCTGGGCGCGTTGACGAGCGCGGCGAGGTAGGCGGCGCGGGCCGGGTCGAGGTCCTTGGCGTCCATGCCGTAGTAGGCCTGGGCGGCGGCCTGGATGCCGTAGGCGTTGCGGCCGAAGTAGCTGGTGTTGAGGTAGCCCTCGAGGATGTGGTCCTTGCTCTTCTCGCGGTCCAGCTTGATGGAGATGAAGAATTCCTTGGCCTTGCGCGTGACGGTCTGTTCCTGGCGCAGGTAGTAGTTCTTCACGTACTGCTGGGTGATCGTGGAGCCGGACTGCTTGCCCTTGCCGAGTGGCGGTGTTCCAGGCGGCGCGGACCATGGCCTTGGGGTCGACGGCGGACTCGGTGTAGAAGTCGCGGTCCTCGGCGGCCAGGATGGCGTGCTGGGCGTCCTTGGAGATCTGCGCGAGGGTGACGTTCTCCCGGTTGACCTCGCCGTCGCGGGCGATCACGGAGCCGTCCGCGTAGAGGTAGACGTTGGCCTGCTTGGTGGCGAGGGCGTTGGCGGGTGGGATCTTCACCAGCGAGTAGCCGAGGAAGAAGCCGCCGACCAGCAGCAGGACGACGATGATGAAGCCGCCGAGGGTCATGCGCCAGGTCGGGATCATCCGGCGCCAGCCGGTCCGCTTCGGTTTTCCGCCCGGCTTTGCCTGCGGTTCGTCAGGGTCGCCGATCGCTTGCATCGGTGCCGTGCCCGGGTCGTCGCCGGCCGGGGTCGGTGGCGTGGCCGGGGTCGGGGATCCGACGGCCCGGATCTGCACGGTGCCAGGGTCGTCGTCGGCCTGGGGGCGTGGCGTGGCCGGGGTCGGGGATCCGACGGCCCGGATCTGCACGGTGCCAGGGTCGTCGTCGGCCTGGGGGCGTGGGGTGCTCGGGTCGCCGTCCGTCTTGGCCTTTGGCGTGCCCGCGTCGTCCGTCTGGCGTTGTGGCGTGCTCGGGTCGTCGTCCGTCTTGGGCCGTGGCGTGGCCGGGGAGCCGTCCGTCTGGGGTCGTGCCGTGCTCGGATCGTCGTCAGCCTGGGCCCGTGGCGTGCCCGGGTCGCCGTCCGGCTGCGGCTCTCTGGGCGCCCAGCCCGGTGTCGGCTGCTGCGGCTGAGGCTCGTCACTCATGTCGTGCACGGACTCCTGTTTCGCGTCGTACGTCGTTCGCGTACGTCTCTGCTCGCTCTTGCGCCCCTGTGATGAAGACTGTCCCATCCGGCGATCAGTTCCCTGATCGAGGGCCGTGTCGTGAGCCGTGTGGTGAGGCGGGCGGCGTGCGGGCCAACGCGCAGGAGGTCGCAGGGTCAATTGAGCTATCCTGCACGCCTGTTCGAATTGCGATCTTGCTTGCGCGAGACTCGCCTGAAGGGGGACACGACCGAAGATGCGACTGCTCGCACGCTCCGCCCTGGCCGGCACCGCCGCCACGCTGCTCGCCCTGGCCACGGGCGCCTCGGCCCACGCGGACGGAACGGATCGTACCGTCTGGGCCGGTGCGGACTGGAACGTCACGCCCAAGGCGGACTCGGGCGGCAAGGCCCACATCCAGACCTACGGCGAGGTCTTCACGATCACCGACCTCGCCAAGGACGGCCACTCGACCATCGGGATCATCTCGATCGGCGGCGAGGGCAACACGTACTACTACTGGAACCGTGACGGCGTGGACACGACCCGCACGCTCAACCTGGACATCAAGGAGGGCACGCCGGTCAACATCAAGGCGTGCATCGGCGACTGGAAGGGCAACCCGGACAATCCCACCGCCGGAATCATGTGGGACAAGTGCAGCGGCTGGGCTCAGACCGACGCGTGAGCGAACTCTCCGCGGGGCGCTCCGGGCCCGGCCCGGGGCGCCCTGTCGGCGTCTCACGCCCCTTTGGGGAAAACCCGTGGCACGCGTGATCCTCGGCCCACTAGGCTCCTGCGCTTCGGTGCCGGGCGGCGAGGAGGGCTGTGGATGTGGGCTCGGGACGGTTGTACGCGGCCGTCGCGGCGGGGGGCTTCAGGCGGTACGCGACGTATCGGGCGGCCATGCTGGCCGGGGTGTTCACCAACACCGTCTTCGGCCTGATCCTGGTCTACACGTACGTGGCGCTGTGGGACGAGAGGCCTCACCTGGGCGGGTACGACCAGGCGCAGGCCATCACGTATGTGTGGATCGGCCAGGCGCTGTTCGAGACGCTCGGCATCAGGGCGGCGGCTTCGAGGACGAACTGATCGAGCGCATCCGTACGGGGGACGTCGCCGTCGACCTGTACCGGCCCGCCGACCTTCAGCTGTGGTGGATGGCGGCCGACGGGGGCCGGGCGCTGTTCCAGCTGTTGGGGCGTGGCGTGGTGCCCGTTCACCATCGGAGCTCTGTTCTTCCCGCTGGCGCTGCCCGGGGACGTGACGACCTGGGTGGCGTTCTCCGTGGCGGTGGTGCTGGCCTGGGTGGTCGGCTTCGCGATCCGGTTCCTGGTGGCGCTGTCGGCGTTCTGGATGATCGACGGCACCGGCATGGTCCAGATGTCGTGGTTCGTGGGGTGGTTCTGCTCCGGGATGATGCTGCCGCTGAACGTCTTCCCGGGCGTGTTCGGCGACGTCGTACGGGCCCTGCCCTGGTCGTCGATCCTCCAGGCACCGGCCGACGTCCTGCTCGGCGAGGCCGACCCGCTCGGCACCTATGCCTTCCAGGCGGCCTGGGCGGTGGCTCTGCTGGCGGCCGGGCGGCTGCTGCAGTCGGTGGCGACGCGGCGGGTGGTGGTCCAGGGTGGCTGAGACGGTGCGCGCGGCGACGGGCGAGGCGGTGGCGGAGCCCGGCCGGGTGCGGGAGGGGCTGCGTGCCTACGGGCTGATCGCCGCGATGTGGGTCCGCTCCACAATGGCCTATCGCGCCTCCTTCGCCCTGACGACGTTCACCAACTTCGCGGTGACCGGGCTCGACTTCGTCGCGATCCTGCTGATGTTCTCGCGCGTCGACGCGCTCGGCGGCTTCTCCCTGGCCGAGATCGCCTTTCTGTACGGCCTGTCCAGCCTGGCCTTCGGGCTCGCCGACATGCTGATCGGGTCGATCGAGCGGCTGGGACGCCGGGTGCGCGACGGCACGCTGGACACGCTGCTGGTGCGGCCCGCGCCCGTGCTGGCGCAGGTGGCCGCCGACCGCTTCGCCCTGCGCCGCCTGGGCCGCGTCACACAGGGCCTGCTGGTGCTGGGTTTCGCGCTGAGCAGCCTGGACATCGACTGGACCCCGCTGAAGCTGCTGCTGATGCCGGGGATGGTGCTCAGCGGCGGAGCGATCTTCTGCGCGGTGTTCATCGCGGGCGCGGCCTTCCAGTTCGTCGCGCAGGACGCCTCGGAGGTGTCCGAACGCGTTCACGTACGGCGGGGCGACGCTGTTGCAGTACCCGCCGGTGGTGTTCGCGCAGGAACTGGTGCGCGGGGTGACCTTCGTGCTGCCGCTGGCCTTCGTCAACTGGCTGCCCGCGTCCTATGTGCTGGGGCGGCCGTATCCGCTGGACCTGCCCGAGTGGGTGGCGTTCATGTCGCCGCTGGTGGCGGTGGCCTGCTGTGCGCTGGCAGGGCTGGCGTGGCGGGCGGGGCTTCGTTCGTACCGGAGTACAGGGAGTTGACGGAGTTGGACGGCGTGGAGCGCGGGTTCATCGAACTCGACGGTGTCGAGAAGGTCTTCGACGTACGCAAGAAGACCGGCTTCATGAAGCGGGAGCGGCGGCAGGTGCGGGCCGTCGACTCGATCTCCTTCCGCGTGGAACGCGGCGAGATGGTCGGCTACATCGGGCCGAACGGCGCCGGCAAGTCGACCACGATCAAGATGCTGACCGGCATCCTCACACCGAGCGCCGGCCGGCTGCGCGTCGCCGGCATCGACCCCTCCCGCGAGCGGACCCGGCTCGCGCACCGCATCGGCGTGGTGTTCGGGCAGCGTACGACGCTGTGGTGGGACCTGCCGCTGGTCGACTCGTACCGGCTGATGCACCGCATGTACCGGATCCCGGACGCCCGTTACCGTCACAACCTCGACCGCCTGGTCGAACTGCTCGCCCTGGACGACCTGTTGGACGTGCCGGTGCGGCAACTCTCGCTCGGCCAGCGGATGCGCGGCGACATCGCGGCTGCGTTGCTGCACGACCCGGAGGTGCTCTACCTCGACGAGCCGACCATCGGGCTGGACGTCGTCTCCAAGTCCAAGGTGCGGGAGTTCCTGCGGGAGATGAACGCCGAGCGCGGCACGACGGTGCTGCTGACCACGCACGACCTCCAGGACATCGAGCAGTTGTGCAAGCGGGTGATGGTCATCGACCACGGGCGCCTGATGTACGACGGCCCGCTCGCCGGGCTGCACGAGGCGGGGGAGAGCGAGCGGACGCTGGTGGTGGACCTGGAGCGGGAGCTGCCCCCGATCGACGCGCCGGCACCCGCGCGGGTCGTCCGGGTGGAGGGTCCGCGGCAGTGGCTGGCGTTCCCGGCGGCGGAGTCGGCCGCGCCGCTGGTGGCGCGGATCGCGGCGGAGTACCCGCTGGTCGACCTGTCGGTGCGGGAGCCGGACATCGAGGCCGTGATCGCGAAGATGCTGCACTCCATGGGGGACACCCCCAAACCCCCGCCGGAGCGCGCGAGCGCATAGTGCCCGGGACGGGTAACTCGTAGGCTGCTGTGTATGACCGACGACGCAGTCCCGGACCTCCGCGCCTCCGACGCCGACCGTGAACGGGTCGCCGAAGTCCTGCGGGACGCGCTCGCCGAGGGACGTCTCGACATGGCGGAGTTCGAGGAGCGGCTGGACGCGACGTATCAGGCGAAGACGTACGGGGACCTGGTGCCGATCACCCGGGACCTGCCGGCCGCGGGCGTGGTGGTGCCCGCCGTGTCGCTGAGCAAGGAGCCCGCCACGGGGTCCGAATGGCCCGGGCGGATCGTCGGCGGTGAGGGGTCCTCGACGTGGGCCGTCGCCGTGATGTCCGGCTTCCAGCGCAAGGGGCGCTGGACGATGCCCCGGCGGTTCACCTGCCTCGCCTTCTGGGGCGGCGGGGAGATCGACCTGCGCGAGGCGAACTTCGCGGACCGCGAGGTCGAGATCAACGCGATCGCGATCATGGGCGGGGTGGATGTCATCGTGCCGCCCGGCGTCGAGGTCGTGGTGCGCGGCATCGGGATCATGGGCGGTTTCGACCACCGCGAGGAGGGCGTGCCGGGGGAGCCCGGGTCACCGCGCGTGATCGTGACCGGGTTCGCGCTCTGGGGAGGCGTCGGGGTCCAGCGGAAGCTGACGCGGGCGGAGAAGCAGCGGCTCCGGGAGGAGCGGCGGCGGGAGAAGCTGGAGCGGCGGAGCGACGGCGAGTACTGAGCGTCGTTGCTCAGTACTCGGCGTCAGGGCTGGGGCGGGGGCTGCGGCTGACGCCTCACAGCTCCGCCGGAGCCGCCCCCTTCAGGCTCTCCAGGTCGAACTCCTCCGCCATCCGCGCATACCCCTTGTCGCTGGGGTGCAGATGGTCGCCCGAGTCGTAGTCGGAGCGCAGCCGGCGCGGGTCGTAGGGTCACGCAGCGCCTCGTCGAAGTCGGCCACCGCGTCGAAGACCCGGCCCGCGCGGATCTGGGCGTTGATCTGCTGCCGTACCGACTCCCGCGGGTCCGTGTAGCCGCGGTGCCCGTAGAACGGCATCAGGGTCGCGCCGACGACCTTCAGGCCGCGCGCGTGGGCCTGGCCCACCATCGTGCGCAGGCCGTCGAGTGATCACGTTCGGGTCGGCGAGCCGCGGGTTGCGCAGGATGTCGTTGACGCCGAGGTCGATGACGACGACCTTGACGTTCGTCCGCTCCAGCACGTCCCGTCCGAAGCGGTTCAGCCCGCTGGGGTTGTCGGCCGGGCGGCCCAGCCCGTCCGTGAGGACCCGGTTGCCGCTGATGCCCTGGTTGACGACGCTGTAGCGGGGCAGGTCCCGCCCGGCGGCGATCTCCGCGCGTAGCCGGTCCGACAGAACGTCGGTCCAGCGGCTGTTGGCGCCCCGCGGTGGAGGTGATGCCGTCGGTGAGGGAGTCGCCGAGGACGACGACCGTGCCGTCGGACTCGTTGCTCAGCACGTCCAGTGCGGTCAGGTAGCGCCAGTACCGAGCTCTGCTCGGTGTACGGCGTGCCCGTCGTGTCCTGCGCCTGGTCGCCCTGGGCGACGTAGGAGATCTGGCGGGCGTGCGGGTGGTAGGTCACCGGGCCGGAGCTGGTCGGCGTGTAGGTGGTGATCAGGACGTCGGCGTCGTGCGGGATGACGACGCGCACGGCGTCGCTCATCACCTGCCGGCCGGGCGGGATGACGACCGTGGGGCCGCCGTTGAAGGTCAGCTGCCGCATGGTGTCCGCGAGCGCGGCGGCGCGTGCCGCTGGCCGCGGCGACGGCGATCGAGGCCTGCGTGATGCTCAGCGGCGACTGGCCGTAGAGATTGGACAGCGTCACGCGGGCGCTCGTACCGCCGACGCTGGTGTGCACGACGTTGCGCACCGAACGGTTCGCCATGCCCGTCGTCTCGGTGCCGGGCTCGGCGCCGGCCGGCGAGGCGGACCAGGTGCCGACCCAGGTGCCGGTGGAGGCGGGAGCGGCGGAGTTGTTCGGAAGGCGGCCGTCGGCCGCGGGAGTTCCGGGCCTGCGCTGCCGTCGTCGGACGCCACTCCGACGTATATGGCGGCGGAAAGGGCCACGATCGCTGCGACGATCGCGGCGAGTAGGGCGTAACCACGACCCCGGGTCATGCTGTGTTGTTCTCCTCGGGCGATGGGAGCCCAAGGCTCCGATCTGATGTGCCCATGATGCGTCATGGGCAGGGGGAAGCTCACAGGACCCCATGGCATTACCCCCTCCCGACAGACGCCGGGAACTCCTGTTCCGTTCCAGGAGTCGGTCAGGAAGGGACAATGTGTGCGGGGATCACCGAGCGGGTGGAGCGGATGGAACGGACGAAAGATGCAAGAAAAGGGTGCGACGCCCGGTGGGCAGCATGCCCGCCCCGGCGTCGTCGCGAACCGTGCGATGACGACGCTTCAGCCCGGCGGACGAGGAGAAACAGCGCGGCGTACGCCGGATGAAGCTCACCGCGACCGGGCTGCTGCTGTTCGTGGCCGCTGGTCTACGTCCTCGCCAAGTGGGCGCCAGAACTCGGGCGCCGGCGCCCTGGGCGGGCTATGTCGCCGCGGCCGCCGAGGCGGGCATGGTCGGCGCGCTCGCCGACTGGTTCGCCGTCACCGCCCTCTTCCGTCACCCCCTCGGCATCCCCATCCCGCACACCGCGATCATCCCCACCAAGAAGGACCAGCTCGGCGTCTCCCTGGGCGAGTTCGTCGGCGAGAACTTCCTCTCCGAGGACGTCGTGCGGCAGCGGCTGCGCGCCGTCGGCATCGGCAGCCGCCTCGGCGCCTGGCTCGCGGTCCCCGAGCACGCCGACCGGGTCACGGCGGAGCTGTCCACCGCCCTGCGGGGCGCCCTGACGGTCCTGCGCGACTCCGACGTCCAGGCCGTGGTCGGCGAGGCGATCACGCGGCGGGCCGACGCCCAGGAGATCGCGCCCGGCATCGGCAAGATGCTGGAGAAGATCGTCGCCGACGGCGGCCACAAGCGGGTCGTCGACCTGGTCGTCAACCGCGCCCACGACTGGCTGGTCCTGCACGGCGACGAGGTGATGGACGCCGTGCAGGGCGGCGCCCCCGGCTGGACGCCGAAGTTCGTAGACCGGAAGGTCGGCGAGCGGGTCTACAAGGAGCTGCTGCGCTTCGTCACCGAGATGCGCGACATGCCCGCCCACCCGGCGCGCGGCGCCCTCGACCGGTTCCTCACCGACTTCGCCTCCGACCTCCAGTCCGACACCGACACCCGCGCGCGGGTCGAGCGGCTCAAGGGCGAGGTGCTGGGCCGCGGCGAGGTCCAGGACCTGATCGCGTCCGCCTGGACGGCCGTACGATCCATGATCGTCGCGGCGGCGGAGGACGAGCGCAGCGAACTGCGGCTGCGCGTGCGGGCCTCGCTGCTGTCGCTGGGCTCGCGGATGGCGGCCGAGCCGCAAGGTGCAGGACAAGGTCGACAGCTGGGTGGAGGGCGCGGCCGTGTACGTCGTCACCACCTACCGCAAGGAGATCACCTCCCTGATCACGGACACGGTGGCGAGCTGGGACGCCGAGCACACCACGAGGAAGATCGAGGCGAACATCGGCCGCGACCTCCAGTTCATCCGGATCAACGGCACGGTGGTGGGCTCGCTGGCCGGTCTGCTGATCTACACGGTGTCGCACGCGATCGGGGCATAGCGCGTCGGGGCCTGACACTTCAGGGCCTGACACTTCAGGGCCTGACCTCGGGCTGACGCGTCGAGGTACGGCGCCTTCGGGGTGTGACGGGCTCGGGCGTAAGAAAACCCGCTCAGGGCACTCGAACCGGGTTCCGCTCGATGAGGAGGGAGCCCATGACCACCGCGCAGGCCGGGACCGGCCGCACCATGACCACCAGCATCCCCGCCCGCCTCGACCGCCTCCCGTGGTCGCGCTGGCACTGGACGATCGTCATCGGGCTCGGGACCGTGTGGATCCTCGACGGCCTGGAAGTCACCGTCGTCGGCAACATCGCCAGCCGCCTGTCCGAGCCCGGCAGCGGACTGCCCATCACCTCCGGACAGGTCACCGGCATGGCGGCCGCCCTGTACGTGGCCGGAGCCTGCGTCGGCGCCCTGTTCTGGGGCCGCCTGACCGACAAGTGGGGCCGCAAAAAGCTCTTCATGATCACGCTGGCGGTGTACCTGGCGGCCACCGCCCTCACCGCGATCTCCTTCGACACCTGGTGGTTCTTCCTCTTCCGCTTCCTCACCGGCTTCGGCATCGGCGGCGAGTACGCGGCCATCAACTCCGCGATCGACGAGCTGATCCCCAAGGAGTACCGCGGCCGCGTCGACCTGATGATCAACGGCAGCTTCTGGCTGGGCGCGGTCGGCGGCTCGCTGCTGTCGATCGTCGCGCTGGACACGGACATCTTCGCGGCGAACGTCGGCTGGCGCCTGACCTTCGCGCTCGGCGCGGTCCTCGCCCTGGTGATCCTGCTGGTCCGCCGGCACGTCCCGGAGAGCCCACGCTGGCTGCTGATCCACGGCCGCGACGACGAAGCGGAACGCATCGTCTCCTCCATCGAACGCAAGATCGAGGAGGAGCGGGACGAGACGCTGCCGCGCGCCGGAGGGCGAGATCACCATCCACCAGCGCCGCAGCGTCTCCTTCCTGGAGATCGGCCGCACGGTCTTCTCCGACTACCGCAGGCGGGCGGTCCTCGGCTTCTCCCTCTTCATCGGCCAGGCCTTCCTCTACAACGCCATCACCTTCGGCTTCGGCGCGATCCTGACGACGTTCTTCGACGTCCCGAGCGGCAACACCGGCTACTACTTCGCGGTCATCGCCATCGGCAACTTCTTCGGCCCGCTGCTCCTGGGCAAGCTCTTCGACACGGTGGGCCGCCGAATCATGATCTCCGGCACCTATCTGCTCTCCGGCCTGCTCCTCTTCGGCACGGCCTGGCTCTTCGACCAGGGCTCGCTGAGCGCGGACACGATGACGGCGTGCTGGTGCGCGGTCCTGTTCTTCGCTTCGGCCGGTGCGTCCAGCGCCTACCTGACGGTGTCGGAGGTCTTCCCGATGGAGACCCGCGCCATGTCCATCGCCTTCTTCTACGCCATCGGCACCGCCGCCGGCGGCATCAGCGGCCCGCTGCTGTTCGCCGACCTCACCGGCACGGGCGAGGTCGGCGACACGGTCCTCGCCTTCCAGATCGGCGCGGCCCTGATGTGCCTGGCCGGGCTGGCGGCGGCGATCCTCGCGGTGAAGGCGGAACGCCGCTCCCTGGAGGACATCGCCAAGCCGCTGACAGCGGCGGCGAAGTAGGCGGAGCCCACGGGCAGCTGTGGGGGAGGCCGCGGCTCCCACGGCCCGGGCTCGGACGGGGCGACGCGGCGGGCCGACGCGGCGGACGGCGGCCTCGTCGAGCCGTTCGCCGAGGGCCTGGACGGTCGTGTCGTCCACTGCACGGTCGAAGCGGGCGACGGCATCACAGGCCACCGGCCCAGGCACTCGCGGGGCGTGGCTCCGGCCCGGCCGGAGCCACGCCCCCACCTCACGGCCGCGCAGGACCGGGCCGCGTCACCCGGCTCGCCCGTACGGCCCCGTGCCCAGCAGCTCGGGCAGCGGGTTGACGAGGCCGCCGGACGGCGACTGCCGCTGGGCCGAGGGCCCGGTCGGCCAGACCGCCGGGCAGTGGGTGCCCGTGCGCGGAGTCTTCAGGGGCACGAGGTAGGTGTCGATGGCGCCACGCGCGCACGGGCTCAGCCAGTAGTCACCGTGGCCGACACCGTCGTACGTGAGGAACACGGCCTCGCGCCCGATCTGCCGGGCCGCGTTGGCGCCCCAGGAGTGCGGTGTGGCCGGGTCGTAGGGGCTGTTGGTCATCAGGATCGGCGGGGTGCCGTCGACCTGGAGCCGACGCTGCGGGTTGTTCACCTCGGACGGCCAGTCCTGGCAGCCGGTCTGGACGGTCCAGCCGAGGGTACTGAACCGGGTCACGGGGGCGAGCCGGCCGAATTCGCGCTGGAAGCGGGCGAGGGTGCGGTACGAGGACACGCCGAAGTCGTAGTCCTGGCACATCACCGAGTTGAACGGATACTCCGTCGGCTCCCCGTACTTCCGCACCGACCGTGCCGCCGCGGGGACGCCGGCGTCCAGGTCGGCGAGGGCCTGAGCGAACCCGAACCAGCCCGCCGGGTCGGACATGTTGCCCAGGGCGGCGGACTGGCCCACCGGGGTTGACGAGCAGCGAACCGATCCTGCGGGCCGGGTCGGTGGCCCGGTGGCGGGCCAGAGCCAGATCGAAGCGGGCACCGTTCGGCCGCTTCCAGTGCACAGGCACCTGGACGGTCGCGCACTCGAAGGTGCCCTCGCCGGAGGGCGACTCACAAGGCGCCCAGGTTATTCGGCCGGTTAAGGGGGTCTCGGCCTTGGCCTCGGCCGCGGGCGCTGCGACCGCGGTCCCGGTCATCAACTGGCCGAACAGCGCGGTGACCAGTGCTCCGACGGCCAGTCTCCCGCGCCTCTTCACGCGCGGGACGGGTGGGGTGTTGGACGGCACGGATGTTCCTCCCTGGATCAGACGTTCACAGACTGATCACAGCCTTGCTTCAACTCCCGTGCCACATAAGGGACATGGCGGCCACCCGGCGCCCGGCCATCCGGGGTCGCTACCCGGCCTGCCCCCGCCGTCGCAGCATCAGCAGTCCCCCCGCCACGGCCGTGATCCCCGCCCCCGCGGCCCAGCCGACGACGTCCCCGGACCCCGTGGCGGCAAGGTCATCACCCGCGACCGGGGACGCCGAAGCCTGCGGACGAACACCCCCGGCCCCCTCGGACGCGGCCGGACCCGGACCCGGACTCGGCGCCGCCGACACGTCGGCCGCCCGCTCCCGCGTGAACGCCAGAGTGCCGAAGCCCAGTTGGTCGAACCCTCCACTGTTGGGCCCGTAATCCCCACCCCCACCCTCGGGCGCCGCCTTGGCAGCCGCCCGCGTCAGGTACGACGCCGGCAACCTCCGCCGCTTGGTGTAGTGCTGGGCGACCATCGCCCAGATGGGCCGGGTCATGGCCGGATCCACCGCCGCCACACCGGACGCGGTCTCACTCCCCGACCAGCCCCCGATCGCACCCTTCCTGCGCGTGTTGGCCGTGTACGGCACATCCCCGCCCAGGCTCCACTTGGCCACGTACTGCGCGCCCTTGAGGAACCGGCTGTCGTCGTACCCGTACAGATCGATGCCCTGGTTCCACGCCATCTCGCACACCGTGCCCATCAGCCCGACCCCGAGCAGCGCATGCCCCTGGTCACGCCCGGCCTCGACCCACTCGCCGAGCCCGTCGTCGTGCACGACCGGAATGGCGTGCCTGACCGACCCCATGCCGTCCCCGTGCTTGAAGTACTCCACGGCCCGCTCGACGATGCCCCGGTCGTCGCAGAAGATCCCGGTCGCCAGAACGCAGGCGAGGGCCGTCAGATCCCAGTTGGGCCAGTAGTTCGTGACGACGGCGTTGTTGTGGTGGGTCAGGAAGCTGTCGCTGAGCGGCAGGAAGACGTCCGACAGCAGCTCCTGCGCCCGCCCGAGATCGAAGTCACCATGGTCGCGCACGAGTTCCGCGGCGTTGGCGAACTGATAGCCGTACAGCCCCGCGGCCAGGAACCGGTCGGCCGAGCCCTGGATCGAGGTCAGCTTCCCCGACCAGGCGTTGAGGATCGCCACGGCGGTGTCGGCGTGCGCGTCCTCGCCGCTGACGTGGAACCGCAGGGCGTTCTGGTAGGCGGCGTGGATGTCGTTGTAGAGGATCCGGTAGTTCTCGGGCGACCCGGAGCCCCGATACACCGTGGCCTGCGGATTGGCGCGCCGCCCGCTCTGCGCATGCCGGTTCGCGGTGAGCTTGGCGAACCCGGCCGTGTACGGCTCGGCACCCGCCTTCACCTTGGCCGCCATACGGGCCAGGTCGGTACGGGTGTGCAGCAGCCCGGGGTGGGCGAGAGGGGCGCCGGCGGCGACGGCCGGGGTGGTGAGGGCGGCCGTACCGATACCGATACCGGCGCCCACCGCACCCGCGGCCTCCAACATGCTCCGGCGGCTGATCTGTCGTGTCACGTCGTCGTACCTCAGCGTCGTAAGTCGCTTGCCTGTGGGGGACGGTGAGGAGACGGGCGGGCGGTCGGGCGATAACAGAAACTGAGTTATAGTTGATCTGCGTCCGGTCGCCGGAACTCCGGTCGGCGCACAGTGCGTTGGTGGTCCAAGGAAAGACGCCCCACTTCCTGTGGGGAGATGCAGGTGCAAGGCCTGCCCGGCGCTCGAACAAGAACCCGGCCCTGGGTTTCAGGGCCGGGTTCTTTGCTGTACTCACCGGGGCCGGTCAGCCGCGCCGATCCGCCACCACCCACGACGCCAGCCCCACGGCCCCCGCCACGCCGAACACGGCGGGCCAGGCGCCCACCTTCTTGGCCAGCGGATGAGACCCGGCGAACGCGGCGACATACGCGGCCGACAGCGCCCCCGCGGCCACCCCGCCGGCCTGCTGCCGCCACTGCCGCGCGGCCGCCGCCCCGGCGACGGCGAGCACCACCCCGCCGAGCGGCCGCTGCCTGGTCCAGCGGGCCACGCCGTACCCGCCCACGAGCCCGCTCGCGGCGACCACCGCGCTGGGAACCTTCGCCATGTCTGCCTCCTGCTCTCGCGCTCTCGCGAAGATCAGAGGCTAACCCGTCCCGGGCATGAGTCGGGGCTTGTCAAGTTTCCTCCTCCGAGCTGTATAAGAAGACGAGGAACATAGGGCATCGCACCCAGCGCCTGAAGAGAGGAGTGACCAGTGATGCTCATGCGCACGGACCGTTCCTAAAGACTGAGCGGGAGTGAGTCCTGTTGCCAGAACTCATGCTCAGCCGCGTGCTCCGAACGGTGTTGGGCACGCTGGTGGCCCGCTTTCGCTCCGCGTCCGGGCGGCACGACTCGTGATCGTGGTCCGGGAATGCGGGGCGGGTTTCCTCACGCCGTCGGGTCTCCGGTCGGGCCTGGACGGTCCGATGCCCCGCACGATCGCTCTGGTCGTGTGGGGGCGGTGCCGTCCGTCGCCGGATCGGGATACCCAAGGGCGCGCCGTCCGATGGCCACGGCTGCCGCGTCGTGGCGAGTGGTGTCACGGTTGGGTGTGGTCACATTCGACAGGACGCGGCGCTTCAAGACCTGCGGCCGGCACGAGTCCCGCCCTCGGCGATCCCATGGCCGGCGGCGGCGTCCGCGCGTACGCCATCGACCCCGACGCGGCCGCAAGGCTGTGGGAGCTGTCGGTCGCGGCGATGGGCGCTACTCCGATCAGTCGATGAATCACACAGTGGCCCGGCGACGGTCCGGCACCCCCGTTCTCGCGGTCCCCGCCGCCCCGCCCCTGGGCCGCCCGGAACCGCCAACCTCGGGAGAGTCGGGGGACCGTTGTGAAGGCCTTTAAAGAACGCCGCCTCTTCAGACGAAACGGACGGCGTCATCCGTCGTGGCAGAGAGGTTCCTCCGGAAGGGAGATGCCCAGGCTCTCCCTCTCAGCAGAGGTGAATTCCCGGTAACCGATCACGCGGCACAGTTGACGACTCCACAGGTCGGCGTCGAGCCGGATGGAACGGTACGGGGCCATCGCCTCGTCGTCACGGAACAAGATTGTCCTGCCGTCGGCCGAGGCGCCGATGTACGAGTATCCCGAGGAAATGTCGCCGCCGGGGACGCCGAAGGTATAGGTATCCTTCGACTTTCCTTCGCCGACGTCATAGACGTGTACCGAGGTGCGGGCAGCCAGCAGAAAGCGTCCGTCGGAGAGAAAGCGGGGGACGAAGCGTTGGTCGTCGGCGTTGCCGGTGAAGATCGGTCCGATCTTCTTACGGGGCGGGCTGCTCTGCCAGAGTTCTATGTTCCCTCCCCGGCGGTTCACAACGAAGTACTCTCCGGCCCGGTCGAACTGGATCGCCGATGTGTCCGAACCCGTTCTGATCGTCTTCACCTCGCGCCACGTCGCCGTGTCGATGATGTGGATCTTCGGGTCGCCCCACACCACGACGGCCAGATGACCGGACTTCGGATAGCTGAACATCTGAAGGATGCTTTTGGCGGAGACACCGGTGATCAAGTGACGCAAGTCCGTCTGCGCCGTCTGACGGCCGGTCCTCACGTCCCATTTCTGCACCACCGTGCCTGACCGCGTCACCACCTCGTCTCCGAAGAGGAGCGAGTCGAACTGCGAGTCCTCCACATCTGGGTCACCGGCCGGCGGCTCCGCCGCGGTGATCGTACGGAGCGGGCGCAGGTCCGAGGCCCGGCGCAGCACCACTGTGCGTTTCCCGACCTGGTCGACCACCAACTTCCCATCGGCGCTGAACCCGAGGGCCGCGTTCGCGGAGCGGCCGAAGGCGTCCGCCTGGCGTTTCGTACTGGCCAGCACTTCACCGTGCTGGTCCGAAACGTGGCGTTCGATCCGCTTTCCGTCCTCCGCCAGGCCCACGACGAACTTACCGTCCGGGGAAAGGGCCGGATTCGCCAGCGGAGCTTCCCGGGCCGCCGCCGGCCGTGCCGGAATGTACATCACGTTCTTCTCCGTGGAGGCCAGGAGTACGGGTGAGCCGTGGACCGAGATCACATCGTTCACCGTCTCTCCGTGGTCTCCGAATCCCTTGCTGAAGAGCGGCCGGTCATTCTTCAGGTCGAGCAGGAAAGTACGTTCCCCGGCCGAGTCGTACCGCTGCGTCACCGCCCATCTGCCGCTGTCGTCCACGGCTTTCAACCCGCAGATGGCGTCGTCGCCCAGGCCCTGGCCTGTGTAGCGGAGCGCCGAGCCCGGGCGCCCGGTGTTCCGTACGACGAGCGCGTATTCCCCGCGCTTGTTCGACGGCTCGCAGCTGGCGACGGTGTTTCCTCCGCCGGACACGTCGAGGTATGAGGTCGGCTGCACGATGACCTGTGAGTGCCGGGTCCTCCGGTCGATGGCGAGCAGCGAGCTCCGCTCGGTCTTCTCATTCCACAGGTTGGCCAGCAGTCTGCGGTTGTCCGCTCCGATGTGCACGCCGTCGAAGCGGCTCGCCTTCGGCAGGCCGGGAGGCAGCCGGACCGTTCCCGTCGTCCCGTTTTCCAGGTCCCACACGACGATGGTGGTGGAGTCCGCCGTGGTCTGCGCGACGAAGCGCCCGTCGTTCGAGATCGCGGCGTCATCCCTGATGTCGCTCAAGCCGTCTATGGGGGCGAGCCGGGACGCCAGACGGTGCGCGGGGCCGGCCAGTTCGCCCGGGCCACCCGCGCGCCGCACGTCGAACCACACCAGGTCACGCTCTTCCGTGAAGAATCCGGCTCGGCGCCCGTCCGTGGTGACGAAGCTGACGCCGGCCTGGTAGGGCAGGTCGAGGCGCTGCCGGCGCACCGTTCCCGTGGCCGCCTGGACGTACAGGGTGGGTTTGCCGATGTCCGAGTGAACGAGGACCACTTCACCGTCCTCGCTCGTGACAAAGCCGCGGACGGAGCCGTCAGACCCGGACAGCGTGCGCTGATCGGGTTCGTGCGCGAGCCGGGCCTGCAGGAGGGCATCGCGAGCCTGCTCGGTCGGGGACGTCCGGTAGGCCGCCAGCGCCGTCATGACGGAGACCACCGGGTCCGAGGTCGCGAGGTCGCTGGAGCTCTGCGCCAGCGCGCGCGAGGTGGATTCCGCCGAACGCTCGTTGCTGACGTACCGGTAGTAGGCGAACAGTGAGCCGAGAAGGACCGCCAGAGCGGTGAGCGAGGAGATCGTGGTGGTCAGGACCCGCCGTTTGCGCCGTCGCGCCCGTCGGTGAGCCTGCCCGCGGCGAAGGTAGTCGTGCTCGGCGTCGGTCAGGAGCCGGCCACGGTCGGTCAGCCAGCGTCCGGCCGCGTCCAGGGCCGACTGCGACGGCAGCAGGTCGGGGGCCCGGTCGCTATGCTCCCAGCGTTCCCTGTCGTGGCGCAGCGTTTCGCGCCACACGAGAAAGGACCGGTCTTCCTCGGTCCAGTCGGCCAGGCGCCCCCACTCGGTGACGAGAGCCTCGTGCGCCACCTCAACGGTCTCCACCCCCTCGGCGCTGCGCCCCGTGACGAGCAGGCGCGCATCGGCCAGGGGCTGCGCGATGTCCCAGGTCTCGTCGTCCAGTTCACCGCGCAGGGCGGTCCGTCGGGTGATCGCGCTGGTGCCGAGGGGCACGCGCACCAGCGCCGCGAACAGGCGGCGCGCCGCGGGCAGCGCGGAAGCCGGGATGTGCGCGTTCCATATTCGCTCCGCGTGCTGTCCCAGTGCGCCCGCGACGCCGCCCAGTGCCTCGTAGGACTCGTGGGTGAGGACCCCGCCGTCCTGGTTCCGCCAGAGCCGGTCCAGGGCGAAGCCGAGCAGGGGCAGTGTGCCTGGTTCCTCTCCCGCGTCGGCGAGTACGCGTTCGACGAGACCGGCCTCGTAGCCGACTCCCGGTACGGCGGCCACCGGCGCCGTGACGATCTCACGGAGCTGCTGCGGGCTGGGAGCGCCAAGGGCGTAGAGCCGGTTACGGAAGGCGGCGCCCACCTGCGCATGGGCCAGCGCCCTCTCCAGGAAGTCGGCGCGGAGGGTGGTGAGCACATGCAGGTCCGGTGGGAGGGCTGCTGGGTAGAGCGTTTCGGCCAGTTCGCCCACGAGGTCGGGCGCGGAGACGAGCAGTTCCTCGAACTGGTCGACGACGATCAGCAGACCGCGTGTCCTCTGACGCTCCCGTACGGCGGTGACGGTGTCCGCGGCCCCCTGCTCCTCAAGGACGCGTACCAGGGCCGGAAGCCCGTTCAGCCGTTCGACGACGGACAGGTCGGGCTCCAGGAGGGGCAGCAACGCGGCCGCCAGCGCTGACAGGGGTCGACGGCCGGAGGCGGGGCGAAGGATCCCCACCGAGAAATCCTCGGCGCGCAGGCGCGGCACCACACCGGCGAGAGCGAGCGACGACTTGCCTGATCCGGACGGGCCGACCAGACACACCTGGCGTTCGGCGACGACCTTGGCGGTCAGCTCTTCGCTCTCGTCGTCCCTCCCGTGGAAGGAAGCCGCGTCCGTCTCCCGGAACGGGTACAGGCCGGGGAACGGGGAGGGCGGCAGTGTCAGGGCCTGCAGCGGTTCCCAGGCACGCAGCAGTGCGTCGGTGGGGACGAGATAGCTGGCCGCGGGCTTCCCCGACTCGGCAACGACGACCATGCCGACGACGGCGGACAGGTTCTCGTCCCACACGGGACTGCCGCTGAACCCTCCGGAGACCCGGTAGCCGTCGGATGCCAGGTCGGTCTGGATCCATCCGTCGGCCTGGCGGGAACGGAGCACTCCGGCGTGCCACACACCGGCCGGGCGGCCTTGGGGGAAACCGAAGATCCGGGCTGGATGGCCCCACACGTCCGGCGCGTCGACCAATCTCACCGGGCGCCCAAGCGTTACCTCGGTCTCCAGCCGCAGCACCGCGACGTCGTCGCCCGCCGCGAAGTGCACGATCCGTGCCGGCACCGGGGCCTGGCCGGACGCGGCCGTGCGCAGCAGCGGCAGATCCACGAACACCCGGGCAGCGGCCCCGGGCGGTTGCTCCTCGGGCGTCCCAAGAGCGGCGCTGACGACGTGAGCACAGGTCAGGGCGGTCTTCTCCCCGACCAGGAAGCCGACACCCCAGCAGTTTTCCTGCTGGTCCGTGATGCGAAGGACGGCCGAGTCGAGAGCGGCCGGACCACCCCGGACTGTGGGTGCGGCACTGCCCGGCATGCTCATGCCTCCGGTTCGGCGGCCGGACGGCCTGCTTCCTGAGCCTGGTTCCCGCCGCGATCCCATCTGAGGGTCACGTTGAAGTGGGCCTGAGCCGTGCTGCTGCTGATCACGATGTCCGCCGCGGCCGACAGTGACAGGCCGAACTCCACGGTGATCTCCTGTGGACCCGGCGTCGTCTCACTGAAGGTGTTCACCAGTTGCTGGGCCACGGGCCGTATCCCAGACAGCATCTCTCCCATGGAGCGGGTCGCCCTGGCCGCCACCTGTCCAGGACGCGACACCCTGACCAGTCCGTCTTCGGACTTCTCCTGGAGCTCGACCTTGACGACCTGAGTTGGTCCGTCACCGCCCTCGTCGAGCGGCAGCTCCACCATGTAGGTCATCGTGCCCCCGTCACCTCGCTTCGCTCCGCCCCTCGGTTCATGTAGGACGCGGCCTCATCAGCCACTCCATCGTTGCTGGTCACAGAGCAGCAACGGCCATTTCAGCCAGTCTCCGGGGTTTCCTGGCTGATCTCCGGCCTGTATCGCGAGCCCGGTGGCTCGGTCCCCGTGCGCAGTCAGATGTGAGCGATGTACAGGTACCCTCGCGCCGGGGCGGTCGTCTTGACCCAGTGCGTTCCCTTGGAGCTGACGCACCGGTAGTTGTAGCGCACCTGCTGGCCCTTCTTGACCATCGCCTTGACCGGGGCGCGACTCGACATGCCGGTACGGATGGGTGCCTTGCGATCGGCGCGCGCGAACTTCTGCCCCACGTACTCGCACTCGAACGCCGGGGCGGCCGCTGCGATGGCCACCGGCGCCGCGCGGTGCCGTACGGCATCCTGATGGCCGTCCGCCAGCGCGGGCGAGACCGAGGTGGTGAGCACACCGGCTGCCAAGGCGCCGACCGTAAGGGTCCTCAAGTTTGTGCGTCCGTACCTCATGTTCCCTGCTTTCTCGCGATGGGAGGCGGTACGGGTGCAACCGCGCCGCCAAGCACTGGAATCTCCGGGCGGCCTTCGCAGGAGCCTCTGCGAAGGCCGCCCGGGCCCTGTCAGGTCTGGTTGCGGTCCGGCGGCGTGATGGTCTGGTTGCGCTCCGGCGGCGTCAGGGTGTTGTTGCGGTCCGGTGGAGTGTCGGCCGAGGCGGTGGTGGCAGCAGGGCCGAGGAGCAGAGCCGCCCCGGCGATGGCGATACTCACGACTTGGCGGAACTTACTCATGACAACCTCTCTCTTCAGTGACGTGACACAGGCCGGATGCCGGTGTCCCTAGTGCCGTCACTTGCCGCGGCATTAGGCGACGGTGAGGATCCGGTGCTGCCCGTGGGCGGCAAGCGGGCGGGCGTCGTGGATGCTGGTGACCCAGGTGACGGCGGCGTACCGACCAGGGCGCAGGGGAGGAGTGAGTGATGTGTCCCGGCCCGGGGAGAGTGGTGGGGTGCCCAGCCATCGGGTGACGTCGAAGGGCGGGGGCCCGCCGGCGCCGTCGAAGAACGCCTGGATGTCGTCTTCCGTGACCGATTCGTCGGTGACGGGGTACAGGACCAGCTCGTCGACCTGGCCCCGCATACGGTTGACGTAGCGGAGCGAGCCGCCGGACTCGAGTCGGCCGCGCACCTCGAACCGGGGTCCCAGGCCCGGTACTTCCCTGGCGGTGATGACGGCGGTGGGTGGGGCGGTCCGGACCTGGTCGCGGCCCGGGCGGACGGTCAGTGTGCGGACGTACTCCTGCCCCGGCGCGGGGTCGCGACCCCGTTCCGCGCCCTCGAAGTCCAGGAACTCCAGGAGCAGGTAGCGGCCGGCTCGCAGCTCCACGGTGAAGCCGGTGTCCGTGCCCACATGAGTGAAGCCACCGCCGTACAACTCGGCCGCGGCCATCAGGGCCCTGGATGCCTCGATGTTCTCCCGCCCCTCGGTTGCGAAGATCCGACGCAGCCGGGTACGGAAGTCGGCCTCACCCACGCCGGGCCGCAACCGGGCGATGCCGACGGCACCGGTCAGCGGACTGGTGGTGCGCAACCGGAACGCTACGGATCCCTCGGTGGCCGTCGCAGGAGCGGAGAAGCCGTCCTCTCCGGTGACCACGTGCGCAGGTGGGAGCTGGGCGTGCGGGCCGTGCATGGTCCGCGCGTGCGCGGTTCCGCCTGCCGCTGCCGTGACGCCCAGTGCGACCAGACCCGACATGGCCCCGCGTCTGCTCAGTTCGCTGTTCAAACTCGCTCCTTTCGGATCGCGGTGGTGTCAGCAGCGCCCCTGTGAACTCGGGCACCGTCCTGTCGACCGATCTCGGAGCAGCGCCGTTCCCCTCCGGCGGCGCTGCTCCGCCCCAAGGGCCCCCACGAGCATGCTCAGCCAGGTTGGACGCATCACTGGGTGAAGCGCTGGGCAGGGTCCTGGTACACGGATCTGACCTGCGTCTGAGGGGTTCTGCTGTTGGGTGGCACACACGCCGACAAGGCCGAGGGTCCGTTACGGTTCGCTCTCCTCGGACCAGTTCGTGCATGGCGTGGAGAACGAGCGCTGGATCTGGGCGCTCCCCGGCAGCGGTCGGTGGCGGCGGTGCTGCTTCTGCACGCGAACAGCCCCGTGACCCGGGAGCAACTGGTCCAAGCGGTGTGGGGCGATCCCGCGCCGGCGTACGCGGTCAATCAGCTCCAGAAGTACGTTTCTGCGCTGAGGCGCGTGCTGGAGCCCGGACGCGAGGCCAGGGCATCCTCGGGGGTGCTCAACTGGTCCGACAGCGGATACGTCATCGAAGCGGAGCCGGACGGCGTCGACCTGACCGCCTTCGAACACGCCACGGCCCGGGGCCGCAGCGCGCTGGCCCGGGGGGACGTGGAACAAACTGCGGCAGAGCTGCGCGCAGCACTGAACCTGTGGCACGGAACGCCCCTCGCCAACGTCTCGAGCGAAGTCCTGGACGCGGAGCGCGACCTGCTGCGGGAACTGAGGGCCACCGTGCTCGAGGAGCGCATTCAGGCAGATCTCGATCTGGGCCGCCACCAGGAGCTCGTGCCCGAGCTGACCCGCCTCGCAGCCGGCCTTCCCTTTCAGGAGCGCGTCGCGGCCATGCTGATGCTCGCCCTGTACAGATCCGGTCGGCAGAGCGATGCCCTGAGCGCGTATCAGCGGATTCGCCGCAACCTGCGCGAGGAACTGGGCGTGGACCCGGGCAGGGAGCTCCAGGAGCTGCACGGGCAGATACTCGTCTCCGCACCGTCCTTGTCATGCTCGGGACCGGCGCGAGGGCGCGGCGTGGGATCCGCCCCCGCCAAGCCGCCGACCACGGTCACGCCCGCTCCGGAAGCCGTCCAAGCCTTGCGTCAACTGCCCATGGGCATACCTGAGTTCGTGGGCCGAGAGGCAGAACTGCATGCGCTGTGGGGGTGTGTGGGCGACCGGGGAACCGCCGTCGGCACGGAAAGCGGCGGCGTGGTCATAGCGGTCATCGAAGGGATGGCGGGGGTGGGCAAGACGCGGCTGGCCGTGCACGCCAGCCACCAGTTCGTTCAGCAGGGCCACTTCGCCGACGTGCAGTTGTGGGCCGATCTCAAGGGCTTCTCACCCAGCCGCCCTCCGGTGGATCCGGCGGATGTACTGGAGGATTTTCTCCGTCTTCTGGGGGTGCCGGGCAGTCAGATTCCCACCGGAGCCGAGGCGCGATCGGCGCTGTACCGCGACCGGATGGTCGGCAAGCGCTCCTTGGTGGTGCTGGACGACGCGGTCGACGAGGACCAGGTACGGCTGCTGTTGCCCGGGGAACCGTCCTGCATGCTGCTGATCACGAGTCGCCGGGTGCTGTCCGGGCTGGACGGCACACGCACGATACGGCTGGGCACGTTCTCTCCCGAGGAAGCCCTGGCACTGGTCGCGCGCGTTGCCGGCCGTTCCGCCGATGAGCCGGGCGCCGAGGACGCGCGGCGTGTGGTGGAGCTGAGCGGACGGTTGCCGCTGGCCGTCGCGCTGGCGGCACGGCGGCTGCGGACCCGCCCGACCTGGAACGTCTCGGAACTCGCGGGGCGGCTGGAAGCCGCCGAGGAACGACTGCGGCAGTTCACCGTCGGGAGGCGAACGGTGGACCAGGCCTTCGCCCCCTCCTACCGCTGCCTCCCCACCGACCTCCGACGAGCCTTCCGGCTGCTCGCCCTCCATCCGGGCGAGGACTTCACGCCTTCCTCCGCCGGCGCCCTGCTGGGCCAGACCCGTACACAGGCGGAGCAGCAGTTGGAGTCCTTGCTGGACGAGCACCTCCTGCAGCAACACGCCCTCGGCCGCTACCGCTACCACGACCTGCTGCGGCTGTACGCCCTGGAGCTCGCACGCACCGAGGACGACGAGCAGGAGCGGCGCACCGCCCTGCGACGCCTGGCTGACTGGTACTGCCGAGCAGCCGAGGCGGCCCGGCACGCCCTCGAACCCTGGAGGCGCAACCTCCCCGGGCACGGCAGCAGGACCAGGCCCGGCACGGGCGATGCCTGCCGGGAACCGGCCGATCTTCCCGCCTCGCTGTACCATCCCGTCTCCGCACTCCGATGGCTGGAGCAAGAACGCGCGAACCTGCTCGCTGTCTCCCATGAGGCCGCCGGCCGTTGGCACCACGACACCTGGCGGCTGGCGACGGCGGCCCACGCGTTCCTCGCGCAGCACAGCTACGGCACCGACTGTCGTGAGGGCCTCCGGCTGGGGCTGGAGGCGGCCCGTCGGATGTCGGACTCCGTCAAGCAGGCACAGAGCATGCGGGACCTGGGAGGCATGTACGACGGCCTGGGCAGGCACGAGGAGAGCGCCGCGCAACACCATGCGGCTCTGGCCCTGTCCGAAAAGGCGGGGGATGTGCGCGGTGCGGCCGAGGCACTCAGCGGGCTCGGCCGCACCTCGTACGCCCTGGGCCGCTATCCGCTGAGCGCCGAGCAGCACCGGCGGGCACTCGCACTGTTCACGGAGATCGCGGACCGGCACGGCCAGGCCCGGTCACACGGGGGGCTGGGCACGGCGAACTGGTTCCTCCCAGGGCGTCTGCACGAGAGCGCGAAGGGACACCGGCGGGCAACGGCCCTGTTCACGGGCACCGGCGACCGGAGTGGACAGGCGCACGAGGCCAGCAACCTTGGCCTGGCGCACTGGGTTTTCGGCAACTACAAGCAGTGCGCCCGATACCACGGGCGGGCACTCGCGCTGTTCAGGCGCAGCGGCGACCAGCGTGGACAAGCGATCGCACGCCACGGGCTCGGCCTCGCGGCCTGGCACCTCGGACGGCCCGACGCCGCGCGCGATCACCACCTGTATGCCCTCGACGTCTTCCGCAAGCTCTCCGATCGGCGCGGAGAAGCCATCTCGCTGCAGCGCCTGGGCTACGTGCAGTGGACCACCGGCCATTACCTCGAGGGCGAGGATCTCCTCCGTCAGGCCCTCACTCTCGGAACCAGCATCGGCAACCGCCAGACCGAGGCGTGGGCGCTCGCGTCCCTCGGGTTCCTCTGCCAGCGTCTGAAGCGCGTCGAGGAAGGCCATGAGCACCTTCGGAAGGCACTCGACGTCGCCCGGACGATCGGCGACCAGCACTGCGAGTCCAGCGCCGTCCTCGGCCTGGCTCTGACCGAGCTCTCCGCGGGACGGGTCGACAACTGCACGACAACGGCTGAGCGAGCGCTGGCCCAATCCAGGAATCTCAGCAATCCGCACGGCGCAGACTCTGGCGATGTTCACGCTCGGTCTCGCGTCCGGCCTCCGCCGGAAACCTCACGAAGGCGCGGCATGGCACCGCGAAGCCCTCGGTCTCGCCCGGAGAACCGCCGAACCGTTCACGGAATCCACAGCTCTCACCGGCCTGGGCAGCGCCTGTACGGCTCTCGGGCACTACGACCAGGCCGAACGGCACCTGAACACGGCCCTCACCATCCGCCGGCGCATTGCTGACCGACATGGTCAGGCGGACACCCTCCTGGCTCTGGCGGACCTGGAGACGGCAACGGGCAGAACCCAAGCCGCGCGGTCCAGCCGAAAGCACGCCGTGTCCCTCCTGACCGAGATCGGCGCACCACGCGGGGCGGACCGGCCCGCTGACGCGACGTAGTCCCGCACCAGGGGGCCATGAGCACTTCCTGGCCAACCAGGTGGTGGCACGCTGAAGAAGGTGTCCAGCCGCAATTCCAGAAGCGTGAACCTTGCCGATCAGCTTCTCGGCGGGGGGAGCCGATCTGGTCCCTGCTGCCGTCGGCTCACCAGGAGTACCGACGTCTCCTTCGTGTCTGCTCGCACCGTCAGCACTGGCCACCGGCTTTTCCCAGGCGCTGGTGTGCCGCGACAGCCTCGTCCCGGGCGGCTCGGCGACGATCTCCCCGGCCATGCGCCGCGCAGGCTCGCGCAGTCCGTCGACCCGGTCGCGGCCCGCACCGCCGAGGCCACCCCCGTCACCGCCCGCTGGGACGTCAGCTCGGTCCTCGGCGCCCTGCCGCCGCTGATCGGCGACGACCTGGGACCCGCCTCCTGGGCCGGCTCCCCGTCGGCTACGCCCTCCTGTTCGGCCGAGCGGACCTGAACCCGGCATCGTAGGCTCCTGGCGCCCGAACGACGGCCACCGTCGCGCAGCCCGGCGGTGACCGTCGCGACGGTTCCCAACTCGCGCCACCAGGAGTCCACTTGCCCCATACGACCTCTGCCGGGTTCCTCACCACCCCCGACGGCACGCACATCGCCTACCGCGACCACCGCCCTACGGGGGGCCTCCGCCCTACGGGGGACCCCGCACCCCCCTTCCTCCTCCTGCACGGCCTCGCGGGCCACCAGGGCGAGTGGGACACCCTCGCCGCGCAGCTGTCGGCCGACGGCCACCGCGCGGTGACGTACGACGCCCGCGGCCACGGCGCCAGCACCCGCACACCCGCGACCACGACCCGCGCGGCCCACGTCCAGGACGCGGTGACCCTCATCGAGGAACTGGACCTCGCCCCCGTAACCCTCCTGGGGCAGTCCCTCGGCGGTCACACGGCGATGCTGCTGGCCGCGTCCCATCCCCACCTGGTGAAGTCGCTGATCCTGATCGAGGCGGGCCCGGCGGGGCCGAGCCCGGACCTCCCCGCACAGATCGCCACCTGGCTGGACAGCTGGCCGACGCCGTTCACGTCCCGCGCCGAGGCGGAGTCCTTTTTCGGCCACGAGGCCTGGACGCGAACCCTGGAGCAACGAGAAGACGGCTGGTACCCGTCCTTCGACCGCACCACCATCATCGACTCGGTCGCCGAACTGGCCACCACCGCCTACTGGGAGGAGTGGTCCCGCATCACCTGCCCGACCCTCCTCGTCCAGGGCGAACACGGCGCCATGCGCCCCGACGAACCGGCCACGATGCTCACCCACCGCCCCCAGACCCAACTCGTCCGTGTCTCCGACGCGGCCCACGACGTCCACCTGGACCAGCCGGCCCGCCTCCACGAGGCGATCGCCGCCTTCCTGCCGGTCTAAAAGGCGCCCACCATCTCGGCCCCGCGCGGCGGAACAGGCCGCGGCACCCCGCCGGTCCACCTGCAACAACTTTGTCGATGCCCGCTTTTGTGCTGTCTTGAGCCCCGGATAACAACTTGACCCACACGAAACAAGGTCTTGTCGCTGGCTTAAAACGATGGTTATTTTAACCGCCATTCGAAGTCCGGCCTGATCATCCGGGCGACCTCAAGGCGTGTGCATGTCTCAAGGAAGGGCAGTGCCATGACGCTTGACAGTGCGCGGTTTTCTCGTCGGGGTTTTCTGGGGCTGGGGGCCGCGGCAGGGGTCATCACGCTGACGGCGTGCGGGTCCTCCAGCGGTTCGGCTGACGCTCCGCTGGTGATGACGGTGTGGGGCGGCGACCCCGACCGCAAGACGTATCAGGCCCGCATCGACCTGCTGGCCAAGAAGCACCCGGACCTGAAGGTCAAGCTGCAGCTGATCCCGAGCGACTCTTACGCGCAGAAGGTGCAGACGATGATCGCCGGTGGCACCGGGCCGGACATCATGCAGGTCGCCGAGAGCGTCAACACGTACTCCAGCAAGAACCAGCTGCTGCCCCTCGACGACCTCGCCAAGAAGGCGAACCTCGACCCCGGGCAGCGGTTCGGTCCGGTCGGCTCGCTCTACACGTACCAGGACAAGCTCTACGCGATCCCGGACCGCTCCGGCGCGGTCACCGTGTTCTACAACAAGGACATGTTCGACAAGAAGGGCATCAAGGCCCCCACCGCGGACTGGACCTGGGATGACGCCCTCGACGCGTTCAAGGAGCTGACGGTCCCCGGCAGGGTGTGGGGATACAGCGGTGCCGAGTGGTTTCCGCAGTGGTGGAGTCTCGCCTACCAGAACGGCGGCACCATCATCGACGCCCAGGGCAGGCCCGCGGTCGACAGCGACGAGGTGGTCGAAGCGCTCCAGTGGGCGGGCGACCTGGTCTTCAAGCACAAGGTGGTGCCGAGCAAGGCGGACTACGCCGACATGGGCCCCGACATCGGCGGCGACCAGGCGTTCCCCAACCAGAAGGTCGCCACCCACGCCAACGGCTTCTGGGTCATGTTGAACCTGACGAAGGCGAATTTCGGCTGGGACATCGCGCCGATGTGGCGCGGCAAGAAGCAGGCCGTCTCGGCGTTCGGCAGCGGCCTGGCGATCTCCCGCACCTCCAAGCAGCGCGACAACGCCTTCAAGGCGATCGACTTCCTCACCTCCGCCGAGGCGCAGAAGGCGATCATCGCCTCCGGCCAGGACGTGCCGGCCAGCCTGGAGGTGCAGAAGAGCCAGGCCTTCCTCAAGCCGTCGTGGATGAAGACGGACGTCGACATGGGCGTGTTCGCCGAGTCGAGCGAGTTCGTCTTCCGGGCGCCGTTCATCCCCGAGTGGAACGAGATGATCGACACGATCTCGAACGGCCTCGCCGACTTCTGGCTCGGCAAGGAGCGCAGCGCCAAGAAGGCGCTGACCGCCGTGCAGAAGGACCTCGAGTCCCTCATCAAGTCCGCGGGATGACCGGCGATGGCGACCACGACGGCCCCCACCCCCGAGGCGTCCACGGCGGCCGCGAAGAAGCCCGCTTCACCGAGGAAACCGAAGCTCTCCAAGCGTCGGCGCCGTGAGGCGCTCTCCTTCTACCTGTTCATCTCGCCGTGGGTGATCGGCTTCCTGGTCTTCCTGCTCGGGCCGATGATCGCGTCGGTCTACTACTCCCTGACCGACTGGGACTCCTTCAACCCGCCGAAGTGGGTCGGCTTCCAGAACTACGTCACGGCCCTCACCGACGACCCGGTCTTCTGGAAGGCCCTGTGGAACACCTTCTACTACGCGGCGATCTCGGTCCCGCTGGGCCTGGTGCTCGGGCTCTGGCTGGCGAACCTGCTCAACAAGCAGGTCAGGGCCCGCAAGTTGTTCCGCACCCTGATCTATCTGCCCACGCTGATCCCGCTGGTCGCCACGGCGATGATCTTCCGGATGGTGCTCGCGCCGAACGGCCCGATCAACGACTTCCTCGGCCTGTTCGGACTCTCGGGACCCAACTGGCTGCTCGACGGCCCCTGGGTCAAACCCGCCCTGATCCTGATGTCGGCGTGGGGCGCGGGCGCCGCGACCGTGCTGCTGCTCGCCGCGATGAAGGGCATCCCGCGTGAGCTGTACGAGGCGGCCGAGGTCGACGGCGCGAGCGCGACGCGGCAGTTCTGGAGCATCACGCTGCCGCATCTGACGCCCATCATCTTCTTCAACCTGATCATGGGCCTGATCAACGCGTTCCAGATCTTCTCGCAGGTCTACATCCTGATCCCCAAGGGCAAGAACCCCGCGGGTTACGACGCGGCCCAGACCATGGTGCCGCTCCTGTTCGACCAGGCGTTCAGCTACTACCGCATGGGCTACGCCTCGGCGATCTCCTGGCTGCTGTTCCTGGTGATCCTGGTGTTCACGGTGATCGCCTTCCGCACCACCCGGCGCTGGGTGTTCTACGAGACCGAGGTGAAGTGATGGCGACCCTGGTGACCCCTGTCCGCAAGCGCGGGCACGAGGACCGGCCCGCGAAGGGGCAGGCCCCCGCCGTACGGGCGTTCCGCGCGACCCCGTTCACCTACGGCACCCTGCTGATCGTCGCGGCGATCCTGACCACCCCGCTGGTCTTCGTCGGTTCGATCGCCCTGTCCAGCGACGCCACCGTGAACAACGGCGCCTTCACGATCATCCCGCGCGAGTTCCACTGGGACAATTTCTCCCGGGTGTTCGGCACCGAGCTGCCGGTGGGCACCTTCCTGCTCAACTCGGTGCTCATCTCGCTGTTCTCGGTGGTGGGGCAGGTCCTCTCCAGCGGCCTGGTCGGCTACGCCTTCGCCCGGCTGCGCGCGCCGGGCAAGAACATGATGTTCCTCGTCGTCATCGCCACGATGATGATCCCGACGCAGATCACGATGATCCCCCAGTTCATCCTGTTCCGGGACCTGGGCTGGGTGAACACCTTCCTGCCGCTGATCGTGCCGAACTTCTTCTCCAACGCCTTCAACGTCTTCCTGGTACGGCAGTTCGTCTCCCGGCTGCCCAGCGAGCTCGACGAGGCCGCCATGATGGACGGCCTGGGCTTCTTCGGCATCTACCGGCGGATCATGTTCCCGATGCTCAGGCCCGTCCTGATCGCCATCGGCATCTTCACGCTCACCCACACCTGGGGCGACTTCATGGGCCCCCTGATCTACCTCAACGACGAGTCGAAGATGCCGCTCGCCCTGGGCGTGCAGTACATCACCGCCACCTCGCAGGCGGGCCAGGCACCGCCCTGGAACCTGGTCATGGTCGGCTCGATCCTGCTCGCCCTGCCGATGATCATCGTCTACTACCTCGGCCAGAAGTACCTGTACGAAATGGACATCAGCGGCGGAAGCGCGGGAGTCAAGTGAGCCACCCCTCCACAGTCGGTCACACCACGACACTCGACCAGGGCATCGCGCTCGACGCCCGCGGCATCCGTTTCGAGGGCGGTCCGCAGCTCGTGCTGTGCGCGTCCCTGTTCTACTTCCGCCTGCCCCGGGAACAGTGGCGCGCCCGGCTCGCCCAGGTCCGGGCCTCCGGCTACACCTGCGTGGACGTCTACCTGCCGTGGAACTTCCACGAGACGGCCCCCGGCCGCTGGTCCTTCGAGGGCCGGCGGGACGTGGCCGCCTTCCTGGACCTCGCGCAGGAGGAGGGGCTGTACGTCATCGCGCGGCCCGGCCCCTACATCTGCTCCGAGTGGGACGGCGGCGCGCTGCCGGGCTGGCTGGGCCTGGACCCCCAGCTGAGGGTCCGTCAGCACGAGCCGCGCTTCCTCGACCGGGTCACCGCCTGGTTCGACCAGGCGCTGCCGCTCCTCGCCGAGCGCCAGTACCCGGCGAACGGGCCCGTGATCATGGTGCAGTTGGAGAACGAGCTGGACTTCTTCGACTGCGAGGACCGGACCGGCTACCTCACCGCCCTGCGCGACCAGGCCGTCCGTCACGGCATCACCGTGCCGCTGATCGCCTGCTCCGGACAGGGCGACCTCGAAGGCGCCACCGGCGACGTCCCCGGTGTCGTACCGGCGTGCAACTTCTACCCGGACGACGACTCCCCGCACATCGAACCCGAAGTAAGGCGCTACGCCGAGCTGCTGGCGGAGCGCGACCTGCCCCTGCTGATCACCGAGACCAACCGCCGCCACCGCACCCTGCGCCGGCTCCTGGCCAGCGGCGCCTCGCTGATCGCCCCCTACCTCCAGTCCTCCGGCTGGAACTTCGGATACACCCCGTCCGCGGGGAACTGGGGCAGGCCCGGCAACCTCATGAGCCATGGCTACGACTTCGGCGGCTACGTCTCCTCCACCGGCACCGAACGCCCCGAGTACGCCGAGGCCCAGATCCTCGCCCGCGTCATCGACACGCTGGGACCGCGCCTGGCGCTCGCCACCCCGACCGGCCCGCCAATGCCGGTCACCACCGACTTCCCGACCAGCTCGTCACCGTCGGCCCTGCGACTCGACGGAGGCGGCCGGCTCCTCGCCGTACCCCATCTCGGGAGTCGGACGGGGACGGGAACGGGGACGGGAACGGCGGTCGTGAACGGGGTGCCGGTCGCCGTGGCGGCGCGATCGTGTCCGTTGATGCTGGTGGACGTGCCCCTGAGGCCGTGGGGTCACGACGGGACACTCACTCTGGCGTCCGCGGATCTGGTGGCGGCGGGGGAGGGCGTGCTGGTGTTCTCCTCCGAGGTGCCGGTCACCGTCGTCGTAGGGGAAACCCGGGTCGAGATACCGGCGCCGGCGGCCGGAGCGCCGCAGCGGGCGACGGCCGCGGGGCTGACCCTCGTCGCGCTGGCCCCGTCAGACGCCGTACGCCTGCGCTCCACGGACCGGAACGGCACCGTGCGTCTCGACGCACCGGCGCCCGCGCGGCACGCATCGGCGCCCGTCGCCGTGCGGCGCGCGCGGCGACGAGCGGACACCGCTCCCGAGCGGGCGGCGGGCCGGCACGAGCTGCCGCCGACGCTGGAGTCGCTCGGCGTGTACCGGGGGCGCGGGGCCTACCGGACCACGACGGACCTCACGGGCGTCGACGAGCTGCTGCTCGTCGGGGCGGCGGACATCGTCGACCTGTCGGTCGCCGGCCGGGTGCGGCCGACGATCGCCGACTTCGGGGCCACCCGGCGGATCGACGTCCGGGAAGCGACCGGTTCCGTCGACGTCGAGGCCGTCGTGGAGATCTGGGGGCACGCGAACTTCGACGACGCGCGCCTGCCGGCCCTCCGCCTCGGCGCGCTGCGCGGGCTCGGCACACTCTGGACGGTCCGGGAGACGGCCGACGTGTCGGCGCTGTGGTCGGTCCAGGGTCACTGGGCGGGCCGGCCGGCACCCCTGCGCGAGCTCGGCGGCTGGAGCAGCACCCGCGTCGGACTCCCCGTCACCTACACCCGCGAGATCCGGTCGGCCACCGCCGCGGCCCTGCACCTCAAGGGGGTCGTCGAGCCGGTGCGGGTCACCGTGGCCGTCGCCGAGCCGCACACCGTCGACACCGTCCACGAGCCGCACACCGTCGACACCGTCCACGAGCCGCTCACCGTCGACACCGTCCAAGAGCCGCTCGCCGTCCACACCGTCCACGCCGAGGATCCGTGGGTCCCGCTGCCCGCGGGCACCCACTGGATCTCGGTCACGCTGCCGCACCACCCCAGCGGCGGCGGCCTCCGTGCCGAACTGCTCGGCCTGGACCCGGTGACGGGCTGGACGTGCTCCGCGCAGGACGACGACCTGCTGACCGGGTTCGCCACCGAAGCCTCACCCGGGCAGGAGGTCCTGCTGCCGTTGGCCCTCGCACCAGGGGAGGAGGCATGGCTCGACGTCGACCTGCCGGCGTCCCACGACGGCCTCCTGCTGCGGCCGGACGGCACACAGGTCCGGGTGACCGGATGGGCCGGCGGGGAGTGCGTGGGCCGGGTCTGGGCCGGCGCCCGGCCGGACTTCTCCGGCGGGGACGCGAACGTCCTCTGGATCCCGCCGGGCTGGTCCGGGCTGGCCCTCCTGGTGCGGGGCGCCGCCGGACCGGAGGTTCCGGAGCTTCGCACACTGTGGCTGGAGTCCTCCGACTGAAGGGGGACGGTGACGCGACCGGCACCATGACCCTCACGGAGGAGGGCGAAGCAGCCCTCCTCCGTGCCCGCGAACGCAACCTCCAGGTCCACCACGCCACCCACGAGGGCATCTCCACGGCCGACTTCGTCACCACGATCAACGTCCTGCGCCGCATGGCCGCCAACCTGGGCGGCAACGGAAACCTCCCCGACGACGGGAAACAGTTCGACAGGCGCCGTCGCCCCAGCCATCCTGCGGAGCGCGACCACACGCGAACACACCCACGGGGGAGAACCGTTGCACCCGACCATCCGCCACATCACCTTCGACTGCACGGGCGAGCCATACGAACTCGCCCGCTTCTGGAGCGAGCTGCTCGGCCACCCGATCTCCGACGTGGACGAACCCGGCGACTCGGAGGTACTGATCGAGGACCCGAACGGCCCGGGCCTGCTCTTCGTACGGGTGGAGGAGGGCAAGACGACCAAGAACCGCGTCCACTTCGACCTGGGGCCCACGGGCCGCACCCGCTCCGAGGAGGTCGAACGCGCCGTGGCCCTCGGCGCCCGCATACTGACGGACCACACCCGCCCCGACGGCAAGGGCTGGGTCCTCATGGCGGACCCGGAGGGCAACGAGTTCTGCATCGAACGGGGCGAACTGGGCTAGCGGGCAGCGGGGGCGGGCCGGTCACCAACGCTGACCGCGTACTCCTACGAGGGCGACCCCACCGCGCCCTGCACCCGCCCTGCTGCCCGATCCCAGACTGAGACGATGAACGACCCCACAGAGACCGCCCGGGAGCTGGTACGGAACCGCTTCCCCGAGGCCAGAGCCGCCTTCCTGGCTGGCAGCGTCCTGACCGACCGCCGCACCCCCACGTCCGACCTGGACATCGTCGTACTGCTGTCCGGCCGGCCCGCCCCGTACCGCGAGAGCCTGCTGTACCGAGGCTGGCCGGTGGAGCTGTTCGTGCAAACCGACACGGCCTGGCACACCGTCGCAGACCGCGAAACGGCGAAACGCCGCTCCCCGCTCCTGTCCATGTGCGCGGAGGGCGTGCTCCTGGCGGACTCCGACGGTCTCGGCGCAAGACTCCAGACCGAGTCCAGACAACGCCTGGCCGCCGGACCGCCTCCCCTCTCCACGGAGGAGCTGGACTACCACCGCTACGCATTCACCGACCTGCTGGACGACCTACGCGGCTGCCCGGACCCCCTGGAACGGGTGTACCTGGTGACCTACCTCCTGCAACGCGCTGCCGAACTGGCCCTGTTGACGGACGGCCACTGGCTCGGCGGCGGCAAATGGCTCTCCCACCGACTCGCAGCAGCGGACCCCGACCTGCACACCCGCCTGACCGAGGCCGCGTCCGCCGCACTCTCCAACCCGACCATGGAACCGGCCCCCTTCACGGCTGCGGTCGAGGAGGTCCTGGACCGGACGGGTGGCCCACTCTGGACCGGCTACAGCCGCCGCTGACCACGACGGACGACGGCGGCACCACCTGCCGGAGCCCCGCACGGCCTGCCCCCTCCCACCACGGACCAGCAACCCGGCCACGGTCCGGCACCGCTCCCCACCGTTCCCCGCCGCCCCACCCCTGGGCCGCCCGGCCGGGCAATACCCCGCGGTGGAGGGGCGAGAGTCAAGAGTGAAGCGAAGCGCAATCGGCGAAGCCGACGCCCGAAGGGCGCTCTTGACACTCGCCCCGGAGGCGCCAACCTCGGGAGAACCGGGCGGCCGTGAGCACCTCTTGGCCAACCAGCAGTCCGAGGCGCTAGTGGAGACAGGACCTAGATCTCCGCGAGCAGCGCCCTGCGTGCTACCGCCTGAAAGGCGCTTCCCGGTGCGCGCTTTGCTTCAACTGCCTGCATGTACCGGGCGTCGAACGCTGCCAGACGGTCTGCGTCGGCTTGGCATGCAGCCTCTGCTTCTCGGTCGCTCTGCCGCTGCCGTCGCTGCTGGAACCCTGACTCATGGCGGTGACAACCCGCCCCCAGCACCTCCAAGGGTGCCGATCGCTGCGCCGATGACAGCTGCCACTCCTGCGTCCATGGCCTGGCAGCAGACCGTGGGACGAAGCCGGGAGGCCAGATCTCGCAACCGCTCACGTCCAAGAGACAGGCTCAGCTGTCAGCGGGCTCAGCCTCTGAAGCCCATTGATGGCCTCCTCGGCCATGCGCCGCGCGGGCTCCAGCCGAGGGTCCTTCGGGTGTGCGTACGGTCCGAGGATCTTCGAGCAGACGAACAACGTCATCAGCTTGCCGTCCCGGCTCTCGAAGTCGGACCGGCGCTCGTGTCGTACGCGATCGGCCAGAGCCGGGACAGCAAGGGAACTCGCCCACAGAGAGGCCGAGTCCAGCCCCGCGGCGCCGTTGCCCCAGTCCTCCCAGTCGAAGAGGCTGAACGCCGGCGCGGTCATGTTCGCCCAGTTCAGATCCGCGTGGGCCGGTACCCACCGCTCGACGGTCGTATCGAAGTCGGCGGAGAAGACACCGCGGATGGTCTCGGTGACGAGGGCCTGGGTGATGGTGACGGTGTCCGGTGTCGCGACCCGCGTCGTGTCTTGAGCCGCCAGCGCGTCCAGCGAGGCGTTCAGCGCCTCCCACCACACGTCTGGCTAGTCTCCGGGGCCGCGCTCAAGCACGGCGGCACCGACGGGGGCTCCCGGCAGGAGCGCGGTCTCGTCGGCCCGCCACATCGCGGGCCCGTCCGCGTCCCGCCAGACCACGCATCCGTGCCAGTCGGGTTGGGTAATGCCTTCCAGATGCGCAGCACACTCCGTGCCGTTCCACCCCTGATCGGGGATCTTCTCGAGCAAGCGCCGCTCGATCCGCACCCAGGTGTCTCGGTCCGTCCTGGCCCCCACCGATCGGCGCTTGCGTACCGTTGTGTCCGGGAGCAAGCGCACCTGCAGGGACCGCTCTACACGGTCAAGAACCTCGTCAATCGGCTGCACCCGTAGATCAACAGCCTGGCCTGTGGAGACCGAGAGCGTCATACGCGCGAACGTAGCAGTGACACTGCGGGCGGTCTCCGCCAGCGAGGGCTGCCGCAGGTATGTCAGCCTGCCGCCCTACCGTGCTTCACGGTCTGGACGAAGAAGCGCCAAGCATCGCTTCCCACCGCGATTACATGCGACTTCGCGATCTTCGAGTCGCGGACGAGTGCGTCCTCGCCGGTGAGCGCGCACTCGACGCACTCGCCTCCGGCACCGTTGCTGTAGGACGACGTGAACCACATCAGACGGCTGCTGCCGCTGGAAGCTTCTATTGTCACCTTGCGTAATCCTTCAAGATCGACTCGATCAACAGGGTCGAGCGCTGAGGACTCAAGGCCGCGGCCCGCAGGCCGTCGAACGCCCTCGTGTACTCACGGACATGATGCTCGCCCTCCAAGTACATGGCATCGGTGATGCCGTCTCGATACACGATGTCCGGGTCTTCCGGGGCCGGAAAACCCAGCATGGTGAAGGAACCGGTGGCCGGGTAAGTCCCCGAGTCGAAGGGTAGGACCTGCAAGGTCACGGTTGGCAGGCCTGCGGTCTCCAGGACACATTCCATCTGCTCCCGCATCAGGGTGCGGTCCCCGATCACGTGTCGCAGGGCGCCCTCGTTCACGATGAACCAAGCGTCGGGAGCATCCGGTCGCCTCAGCATGGCTTGGCGTTCCATGCGCACCTGGACTGCCTTCGTGATGTCCTGCGGCGACATGTGCGCCCCGGCCTTGTGGAGCTCGGACGCGTACGCCTCGGTCTGCATGAGGCCGGGCACGAGCTCGCACTGGTACTGGCGGAAGGTGGAAGCGTCCTGCTCGAGGCCGATGTAGATGTTGAACCACTCGGGGACACCGGCGCCGTGGGTCTGCCACCAACCGCGCACTTTCGCCTGCCGGGCCAGGGACTTGAGGAACTCGCGCAGTTCGTCACTCGTGCCGTAGAAGCGGCACAGAGCGTCGATGTCCGATGGCTGGATGCGTCCGCTGCCCGTTTCCATCCGGTTGACCTTGGAGCCGCTCCAGTCCAGAGCCGTACCGACCTGGGCGCAGGTGAGTGTGCTCTTCTCGCGGAGCTTCTTCAGCTCGATCGAGAGACGGCGACGACGTGCCGTCGGTGAACCGGCCATCCCAACCTTCTTCCAAATAGCGGGCGTTCAGTCTTGCGCCAAGGGGTGTGCTTGCCAATCACACGGAAGTGGGAATCCCGCCGTGCACATTGCACGACGGGATGTGTTCCCAGCACTCTTGTCACCAACGCAACTCAACGTGAGTGTTCGTAACGCTGCGCTGCTGATGCGGTGTCCATTGCGACGAGAGGGGTCCACATGAGCCAGGAAGCGTGCATGTCGCGCAAGCCGTGGGAGCTCGCCTTCACAGCCGAACCTGTGGAGGTGGCTGCCCTGCGCCGGATCATGCGGCTGCAGCTAGCAATGTGGGGGCTGGACGACGTTGTCGACGAAGCGCAACTGTGCGTCAGCGAGTTGGTGGCCAATGTCATCACGCACGTTGGCACCGGCACCCCCGCCACGCTGGCTGTCTCCATGAAAGGCACGCACCTGCGCATCGAGGTGCATGATCCCGATACGCGCGCCCTGCCCATCCTCCGCGACGCGGGCACAGACTCCGAGGAGGGGCGGGGCATGGCGCTTGTGAACGCCATCTCCGATCGCTGGGGTGTGTTGCTGCACCCAGATCGGAAGGTCACCTGGTGCGAGCTGACCACAAGGCTCACCACATCCGACGGTCACGCGGACGCTCCCAGTGTGGTGCGGGCCGAGGCCCTTCTCAGTCTCTATGCCGCCGCTGGGCAGATGCCGTGCAGTGCGGATTCAGGACGGTTGACCTCGGCCGTGGCGGAGGAGACGGTGATCGCGGCGATCGCCGACTTTCTCCACTGGCTCCAAGCCCACGGCCGCGACGCGGACGACATGCTCGACCGAGCGCAGATGCGCTTCGAGGCCGAGCATGTCGCTCTGCGTCGAGAGTTCTGAGGCATCACGGACATGGCTGTCCTCGTTGGAGCAAGGCGGGCCCTACATACCGGTGTCACACGCCCCACTGGCTGCTAGAGACTTCTGGCGGCTGCGGACCCCGGTCCGCGGGGACCGAGATGGTCGCCTTGATGCCGTGTCTTCGCAGGTAGGACCGCTATTGCGGGAGTCGTACGCCTTGTCGGCCGGCACTCGGTCCCCAACCTGCGTCCGCGACCTCGACGACCGCCTGTACGACTGTCTACGACACTCAGTGTGCTGATGCGTTGAACGCGCGCACTCGGTCACTCAGTTCCAGCAGCCCTTCGATACGGAAGGTCGGCAGCTCCCTGGCCTCGGTGCTGTCCCACTGAATGGTGGCCCACGGCCCGCGGTGCACAAGCGCTGTGTGCATGCCCGCCTGCATGGCCGGCCTGATGTCGTTGTCGCACCGATCACCGACATACAGAATCTGGCTGACCTCGAAGGGCACCGCCTCGGCGACCCGCTCGAAGAACTCGGGGTCGGGCTTGTTGGCGCCCCAGTCGTCGGACGTACCGATCAGGTCGACGTTGTCGGAGAACAGCTCCCGCAGGATCGCCCCGGCCCGTACGGTCTGATTCCCGGCGATACCGAGCCACAGCCCGTCGGCCCGGAGCTGCCTCAGGGCTGGCCGGACGTCCTCATACAGATCGTCTTCCCCAAAGCTCTCCGGCTGCCCGGCAGCAGCCCGCTTCTCCCGCTCTTTGTAGAGGTCGAAGCCAGGTCGGAACGCCTGGAACGTCTCCCGGTAGTCCCGGCCCTGGGCGATCACGGCCCCGAACATCGCATGGAACGTGTGCCGCGGTACGCCCAGCCAGTCGGCCCAAGTGCCGTATTCCCGGGTCTCGTCCACGAGGCACTCACCGACGTCGAAGACCACTGCGCGAATCATGTGTCAAGACTATCCAGGGGTTGCCCTAGCCGAACGGGTCAGGCTCACTCGGAAGTGGATATCTCAGAGCTCGAAGGTATAGCGAAGTAGGGTTCGGGCCACTCGACGGACCCGTCTGAGTCGGCTTGGGCCACGTGCTGCAAGAGCAGTGCTGTGGGGTCCTGTATATCGCGGTCATCGTCACCGACTAGTAGGGGCGCCGTTTTGGGTATCGATGGGTAGGCGATACCCAGCAGCTTGCATATGTGCTCGAAATCATCGTTCTTGTTTCCGACGCCGAGGTTTCCGTGGAGGTAGTCGCGGAGGCGTGAGCTGATATCAAGCATCGCATTTCCGCTGTCCGTCACGCTGTATAGGCCCCCTTGAGGGCTGTCGCTCGACAGGAATCCTATGATGAAGAGCCGTTCCGTTTCGAACTGGAGAGCACTTAGATTGGCGTCCAGAGCCTTGGCTGTGTGTCGATGGTTGCGATAGCCCTGCTTCTTGACGTGCGACAGGATCTTGAGTGGGAGGCCGGGGCGCCTTGAGGACGCGAAGCGGGTCACATCCGAGGGGGTAATGCCTCCTAGGGCTACTTGAAGGAGGAGGTCCTTGGTGATCTCCTCCTTCAAGAGGCTGTGGACGGTCGTGCGGGACTTTTCGTCGTCCGCGTCGAAGTCCGCCGGCACCCAGAAGACGCGCAGGCGAGACAGGCTCCCGGGCATGGTGCGGAGGTAGTCCTGTGTTACCTCGGCGAGGCGCGCACGGCTACGGCTCTGGTGTCGAGCGATGTATACCGCCGCGGCGATGTCCTGCTCGTGGAGAAGCGTTCTGAGGTCCTTGTCGATTCCGTCCCCGTCGTGCTTCCAGAGAGTTTGCCCTGCAACTACCTTTGACCAGTCCTTCTTCAAGTCGCAGGAGAAGTCAAAGCGCTTGCGCTGGCCTTCTGTATAGCCAAACAGTGTTGAGTTCGATGCGCTGTCCATTATCTGAAGGGCTGTGTCCGATAAGAAAGAATGCTCTGGTGACTCTGCCATGATTGCTCCAAAGAGGTTTGCAGGGTGCTGCTACTTGGCCGCGCATCTCGTGTAGCCATCGGCATCTTCGTAGACGAGATCTATTCCCTCTGCGTGAAGCAGATTCAGCAAGTCATCCTGTGGCTTTTCCGGGAGCAGTACGGTCAGTCTGGGGTCGCGCGGCTTGATGTGCCGTGCAAAGTCCTTCAGTTGACCTATGGCCATACGTACCTCGTCCCGGCTGCTGGCGCCCCTAATTGCATACAGTTCATGCGTGGTGGCGTCGTATAGGTCGGTCTTGAGGGTCTTGGTCGTACCCGAGATCTTTATCTGGTACGCGAAAACTTCGTGCTTACGCTTTGTGAGCTCCTCGAGGTACTGCTCTCGCAACGCTGATTGGCGCAGATCTGCTATGAGGCTCGGTTGTGCAGCCCGCCTACTCTCTGATGCACGTTTCTTCTTTGGCTCCGCCATCTTGCATGCGACTACCCTGGCGGAAACTCTGTGGGTGTCGGTTCCCTTCGCGCGACTGATGACATCCTGAGTGAGGCGCTCAGAGTCTCCCTTAGGGCGCAGGCGGAAGACGATGATGCGACGGCGCTTACCGTTCTCGTCATGTGCCTCGCGCACTGTGTACGGCAGCTCTGCATCCAGCTCGAATTCGCCTACGTACCGTTGTTGCTTAGCAGAAGATGTTGGATCGGGGACTTTCCCTGCTGCCATGAAGACGCGCAGCGACTTTCCGCTGTCTGCGTGACACAAGACGGCTGCGTTGCGGGAGCCGTTCAGCCCCAGAAACGTTTGCTCTCCGCGGGTGCCCTGGCCGGTGTACTCGAACACCGGCCCCCGTTCGTCCTCTTCCTCGAGCCAGCCGTCCTCATAGCCGTACTTCTTGCCACTGTCGTGATCTACGTAGATGAGGATGTTTGGGGTGGTGTCGGAGGGGATGATCCCTCCTTGCGTCCCTCCGCCGAACAACTCCTTCATCGCTGCACGCGTGGTCATCAGCCCGGGCTTGATCGAAGCTAAGTCCATGTTCTGACGTTAGCTGATCACTCTGACATCGAACGTGGCCAACTAGCTTGCGTTGATGGCTGCGTACGACCAGACGTCGGCTGGCAGCTCATGCTCCAGGCGCCACGTGATCGCCATCGGCTTGCTGCCCGTATGGCCTTCATACGTGGCGGGCCCGAGAAGCATCCACGGTTGAGACTTACCGATGTCGGTGCTCTTGTACCGGCGCATGAAGAGCAGGACGTGGCTGCCCCGCTCGGTGTGCTGCTGGTAGCGCTGTCCGGTGGGGGAGCCTTCGGCCGTGGAGTTCTGAGACTCCCAGTGGAAGAGCGTCGGGCTCAGGGCGTAGTCCCTGTAACGGACAGTAGGAGAGAAGTCCTTCTCGTTCTTCTCCAGGGTGATCAGAAGGGCGTCCGTCTGGAGGTCCTCGACCCACTGGACGCCCTGTGCGAAGGACCTGGGCATCTGGCCGCCGAAGCGTGCTACGCCGAGGGCCGCCAGAATTTCAGAGCGGTTATAGGAGGAGTGGACCTTCAGCGGGAGCTGGCTGTGGCTGCCCGACAAGGGGAGCGGGAAGTGGTCCGCCAGCTCGATGACGTAGGACAGGACCTGGCGGAGCTCATCGCGAAGGACTGGTTGGTCGCGGAGTGCATCGAGGCCTTGCTGGAAGCTGGTGAAACCACCCGCGTTGTCCCACAAGTTAAAGAAGAGCATGCGGGCATAGGTCTGGTCCGTGGGGTCCAACTCGTCGTATGGCGGTGCCTCGTCGGAGAGAAGACGGAGGTACGCGTTGGCTCGGGCAGGGTCATCGACGTGCAGGAAAGCGTGGACGCGTTTGAGGAGCGCCGATTCGCCAGTAGGAGCAGCAGCTTCGAGCAGGCCGGCTCGGCGCAGGACAGCCGTCCAGGAGTTGTCGCTCTTGTACAGCTCCTTGATCTCCCTGCGGCTTTCCCGTAGGTAGTCGGCTAGCTGTGACGTCTCATAGGCCTTGACCTCGTTGACCAAGGTCTTGACGGTAGCGCTTAGCTGGGTGCGGATGTTGTCCAGCACCAAGTTCTTGGCCTTGCCTTCCAGGATGATCTGGCATCCGGAAGGCAGGAGCGGAAAGTCGTGCTCGATGTGATCGACGAGCCGGTTCCTGGAGAGGTTCGTCAGGGCTCGGAACTGCTCTTCGAAGCGGAACTCTGCCCGGTGCTGTCCGATGAAGTCGAGGACGGTGAGCACGGGCTTCGTTTCGGTACGCCGTAGTCCACGGCCTAGCTGCTGCAGGAAGACCGTGGCGCTGTTGGTGGGGCGCAGAAGCAGAAGCGTGTCGACATCGGGGATGTCGAGGCCTTCGTTGAAGAGATCCACGGAGAAGATGACCTGCAGCTTCCCCTCTCGTAGATCAGCGAGAGCTTGAGCTCGTAGTGCGGCAGGTGAGTCGCTGGTGAGCGCGGTTGCTTGAAAGCCCGCCTCTTCGGAAGAAGTCCGCCATGAAGCGGGCGTGCTTCTTGTCCACACAGAAGCCCAGTGCGCGTATGGCTCCGGGCTGGGAGACCTTGTCTCGGATCTGTTTGACGACGATACGGGCGCGCGCCTCGTTGCCTGTGTAGAGGTTGCCGAGGTCCTGGTCCGCGTACGTGCCCCGCTGCCAGTGAGGTTCGTCAGGTCTGTGCCATCGGGGATGCCGAAGTAGTGGAAGGGGCACAGCAAGTCGTTCTCAAGGGCCTCCCAGAGTCGCATCTCGGCCGCGATGCGGCCCTCGAAGAACTCGTCTTGCACATTGAGCCCGTCCATCCGCTCGGGGGTGGCGGTCAGACCGAGCAGTTCCTTGGGCTTGAAGTGGTCGATGACTCGGCGATAGGTGGTGGCCGTCGCGTGGTGGAACTCGTCGATGACGATGATGTCGAAGTGGTCGGGATCCAGCTCTTCAAGCCGCTGGACGTTCAGTGACTGGACGCTGGCAAAGACGTGGTCCCACGCTTGCGGGTCTTCGCCGCCATAGAGCAACTCGCCGAATGAGGCATCGTCCAACACCTCTCGGTACGTCCGGAGGGACTGCTTGAGAATCTCCTTGCGATGCGCGACGAACAGCAGCTTTGGCCGGCGGTTATCGAAGTTCTTGGCCAGGCCCCGGTAGTCCAGGGCAGCCATGACGGTCTTGCCAGTACCGGTCGCTGCGACCAACAGGTTGCGGTCGCGCCCTCGGAGCTCGCGCTCTACCCGTAGGCGCTCAAGCATGTCCTGCTGATATGGGAAGGGACGTACTTCCAGCCCAGAGAGATTGATCTTCAGGTCAGTGGTGGAAGTGGTACCGCTTGCCTGGGCCAGAGCTTGGTCGAGACGCTCGGTGTGGTGATCGGGGTCGTAGGTCTCGAACGCGGAGTCGTTCCAGTACGCGTCGAAGGTCGCCTCGAATTTGTCCAGCACTGCCGGTGTAGCAATGGAGGAGAGACGGACGTTCCACTCCAAGCCGTCGAGGAGTGCGGCCTTCGAGAGGTTGGAACTGCCGACGTACGCCGTGTCGAAGCCCGTGTGGCGCCTGAAGAGCCAGGCCTTGGCATGCAGTCGCGTGGATCGGATCTCGTAGTTGACCTTGACCGTAGCGCCGAAGTCGCGAACGAGGCGGTCGAGGGCGTGGCGGTCGGTGGCGCCGATGTAGGTGGTCGTAATGACACGGATCGGCACGCCCCGCTCCTTCGCGGCGCGCAGTGAATCCTCTAGGACACGGATGCCGTACCACTTTACGAACGCGCAGAGCAGGTCGATGCGGTCTGCCGTAGCCAGTTCTGCCCTGAGCTCGGAGCCGAGACTGAGGTCATCTGGAGAGTTCGTGATCAGCGACGTCTCGGACAAGGGCGTGAGGGGGCGGAGGGCGTAGACGCCTGGAGCCTCCTGCCGAGCGAGAGCCAGGAGCTGTCGAGGGCCTTCGACGATAGTGCTCGTGCTTTTGGCTTTGGCCTCGATCGGGTCGACAGCACTCGCGGCCAGGGATTCGAGGATGCGGTTCGCGACAGTCACCCGGTCTTCGGGCGGCAGCTCGCTCAACCTCTGACTGACAGCTTCACCGATGTAGCGAGCCAGAACGTGAGGCGCAGACTCTGGCGTGACCTCGGCATCGATTGCCTTCCACCCCGCGGACGTGAGTCGCTCCAGCTCGTCATGCAAACCATGGCTGATCAGCTTCTCGTAGACACCCGCGATCGGCTTGGACAGGCCCCCGTGTTCTGCCACGACTGCTCCCCTGATCCCTCGTGGTTCTCGTACACGATCACGCGCGACGATGTGGATCTGTTCTAACAGCAATCACTGACACTCGAGGGCAGTACCGAAAGGTGGGCTGCCGGTGTTGTTGGGCGCCCGCTTCCTGGCCAGTGTCGTGCTTCCGCGGCCCGCCTCAAGGGCGCTTCACTCCGCTGCGCTGCGTTCCGCGTCGGCTGCGCCGATGGCCCTGCGGGCCACCCTTGACCCGGGCCGCTCCAGCACGGGAGAGAAGCGAGCGGGCGGCCCGGGGAGACGGGGGCCGGGGTGGGTAGCGCAGCAGTGCGGCTGTTCGGCGGCCCGGCGTTGGCGGGCGCGTCAGCGTTCTCGCGCACGCCGGGCCGGCTCAGCGGCGCGCCGGTGGCGTGTGGGCCCCCACCTCGCCTTGGCTCAGGCAGTGCTGCCGTGGCACTCCCCGTACGCCCGCCCCGACCCGCACCAGCAACCCGCCCCCGCTGCGGCGGCCAAGCCACCGCCCGCCCCCGCGCCGCCAGCGTCGTCGCGTACTGCGGGAGCAGGGTCGCGTCCGTCCGGGGAGGCGCCCTCCGATGCCGCGAAGGCCTCGTACGACGGGACCGTGCCCGTGACGATGCCCAGGTTCGGGGTGCCGGAGGAGGACAGTTCGCGCAGGGACGCCTCTATCGTCGCCAGGTGTTCCTCGTGGGAGGGGTACTCCGCGGCCAGGGACGGGTACGCCGTCGAGGAGTTCCGTCAGCTCGCCCGCCGGCCAGTGCAGGATCGCCACCGGGAACGGGCGGGACAGGGCCTCGCGGTAGGCGCCCAGTTCTGCTCGGAGGCGGAGGATCTCCGCCTCCAGTTCCGCGGGGTTCTCCGAGCCCAGGGACCAGACCCGCTTGGGGTCGTGGAGTTCGTCCAGGGAGATCGGGAGGGAGTGGAGGGTGTCCGCCAGGGCGTCCCACTCGTCGTGGGACACGCCCAGCATGCGGCGTACGCGGTGGCGGCCGAAGAGGAGGGGGTGGGTGGCGTAGGGGGGCTCCGCGACGTCCGTCAGGAGGAGGCGCGCGCCCTCCGTGAACGTCTCGTGCGCCGCTTCCAGTTCGTCGTGGGACTCCAGGGACTCCGCGACGATCACCCAGGGGGCCGGGTCCCGGGGCGACGCCGCGCGGACGCCGTCGATGATCGCTCGGGCCTCGGCCTCGTGGCCGTACTCCCAGAGGTTCGAGGCCTTCAGCGCCCGTACCAGGTGGGGGTTCTCCAGCGCGGCCGGCGGAGGACAGCAGGCGGTCGTAGAGCGTCGGTCGCGGCGGGGCGGTCGCCGGACAGTTCCAGGTGGGCCGCGGCCCGCAGCAGCAGGGCCTCGGCGTCCTCGGGGTACAGGCCGGCGGTCCGCTCCAGGCGTGCCGCTTCGGCGGTGTGGTCGACGTTTTCGGCAGGCGTGTCGGGGCGCATGGGGGACACCGTACTGCCGGGAGGTGACGAGCGTGAGAGATGTGCAGGCCAGACCGCTGGCCTGCGCGGACGCCCCATGCTTGTCATCCGGGCTCTACAGATCGCCCCGAACCGCCGCCGTGCCGTCCGTCGGCCGCCGGCCTACAGCGTTACGCCGTCCATTTGGAGCGTTTGGACCGACTTCGCCGCGAACGGCACGCTTACCGACTTTCCGTTCAGGCGGATGTCCGAGCGGGCGGTGTAGAGGTCGCCGCCGCCCGTCGTCACCGTGTTCCAGCGGGGGACCAGGCCGCCCGAGCCGCCCGTCACCGTCGTGAAGCGGGAGAGGTCGAAGGTGAGGGTCTGGGCGGACGTGGACGTGTTCACCGCGACGATCACCAGGCGGCGGGCCGTCGCGTCGTAGGCCGCCACCGCGTAGCTCACGCCCGTGTCCAGGATCGTCATGCCGGGGCGGATGTGGCGGCTGAACTGGGCCATGCACGTAGTGCTTGGTCTGGACCGTCGTCGGCTGGAGGGTGTTCGCGTCGTAGGCGATCATCGCCCAGCCCGTCGACGGGTCCATGACCTGCCAGTAGCACCAGGCCGTGGGGTGCAGCCAGCGGAAGTCGGAGCAGAGGTTCGAGGCCAGGGTCAGGCCCGTGCCGTCGCTGTCGCCCGTCTCGGAGTTCCACAGCTTCTTGCGGGACGTCGTGACCACGTCCGTGTAGAGGAGGTCGCGGCGGCCGCCCGAGCCCTGGTAGCCGTGCACGTTGACCTGGCGAGACCAGGGCCTTGGTGGAGGAGTTGAAGGACGACCAGGTCGAGCGGGCCGTGTCGTAGTTCGTCTCGTCCGAGGCCGCGATGCGGAGGCCGGTCAGGCCGCGCTTGTCCAACTCGCTGCGCATGTAGGGGAGTACGGCCGCCTGGACCGCCGGGTCCATGTGGCAGCCCTCCTGGGTGCCGGTCGCGGTCCACCAGGTGGAGGCCGGCTCGTTGAAGGGGTCGACCGTCGCGAAGTTCACGCCCCAGTTGTTCTTGGCGTACAGGGCCGTCGCCGCCAGGTGGGAGGCGTGCTGGCGGTAGTTCCAGGTCTGGAGGTTGTTGCCGCCGCCCGCCGCGCCCGAGGGGTTGTGGTTGGAGCACATCCACCACATCGGGGAGTTGGCGAACAGCTCGGTGATCGCGCCGCGCTGCGTCGCCTTCACCAGCATCGCGCGCTGGTTGGCGTCCGCCGTCCACTTCCAGGCCGAGGAGGCGGGGTCCTCGTTGTTCCAGTCCTGCCAGAAGCCCTCGATCTGCTTGAAGGCGGGGATGTTGGGCGACTTCACCATCGTCTCGCCGCCGACGCTGTTCCAGCTGCACGCGCCGAGGTTGTAGCGGGCGATGTTGAGGCCCAGGCCGGGGAGGGAGCGGCCGTTGTACGTCACCGACTTGGTGGTGAAGAAGAGGTCGGCGAAGTCGTCCCGGGCGCCGAAGACGTTGGCCCACCAGGCGAGGGAGGTGCCCCAGCCCTCCCAGGTGCCGTACGTCGTCGACGGGGTTGACGGCGATCGTGGCGTCCGCGTGCGCGGTGCCTGTCGCCAGGGCGCTGCCGAGGAACGTACCGCCTGCTGCGGCCAGCAGAGTTCTGCGTCGGATCACGGCTCCTCCGTAGGGGAATCGGGGCAGGCGCCGGTCCCCCCGGCCCGGCGTCGCGGGTTGGCCCGTTGTCGGCATCGAGAAGCATCGGGTGTGGCGGTGGGGTTGTCGAGAGTTGTGGCGAACCTTTCTCAAACCCGTGTACGAAGTCTCGGACGTACCCGCGGAAACGATCCTGTATAACGGACGGAGCGAGTGGAACAGGTTGCCGGGCAGAGGAAGGAGCAGGCGGTGGTCCGCAGTTGGGCGAGTCTGCGTCCCGCCCTCGTGCTGCTCTGCCTTCCTCGAAGTCGCGCTGCTCGACACCGGCAGCCTCTCCGCGACCGTCGCGCTCGCCGCGACCGCCGCCGCCTCGGTTCCGCGCTCGCCGTCTGCTGCCCTCCTCGCCTCGCGCTGCGCGCCCGCCGTGCCACCGACCCGGGTGCGTACGGCCATCCGCGACCGGGACCGTCCGTACGGCCTTCCTGCCGCAACGCGACCCCGACGCCTCGGGCCGCCCCCGGCCCCGGGCACCCGGACACGCCCTCCCGGCGACCGTCGCGTAGGGCACGCACACACCGAAGAGCCACGTAAGCGCGACCCCGCGCGGGTCGTCATGCCGTCAATCCGCCATGCCGTTTCCCGGCATGTCCCGTTCCGGCACGACGAGACCCCCGGAGGGCTCACCCATGTCCGTTTTCGCCGACCTTGGTCGAGCATCTCGCCGACCTGCTCCAGCCGCTGTTCGGCGCCTCCGCGGCGGCCGCCGCGATCGTCCTGTTCACCGCGCTCGTACGGCTGCTCGTGCACCCGCTGTCCCGGGCCGCCGCGCGCGGGCAGAAGGCGCGGACCGAGCTCCAGCCGAAGATCGCCGAGCTGCGCAAGAAGCACGCGAAGAACCCCGAGAAGCTCCAGCGGGCCGTACTGGAGCTGCACGCCGAGGAGAAGGTGTCGCCGCTGGCCGGCTGCCTGCCCGGGCTGTTCCAGCTGCCCGCGTTCTTCCTCCTCTACCACCTGTTCTCCAGCGACGACGATCGGCGGGCAGGCCAACGAGCTGCTCTCGCCACCAGTTGTTCGCCGCGCCGCTGGGGGAGCGGTGGGCCGATGCGCTCGGCGACGGGGGGTGCCTCGGTGGCGCGGGGCTCGTGTACGTCGGGCTGTTCGCGGTCGTCGCCGGCGTCGCCGTGTTCAACTACCGCCTACGAAGCGGATGATGGCCGCGAATCCGGCCGTCCGGCCGGTGGCGCGACGGTGAGCCGATGCCGGGGCTGGGGGCGGTGACCAAGGTCATGCCGTTCATGTCCTTCTTCACGCTCTTCACCGTGGCGGTCGTGCCGCTGGCCGCCGCGCTGTACGTCGTGACCAGCACGACGTGGAGCGTCGTGGAGCGGGCCGTGCTCTATCGCTGAGCTCCTGAGCTGGGCCTGCTCGGCCCGCTCGGCTACGGTCCAGTACGTGAACCGGGTATTGCGGACTGGACCGCCGACCTTGGAGGATCGACCAGTCCTCCGATGGCTGCCCCGCCGCATCCGGTCTCCCATCGGGCGGGCGCCCGCGATCGAGGGAGATTGTGATCATGAAGCTGCTGCGAGTCGGTACGGCGGGAGCGGAGACGCCCGCGCTGCTCGACGCCGAGGGGATCCTGCGGGACCTGTCGGGCGTCGTCCCGGACATCGACGGAGCGCTGCTCGCCGACGAGGCCGCGCTCGGCGCGGATCCGGGCCGCCGCCGGACGCCGGCGAGCTGCCCGCGCTGGACGCCGCCGGGCTGCGCGTCGGGCCGCCCCTCGCGCGGATCGGCAAGATCGTGTGCATCGGGCTGAACTACCACGACCACGCCCGCGAGACCGGCGCCGAGCCGCCCGCCGAGCCGGTCATCTTCTTCAAGGCCGCGGACACGGTCGTCGGGCCGCACGACACGGTGCTCGTGCCGCGCGCGTCGACTGAAGACCGACTGGGAGGTCGAGCTGGCGGTCGTCATCGGGCGTACGGCCCGGTATCTGGAGTCGGCGGAGGAGGCGCTCGCGCATGTCGCCGGGTACGCGGTGGCGCACGACGTGTCCGAGCGGGAGTTCCAGATCGAGCGGGGCGGGACCTGGGACAAGGGCAAGAACTGCGAGACGTTCAACCCGCTGGGGCCGTGGCTGGTGACGGCGGACGAGGTGCCCGACCCGCAGAAGCTCTCGCTGAGGCTGTGGGTGAACGGCGAGCTGAAGCAGGACGGGACGACGGCGGAGCAGATCTTCCCGGTGGCGGAGGTCGTGCGGTACGTCAGCCAGTTCATGACGCTGTATCCCGGGGACGTCATCAACACCGGGACGCCGGCGGGGGTTGCGCTGGGGGAGCCCGAGCCGAAGCCGTTCCTGCGGGGCCGGGGATGTGGTGGAGCTGGAGATCGAGGGGCTCGGGCGGCAGCGGCAGGAGTTCAAGGACGCGTAGGCGCTCCGCTGGGTGAGCCGGGGAACTGCGGTGGACTTTCGGCTGCGGGCCGTCTGTGGCTGGTCGCGCAGTTCCCCTTGCCCCTTGGGGCGCCTCCCTCAGGCCAGTACGGAAGCCAGGTCGCGCCAGGCCTTCCTCGGGAGGGCGTCTCGCGGCTCGTCGTTCACGATCTGCAGGGCCACGTGGTCCGCGCCTGCTTCGAAGTACGTGTCGATCTTGGCGCGGATCGCCGTGTCGTCGCCCCAGGCGAACAGCGCGTCGACCAGTCGGTCGCTGCCGCCGTCCGTCAGGTCGTCCTCGGTGAAGCCGTGCCGGAGGAAGTTGTTGGTGTAGTTCGGCAGCGGCAGGTAGATGCCGAGGAACTCGCGGGCCAGGGCGCGGGCGCGGGTCGGGTCCGTCTCCGGGACGACGCCCAGCTCCGGGGCCAGCAGCGGGGCCTCGCCCAGGATCTCGCGGGCGTGCGCCGTGTGCTCCGGGGTGACCAGGTACGGGATCGAGCCCGCCGCTCGGTCGCGGGCCAGCCGGAGTGCTTCGGGCCGAGGGCGGCCAGGAGGCGCCGGTCCGCCGGCACTCCGGCGGCGTCCAGGCCGTCGAGGTGCTCGACCAGCGCCGAGTAGGGGCGGGCGTACTGCTCCACCCGCTTGGCGTGGCTCACCCCGACGCCCAGCAGGAACCGCCCGGGGTGGGCCGACTCCAGTTCCGCGAAGGCCGTGGCGGCGGCGTCCGGCTCGTGCTGCCAGATGCTCTGGATGCTGGTGCCGACGGTGAGCCCGGAGGTCGCCTCGATCAGCGGGGCGGCGTTGGCGGCGGAGCTGTTGCCGCCCAGCCAGACGGCGCCGTAGCCGAGTTCCTCCAGTTCGGCGGCGGCTTCGGCGAGTTCGCCGCGTCGGTCCGGGTCCTCCGAGCGCAGGCCTACGCTCCAGATTCCGTACCGGCCGACGGCGTCTTTCAGGGCGGTGGTCATCGGTCGTGATCCCTCCGGTCGGGCGCCGTGCTTGATCGTGCGTTCAGCAGGTGCCAACCGGAGGGACCCGGCACTAATTCCGGCCCGGTACCCCGGGTTCCGCTACCGGTCCTTGCTCAGGAACTCCTCCAGCGCCTCCACCACGAACCGGTGGTCCTCGAGCTGCGGCAGCCCGGACACCGTCACCGCGCCGATCACGCCCACGCCCTCGACGTTGATCGGGAAGGAGCCGCCGTGTGCCGCGTAGGTGTCGGGGTCGAGGCGTGAGGACTCCTCGAACGTCGTGCCCTTGGCGCGGAAGCGGGCGCCGACCAGGTAGGAGGCGGAGCCGTAACGCTCCACGACCCGGCGCTTGCGGGCGATCCAGGCGTCGTTGTCGGGGGTGGAGCCGGGCAGCGCCGCGTGGAAGAGCTGCTGGCCGGCGCGGTGGATGTCGATGGCGAGCGGGGCCTGCCGCTCCCGGGCCAGTTCGACCAGCAGCGAGCCCAGCGCCCAGGCGTCGTCGTAGCTGAACCGCCGGAAGACCAGGCGGCGTTCCTGCGCCTCCAGTTCCTCCAGGCTCGGGGTGAGCTCCGGCTGGAACTTGGGGCCGAGTTCCTGGTGGTGCGAAGGGTTGTGCGTGCTCTTGTGTGTCACAGCGTCACCGCCACCTTCGTCGCGGGCCGAACGGCGGGCCGCCTCCAGTACGTCCAGGGCGGCGGCCGCCTCCAGCGCGGTCACCGGGTTGGGATCGCCCTCCAGCAGGGCCTTCGCCACGGCCGCATAGTAAGCGGGGTAGTTCCCGGGGAGGGTCGGTTCGGGGCGGCCGCCGCCCGTCACCGGGGACTCGCCGGAGCCCACACGGCCCCACAGCGACTCGGGCTCGACGCCCCAGTCGGGGCCGGGGCGGACGTCCGTCCCGGAGTGCCGCCTCCTGGGGGTCCAGGCCGTACTTGACGTAGCCGGCCGTGGAGCCCAGCACGCGGAAGCGGGGGCCGAGCTGGGCGGTCGTCGCGGAGACGTAGAGGTGGGAGCGGACGCCGTTCGCGTGAGTGATCGCGATGAACGTGTCGTCGTCCGTCTCGGCGCCCGCGCGGCGGATGTCCGACTCCGCGTACACGGAGGCCGCCGGGCCGAAGAGGACCAGGGCCTGGTCGACGACATGGCTGCCGAGGTCGTAGAGCAGACCTCCGATCTCTGCGGGGTCGCCGGACTCCCGCCAGCCGCCCTTCAGTTGCGGGCGCCAGCGTTCGAAGCGGGACTCGAAGCGCCAGACGTCGCCCAGCTCGCCCTCGGCCAGCAGCTTGCGCAGGGTGAGGAAGTCGTTGTCCCAGCGGCGGTTCTGGAAGACGGAGAGGAGCAGGCCGCGCTCCTCGGCGAGGGCGGCCAGCTCGCGGGCCTCGGCCGCCGTGCCGGCGACGGGCTTGTCGACCACGACCGGCAGGCCGGCCTTGAGGGCGGTGGTGGCGAGCGGCACGTGCGTCTTGTTCGGGGACGCGATGACGATCAGGTCCAGCTCGGCGGCCCGGTCGAACAGCTCGTCCGGGGTGGCGGCGAAGCGTACGTCCGGGAACTCGGCGCGGGCCTGCTGCTGCCGCTCGGGGTTCGAGGTGACCACCGTGTCGAGGGTGAGGCCCTCGGTGGCGGCGATCAGCGGGGCGTGGAAGACGGAGCCGGCGAGGCCGTAGCCGACGAGGCCGACGCGGAGGGGTGAGCCGGGGGCTGTGCCGGGGGTGTGCCAGTCATGGCCCCCACTTTCGCAACGCTGTTGCCAAAGTGCAAGCGCCGGGGACAATGGAGGCGTGAACAGGGCGAACGACCGTACGGGCGGAGTGGGCGGCATGCGCGGGACGGGAGGGACCGGGACGGCCGGCGCGGGGGCGGGATCCCCAGGGGGCGGGGCGAATCTGCTCGCTCTGCGCAGTCACAATGCCGCGCTGGTGCTCGACCTGCTGCGCGCGGCCGGAGCCGAGGGCATCAGCCGGCTCGAACTCGCCGAGCGGACCGGGCTCACCCCGCAGGCCGTCAGCAAGATCACCGCCCGGCTGCGGGAGGACGGCCTCGCGGCGGAGGCGGGACGCCGGGCCTCCACGGGGGGCAAGCCGCGGACGGTGCTGCGGCTGGTGCCCGAGGCGGGGCATGCGGTGGGCGTCCATCTGGACCGGGACGAGCTGCGGGCCGTGCTCGTGGACCTCCGGGGAACCGTGGTGGGGGAGCGCCGGACCGGGCTGGACCTGGGGGCCGGGGCGGAGGCGGTGCTGGGGGCGGTGACGGGAGCCGTGCGGGCGACGGTGGCCGAGGCGCTGCCGGCCGGACCGCACGCTGGGGCCGGTTCCCTGCTCGGAGTCGGGGTCGCGCTGCCCGGGCCGCTCGACCACGCCCGCGGGGTGCTGCACCGGGTGACCGGATTCCCCGAGTGGGACGGCTTTCCGCTGCGGGAGGCGCTGGCGGGGCGGCTCGGGGTGCCGGTGGTCGTCGACAAGGACACCAACGCGGCGGCGCTCGGGCCTGGCGGCCGGGGGTGAGGCGCGGCGTCCTTCGCCTATCTGCACCTCGGTACGGGGCTCGGGGCCGGTCTGGTGATCGGGGGGAGCGTGCACCGGGGGGCCAGGACCGGGGCCGGGGAGTTCGGGCACCAGGTGATCCAGCTGGACGGCCCGCCCTGTACCTGCGGCAACCGCGGCTGTGTCGAGGCGCTGTGCCTCGGCTGCGGTGGCGCGTGGCGACCTGGAAGAGGCGGCGCGGGTCCTGGGCGCCGGGGCGGCGAACCTGGTGGGGCTGCTCGACATCGACGTCGTCCTGCTGGGCGGCCGCACGGTGGCCGCGGCTCCGGGGGCGTTCGTGGGCGGGGTCGGGGCGGTGCTGGAGGCCTGGGCCCGGCGGACGGGGCAGGAGGCCGTGCCGGTGCGTGTCGCCGCCGGGGGCGGGCGAGCCGTGGCGGTGGGGGCGGCTCAGATGGTGCTGGGGCCGGTGTTCGGGCGTGGGGCGGTTGAGCTGGGGTCGTAGGTCGGCGAGGCTGCTGGACGAACTCCCCCGGCGGTTTCCTCCCCCTGCTGCTCGCCTACGCGGTTCTCACCGCCGCCGGAGTCCTCCTCACCGGCTGGGCCCACTCGCACGCGAAGGCCCTGGGGCGTCGCCAGGGCAGGGGCTTCCCGGGCCTCGGACGTTGCCCCGAGGTGTGCGCGCACGGACATGTTCTTCTCGCGCCGGCTTCGGTAGAGGTGGTCGGGCGGATGTCCGGTTCCGGGGAGAGGAAGAAGAGATGCGGGCCTTCCACCAGGGGCATGCCGGTGCGGCCGACCGGGCATCGGGCGGGTCCTCTGCCAGACCGCCGGCGTCACCGCTGAGCGCGGCCTGGATCCGGCACGTGCAGCGCGTGGCCGCGGCGGGCAACGACGCGCGGGACGTGGCACCCGAGGCCGAGCACGCCCAGGAGCAGCGTGCCGCCCTCGACCGGGCACTCGGTTCTCCGGCCAAGCCCATGGAGCAGGGGCTGCGCTCCGAGATGGAGCAGCGTTTCGGAGGGGCGGACTTCAGCGGTGTCCTCGTGCACGACGGGCCCGAGGCACGCGAGTCGGCGGCGGTCCTGGAGGCCAAGGCGTTCACCAGCGGTCGTCATGTCGTCAACGGCGGCGGGATGACCAAGAAGGACTGGGCGCACGAGTTGACCCATTTCGAGGACCAGCAGGCGGGACCCGTACCGGGCATCGCCAACGGGGCGGGCGTCAGCATGTCCACCCCCGGCGACGGGGGCGAACGCCACGCGGAGACGAAGGCGGACCGGGTCATGAGCGGTCCCGTGCCTCTGCAGCGCACCGCCGCCGCCCAGGGCCACGAAGACCAGGAGGCCCAAGGCCCGTCGGCGCCACACGGAGGTGCCGGCTGCACGGGCGGGGACGGCTGCGGCGGCGACGGTACGGAGGTCCAGCGCCTGGCGGAGCCGGTCCAGCCCTCGTGCCACGTCCGGCCGGTCTCCTAGCGAAGGAACGCGGGTGCCTCCGGCGCAGAGACCCCCCGACCCCAAGGTCGTCGAACATCTCCGGCATGCCCAGCGGTGCGCCGGAAACGCGGCCGTCGTACGCATGCTCCGTGCCGGCGGAGGGAGCGGGCCGGCCTGAGGAAGGGGACGCGAAGGAGGGGCGCGAGGCAGAGACGCTCCACGGGGCCGGGTGTCCGCCGACCGGGCGGTTGCGCACCGCCGTTCGGGGTCCGTTGCGGGCCGTGTCGCTCGCGATCGCCCACATCCGGCTATGTCACATCTCCATGCGACTCTGCACGCCCGCTCACCTCTGCCTGGCGGCGGCAGCCGCCGTCCTGCTCCCCGGTGCGCACCCGGCCTACGCGGACCCCCCGGCGCCCGCCTGTGCCGCGCCCGACGACCACACCTTCCCGCTCACCACCCGCATCCACGGCGGTCCGGACTCCTACGCGGCCGGGGGCGGGTTCGGGACCTGGTACCTCGATCTGACCAACACGACCGACCGGACCTGTACCGAGATCCACCCCGTCGTCGTGCTCGTCGACGACAAGCGGGCCCTGGAGCCGTCCCAGCCCCGGCTGGAGTTCCAGGAGGGGCCGCGGGCCCACACCGTGCGGTTCGAGAAGACCGGCGAGGACGAGCTCGTCGGAGCGTTGGCCGACGACGAGGACCGGTTCGCCGGGTTCACCGTCGGGGCGGGAAAAACCGTCACCGTGAAGGTGCGGCTCGCGGTCACCTCGGACGCCGTGCCCAACCACGTCACCGCCAACGCCGCCGTCGTTCAGCGGCACGACGACGACGGCGACTGGGTCGGGCAGTCGAACGACTACCGGTTCGGCATCGCCGGTGACGCACCCGTCGACGGTGGTGACACGAAGACCGACGGGGGGACCGACTCCCAGCCGGATCCCGAGGCCTCCGTCCCGCCCCGCGAGGACCGCTTCCCGTTCGCCGAGGAACTCGCCCGCACCGGAATCGGCGTCCGGGTCGCCGCGGCCGCCGCGGCGGTACTGCTCGCCGGAGGCGGGGCGCTGCTCCTCGCGCGCCGGCGCCGCTGAGGCGGCCGTACCGCGGTGCGGGGCCGTCGCTGACGCCGGGCCCGCCTGGGCGTCCCGCCTGTCGGGACGCCCAGGCCGGCCCATTCCGCATGATCCGGCCACTGTTTAGGCTGGGGCTGCCTGGGGGATCCCCGCCTGCCGCGCACCGTCAGGCAGCCCCAAGGCGCACGCTGGACCGCGTACGGCAGGAGATCCCGCACATGGCAGACCGCAAGCCCATCGAGTCGTGGCTCACCGACATGGACGGTGTGCTCATCCACGAGGGCGTGCCGATCCCCGGCGCCGACGCCTTCCTGAAGAAGCTGCGCGAGTCCGGAAAGCCCTTCCTGGTTCTCACCAACAACTCGATGTACACCCCGCGCGACCTGCACGCCCGGCTGCGCCGCATGGGCCTGGAGGTGCCGATCGAAAGCATCTGGACCTCGGCCCTGGCCACCGCCCAGTTCCTGGACGACCAGCGGCCCGGCGGGTCGGCGTACGTCATCGGCGAGGCCGGGCTGACCACCGCGCTGCACGACATCGGCTACATCCTGACCGACCACGAGCCGGACTACGTCGTCCTCGGCGAGACCCGCACGTACTCCTTCGAGGCCATGACGAAGGCGGTACGGCTCATCCTCGGCGGCGCCCGTTTCATCTGCACGAACCCCGATGAGACCGGCCCCTCCACCGAGGGCCCGCTGCCCGCGACCGGCGCGGTGGCCGCGCTGATCACCCAGGCGACCGGCAAGAAGCCGTACTTCGCGGGCAAGCCGAACCCGCTGATGATGCGGACCGGCCTGAACGCCATCGGGGCGCACTCCGAGTCCAGCGCGATGATCGGCGACCGCATGGACACCGACGTGCTGGCCGGCATGGAGGCCGGGATGCAGACGTTCCTGGTGCTCACCGGACTGACCCGGCCCGACCAGGTCGAGGACTTCCCGTACCGGCCGTCGCAGATCGTGGACTCGATCGCGGACCTCGTCGACCGGGTCTGAGGCCCCAGGGCCCGAGCAGCCCGCGTCCAAACCCGTCGCCACCCGTTCGGAGCAATCGCCGCGCCCCTGAGGATGCGGCGGCCCACGGTGCGGGGGAGGCTCCAGGTATCTGGAGGTTCACGATGGGTTCCCTGAGAGTCACTGTCTGTACGAGCGTCCTGGCCGCGGCCGCCCTCACCCCGGCGGCGTACGCGGCGGACGCGGGGGGCGTCTCGGTGACCCCGGCGACCCCCGCACCCGGCAGTGACGTCACGCTGCGCGTGACCGACTGCGCGCAGCGCACGGCCGTCGCCGCCTCCGCGGCGTTCGTCGCGGACGCCCGGCTCACCGTCACCGACGGCGAACTCACCGGCGAGAGCCGCGTCCGCTCCACGCTGAAGGCGGGGACGTACGCCGTGAAGATCACCTGCGGAGGCGCCCAGCGGACCCGCACGTTCACCGTCCGGGAGAGTCAGGGCGGGCCGCCCGCATCCGGGGCCGCGCTCGGGGTGGCCGGGCAGCCACCCGCGCCGGGGACGGGTGGGCGGCAGCCCCTGCCCGAGGGCGGCGGGCAACCGCCCGAGCCCGAGGACGAGGGACGGTCGTCCGCCTCCCGGCGGCCGAGCGCGCACGCCTCGCCCGTCGCCCCCGTCGAGGCGGGCGGCGGTGGCGCCGCCGACCTCGTCGCGGCCGAGAGCCGCGGGACCGGGCCCGGCACGGCGCAGGGGGTGACCGGCCTGGTCCTCGCGGGAGTGGCCGCGGTGGTCGTCGCGCTCGGCAGTGTCCGCCGACCGGAGCCGCGGAACGGACTGAACGATGTCCGACCATGACCGGGTGCGAAGACGCCCCTCGGGCACCGGCCGTCTGCTGGCCGGCGTGGCCTGGATGGTGCTGCTGCTCGGGCTGTGGCTCTGGGGCCGCGAGGTGACCGACGTACGGCACGGCATCTCCGCGCCCACCACGGGCGACATGGCCGCGGCCGGACGGCCCCCTGACGTAAAACTGCCGCCCGGACACCGGCCGCTGACCGACGCGCTGCCGCAGCGCGTCGACATCCCCGGGCTCGGCGTCCAGGCACCGGTCGTGGCGCGCGGCCTGGACCGGCGCGGGGCGCTCGATCCGCCGCCGTACGACCAGCCGGGCGTGGTCGGCTGGTACGCGGGCGGGGTCGCGCCCGGCGCGCCGGGGACCGCGCTGCTGGTCGGTCACGTCGACACCGACACCCGCCCCGCCGTCTTCTACAAGGTCAGCGCCATGCGGCCGGGCCAGACGATCCGGGTGATCCGGGCCGACGCCAAGGTCGCCGAGTTCACGGTCGAGTCCGTCCAGGTCCTCACCCGCGACCGCTTCGACGCCCACCAGGCCTACGGTCCACGCCAGTCGGGGCGGGCCGAACTGCGGCTGATCACCTGCGGCGGCAGCTTCGACCGTACGACCCGCAGCTACACGGCGAACGTGGTCGTGTCGGCGTACCTCACGGGTACCGGACTGTAGTGATGCGCGGTGATGAGCCCACCCAGCCCGGTCGACGACCCGCTCCCCCTGAAGTCGCCGACCGGGCCGGTCCTCGACCGCGCGCGGGTTGCGGGAGTGACCCGGCGAACTGCGCGGGAGGCCGCGGGGGCCACGGTGGGTGATCTCTGGCCGGAGGCCGGGCCCCGGTGGAAAGACTGCTAGAACCAAAGGCCGCCCCGGCCTAGAGGTTGAATAACGCCAAGTCCCGATACGGTGGCTCTGCGTCATCCGCCCAGGTGGGTTCGGCCTCGTGGGGGTCGCGGGACGTATGTCAGGATTGAGACTTGGAACGGTGCACCCAAGGGGGAGTTGGATGTACGGCAGCAGGGGGGCCGGGACGTCAGCCGGGAGGCGGATGTCCGCAGTGGTGCTGGGGGCGGCACTGCTGATCACGGGGTGTTCCTCCTCCGACGGAGGAGACGGATCGGACGACGGCGCCGACGCGGGCCGGGATCACCCAACAGCCCAAGGACATCGCCCCGTTCTGGGTCAACCCGGACGGCACGGCGGCACAGCAGGTCGCCGCCCTGGAGAAGGACGGGAAGAAGCAGGCCGCCGAGCAGATCCGCAAGATCGCCGAGCAGCCGGTCGCCGAGTGGGTCGGCCCGGACAACCCACAGGACCAGACCCGGGGCTTCACCGAAGCCGCCGACAAGGCCGGCCGTACGGCACTGCTCGTGCTCTACAACATCCCGCACCGCGACTGCGGCCAGTACTCACAGGGCGGCGCCGCCGACGGCAACGCCTACCGCGACTGGCTCGACGGCGTGGCGGCGGGCATCGGCGACCGGTCGGCCACGGTCATCCTGGAACCGGACGCGCTGCTCCACCTCGTGGACGGCTGCACACCGGAAGAGTTCCACGAGGAGCGCTACGACCTCCTCAAGGGCGCCGTCGCCAAGCTGAAGTCCCTGAAGAACACGAAGGTGTACCTGGACGCGGGCAACGCCGGCTGGGGACACCCCGACCAGATCTTCGAACCGCTGAACCGGGCCGGCCTCGAACAGGCCGACGGATTCTCCGTCAACGTCTCCAACTTCTACGCCACCGACGAGTCCATCGCCTACGGCAAGCAGCTCTCCGCCAAGGTCGGCGGCAAGCACTTCGTCATCGACACCAGCCGCAACGGCAAGGGCCCCTACACCCAGGGCAACCCCGACGAGCGCTGGTGCAACCCGCCGGGCCGCGCGCTGGGCGAGACGCCGACGACGAAGACGGCCGACCCGTTGGTCGACGCCTACCTGTGGGTCAAGCGCCCCGGTGAATCGGACGGCGAGTGCAAGGGCGGCCCGAAGGCGGGCCAGTGGTGGTCGGACTACGCGCTGAAGCTGACCAAGGCCAGTTCCTAGAGGTCCGGGCAGACGTCTTCGACCTGGGCGGGGTCGACGGCCAGTTTCTTCTCGCCCTCGTTCAGCTCCCGCTGAGCGAGGGTGCAGAGCCGGTCCACCCAGCGTTCCGGTTCGAGGGGGACGGCCGAGGTGCGTGAACCGTCGACGATCGTGAGGGTCTTGCCGTCGGTGCTGGGCGAGAGGACCGAGCCGTAGCCCACGTAGTAGCGGTAGGTGTCCTGGCGGTCTCCGACGTCCCAGACGACCTGTTCACCGGCGGCGGTGGTGGTGTGGAGGAGGCGGTCGCCGAGGAAGCGGCCCAGGTAGTAGATGCCATTGGTGGTGAGGGCTGGGAGATCCTGCTTCTTCTCGACGTCCCATAGTTGGACCCGGCCGCCGGAGTACTGCACGGCGAGGATTCTGCCGTCGGGGGAGAGGGCCAGCGACCGGGCCGACCGGTCGTGCTCCTCCCTCTTGAACCACCTCTTGAACTCGCCGGTGGTGAAGTCCCAGCTGCCGATCTCGGCCACCGTGCGCACCACCGCCTGCGGCTTGCCGGGTATGGCGGTGGCGAAGGTGCCGGCCGCCTCGTTGGCGAGCTGGGCACGCTCCTGGACGGGTGGCCGGTAGATCTCGCCGTCCGGCTTGCCGGTTTCGAGATTCCAGCGCGAGACGTACGACAGCCCCGAGATCACGGCGTGGTCGTCGTCGGAGAAGCTCAGGTTGATCCAGGACGGGACGAGCCCCGTTTGAGGGTCCGGGCCGGAAGCCGTGATGCCAGGAGGGGCGGGCAGCTTGAGGACGTGCTCCTCCCTGAGGGAATCGCTGCCGATCCGCCAGACGAGGACCGTCCGTTCGTCCTGGGCGATGGTCAGCATCCGTCGCCCGTCCGGGCTGAAGGCGGCGTACATGCGGGCCAGCGGCCGGGACGGCCGCGCGGTCGCGAGCAGCTTGTGGCTCGCCATGTCCCACAGTTGCAGTCCTGTGCCGCTGGAGTCGACGACCGCCATCTTGCCGCTCGGTCCGTCCGGTGTGCGGATGCGGTTGATCAGGGTGTTGCTGTCGAAGGACGTGGGCGGCTTGACGCGTACGGTGATGATGCTTCCGCCGGCGGAGACGACAGCGCGCAGGTCATCGGGAGGGCCGGCCAGGTCGACCGCCGGAGCGAACCCCCGGCCGGTGATGTTCTGGTCCTCGGGAGCTGCGGCCGGAGTGTCGAAGGTGGACGGCCAGCCCTTCTCCAGATCGATGACGAGGAACCGCATCCGGCCGAGGTCGGTGCCGATGCGCCCGGTGGGATTGATCAGGTAGCGGCCGGTGGCGTCGAGCCGGGGCGCGTAGAGCGGGCACAGGCCCTGGAAGCCGCTGTTGCTCCAGTTCTGGAAACGCCGGGGCGTGGAGCCCAGCCGCCACGCTTCGAGCGAGCCCTGCTCGGTGCACGTGACCAGGACGCGGCCGTTGCCGCTGACCGTCGCGGAGGCGGTGGCGCGCTCGTCCCAGGGGTGGTGCAGCGAACCCCCCTTCAGGTCCCAGGAGACCAGCCGGCCCCGTACGTCGTCCGCTTCCGCTCCGGAGGGCACGATCCGTGCCACGACCGTGTCGTCCGCGGCGAACCAGGCCTGTGCCGCGTCCCAGCCGCTCGGCGGGGCGAGGGTGCGGCCCGTGCGGCGGCCGTCGTCCGCGTTCCACACGAGCACGCCCTCGCCGGGGATCGCGGCGAGGATCCGCTTTCCATCCCCGTCGAAGCGCAGGTCGTTGGGGGCGCGCGGGTTCTTCTCGACGGCCTCGCCCGTGCGCAGGGCAATGGTTCGAAGCTTGTCCGAGTCGGAGGTCGGTACACCGAGGGAGATCAGACCCCAACCGCTCGCCCGGGCCGCCCTCCGCCCGTCGGCCGACGCGGCGATCCGCTCGGTGTCGCGCTGTGTCGAGAAGAGGCGAGGTGCGGGCCGTTTCTTCCCCCGCAGGTCCAGTCGCACGAAGTCGCCGTTGCCCAGCACTGCGTATGCGAACGAGCCGTCCTCCGTCAGCGCCACGTCCTCGACATCGTTACGCCCCTCCATCACCACCCGCTCCACATCCTGCAACCGCAGATACTGCGCGAGCAGAGCGGAACGCGCATCAGGCCGGGCCTCCGCCCGATACGCCCCGACCGCGTACAGCGAGGACATGGTCAGCGACGTGCTGTCGAGGCTCGCCGCCTGCTGCGCCAACCGATCCGAAGCCAGCCGCCGCTGCTCCGTCAGCAGGTTCAGATACAGCACGGACACCACCGCCGCCGCCGCCACGGCCAGGACCGTGACCACCGCCCACAGCACCCGCAGATACCGCTTCCGGCGCTCGGACCTCGCGGCCTCGTGTGCCTTACGATCCCGCAGCCCGACACCCGCCTCGATGAACTCCCGGTCCTCGTCCGTCAGTTCGTCATGCCGATCCGCGAGCCACCGCTCGGCCGCCGACAGCGCCGGATCCTCCGGCAACAGCCCGTCCGGCCGCGCCGCCCGCCACCAGCGGGCCCGGTCGTAGCGCAGTTCGTCGCGCCAGGTGAGGAACGTACGGTCGTTCTCCAACTGCTTTGCGAGGGGCTGCCAGTGTTCGATGAGGGCCTCGTGGGCCAGCTCGACCGTCTCGCCACGGTCGGGGTCCGCGCCCACCACCAAGACGCGGGCATCGGCGAGTTCCCGGGCGATGGCCCACCGCTCCTCGCCCGCGTCACGGCGTGCGAGCCGGGCGCGCAGGGCCGTGCCGCTGCCGGGTGTGACCTGGATGAGCGCGCGGAGCAGCCCGGTCGCGGCCTCAGGCGTCGCCCCGCGCAGCGCCCGCTGCCACGCCGAATCGGCCCTGCTGCTCAACACCCCGCCGAGGCCGCCCAGTTCGCGATACGTGTCGAGACGGAGCCGGCCGCCGACCTGGCCCTCCCACAGGGTGGTCAGGACGAAACCGAGGAGCGGCAGGGCGCCGGGGCGGCCCGCCGCGTCCTCGATGAGGCGGTCGGCCAGCCCACTGTCGTACTCCACACCGGGGAAGGCCCGCAGCGGCAGCCTGACCACCTCGGTGAGCTGCTCGCGGGTCATCAGGCCCAGCTGGTGGGCGGGTGCCCCGCCGACGAGGCGGCTCAGCTCCGGGTGGCGCAGGGCCGCGTCCTGGAAGTCGGTCCGCAGCGTCACCAGGACCGCGACCGAGGGGTGGCGGCAGGCGTCGAGAAGCGCGTCCACCAGGGCGCGCAGCTCCTCCTCGGGGCGCAGCAGCAGCGCTTCCGACTGGTCGAGGGCCAGGACGAGCCCGGGTGCCGACCTGTGGGTCCGAGTTGCGTCCCGGACCGTCGCGGCGTCCGGCCGGCGGCCCTCCGCGCGCAGGGTGACGACCTCCACGTCCTGCTCCTTCAGGCGGGGCAGCACACCGGCCATGAGGAGGGAGGACTTGCCGGAGCCGGAAGGGCCGGTCAGCGTCACGCAGCCCTCGGGCCGGGATCCGTGCGGGCACAGCAGGTCGACGACCGCGGTGACGTCCTCGTCCCGGCCGAAGAAGTGCGCGCTGTGCTCCTCGGTGTAGGGGCGCAGCCCGGGGAAGGGGGAGGAGGGCGCGAGCAGTTCGGCCAGAGGGGGCAGCTCGTCGAGGATGGTGCGGGTCGGGATGCAGAAGCTCTGTCCGCGGTGCGCCGGTGAGATCGAGGCGACGATGCCGACCACGGCGCCGAGGTCGGCGTCCCAAACGGCCGAGCCGCTGAAGCCGGACTGGATCGGGTCGGACTGCCCGTCGAGCGGGGACATCTGGAGCCGGCCCGTGCCGGTACGGGCCCGAAGGCGGGCCGTGTGCCAGCCGCCGCCCGTGTCGTCCCTCGGCAGTCCGAAAACCATGGCCTCGTGGTCCCAGACGTTCCTGGGCGCCACCATGACGACCGGCCGGGCCTGCGAGAGCGGGCCGGTCAGTGACAGTACGGCCACGTCCCCGGTGCCGTTCGCGCGCACCGGCACCCAGTCGCGTACGACGGCCTCCCTCTCCTCGCCCTCCCGCAGGACGAGGCTGACGCGCACGGGGCCCTCGGGCCGCTCCGCGCTCCTGGCCGGCAGCCCCAGGGCGTCCAGTACGACATGAGCGCAGGTCAGCACCAGCGTGGGGGCGATCACCACCCCCAGGCCGCCGATGTGCCCGTCCGTGCCCGTGACCTGGACGGTCGCGGCGGCCAAGGCATCCTCGGCCACCGGACCCGACGTGGTCGACTCGGTCATCTCCCGTATCCCCCGCCACCGTTGACCCCGCGCGTTGCCGATGTCGTACCCGAGAGCACACCGAATCACGTGCACCGGTCAAGCACGTTTCCCGTCACCCCGACATACGAAAGGGGCGCCCTCCGCACCGGAGAGCGCCCCAAGCAGCCGGAAACTACGGCACCTTGACCCACTGCGCCTTGCTCGGCGTCCCCTCGTCGTCCGTCACGAACAGCATGTACCAGCCCGCCTGGACCAGGTTCCGGTTCTCCGGCACGGTCACCGTCAGCTTGTCGCCGGACGCCTTGAAGTCCAGGGCGATGGACCGCTGGTCGACGTCCGTGACGTGCGTGGCGGCGCTCGGCCGGATCAGCCGGACCTTCTTGACCGAGGACGCGTCCGACGAGGTGAACGTCCCCGTACCGCCGCGCTCGATGGTCTGCGGCCCGCCCGACAGCGAGGGCCGGTTCCCGTCGCCGTAGAGGTACGGCGGCGTGTAGATCTCGATGCGCTGCTCGAACTCGCCCGGCTTGGTGTTGGCCTTGTCGGCGTACAGCGAGTCCGAGCCGAAGAACATCACGCGGCCGTCGGGCAGCAGGATCGACCCGGAGTGGTAGTTGCGGCCCACCAGCGGGTCGGCGACCTGCTTGAGCTCGTTCTTCTCCGTGTCGTAGATCCGCGCCTGGAGGATGTTGGAGTCGCCGCGGCCGCGGTAGTCCTGCGAGCCGCCGGAGATCAGCACGCTGTCGTCGGGCAGGACCGAGGCCTGCGGGTAGCGGGTGCCCTTCTCCAGGGACGGGCCGTCCACGAAGCTCGGGTCCGCCGTCCTTCAGGTCGACGATCCGGGTCTTCTCGCTGGACTCCTCGGACTCGCCGACTCCGCCGCCGCCGATCACCATGTACTTCTCGTCCTGCGCCGGCGGCAGCAGCACCGTGCCGGACGTCTCCAGCAGCTTCGGGTCGCTCAGCCCCGGTATCTTCGAGAACTTGTTGGTGTCCACGTCCCAGACGCCCGGGTCGCGGCCCACGTTGTCCGGCCCGTAGCCCGCGTTGGACCCCGAGTAGAAGATCTTGCCGTTCTGCATGAGGAACAGCGCCGGGTAGGTCGGGAACTGCCGGATCTTGCCGGTGTAGGTCCACTTCTTGGTCTTCGGGTCGAAGACCTCGTTCTTGCCCGGGACCAGCTGGCCGATGTCGTCGAGGCCGGAGACGCTGAGGATCTTCCCGTCGCTCAGGGTGGTGAGCGTCGGGTACCAGCGGGCCTCCTTCATCGGGTCGACCTTGATGTACTTCTCGGCGACCGGGTCGAACTCGAAGGCGTCCCGGATGCCCTGGAAGTCCTTCTTGTCGAGGGCGAGCTTCTGCGCGATGCCGTAGGTGTTGCGGGCGTCGGCGCCCTTCAGGCCCTGGATGCGGTAGTTGTCCTGCGTGCCCGTCTCGTACTTCTGGCCCCGCTTCTGCGCCTCGACGTAGATCCGGCCGAGACCGGGGTCGTTGCGCAGGAACTTGCCGGTCGCCTTGTCGAAGACCTTCTTCGCGCGCGGCACGAGCACCGGGTCCTTCGAGACGAAGGTCTTGCCGTTCTGCTTGCCGGTGAACTTGGTGCCCGCGGGCAGGGTGATCGGCTCGTCCGGGTTCTCGTTGTGGACGATCATCAGGCCGCCGGCCTTGGTGACGTCACCCTGGAGCTTCTCGTACCGCTTCGTGCCGCCCGCGATCAGCAGGTTGCCGTTGGCGAGCTGGGTGTGGCCGGTGCAGAACAGGTCGGTGGGCGTCGGCACCTTCTTGATGGTGCCCTTGACCGGGTCCCAGATCCGGGTGTCGAACTTCTTCGCGTCGAAGTTGTCCTGGTTGTTGCCCGACCCCGCGACGAGCAGCACCTTGCCGGTGCGCAGCAGCGCCGCGTGGATGGTGTTCTGCCGGTACTCCTCGGGGAAATCGACGATCTCCCACTTGCCGTTCGCGGCCTTGTACTCCGGCTTGTTGATCTTGTACTGGTGGTATTTCTCGGTGCTGAAGCGGTAGAGCCACGGCCCGTTCATCCCGGCCAGCGCGAGTACCACCGCCGTGCCGATCGCGAGTCGACGGGCCCGGCGGCGGCCTGCACGGTCGTTCATTCCTTACGTCCCCCAAGTCCACCAAGGGCGATCTGCATGGTCTGGTCGGATCCCCCGACCTCCCCGTTTCCGCCGGGAGCGGCGGCCCAACTGGGCTTGTGCTGCGGGGCGTGCGGCGCCTGCTGCTGCGGAATCGGCAGCGGCTGCGTCCGGTGCGGCCCCGCGGAATCCTGCGGCTGCTCCACGGCGGGGGCGGCGGGCTTCTTCGCGTCCTGCCGCAGCTGCCAGCGCCAGGCGAAGACCGGCGAGGCGGTGATCAGCAGCGCGAACGTCGCCCAGATGATCATCGCGGGGTGGGAGTGGCCGAAGACGAAGCCGGCGGTGATCGAGCGCGCCGAAGATCGCGACGAAGTACCAGTGGTAGCGGAACGTCCCGAACCACCGGTCGGGGCTCGCGGAGTCGCCCTTGGGCGTGACCACGAACTTGCTCTTGCGCCGCAGCACGGAGTCGATCAGCGCCTTCGCGTACAGCGGCGCCGACAGCGCGGACATCACCATGCCGGCCACACCGCCGGAGCCCTCCGGCTCGTGCGGCGAGACGTTGTGCCGGCGGTTCCAGACGTACAGGCCGATCTGGAGGGCGGAGGCGTTGCCGTAGAGCATCAGCCAGACCGCCGGGTCGATGTTCACACCCGAGGCGCCCAGGCCCAGGAACAGGCAGCAGCTCAGCGCCGCCAGGATCCAGTTCAGGGCCGACATCGGGTAGAAGATGATCATCATCGTGTAGTTGAAGAGCTTGCTCGGCGGCAGCGAGTACCAGCCCTTCCAGTACTGCTTGAGGATCGTCTCGTACGTCCCTCGCGACCAGCGCATCTGCTGGGTGAAGAAGTCCGTCCAGGCGCTCGGGCCCTCACCGACCGCGAGCACGTCCGGCGTGTAGACCGAGCGCCACTTCCTGGCCCGTCGCCGGGTTCTTGTGGCGGTGGATCTCGAAGCCGGTCGCCATGTCCTCGGTGATCGAGTCGTACAGACCGCCGATCTGCTTGAGCGCCTTGATGCGCACGGCGTTGGAGGTGCCGACGAACATCGGGGAGCCGTAGCGGTTGCCCGCGCGCTGGATCAGCGCGTGGAAGAGGAACTGCTGCGACTCGGCGGCCTTGGTGATGGAGTTGTCGTAGTTGCCGTAGACCTGCGGGCCGATGACGAAGCCGACGTCCGGGTCGCGGAAGAAGCCGAGCATCCGCTCCAGGTAGTTGGGCAGCGGCACGTGGTCGGTGTCGACCGAGGCGAAGAAGTCGTAGTCGTCGCCGTGCGCGTCGAGCCAGGCGTTGTAGTTGCCGTGCTTGGTCTTGGCGCGGTGCGGGCCCTTGGCCTGGTTCCACTTCGCGACGCCCTTGCGGGAGAAGTGGTGCACGCCGAGGCGCTGCGCAGACCGCCTTCACCGTCGGGGTCGTCGCCCTCGTCGAGCAGCCAGACGTGCATCAGGCCCCGGTGGCGGATCTTCACCGCCGCCTCCAGGGTCTTCGTCACCATCTCCAGCGGCTCCTTGCCGGGCACGAAGGAGGTGAGGAAGGCCACTCTGGTGCCGGTCTCGGGCACCACCGGGATCGGGTCGCGGGCCACCAGCGTGGCGTGCGCGTTCGACAGCACGTTCATGCAGCGGAAGAACTCGATCAGGCCGATCGAGACGAGCATCACCATGTCGAGCGCGGGCAGCCAGTCGAAGGCCGGATAGTCGCGCTCGGTCCAGTGCTCGGGCTGGAGCAGCCAGAACAGCAGCACCAGGGACAGCACCGGGGCCGCGGCCAGCATCAGGGCGACCCTGATGCGGTGCGGCTCCTGCGAGATCAGCGAGCGGTACTGCACCTTGTACGGCTTGTTCGGATCGGGCTGGGTGAGGGGACCCGCGAGCCGGCTGTAGTGCTCGTAGTCGTATCTCGGCAGCGTCTTCTTGATCCGCCGGAATGTCCCCGTGGTGCTCATCCGGTGCCACGGCACCCTGAGCTGGGTGGTCTGGGACGGGTCGTGGTCCTGCCGGGCACCCGTGGGCCTCGACGTCATGAGTCATCCCCCCACACGCGGACAGCCGCGTGTTTCGTCGCTTCTTACCGTCTGCTCCAGGTCCCCCTCGACCTTCACAGACGTATCAGTGGTGGGTCGCAGTCACCACGTCATCCACACCCTATAGACACGGCAACGCGACCTTCCGGTTGCATGATGCCCCCCTCGGCATCCGTTCATGAACGGGGCCCCTACTCCCGCCCTGCCGGCAACCGGTTCTCCTTGCCCCCCAACTGCCGCGAATCGCGCAGCATTTTGAAAAACCAGATAACCAGGGTTCTACGGCGTTCATCATGATCGCAAGATGCGAAACGCGGTGTTTACCGGTCATACGCGTTCATTGTGGCGCGCTGTGGGGTCCTGTGGAGCGGTTGTGGACAGGCGGGCGCGGATGTTGCCGAAGTGCTCTCTTATGGCCTCCTCCGCCCGCATCGAGTCGCCGGACCGCACCGCGTCGAGGATCTCCCGGTGCTGCCGGCAGGTGACCTTCGGGTCCTGCGGCTCGCCCCCGAGGTCCGTGCGGACCCGGTGGAAGGCGTCCCAGAACGCCTCCAGGACCTCGCACAGCAGCACGTTGTCCAGCCCCCGGTAGAGGGTGGCGTGGAAGGCCCGGTCGGTCTCGGCGAGCCCGGCTCCCCGTGCGGCCTGCTCTTCCATACGGTCGACGAGCGCGTCCAGTTCAACGAGGTCCGCTTCCGGTATCCGCCCCGCGAGCCGGGACGCCAGCCCCGTCTCCACGGCCTCCCGCAGCTCGAGCAGCTGGAGCAGGGAGTCCTCGCCCCGGTAGTGCCCGGCGACCGTGCGGAAGGCGAGGCCCTCGATCATCGGGGCCAGGGACATCGGGCCGACGTAGGTGCCGAAGCCGTGCCGGATCTCCACGATGCCCATCGCCTGGAGCGCCTTCAGCGCCTCACGCACCGAGTTCCGGCTCGCGCCGAGGTACTCCATCAGCTCGGGCTCGGTCGGCAGCGGGGCCCCGGAGGCCAGCCGGCGGTCGATGATGAGCTTCTTGATCCGCTCCTGTAGGTCACGCGCTGCCATGGCGAGAGGGTATCCGGCCAAACACGAGAACAGCCCCTCGCTTGCACGAGGGGCTGTTCGGTCGGTGCGCCGCCAGGGACTCGATCCCCGGACCGCTGATGCTGATGGGCCGGGGGTAAGCCCCGGAGCCCCCACGGCGCGCGGCGAGCCGCGCAGAAAGACGGTGGCGGCCCCCGTTCGCATTGTCTGCGAGCACAAGCCGCCACCGGCACGTGCGCCGCCAGGGACTCGAACCCCGGACCCGCTGATTAAGAGTCAGCTGCTCTAACCAACTGAGCTAGCGGCGCCTGCTGACGGCGTAACTCTACAGGACCTCCGGAGGTGCTCCGGACCACCGGGCCCGGGCCGGGCGGAGGGCGGCCGGGGTGCGCCGTGTACACCATTCGGACCGTCAGCATGCGCGTCCGGAAGACAGTTGAGAAACTGACGATGTGCACACGCCGGCAGGGCACTATTTCCAACGGAAGTGTGAGGGGAATCGCATGGAGACTCGGACTCCGGTATTCGAGGAAATCGATCCGGCGAGCGACTGCGACTGCCCCGGCTGCGTCCACTGGCGACGCGTCCTGCCGCATTCCCGGACGGCCGCCCGCCGCCACCCGGCCGCCCACCGGGCGCTCGCCCTCGCCGCCGTCGCCTCCGCCGCACTCGGCGCGGGCCACGCCGCCCCGGCCGCTCGCCGCCCCCCACGCCCCCCACCGGCCGAGCGTTCCCGCAGGTGACGAGCCCAGCACCCCCCAGGGTGGCGAGGCCCCGCTGCACGGCCCGGGCGGCAGTCCGGCCAAGCCCGACGCGGTGGCCGAGACCGCCGCCACCACCCGTGCGGAGATCATCAAACGGGCCAAGAACTGGGTCGCCGCGAAGGTGCCGTACAGCATGAACGCGTACTGGTCCGACGGTTACCGGCAGGACTGCTCGGGCTATGTCTCGATGGCCTGGAAGCTGCCCGGAAACGAATGGACGGGCAGCCTGCGCCAGTACGGAGTGAACGCATCTCCAAGGAGGAACTCCAGCCCGGCGACATTCTGCTGTTCCACAATCCGGCCGACCCCCAGAAAGGCTCGCACGTCGTCATTTTCGGCGGCTGGACGGACCACACGCACACCTACTACATCGCCTATGAGCAGGCCCGCCCGCACACCCGCCGCCAGTCCACCCCGTACGCCTACTGGAGCCACTCCGACCGGTACGTCCCCTACCGCTACAAGGGCGTCACCGCGGAGGAACCGGCGCGGAGACGGCCCCGGAGTCGGTCCCGAAGCCGGCCCCGGGATCGGCCCCGGAGCCGACCCAGGAGCCGGTCGCGGGACCGGACAGGGGAATGCCGGGCGCCCCGGCCTGCCACGCCGTACCCGGGAGCGGCGTATTTCGGCCCCGGCGCGAACAACAAGTACGTCACGCTGCTCGGCCGCATGCTCGTCGCGCGCGGGGCCGGTGCCGTACTACGCCTCGGAGCCCGGACCGCGCTGGACGGACGCCGACCGGCGGGCGACCCGGGCCTTCCAGCAGGCCCAGGGCTGGACGGGCGCCGGACGCCGACGGGCTGCCGGGCCCGCGCACCTGGGAGCTGCTGGTGCACGGGCGAGCGGCAAGGACATCGCGGGCCGGCGGCGGACCGGCGCCACCGCCCGCCTCCCACGGCGTCGCCCGGCTACCCGGGGCGGGCGATGTTCCGGCCGGGCGCCGACAACCCGTACGTCACCCAGCTCGGGCAGGCAGCTCGTGAAGAAGGGGTTCGGCAGGTTCTACGCGAACGGGCCGGGACCGCGCTGGGGCGAGGCGGACCGGCGGGCCGTCGAGGCCTTCCAGCGCACCCAGGGCTGGCGGGGCGGAGCGGCGGACGGCTACCCGGGGCCGGAGACCTGGCGGCGGCTCTTCTCGTAGCACCCCGGCATCCGGCGGCGACCACCTGTTGTGACGCATCTGGCGCGGAGGCTGGAGGCACGCATGAGCACGACCACTTCCCACACGCCCGAGCCCGACGGACCGGGCCGCCGAGGGGCCGGCCCGGCCCGCCCGGCTGATCCAGAACGAGGCGACCACCGAGATCCCCGTCCATCTGCTGTTCCGCGACGAACCCGACCCGGCGCCCGTGCCGCTGAAGCCGGCGGTCGTCGGCCGTCGGCAGGGCACCGGGGAGCAGCCGCGCCTGCGGCGCCCGGCGCCGTGCCACGCCGCGTCCCGGTGCCGCAGGTCGACCCCGAGCTGGTGGAGCGGTCCGCGCGGGTGCTGCCCGGCGCGGCGGGCGTGCTGGCCGGGGTCTGCGGGGCGGCCGGGTGCGTGGCCACCTCGTGGTGGGCGGGGGTGCTGCCGCCGCTCGCGGTGGAGGCGCTGCGGCTGCCCGTGCACTCCGGGGCCGGGCTCGGGGCCCGCGCAGTGGGCGGCGTACGCGGGGGCCGGGGCGCTCGGGCTGTTCGGTTTCGGCGGGCTGGCCCGCGGGCCGGACCGGGCGGGCCTGGGTGCTGGACCTGTTCGGCCGCTACCGGGGGACCGTCCGGCGCACCGGCCTGCTGTGGGTCAACCCGCTGCTGCTGCGCCGCCGGGTCGACGTACGGCTGCGGCACTGGCGCAGCGAGCCGGTGCCCGCGGCCGACGCGAACGGGGTCGCGCTGCGGGTGGTCGTCCTGGTGGTGTGGCGGGTGCGGGACACCGCGCGGGCCACGCTCGGCGTCGAGGACCACGAGACGTATCTGCGCGAGTGCGTCGAGGCGGCGCTGGCCCGGGTGCCGGTGGAGATGCCGGGCGGGCGCGCAGGGGGCCGGGGACGCGGCGGCCGAGACCGCTGACCCGGCTGGTGGCGGCGGACGCGGCCCCGGTCGGGCCTCGAGGTGTTCTCGGTGCAGCCGCTGCGGGTGGAGTACGCCCCCGAGGTCGCCGCCGCCATGCACCGGCGCCGGATCGCCGCGCTGGACGCCCAGCACCGGGCCAGCGTGCTCACCTCGGTCGTGGACTCGGTGGAGGACACGGTGACCCGGCTGACCATGCGGGGGCTGGTCGAGCTGGACGACTACGAGCGCAAGGTGCTGGTGAAGGACCTGACGGTGGCGTTCTGCGCGGGGCGGGGACGAAACGGGCCCGTCGATTGGTATGGACATGTTCAACTAGCCGGTCATACATCTCGGACTTGGTCTAGACCTACCTGCACAGCTCACCGAACTTCCCCCACGTTCTCCAGGAGCGGCAGCATGCGTACAAGGACCAAGTTGTCCGCAGTCCGCGGTGGGACTGGCCACGACCGGAGCCCTCGTGCTCTCCTCCGGCGGCGCCAGCGGCCACGGCTACACCGACCTCCCCATCAGCCGGCAGAAGCTCTGCCAGAACGGCACCGTGACCAACTGCGGCTCCATCCAGTGGGAGCCGCAGAGCGTCGAGGGCCCGAAGGGCTTCCCGGCCTCCGGTCCGGCCGACGGGCAGATATGCAACGCAGGGCTCGGCCACTTCAGCCAGCTCAGCGCACCGCGGACGCCGTCCGGCGGCGCCTGGCCCGCCACCAGGGTGACGGGCGGTCAGAACTACACGTTCCGCTGGCAGTTCACGGCCATGCACGCCACGACGCGACTTCAAGTACTACGTCACCAAGCCGGGCTGGAACCAGAACCACAACCTGGCCCGGTCCGACCTCAACCTCACCCCGTTCCTCACGGTGCCGTACAACGGGCAGCGGCCGCCGTCCACGCTCTCCCACAGCGGCAGGCTGCCGTCCGGGCTGAGCGGCCGTCACGTCATCGTCGCCGTATGGACCATCGCCGACACGGCCAACGCGTTCTACGCCTGCTCGGACGTCACCTTCTGAACCTTCTGAGGTTCTCTTGAGTCACCGGTGCGGCCGGTGTGGGTAGGTTCCTCCCACGCCGGCCGATCGGGTCCGGCGCACAGACCTCGGGGGGCGTGCGATGGACGTGATCTTCTACGTCGTGCCCGGCCTGATCATGGCCCTGGCGGTCTTCATGGCCTACCGGGTCGTGCGGCGCTGGCTGCAGATCCGGGGCGCCTGGAACAGTGGGCTGACGGCCGAGGGCCGCTGCCTGCGGGCGTTCACGACGGTGCGCGGCGGGCACGGCGACACGTCCGTGCACACCACGCTCCACCATGTGTACGAGTTCATCGCACACGACGGCCGGGTCATCCGCTTCGAGGAGGACGGCGGCCCCGGCGACGACCCTCGAGGGCGACTACGTCACCGTCTACTACACCGACGGCCGCCAGGTCGTGGCCACGGCCCAGGTGCCGAGCCGGGCGAAGCACGCGATGGCCGCCGTCGGCATCCTGGCGTTCCTCGGCGTGGTCGTGGTGTTCTGTGCCGGCTTCGTCGTCACCTACGCCAGATCTTCGCCCCGTACGGCGACTTCGTCTTCGGCGGCGATCGACCGACGCGACCGTGATGCCGTGACGTGGTGCCGTGACCGATGGTGCCGTGACCCTCCACATCTGACGATACGTCAACTACCGTGCGCGCCCATGGACTCCAGGGCGAGCACGGTCGCGGAACTCGTCGCCGCCCGGTGGGGCGACCACCGGCCGGGGCTGTGGTGCGAGGAGCGGGTGCTGACCCACCATGAGGTGGCGGCCGGCGCCGCGGCCAGGGCGGCGCTGCTGTCCGACCTCCTGCCGCCGGGCGCCGAGCCCCACATCGGGGTGCTGCTCGACAACACCCCCGAGTTCCCGCTCTGGCTGGGCGCGGCGGCCCTCGCCGGGGCGGCGGTCGCCGGCGTCAACCCCACCCGCCGCGGCGCCGAACTCGCCCGCGACATCCTGCACACCGAGTGCCGCGTCCTGGTCACCGAGCGGGCCCACCTGCCATTGCTCGGCGGGCTTGGACCTGCCCGGAGTGCGCCTGCTCGTCTCGGACACGGCGGACTACGCCGACCTCCTGGCCCCCTACGCGGACGCCCGGCCGGACGCCTCCCGCGCCACCCCGGCCGACCGCTTCCTGCTCTACTTCACCTCCGGCTCGACCGGCGCGCCCAAGGCCGCACTCTGCTCCCAGGGCCGCCTGGCAGCCGCCGGCCGCTCCCTGGCCGACCAGTTCTCCCTGGGCCCGGACGACGTCCACTACATCTGCATGCCGATGTTCCACGGCAACGCCGTGATCGCCGACTGGGCACCCGCGCTGGTCACCGGGGCGACCACCGCCCTGCGCCGCCGCTTCTCGGCGTCCCGCTTCCTGCCCGACGTACGCCGCTACCGGGCGACGTACTTCACCTACGTCGGCCGGGCGATCCAGTACGTCCTGGCCACCGAGCCGCGCCCCGACGACCGCGACAACCCACTGAGCCTGGGCTTCGGCACGGAGGCGGGCGCGGTGGACGCGGCGGCCTTCGAGCGACGGTTCGGGGTGCGGCTGGTCGAGGGGTACGGCTCGTCGGAGGGCGGGGCGGCCGTGCAGTGGTCGCCGGGCACACCGCCGGGTGCGGTCGGCCGGGGTGCGCCCGGGCTCGTCGTCCTCGACCCGCAGACCCACGAGGAGTGCCCGCCGGCCCGCTTCGACGCTGCGGGGCGGCTGCTCAACGGGGACGAGGCGATCGGGGAACTGGTCAACCAGGGGCCGAGCCCCTTCGAGGGCTACTGGCGCAACCCGGCGGCCGAGGCGGAGCGTCGCAGGTGGGGGTCCCCCCGCTCGAGCGAAGCCGAGAGTGGGGGAGGCTGGTACTGGACGGGTGACCTCTTCTACCGGGACATCGACGGCTACCTCCACTTCGCCGGCCGCACCGACGACCGCCTGCGCGTGGACGGCGAGAACCTGGCCGCCGCGATGATCGAGAACATCCTCGCCCGCTACGAGGGGGCGGCGGCGGTCTGTGTGTACGCGGTGCCGGACCCGGTGACCGGCGACCAGGTGATGGCGACGATCGCCGGCACCTTCGATCCGGAGTCCTTCGCGACGTTCCTGCTCGCCCAGAGCGACCTGGGGACGAAGATGGCGCCCCGGTTCGTGCGGGTCACGGAGCGGATGCCGGTCACGGCGACGAACAAGATCCAGCGGGCGGCGTTACGGAGGGAGGGCTTCCGGTGTGCCGATCCGGTGTGGTGGCGACCGCCGGGGGAGGCTGCGTACCGCAGGCTGACCGGGGAGGACCTCGAACACGCCGAAGGGCCTCCCGCTCCCACGAGAGGCCCTTCACCGGTGCGCCGCCAGGGACTCGAACCCCGGACCCGCTGATTAAGAGTCAGCTGCTCTAACCAACTGAGCTAGCGGCGCATGACTCCCGCCGACCGCGTTTCCGGTGCTCGCGTCGGCGACGGAGAAAATACTACCCGGTGCCGAGGGGTGCTCCGGACCACCTCTGGGCGGACGCTAGATCGCCATGGACAGCAGAACCGGCGCCGCGTTGCGGTTGAGGGCGTCCGCGGCCTGGCGCAGGCGGTGGGCGTGCTCGACCGGAAGGGACAGGGCCAGGCAGCCGACGGAGGAGCCGGCCGTGATCGGGACGGCCGCGCAGACCGTGCCGACCGCGTACTCCTGGAGGTCCAGGACGGGCACGGTGGCCGGCTGGGCCTCCAGCCGGGAGAGCAGCAGCCGGTCGCTGGTGATGGTGCGCGAGGTGAGACGGGCCATCTTGTGCCGGGCGAGGTGGTCGCGGCGGCCGGCGTGGTCGAGCTGGGTGAGCAGGCTCTTGCCGATGGCGGTGGCGTGGGCCGAGGAGCGGAAGTCGACCCACTCGTTGACCTTGGGGGTGTCCGGGCTGTCGGCGTACTGGGTGACGCTGATCTCGCCGTCGACGTACCGGCTCATGTAGACGGCGGCGCCGACCGAGTCGCGCAGCCGGTCCAGGGTGTGCTGGATCCTTTCGCGCAGGGCCTGCTCGCGATGGTGGGCGGAACCGAGGCGGGCCAGGGTCTCGCCCGTGACGTACGCGCCGTCGGTGATCTGCTCGACGTAGCCCTCGCGGCGCAGCATGCGCAGCAGGGCGGTCAGCCGCTCCGGGTCGATGCCGGTGCGCCGGGCGAGCTCGGCGTCGGTGACGCCGGAACTGTTTCGCGCCACCGTCTCCAGGACGCGCAGGGCTTCCTGGGCCGAGTGGTACGGGGTGGTCGGCTCGTGCTTCAGCGCCACGGTGGTCTCCCCCTGCGCTTGCTGTTAGGGCCGGAATCCGGTCAGTGAACCGCTTCCACGATAACCGGCAAAGGGGTTGTGGAGAGCGGGGGTTGACAAGATTCCCGGGGCCTCGGACTGGGGCATTGACCCGCTGGCATATGCCAACAGCATGCTCCAGTCCGAGGGTCCGGCGTGGACCCTGTTCACAGGCCGTAGTTACAGCACTGCGCTGAGGAACTCCCGTGTCCGGTCCAGCTCCGGGTCGCTGAAGATCTTCTCCGGGGAACCGGACTCGATGATCCGGCCCTGGTCGAACATCAGTACCTGGTCGGAGATGTCCCGGGCGAAATTCATCTCGTGGGTCACGCAGAGCATCGTGATGTCCGTGGAGCGGGCGATGTCCCTGAGCACGTCGAGGACGCCCGCGACCAGCTCGGGGTCGAGCGCGGAGGTCACCTCGTCCAGGAGCAGCACCTGCGGGCGCATCGCCAGGGCGCGGGCGATCGCCACCCGCTGCTGCTGACCGCCGGAGAGCTGGGCCGGGTGCGCGTCGCACTTGTCGGCCAGGCCCACCAGGTCCAGCAGGCCCTTGGCCCGTTCCACCGCCTCGTCCTTCGACATGCCGAGGACGGTGACCGGAGCCTCGGTGATGTTCCGCAGCACCGTCATGTTCGGGAACAGGTTGAACTGCTGGAACACCATCCCGATCTTCTTGCGGACCTCGCGGACCTGCTTGTCGGGGGCCGGGAACAGCTGCTCCCCGTCGACCGTGATCGTGCCCTCGTCGGGCTTGAGCAGGGTCATCAGCAGCCGCAGGATCGTGGTCTTGCCGGATCCGGACGGCCCGATCAGGGTGACGTGCTTGCCGGCGTCGACCGAGAAGTCCAGGTGGTCCAGGACGGTGTTGGTCCCGAACCGCTTGGTGACCTGCTCCAGCCGGATCAGCTCGCCGGTGTTCTTGGCGGGATTCTTCTCGGGGTTGGGGAGAGTGTCAGTGGGCAAGGCGTCGCTCCAGGGCTCGCAGGGCAAGGGAGGCCAGGTAGGAAATGACGATGAAGGCCGCGCCGATCACCGTGAGGGGCTCGGTGAACTGGAAGTGCTCCTGCGAGAACAGGCGCGCGTGGCCGAGCATCTCCAGGACGGTGATCGCCATCAGCATCGGCGTGTCCTTGAGCATCGCGATGACGTAGTTGCCGAGCGCGGGGATCACCCGGCGCACCGCCTGCGGCAGGATCACCGCGGTCCACGTCCGCCGCAAGGGCAGGTTCAGCGCCGTCGCCGCCTCCCACTGGCCGACCGGCACGGCCTCGATGCCGGCGCGGTAGACCTGCATCGTGTACGTCGAGTAGTGCAGCCCGATCGCGAAGACACCGGTGGTCAGCGCCGAGAAGGTCAGGCCCCACTCGGGCAGTACGTAGAAGAGGAAGAACAGCTGCACCAGCAGCGGGGTGTTGCGGACGAACTCCGTGACCGCTCCGACGGGCCAGGTCACCCACCGCGACGGCACCCGCATCAGCAGCGCCCACACCAGGCCCAGCACGAACGAGATCAGCGAGCCGAAAAGCAGGATCTGGAGGGTGACCACCAGACCCTTCCAGAAGTCCGGCATGAAGTCGGAGACCGCGCTCCAGTCCCAGGTCATCGGACCCCCTCCACCACGACCGGCTCAGGCGCCCGGGTCTTGCCGTCGGGCTTCTTCCCGACGCCGGCCTTGAGCTTCTTCTCCAGTCCGCGCATGACCCGGGTGAGCAGGAAGGCGATCACGAAGTAGATGAGCAGGATGTACGTGTAGATCTCCGCGCTCTCCTGGAGCGCGAGGCGCACCAGGTTCGCGCTGAACGCCAGATCCCCCATGCCCGTGATCGACACCAGTGCGGTGCCCTTGAGCAGCTCGATCAGCAGGTTCGAGAACGGCGGGATCATCTCCGGCACCGCCTGCGGCAGCAGGATCAGCCGCAGGCGCTGCCAGGGCGTGAAGCTGAGGGCGATACCGCCCTCCTGCTGCGCCGGGTCGACCGCGCTCAGCGCGCCGCGCACGATCTCCGAGCCGTACGCCCCGTAGGTCAGGCCGAGCGCGAGCGTGCCCGCCCACATCGGGACCAGCTGCCAGCCGAAGGCGACCGGCAGCACGAAGAACACCCAGAAGATCATGACCAGGGCGGAGGTGCCGCGGAACACCTCGGTGTAGAAGCCCGCGAGGAAGCGGACGATCCGCAGCCGGTGGCTGCGCGCGACGCCGACCACGAAGGAGACGGCCGCGCCCAGCAGAGCGCTGAAGAAGAGCAACTGGAGGGTGGTCCAGATGCCCTTGAGTACGAGTTCCCAGAGTCCCGAGGTCATCCGCCGCAGAGCTCCTTCGCGGTCAGATCCGTCATCTCGGCCTTGGTGAAACCGAAGGGCTGAAGGATGCGGAACAGCTCGCCGCTCTTCTTGAGCTTGCGCAGCTCGACGTTGAAGGCGTCCCGCAGGTTCGTCTCGGTCGGCCGGAACGCGAAGGCGCCTCCGTCGACGTGCGGCTTGCCGCCCACGAGCGGCGCGAACGGCTTGGTCGCCTCCGCCTTGGCGGACTTCTTCACCACCTCACGGGCGGTGAGCGCCGTACCGGCGAACACGTCCACGCGTCCCGCCTCGACGGCGTTCATGCCCGCGACCTGGTCCGGGACGATGAGGATGTCGCTCTCCTTGTACCCCGCCTCGACGGCGTACTGGATCTCGGCGTAGCCGGTCCCGGTGGCGAACTTCGCCTTCTTCGCGACGACGTCCTTGTAGTTGTGCAGCCCTTTCGGGTTGCCCTTGCGCACGATGAACGCGTCGAGCATCTGGTAGTCGGGGTCGGAGAAGATGACCTGCTCGCAGCGCTCGGGGTTGACGTACATCCCGGCGGCCACGACGTCGAACTGCTGGGAGTTCAGCCCCGGGATGAGCGAGCCGAACTCGGTCGGCACGGGCTGCACCCGGTCGACGCCGAGACGCTTGAAGATCACCTTGGCCAGCTCCGGCGCCTCGCCGGTCAGCTCGCCGTTCGTGTCGATGAACCCGAACGGGATCTCGCCGGCGATGCCGAGGCGGACGACGCCCGCCGCCCGGAGCCGGCCGAGCAGGTCACCGCCCTTCGTGCTCGACGCCGTGGCCACACGACTGCATCCGGCGGCGCCCAGCGCGCCGAGCGCCGCGACCCCCGCGAGCAGCGACCGGCGTGTGGGCCTGGATACGGCCTGGGATATGGGTTCCGGAATTCTCAGTGGGCTTCTCTGTGGTGGAGCCATGGGCGCGCGGCTACCCGACCGAACCCGAGTTATGCCGATCTTTTCAAGCCCCGCACTCTCGCCGTGCGCCCTTGACCGCAGGGCCGACGGGCACTCCCATGGAGGGCATGGCTGATCGCTTCATCGAACTCTCGCTGGTCAAGCGCGACGTGACCTGCACGGCCCGGCTACTGGACGATCGCGCGCCGATCACCTGCGCGGCTGTCTGGGATTCCCTTCCGCTGGCCAGTGACGTCTACCACGCAAAGTACGCCCGCAACGAGATCTACGCCCTTTTCCCGCCTTTCGCCGAAACCGAGCCACCTCTGGAAAACCCGACAGTCACCCCCATTCCGGGTGATCTGTGCTATTTCACCTTCGCGGGTGCGGAGTTGGGAACCAAGTCCTACGGCTACGACCGCGAGGTCCGCGCCGGGACCACGCTCGTCGACCTGGCCCTGTTCTACGAGCGCAACAACCTGCTGCTGAACGGCGATGTCGGCTGGGTCCCCGGCATCGTCTGGGGCCAGGTCGTCGACGGCCTGGAGGCTATGGCCGAGGCGTGCAATGACCTGTGGAGGTCGGGAGCGGCGGGGGAGACGCTCAGCTTCCGGAGGGCCTGAGCCGGCCGGGGGAGGCTACCCCGGCCTCGTACAGCGCGTGTGCCGCCCGCAGCACCAGATCGTCCCGGTGCCGGGCGGCCACGAGCTGCAGACCGATCGGCAGACCGTCCCCGTCGGCGCCGACCGGCACGCTCGCCGCGGGCTGCTGCGTCATGTTGAACGGGTACGTGAACGGGGTCCAGCCCGTCCAGCGCCGGTGGCCGGATCCCTTCGGTACCTCGGCGCCCGCCTCGAACGCCGTGATCGGCAGGGTCGGGGTGACGAGCAGGTCGTAGGTGTCGTGGAAGCGGCCCATCCGGCGGCCCAGGTCCATCCGGACGTCCACGGCGGCCAGATAGTCCAGCGCCGAGTGCGCGGGCGCCCTGCGCGCAGATCTCCCGCAGCCCCGGGTCCAGCAACTCCCGCTGGTGCGGTCCCAGATGCTGCGGTCACCCGGGCCGCCCCGCTGAACCACAGGGTGTGGAAGGCCTCCACCGGGTCGGTGAAGTCCGGGTCGGTCTCCGTGACGTACGCGCCCAGCTCCGCCAGCCGCTCCACCGCCCGCCGCACCGCCGTCGCGACCGCCGGGCGCACCGCCACCTGCCCGCCCAGCGACGGCGAGTACGCCACGCGCAGTCCGCGCACCCCGCCCGTCAGGCCCGTCCGCGTACGGCGCCGGGCGGCGCGGTGAGCGCCGACCAGTCGCGCGAGTCGGGGTGGCCGATGACGTCCATCAGCAGCGCCGCGTCCGCCGCGTCCCGGGTCATCGGGCCGACGTGCGCCAGGGTGCCGAACGCGCTCGCCGGGTAGAGCGGCACCCGCCCGTACGTCGGCTTCAGCGCCGAAGATCCCGCAGAAGGACGCCGGGATACGGACGCTGCCGCCGCCGTCCGTGCCCAGCGACAGCGGCCCCGCGCCGAGCGCCACGGCCGCCGCCGCGCCGCCGCTGGAGCCGCCCGCGGTGCGGGACGGGTCGTACGGGTTGCGGGTCACGCCGGTCAGCGGCGAGTCCGTCACGCCCTTCCAGCCGAACTCGGGGGTCGTCGTCTTGCCGATGAAGACCGCGCCGTGCTCGCGCAGCCGGGCCACGGACGGGCGCGTCCTCGTCCCAGCGGCCCCGCCGGAGACGGCCTTCGAGCCGCGCAGGGTCGGCGCCGCCGCGCAGCAGCAGGATGTCCTTCACCGTGACCGGCACCCCGTCCAGCAGCCCGCGCGGCTCACCGCGCCGCCATCGCTCCTCCGACTCCCGGGCCCGGGCCAGCGCCTCCTCGGCGGTGAGCCGGACGAAGGCGTTCACCTCCGGCTGGATCCGCCTCGGCCCGCTCCAGCGCCGCGCGGGTCGCCTCCACGGGACTGAACTCGCCCTTGCGGTAACCGTCGAGGAGCTGTACGGCGGTCAGGTCGGTGAGCTCGGTCATCGTCACCCTCCAGCGGGACGTCAGTGTCCGGGTACGTACCCGCGCTGCTTGTCGACCACGTTCATCAGTGGCCTGCCCGCCGCCCAGCTCTCGTACAACTCCACGAACTGGGTGCCCAGTTCGTCCCGCCAGCCGATCGTGTCGCCGCTCATGTGCGGGGACACGATCAGGCCCGGGACCTGCCACAACGGGCTGTCGGGGGTCGAGGGGTTCGGCCTCGAAGACGTCCAGCGCGGCACCCGCGATCCAGCGCTTGGCCAGGGCCTCGGCGAGCGCGTCCTCCACGACCAGCTGGCCCGCGCCCGACGTTCACGAACCGGGCGGACGGCTGCATCACGCCGAAGCGGCGGGCGTCGAACATGCCGTGCGTCTGCTCCGTGAGCGGCGCCGCCGCGATCACCCAGTCGGCGCGGGCCAGCAGCCGGTCCAGGTCCTCCGGGCCGTGCACGCCGGTGCGCGGGGCGCGGCCGACCAGCGCGGTGGTGATGTCCAGCGCCTTGAGCGTGCGGGCGATCGCCCGCCCGATCGGCCCGGAGCCGACCACGCACGGCCCGCGTGCCGGCCACCCGCTGCGACTCGCGGTGCCGCCAGGTCCGCTCCCGCTGCAATTCCAGCGTGCGCGGCAGATCCTTCGCCATCGCCAGCACGAGCGCGGCGACGTACTCGGCGATCGGCTGGTCGAAGACGCCGCGCGCGTTCGTCACCACCGTGTCGGAAGCGGCGAGTTCCGGACACATCAGATGGTCCACGCCGGCGCTCGCCGTATGCACCCAGCGTGGCCGCGGACCCTCGCCCGGCCACGCGTCGCGCACGGCGTGCGAGGTGAAGTCCCACACCAGGAGCACATCCGCGTGCGGCAGCCGCTCGGCGAGCGCCTCCGCGTCGGTGTGCTCGATCACGGGCGTGGCCGGTGAGGCGGCCGAGGCGGGGCAGCGGTTCGGCGTCCAGGACGAGCAGGGTGGGGGTGGGCATCGAGCAGCCGTTTCTCCAGCCGTGCGGCGGGGACGGCCGGGCTTCGAGCGCCGGCCGGTGACGACGAGTTAACCGGGTGTTGACCAAGGAGTGATCGCGGGCGGATTGACCACGCTCGCACCCGAACCTACCTTCGTCAACACGGGCGTTCCCACGGTCCGTTGCACACTACTTGCCCAGCGTGAGGCCGGTGCCTGCCATGGACGTCTCCTTTCTCGGCGGGCCCAGCCCGCAGCGCGGGGTCGGCGTCGTCGCCCCCTTCGACTTCGCACTCGACCGCGAGCTGTGGCGCTGGGTGCCGGACGATGTCTCCCTGCATGTGACACGAACACCGTTCGTGCCGGTCGAGGTCAGCCTCGATCTCGCACGCCTGGTCAGCGAGCACGAGACGCTCGAGCGAGGCGGTCCGCACCCTCAACGCGATCGCCCCCGAGGTCGTCGCCTACGCCTGTACGTCGGGCAGCTTCGTCGGCGGCGTCGTGGGCGAGCGGGCGATGTGCGAGGCGATGAGCCGGGCCGGCGCCGTGCCGGCGATCACCACCTCCGGCGCGCTGCTGGAGGCGCTGGCCGAGCTGGACGTACGGCGGGTGGCGCTGGTGACGCCGTACACGGTGTCGGTGACCCAGTCGCTGGAGGCCTACGTCGCGCGAGGCGGGCGTCACGATCTCCGGCTGTGCCTTCATGGGCCTGACCCGGCACATCTGGAAGGTGCCCTACCGGGAGGTGGCGGACATGGCGCGGCAGGCCGTACGCGACGACGCCGACGCCCTGTTCATCAGCTGCACCAACCTGCCCACGTACGACGTGATCCCGCAGCTGGAGGCCGAGCTGCGGATACCGGTGATCTCGGCCAACCAAGTGACGATGTGGGCGGCGCTGCGCCGACTGGGTACCCGTGCCGTGGGACCGTATCAAGCGCTGATCAATCCGGCGGCGCGGTCCGGTCCCGTATTGCCGGGGGTCGACCCCGGCGCCGTGAGTGCCGGAAGAAGAGCAGCAGCAGGAAGGCTGGACATGACAGCACTGGGATTTCTCTACCCGGGCCACTCCGCCGAGGACGACTATCCGCGCATCGAGCAGTTGCTGGGCAGCGACATCCGGGTGGACTTGGTGCACACCGACATCGGTGAAGACGCGCACCGGGTGGACGCGCTGCTCGAGATGGGCTCCGCGGGGCGGCTCGCGGCGGGCGTCCAGGAGCTGCGGCACGCAGGCGCGGAGGCCGTGGTGTGGGCCTGCACGAGCGGCAGCTTCGTCTACGGCTGGGACGGCGCCCATGAGCAGGTCCGCTCCCTGGCCTCAGACGGCCGGCATGCCGGCCTCCTCGACGTCCTTCGCCTTCGTGCACGCGGTACGGGAGCTCGGGGCGCGGCGGGTCGCGATCGGCGCGACGTACCCCGACGACGTGGCGCAGCTCTTCGCCGAGTTCCTGCGGGCGGACGGCGTCGAGGTCGTCGTCGGTGAACGAGCTCCGGCATCATCACGGCGGCCGAGGTCGGCACCTGGGGCGAGGCGGAACTCCTCGCACTGGCCCGGAACTCCGACCACCCCGACGCCGAGGCCCTCCTCCTCCCCGACACGGCCCTGCACACGGCCGCCCACATCGCGGCCCTGGAGAAGGAACTCGGCAAGCCGATCCTCACCGCCAACCAGGTCACGGTCTGGGAGTGCCTGCGGCTGGCGGACCGCCGCGTGAACGCGCCGGAACTGGGCGCGCTGTTCACGAGGGAGCCGATCGTCCAGGCGTGAGCGCGGGCCCCTCTGCGCGGCGACCATGCCGGGCAGAGGGGGCCGGAATCGGTCCTACCCCTTCGTCGGGGCAGATGCGGACATAGCGGTATGAGTGACCCATCAGGAGGTGAGGAACGCTCAACTCCGCCGCCTCGCCGGGTGCTTGACTCGACCGAAAGCGCGTTCCCCTTCCGCTGTCCACCCCGTGCACACTGGCCACGTCCCCAGCCAGTCGTGCCGTGAAGGACGGTCCCCGATGGCCGAAACGGGCCCACTCAGATCCCCTGCAAGCGCTGTCCAGCTGTCCGGTCGCCTGTTGTGCTGGAGCCTGGCGGCGGCCATGACCACCGCCGCTCTGGATGCCGTCCTCGATCCGCACACCCGCTGGTGGGGTGCCGTGTGGTCCTTGCCCTGGTGGCTCGCCTGTGCAGCCGCCGTCGCATGGGCGGTCCTCCGCGCCTGCGAGAAGGCCGCCCGGCGGCCCCCGTACGGCGGGGTGCAGAGTGACTGGGAGCAGGCCGCCTGACGCCCCGGGAATAACCGGAGACAGTCCCCTGTTAATGCCGGGACGACAGCACACGGCCCACAGCAGGAGGCACCCCACCGTGGCGGCAGACGAGATACGCGGCGCAGCACAGGGCAGCGCCCCCGTCCCCCTCTCCGTACTGGACCTGGTCACCGTCGGGGCCGGCCGCACCGCCTCCGACGCGCTGCGCACCAGCGTCGACCTGGCCCGCCTCGCCGAGGCCCGCGGCTTCCACCGCTACTGGGTCGCCGAACACCACTCCATGCCGGGCGTGGCCTCCTCCTCCCCTGCCGTGATCCTGGCCCACCTCGCCGCCCACACCGACCGCATCCGGCTCGGCTCGGGCGGCGTGATGCTGCCCAACCACGCCCCGCTCGTGATCGCCGAGCAGTTCGGCACGCTGGAGGCGATGGCCCCGGGCCGGGTCGACCTCGGCCTCGGCCGCGCCCCCGGCACGGACGGCGCCACCGCCGCCGCCCTCCGCCGCACCGACCGGCTGAACGAGGGCGCCGACGACTTCCCCGCAGCAGCTCGCCGAGCTGACCCGCTTCCTCGACGACGACTTCCCCGACGGGCACCCGTACCGCCGTATCCACGCCGTACCCGGGCCCGATCCAGGCCACGTCCCCCGGCGGCGTCCAGTCCCCGCACCGGCCGCCCGTCTGGCTGCTCGGCTCCTCCGGCTTCAGCGCCCGCCTCGCCGGCGTCCTCGGGCTGCCCTTCGCCTTCGCGCACCACTTCTCGGCGCAGAACACCGTCCCCGCCCTGGACCTGTACCGGGAGTCCTTCCAGCCCTCCGCCGTGCTCGACGAGCCGTACGCCCTCATCGGCGTCTCCGCCCTCGCCGCCGACGAGGAGAAGGAGGCCCGCCGCCAGGTGCTGTGCGGCCGCCCTCAGCATGGTCCGGCTGCGCACCGGCCGCCCCGGCCTCGTGCCCAGCCCGGAGGAGGCGGAGGCCTACGAGTTCAGCCCCATGGAGCGCGACTTCGTCGACTCCTGGAACGCCAACGTCATCCACGGCACCCCGGACGAGGTCCGCTCCGGCCTGGACGACCTCGCCAAGCGCACCGGCGCCGACGAGCTGATGATCACGGCCAACGCGCACGGCGGTGACGTCCGCCTGCGCTCGCTACGAACTCATCGCCGACGCCTACGGGTTGCCGACGCCCGCCTGAACGTCCGGCGTCGCCCAGCAGCTCGGAGATGCGATCCGGCGACACCGGACGCGAGTACAGCCAGCCCTGTCCGGTGTCGCAGCCGATGCGCCGCAGCCGGGTCGCCTGCGCCGAGGTCTCCACGCACTCGGCGGTGACGGTCAGCCCGAGCCGGTGGGCGAGCTGGATCATCGCCTCGACGACGACCTCGTCGGCGGGGTTCGGCGCGGGCGGCCGCGTCCCGGTCGTCGTACTGGAAGCCGCGCACGAACGAACCGTCCAGCTTCAGCACCGACACCGGCAGCCGGCTCAGGTACGCGAGGTTCGAGTAGCCGGTGCCGAAGTCGTCGATGGCGATGCGCACGCCCATGTCGCTGAGGGCCTGGAGGGCCTGGAGCGGGCGGCCCGCCGAGCCCATCACCGCCGACTCGGTCAGCTCCAGCTGGAGCAGATGCGGGGCGAGGCCCGGTCTCGGCCGAGGGTCTCGGCCACGTCCGCGACCAGGTCCGAGTCCCAGACCTGACGGACGGCCACGTTGACGCTGACGAAGATCGGCGGCTCGTCCGGGTGGTCCAGCTGCCAGCGGCGGGCCTGCCGGCAGGCCGTGACGCAGCACCCAGCGGCCCAGCGGCACGATCGAACCGTCCTCCTCGGCCAGTCCGATGAACCGATTCGGCGTCAGTACGCCGAACTGCGGATGATTCCAGCGGACGAGCGCCTCGACCCCGCGCAGCCGGCCGTCCTCCATGCCGACCAGCGGCTGGTACTCCAGCGCGGAACTCGCCCCGCTCGATGGCCGGCCGGAGCGTGGAGGCGAGGGCCTGGCGGGTCATGCGGTGGGCGTTGCGCTCCGGGTCGAACAGGGTCCAGCGGGCCTTGCCGTCGGCCTTCGCCCAGTACAGCGTCGTGTCGGCGGCCTGCATCAGGGCGGTGGGGGTGGTGCCGGCCGCGTGCCGTTCCACGACGCCGATCGACGCCGAGACCGACAGCCGCTGGCCGGAGAGGTCGAAGGGCGTCCTGGACCGCCCGCAGCACCGACTCGGCCAGGTCGGCGAGCTGTTCGGTGCCGGTGGAGTCCTCGACGAGCAGCGCGAACTCGTCACCGCCGAGCCGGGCCACCAGCGGGGTGCTGGCCCGGGCGTAGCCGGCCTCGTCCGCGCAGCGCGTGAGGCGCTCGGCGACGGCGGCCAGCAGCCGGTCGCCGACGCGGTGGCCGAGGGTGTCGTTGATGGCCTTGAAGCCGTCCAGGTCCAGGTAGCACAGCCCGATCCGGCCCGGTGCCGCTCTGCTCGTACGACTCCGCCTCCAGCGCGGCCGACAGACGCTCGAAGAACAGGGTGCGGTTGGGCAGCCGGGTCACCGGGTCGTGCATCTGCAAGTGCCGCAGCCGGGCCTGGAGTTCGCGGCGGGCGCTGATGTCGGCGACGGACAGCAGCACGCCCGGGTCCTCGGCGGGCAGCGGGGCGACGGTGACCTGCACCCACAGCGAGTGCCCGTCGGGGTGCTTGAGGCGGCGGGTGCAGCGCAGCCGGGCCTGCCGGCCGCGCAGCACCTCGCGGTAGGCGTGCCAGGTGCGGGCGTCGGAGGCGAGGTCGACCAGGTCGGCGGCGACGGCCCCGGCCAGCGCGTCCGGGGCGGTACCGAGCAGCGCGGCGAGCGAGTCGTTGGCGCTGACGACCAGGCCCTCGCGGTCGACGACGGCCATGGCGAGCGGGGCGGCCGTGAAGACGGAGCGATAGGGCGGCTGCGACAGGTGCTCGGTACGGGGAGACGTGTCGATCTCACTCTCTGTGACGGCCGACCGGTCGAGGTCTGCCGCGGGCGCCGGCCCTTCGGAGGTTCCGCTCACCGCTCGCTCCCGCAGTGCACTCGATCTCTGTCCGTGCAGGAAAGGTCAGGAAAGTGTGCCGATCATAGAGGCTGGCCCCAGGCCCTTCCAGCCGTGTCCAGTGTTCCCGGACCAACCGGCCCTTCTGACAGATCGTTTCTGCTCGCACCTGGACGGCTTCTTCAGGCCCCCGACCAGTTGTGACGTTCCGTGAGTGCTTCGGGGGTGTCGGCTTCCGACGATTCTTCGGCCCTCTCACCCGTCTGGTGCAGGCAAACAGGGCGCAGTACGACAAATCATCACAGTCTGGGTGCGGTGTCCCGCGAACCGCACCCGGAGGTACCCGTGCCGCGTCAGTTCCCGCGCGCCCGACTGCGCAGTACCGCGGCCGTGTTCACCACCATGTCGGCGCTCGCCGCGACCTCCCTCGGTCACCGGCCCCTCGGTCGCCGAGCCCGTTCGCGCCGAGCCCTGCGCCCTGACGCGCACCGACGCCCACCACTCCGAGGGCCTGGACACCTGGAACGCCGCCTATCCACGCCCGGCCCGGGCCCTGGACGCGGTCATGGTCTTCCTGTCCTTCCCGGACGCCCACCCGCTGACCACGCCGCCGAGCTGACCGCCGACCACTTCCCGGCCACCACCCGCTTCTTCGAACAGCGCCTCCTACGGCCGCTTCACCCTGCGCCCGCACCCGCTGCGGCACTGGATCCAGATGCCGCAGCCGTCCACGGCGTACGCCATACAGCGCGACTGGAGCGCCGAGCGACCGGGCCGCCTATCTGCGGGACGCGCTCGCCGCGGCCGACCCGCAGGTCGACTTCTCGCGCTACGACGTCGTCTACTTCGTCGCCGACCCGGACGCGCCCGGCGTGGACTCCGACGCGACGAAGGTCGTCAACCTCGACGCGCCCGCTGCGGGCCGACGGCACCGACCTGCGCCGGGTCGTCACGGTCTTCGAGCAGCATCCGCCGGACCGGCTGGTCCTCGCCCACGAGACCGGGCACGTCTTCGACCTGCCCGACCTCTACCACCGCCCGCGGACGGCAAGGGCGACTGGGACACCTACGTCGGCGACTGGGACCTGATGGGCAGCCAGTTCGGACTGGCCCCGGACCTGTTCGGCTGGCACAAGTGGAAGCTGGGCTGGCTGGATCCGCGGCAGGTGCGGTGCGTGCAGGGCGCCGGGCCCGCCCGGCTGACGCTGGAGCCGCTGGCGGCGGCGCCCGGGGTCCCGGTGGCGGGTGCCGCCGGGGCGCCGGCCTTCGGGCTCGGGCGGGGCACCAAGCTCGCGGTGGTGCGCACGGGCCCGGACAGCGCGCTCGCCTTCGAGGCGCGCGGGCCGGTCGGGCAACGACGCGGCCGCGTGCCGGCAGGGGGTGCTCGTGTACCGGGTGCGCAGCGAGGCGCAGTCCGGGGGCGGGCCCGATCGAGGTGATCGACGCCCATCCGCGTACCGAGGCATGCTGGGAGGACTCCGTGTACCCGCCCCTCGCGGACGCCCCGGTCGCGCCTCGGGGAGAGCTTCACGGTGCCGGGGGAGGGGGTGCGGGTGGAGGTGGAGGGGCGCACGGCGTCGGGGGCGTGGACGGTGAAGATCAGCGGTGCGGGCGGTGACGGGCATGCAGAAAAGGCCTCCCGCTCGCGCGAGAGGCCTTCACTGTCTGTGCGCCGCCAGGGACTCGAACCCCGGACCCGCTGATTAAGAGTCAGCTGCTCTAACCAACTGAGCTAGCGGCGCCTGCTGACGTCGTAGACCTTAGCATCCTGGTCGGCGGGAGGAAAAATCGATATCCGCACGGCAGAGCGGGCCGCCCGCACGGCCGCCCAGAGCAGTACCTCCGGGCCCGGGCAGCCAGGGGTGCCGGGTGTCCGGGGCGACCAGCCAGCGCGAGCCGGAGCGGGTGGCGTCGGTGCCGACCCGGCGGAGCTCTGCCGGCGCCGGGACGGTCACCGCGTCGCCGGTGCCGTGGCACAGCAGCGGCGGGACGTCGCCCGTCACGCGCCGCACTCCTCCCACTGCCAGCAGCGACGGCAGCCGCTGGGCCGTGCCCGGCGCGGCGAACAGCAGCATCCGGCCCCGGAACTCCGCGACCGGACCCGAGCCGGGCCCGTCGTCCCACAGTCGGTCGAGCATCCGGCGCCCGAAGATCGCGGGCGCGCTGACCACGTCGAAGGCCGACCCGCAGGGCAGCACGATCGGGGCGTCCGGGCCGCTCCTCCCAGAGCGCGAGCGTGCTGCGCGGATACGTTCCTGCCGAGGCGAGCCAGGCGGCTCCGTCCGGTGGTGAGGCATGCGGAGGGCGTTCCGTGCGCTGCTCATGGCATCTACATCTACCGGCCGTGAGCGCGCGGTTTCCGAGGGTTGCGGGAAATCGGGACAGGATGGGGTGGGAGGGGGTATCTTGCCCGCCTGGCATATGCCATATAGATCGGGAAGGGGGCGCATTCCCGGCTCGCCCCTGTCACATCGGGTCGACGGGCCCCCGGCCCTCGACGCCGCCCCGCATCAGGTCCCGGCCGAACTCCACCATCTTCTTGGCGTAGTCCTCGGTCCACTCGGCCCGCTCGGCGATGTCCGCGGTCGTCAGCCGGTCGAACCGCCGTGGATCGGCCAGCTGCGCCGCCGCGATCGCCTGGAACTCCACCGCCCGGTCCGCCGCCGCCCGGAACGCCAGCGTCAGCTCCGTCGCCCGCGCCAGCAGCGCCCGCGGGTCGTCGATCGACTCCAGGTCGAAGAAGTGCTCAGGGTCGGCGGCCGCCTCCGCGGGCTCGAAGAGCAGGGGCGCGGGGCGTAGCCGCGGTTCGTTCCGACGCGGCGTGGGCTCCGCCATGTCTTCTCCTCCTCGTACGTCGCGCTGACCCGCCCAGTGGAGTGGGCCACCGTCCATTGTCCCGCGGGCGCGCAAGTGGGCATCGCGGGAGTGGGTCACGGCCGGCACACCACCCGGCGTTCGTCACGGCCGCCAGGACCCGCGTGTTCGGCTCCACCGTCACGGACTGCCACATCGTCTGCCTCCGGCGGCAGCGCCGGCCTCCGGTCGGCGGATGGGGTGGCGTGGACGTGGGCGGGTCGTGCTTGTGCTGGGTCACGGCCGATGCGTCACCCGGTGCTCCGCCAGATGTGCCAGCACCGCGTGATTCGCCTCCCAGCCGTCCGGGAACTTCACCACCGTCCCCAGCTGCACCGGCTCCGTCGACGGATAGTCGTCCAGCAGGTCGCTCACCCCCGCCCGGCACACCACGATGCACGCGTGCCGGTGGCGGGAGGCCAGGACGCAGAGGCGGCCCGTCTCCAGGTGGAAGGCGGTGGCGTCGGGGCGGCCGGAGAGGGGGTGCAGGACCACCGTGACGTCGTACTCGCGGCCCTGGAGCCGGTTCGCCGTGTCCACGATCACGTCGGTGACGCCCAGGTCGGCCAGCGCCGCACGCACCGCGGCCGCCTGGTCCCGGTGGGCCGTGCCGACGGCGATCCGGTCGGCGGTCAGGGGCGACGGGTCCGGTGAGCGTTCCGAGGTCGCCGCGCCGCGCCCGGTCCAGCAGGCGCCGTACGACCGTCGCCACCGCCCGTACCGCCTCGGGGTCCGTGCGCGGGGTGTGCCGGGCGGGCAGCTCCAGCAGGCCCCAGCCCGACTCCGCCGCCTCGTCGATCACCCGGTCCGGGCCCGAGCCGTCCGAGGGGACGGCGAAGGACAGGCGCGCGGTCGCCGTGGCCGGTGCCGCTGCGGAACGGCGTGTACGGGTAGAACGCGTCCGAGACCAGGGGCGCCGCGGAGGCCGGGAGCCGCCAGGAGACCGGCAGGCGGTGCTGGGGCAGGTCCGGGTTGTGCGCGAGCAGGGTCGTCACCGCCGAGGCCGACGGGTCGTACGACAGGCCCGCCCACTGCTCGCTGCCCACGATCGCGAACGGGTCCAGCTGGCCCGGGGTCGCCCACGAACAGCGCCCGCTCGAACAGCCCGGCCACCGCGAGCAGCGCGTCCGAGCGCATCTGGTACGCCTCGTCGACGATCGCGTGCCGCCACGGCTCGTCGACCTTGACGTGCGCCCACTTCGCCGCCGTCGAGAGCACCACGGCCAGCCCGGCGAGCTCGGCCGCCTTCGCCGACTTGCGGACGTTCGGCAGGTCGTCGAGCGCCTTGTCGTACGGGTCGGAGTCGCTGCTGTGCAGCCGGCCCACCGGCAGCTCGGGGTTCTTCTCGGCGAGCCTCAGGACCAGGTCGTCGACCTGGGCGTTGGTCTGCGCGACCACCATCAGCGGGCGTCCGGCCTCGGCGAGTTCCAGCGCCGCGCGGACGACGAGCGTGGACTTGCCCGCGCCCGGGCGGGGAGTCGACGACCACACCGCGCGCGGTGCCGTGCAGCGTGTCGTGCAGGATCGCGTCGGTGGCCTGTGTCGCGGCGGCAGCGGGGTCGAGGACACGGTCGTCACAGCACGTCCTCCTCGGTCACCGGGTCGGCGGCCTCCAGGGTCAGCTCACCCGGCGGCCCGCCGTGCGTCCACGGCGTCTCCTCCGGGTCGGGCAGCTTCGCGCCGCCCCGCTGCTCGTGCTCGAAGAGCGTGAAGCAGACCCGGTCGCCCTTCTCCGGCACCGACCCCGGCTCCGGCTCCTTGCCGCGGCCCATCTTGTCCAGGACCCGCAGCACGACGTACGCGCCCGTCCTCGCGTCGCCCTCGTACCCGACGAACTCCGCCGACTGCGGCTTCCCGCCCAGCGAGCGGTACACCTTGGCGCGCTCGCCCAGATGCGGCCGGTCGTCCGTGCGGACGGTGACCAGCGGGCGCGGGCTCGGGCCGCTTGCCCTCGCTGTACGCCATCACGACATCGGTGACCTCGCCCGCGAACGCCTCCCCGGACAGCCGCCGCCCCGCCATCACCAGCGGGTCGTCGAGCGCCTCCTGCGCCTCCAGCCGGGCCTGTTCGCGCTCGCGCGTGGCCAGCTTGTTCGCCGCGGTGACCGCGTCGTCGCGGCGCGGCTGCGGGGGCTCGCCGGCCAGGACCCGGTCGCGGTGCGCCGGTGAACGACCAGCGGTCGCGGGTCCACCGCTCCTCGACGTGCGCCGCCCTCGGGCAGCTCCCGCAGCAGGTCGAGGCCGCGCCACACCGCGTCCCAGGTGGGCCGGGTGCGGCTGAGCGACCAGGTCGCGGATCTCCCGCTCGGCGGCGGTGAGCGACGCCGAGCCGGTCGTCGGCCTCCAGGCCGTCCTCGGCGGCGGCGAGGGCGGTGCGGGCGCGGTCGTAGCGCTCGATGGCCGGGGCGAGCAGCTTGTTGTCGAACGCCGGGTCGGTGGCGGGACCGGCGGGCGGACACAGCAGCTGGCCCGCCCGCGTCCCGCTCCAGCTCGCGCGCCGCAGCGCCGCCTCGGCGCCGGACTCGCCCTGCGGCGGGTCGATCCAGGCGAGCAGCGCGCCCAGGTGCTGGTCCTCCAGGGTGGACTGGCCGGTCGCCCAGTGCCGGCTCAGCACGTCGGTCATGGCCAGCAGCAGCGAGGAGCCGGGCACCCGGGCCCGCTCGCCGAAGTGCGTCAGCCAGCGGCCCGAGCAGCGGCACCCGCGGCGGCGCCGGATAGGGGCGTCTCCGGATCCTGTTCCGCCGTACGCCGGAAGCGCATGGAGCGGCCCAGCAGCCGTACGAGGTCGATGCCCGCGCGGCTCGGCACGATCAGCTGCGGGGCGTCCGCGCACAGGTCGACCTCGACCTTGACCCGCTTGCCGGTCTCCGGGTCGGTCTCGGTGCGCTCGGCGGCCTCCACGTCCTCGGCGTAGGCGTCGACGTACGGCAGCACGACGTCGGCCAGTTCGGCCAGGAACGCGAACCGCAGGTCGCGGTCGCGGGGCTGCGGCACGACCAGCAGGCGCGGCGCGTCCCGGTCGGTGCCGACCAGCGCGCCGAGCGGGGCGCCGGCCTCACCGGCGGTGGTCAGCGGCACGAACACCAGCGGGCGGTCGGACGAGATGCCGGTGCCGGACGGTGGCGGCGGGCTGGGCCCGGCCCGTGCTGACGGCCTCGAGCCGGGCCAGGGTGGCGATCAGCGACACGGCCGGCCTCCCGCTCCGCCGCGGCGCGAGCGCCTCGGCGCGCAGGGCGGCCGCCCGGCGCAGCGCCGCCACCGCCGGGTCGTCCGGGTCGCCGCCTCGCCGCGGGCCGCCGCCAGGACGTCCTCGACCGTCGCCAGGCCGCCCAGCTCGGCCCGCAGCCGGGCGGCCGAGCGGCGTCACCGCGCCCGCCGCGCGGGACCGGGCCCGGCAGTGGAAGGCCAGCTCGCAGGCGGACAGGCACTCGGGCGCGTACGTCGCCGGGACCGACTCGACGGCGGCCGTCAGCTCGTCGGCGGGCAGCTCGGGGGAGAAGCAGGTGCCCTCGGGGAGCGCGTCGGCGATGTCCTCGATGCGGGTCAGCCGGGCCAGCTGGCGGGCGGTCACCGCGCGCTGCTTGCGGACGTCGACGGCGGACGCGGTCGGCAGGTTGGAGAAGTCCTTGGGGCAGACCAGCAGGACCCGGTGCCGCACGCGCGGGGCCGGAGCCCTGTCCTGAGCGCTCACACCGGCGCGCTCCTCCGGCTCCGCGCCGAGCCGCGCCGCGACCTCCTCCAGCGCCAGCACGTACACCGCCGCCTGCCGGGCGGCCGCGCCCGACCTTCGCCGGGTCCGCCGAACCGTCCAGCATCGGGAAGGACTTGATCTCCACGACCGTCCAGCTGCCGTCCGGGTGCACCACGACCGCGTCCGGCTCCAGGAAGGCGGGGGAGCCCGCGACGTCCAGCGCGAGCATCGGGTGGTCGAGCAGCGTCCACGCCGCCCGGGTGCGCGGCGGCCTCGCGCAGCGCCAGCGCCGTACGGGCCGTGCGGCCCTCGGGGCCGGTCGCGGTCAGGTCGGGCACGCGCGCCTCGGCGGGCGGTTCGGCGGCCGCGGTCCAGCCTCTCGTGCACCAGCCGCAGCAGCTCGGCGCCGCCGTCCGCCTTGACCCGCGCCTCGAAGGCGTTGCCCCGCGTGAGCGCGAACTGCGACTGCCCGAAGACCGACGGCGAGCCCAGCGCGCCCGCCAGCGCCGCCTTGTTCACCCCGGCGCCGTCCAGGATCGCGCGCCGCGCGCAGCCGGGGTTGGCGGCGAGCGCCGCCAGGGCGCGCGCGTCCAGCGCCTTGGCCGGTACGTCGGGACCGCGCAGCTCAGCGAGCCGGTGCCGGAGCGCCGTCCCCCGCGTCCTGGGGAGAGGCACCCGGCTCGGCTCCGGCTCCGAGCCGCGACTCGCGCTGCCGTGGAATTCGCTCACCCGCGGAAGTCTGGCATCCGGCACTGACAATCGGGGAACCCGCGGCGGACAGTGTCCCGGCCGTCCTGACCGGGTGCGGCACGCAGGCGACGAACCGCGCCCGCACCCGGTCGGCCGTCCGCGTCACGTACCGGCGTCAGCAGCAGTCCGACGCCCATGACGGCCGCGCCCGCGACCGCGTCGAGGAAGTAGTGGTTGGCGGTGCCCATGACCACGATCGTCGGTGATCAGCGGGTAGGCGACAGCGGCCGCCTTCGCCATGCGCGTACCGCCGTAGCGCCACAGCATCACCCCGCACCACAGGGCCCAGCCGACGTGCAGGCTCGGCATGGCCGCGTACTGGTTGGTCATGCCGCCCATGCCGCGCGGGCGCGCTCGCCTCGCCGCCCCACCAGCCGTACGAGCTGTACTGGGCCATGGTGTCCACGAAGCCGTGGCTGGCGGCGAGCAGCCGGGGCGGGCAGGTCGGCAGCAGGGTGAAGCCGATCAGGCCGATGAACGTGGACGTCATCAGCCAGGTGCGCGCGGCGCGGTAGTGCACGGTGCGGGACCGGAAGAGCCAGACCAGGATCGCGGGCGTGACCAGGTAGTGCAGCGACGCGTACCAGAAGTCGGCGGGTACGCCTATCCAGGGCTCGCGCGTGAAGAGGCGGTTCAGCGGGTGCTCGGCGTTGAGGTACAGCGCCTTCTCGATGCGCAGGATCGCCAGACCGTGGTCGACGGCACCGGCGACGTCGCCCCGGACGAGGAGCCGGCCCGCCGAGTAGCAGCGCGTACACCAGCAGGATCAGCGGCAGCTCGGTCCACCAGCGCAGCCGGGTGCGCGGGGCCGCCTCGGTGCCCGGTGTCTCGGTGTGCGGCATCCGATCGCCCTCCCCCTTCGTCTTCACGCGCGCCCCGCTGGTCGGTCGTGCCACTTTACGGTGTACGCTAGCGCGCCCTTGCGGGCGCCCTCCGGCCCTCAAAGACGCAGAGATCGCCCCCCGGGTTGCCCACGCAAGCGTGCGCGATGATGGAGGAGTTCCGCTCGCGCGTTTCTCCCGGAAAGGTTCCCCATGGCACCGCGCATCCTGCTGGCCCGGCACGGACAGACGCGAGTGGTCGCTGTCCGGCAAGCACACGGGCAGGACCGACGTGCCGCTCCTGGAGGAGGGCCGGCGCGGAGCCAAGCTGCTCGGCGAGCGTCTGCACCGGGCGCCTTACGACGGGCTGCCCGGCGTCGAGGTGCGCACCAGCCCGCTGGCACGCGCGCGTGAGACATGCGAACTGGCCGGTTTCGGCGACCGCGCGCGTGCCTGGGACACGCTGCATGGAGTGGGACTACGGGGCCTACGAGGGCATGACCCCGGCGGACATCCAGGCCGTCCGGCCCGGCTGGCTGATCTGGCGCGACGGCGTCCCGGAGGGCGGAGTCGCTCGCCGAGGTGACGGCCCGGGCCGACGAGGTGGTCGCCTGGGCCCGCTCGCAGGACCGTGACGTCCTGGTCTTCGCCCACGGGCACATCCTGCGCTCCATCGGGGCGCGGTGGCTCGGCCTGCCGATCGACTTCGCGGCGCGGATACGGCTGAACCCGACGTCCCTGTCGGTGCTGGGCTGGGCGTACGGGGAGCCGGCGATCGAGAGCTGGAACGACCTCGGGCACCTGTGTGGCTGGCCGGTCACCGCAGGTGATCCTCGGCGAGCGAGGCATGCCGCGTGGCGTCCAGGAACGCCGACACCCCCGAAGCCCGGCGGTGCGGAAGCAACACTCGCGCCGTGGCCGCCAGCATCGTCTGGATCCGGGACGACTGGACCTCGCTCCAGCAGATCAAGCACCCGCATGCCCGCCACCGCCGCCTCGTCGGGCCGGCCGCCGCGCGCGAGGTCGTCCGCCAGCTCCGCCGTGTACAGCGCGATGTTCCGCGTGAAGTGCGGGTCCTGCAGTTCCGCCGCCCGCCGCGCGTGCCGGGCCGCCCGGCGCCAGTCGCCGAGCGTGGACCAGCACTGCGCCTCCAGACCCTCCAGTTCGGCCTCTCCGTAGAAGCTCATCCACTCGGGGTCGGCGTCCGAGGTGCCCCGTTCGAAGAAGGCCTGCGCCCCGGGCCAGTGCCTGCTCGCAGCCGACGCGGTCGGCGAGTCCCGCCCAGCCGCCCGCCTCGCGCAGCGCGAGCAGCGACATCAGCCGGGCCGAGCCCAGCAGGCCGGGCGACGCGCTGTGCGGCCTGGGCCGCCCGGACCGCCTCGCGCGGCCGGCCCGCGTCGCGCGCGAGGAACGCCGTGTTGCAGAAGGCGTGCGCCTCCAGGCCCGGGTCGCCGGTCATCCGGGCGGTCGCCAGCGCCTCCGCGTAGTGGGAGCGGGCGTCGTCGAAACGCCCCGAGTCGTGGGCCAGCCAGCCCACGGAGATGGCCAGTTCACCGGCGCCCGAGTAGAGCCGGTCCGCCGTCGTCTGCCGGGTCGTGCCGGCGTCCAGCAGTGCGTAGGCGGCACGCAGCGGGGCGGCCGCGCGGCGGTAGAGGCCGTCGGCTCCGTGCCGGTCGTCGAGCAGCCGGATGCGGCGGACGGCTTCTTCCAGGGCGCCGGCGTCACTCGCCCCGGCGCGGAGCACGGGGCGCTGTGCCGCCGCGGCGTCGAGGGCGAGCCCGACAGGCCCCAGCGAGGCGGCGGCCACCGTGGCGCCCCCGCTGGTCATGAATGCGCGACGTAGCACGTCGCTCTCCTCGTAGGTGTCGTGCGGGTGGTACGGGTCGTACGGGTTCTGTGTTTCATACGGCTCGCACGCCCCGCTGGTCTCACTCGTGGCGTTCGCCGGGTTCGTGGTGCACGTCAGGGGCGCGTCCTCGGTGTCGCGCGCCCGGCGTCCGCGTACCGACGAGCGGGGCGCGAACCCCAGGTCGGTGAGCGTGCGGCCTGGGAACATGTGCAGGAACACCCGTTCGTACGCGTAGTTGGGACAGCGGATCTCACCCGCCTCGACGCGGCCGATGTACCGCGCGTCACAGCTGACCTGCTCGCCGATCTCGAGGGCGGCCCGGCGGATCACCGCGGCGAACTCGGCCGGCGAGCGCTGTCCGCGCAGCTGCCGGAAGGCGAGGTTCGGCCGTGGTGGCCGATCGGGTTGAGACGAGGTCAGCGTTGACGACGCCATGGCCGGGTCCTCTCGTGCGAACCGTCGAACCATGCCGGATTAAGGGCGACTTGTACGTGTTGTCCGTATGGCCTGCCCTGTGTCCGGCGGGCAAGAACGTACCTGCTGTGTCGGAGTCGCCACGCTGGGTTTGGCCACAAACCGGATATCTCATCCGTGATCTGCCATGAAGTGCCATCCTTTGCGGCTGACTTCCGCCGTAGCCGTTGACGGCCCGCCGCGTTGAACCCTGCGGACCGGGAGGCCCCCGACTCCCGACCGCTCGTCCAAGCAGGGGTTCCGTCGTGGAGGCCGGGATGGAGATCAGCCGGATCAACGATCCTCGTACGCCGCCGAAACCGCCGGTGACGGCGCTGCGCGCACCGGTCGCCGAGTGCGGCGCGCCCTCGCAGGCACCGACCGGGTGCGATGTCGTGACGGTGCCGGCGCGGCAGGGGCTGGAGGCGGTCGACATCCTGCGGCGCGGAACGGGGGAAGCGGTGGGGCCCGTACTGCACGACGACGGCGGTGACACGCTGGGCTTCCTGGTGCCGCCGGGGACGGCGGCGGCGTGGGACGTGCCGGGCAGCACCTGCACCGAGACCGACGGACGCGGACTGACCCTGGCGCCCGAGCCTCCGGTGCAGGGCTCGGACTGGCTGCTGCCGCCCGGCGAGGCGGACCTCGCGACGGATCCCGCGGTGCTGCGCGAGGCCCTGGGGGAGGCGGCCCGGATGATCAAGGCGGCGGACAGCTGCCGCTGAGGCACCGGCGCCTCGGGGGCCCGGCGGTGCGGAGCGTACGCCCTGCTTACCGGCCCGACCCTGATAATGACCCCATGGGAAAGTCGCAGGAGCGGCCGGCGCAGGCAGGCCGGTGCGGAGGCCGTCGTCGAGAGCGTCGACGGCGGGCTCGCCGAGCTGATCCCCGACCGCGAGCGGGCCCGTGCCTGGACCCTGGTGATCGACGGAGCCCCGCAGTCGCACGTCGACCTGGACGACCCGGCGTACCTGTCCTTCGAGTACCAGCGCCGGCTCGGGCATGTCATCGACCTCGTCGCCCCGCCGGGCCGGCCCGTGCACGCCGTGCACCTCGGCGGCGGAGCCCTCACCCTCGCCCGCTACGTCGCCGCCACCCGGCCCCGCTCCACCCAGCAGGTCGTCGAACGGGACGCCGCCCTCGTCCAACTGGTCCGCCGAGAGCTGCCGTTGGATCCGAACGCGCGGATCCGGGTGCGGTCCCTCGACGCCCGCGAGGGGCTCGCCAAGGTGCCGGACGGCTGGGCCGACCTCGTCATCGCCGACGTGTTCAGCGGGGCCCGGACACCGGCCCACCTGACCTCGACCGAGTTCCTCGACGACGTCCGCAGGGCCCTCAAGCCCGGCGGTGTCTACGCCGCCAACCTCGCCGACGGGCCGCCGCTCGCCCACCTGCGCGGCCAGATCGCCACCGCCGCCGCCCGTTTCGAGGACTCGCGCTGATCGCCGACCCGACGGTGCTACGCGGCAAACGCTTCGGGAACGCCGTCCTGGCCGCCTCCGACCTCGCGCTGCCCGTTGCCGAACTGACCCGCCGCGCCGCCTCCGACCCGCATCCCGGCCGGGTCGAGCACGGCCGCACGCTCACCGACTTCACCGGCGGGGCCGTACCCGTGACGGACCTCGCGGCGGTGGCGTCCCCGGCGCCGCCCGCGTCGGTGTTCCGGTGACCCCGTACGCCACTCAGTAGGTCCCGATCTCCACGCGGGGCGGCCCGTCGTGCCAGGTGCAGAACACCGACACGCGGTCCGCGCCCGAGTGAGGACTCCACTCGGATCCACGACTCCGTCTTCCATACCTGCATCGACCAGCCCGCCCCGGGAGTCGCCGAGACGAGGGAGGCGGAGGTCCGCCCGAGGTCGAAGACCGCCCGGCCGCCGTCGGTGTCGTAGCTCTTGACCTGCCCGGAGGCGGTGGCGGTGGAGGAGGGTCTGGGCGGCTCGGTGGGCGGGAGGCTCGGCTTTCCGGTGGCGGGCGGTGCGCTCGGTGCGCGCTGCGGCGGACTCGGCCGCTTTGTCGGCGTGGCCGGCGGTTTCGGCTGCTGCCTGGCCGCGTCGGCGGCCTTGACGGGCAGGGCGCGCGGCGGGTCGTAGGCCGTGCCCGCCATCACCGTGTGGACGCCCCACCACGACAGCGTGACCGCCGCGCCCGTGGCGAGCAGCCAGGCCAGTACGTGTAGGAGTCCTCTGCGCATCGCGGGCCATACTGCCTCACGGGTCCCGCGAAGCGGCCTCGAACGGGAGGCGCGCAGGGGCCTGTTGTCCCCGGACGGGGAGTTGTCCACAGGCCCGCACCCGGCTGTTCGAGATGGCGTACGGTGCGGCGCATGGCGGTGTGCTCGTGGTCGAGGACGACCAGTTCGTACGCTCGGCGCTCATCCGGCACCTGACCGACGCCTCGCACACCGTGCGCAGTGCGGGGACGGCGCTTCAGGCGCTGCGCGAGGTCGCCCATGTCCCCTTCGACGTGGTGATCCTGGACCTCGGACTGCCCGATCTCGACGGCTCCGAGGCCCTGAAGATGCTGCGCGGCATCACGGACGTGCCGGTGATCGTCGCCACGGCCCGGGAGGCCAAGCCGCAGACGGCCGCGGCCGGCCCGGGCGCCGGGTGCGACGCGGCGGAGGTGGTCCGGGAGCGGATGGCGTTCTGGTCGGCGCTGGCGGAGGACGAGGGCCGCAAGTGGCGGATGGCCGGGGCCGAGCGGCCGGTGCGCGTACCCGTGGCCCGCGCCGACCTGGCCGCCGCGCTCGACGCGCTGCTCGGCAACGTCTTCCGGCACACCCCGGAGGGCACCGCCTTCGCGGTCGACGTGCACAACGGCGAGGACGCGGTGATCGTCCTCGTGTCCGACGCGGGCCCCGGCATACCCGACCCGGAGGCCGCGATGGCGCGGGGCCGCGGCTCCGGGAGCGACGGCTCCACCGGGCTCGGCCTGGACATCGTGCGCCGGCTCGCGGAGTCCACCGGCGGGGACGTGCGGATCGGTTCCTCGGTGCTCGGCGGGACCGAGGTGCGGATCTGGATCCAGCCGGCCGGGAGAGCACCGGTCGGCAGGGGACACCGCGGGGCGGTGCGACGCCGGCGCCCAGGCAGGCCGGCCGCCGCGTACAACCGCTCCCGCTCTCACTGACCCCTCCCGCAACACCCACGTACACGGGTCGGTCACGTTTCGACAAATGAAGGCGACGGCTCTTGACGCATGACCGGACATACGGCTGTTATTGCGCCACCGTGTTCGGTCAAGTTGATTTCTGGTCGATTACGACCGGATTTCACGCCACACCCTCCTGGCCGAACCCTGCCCTCAGGAGCCGTTCATGCACGACCTCTCTCCCTCGGGACTCGCCCTCCCCGCTCCCGGCCGCCGCACCCTGCTGCGCGGCATAGGCGGAGCGGCCCTGCTCGGCGCCGGAATACCGCTGCTGAGCGCCTGCGGCGGCAGCGGTACGGCCGCCGATCCGAAGACGGTCAGCCTCGGGTCGAACTCCTCGGACGCGGTGCCGAAGAAGGCGTTCGCCGAGATCTACGCCGCCTTCACGAAGAAGTCCGGCATCAAGGTCGACGTGAACACCAAGGACCACAACACGTTCCAGGAGCAGATCAACTCCTATCTGCAGGGCACGCCCGATGACGTGTTCACCTGGTTCGCCGGCTACCGCATGCAGTTCTTCGCGTCGAAGAAGCTCGCGGCCCCGATCGACGACGTGTGGCAGAAGATCGGCGGCGATTTCCCCGACGCGATGAAGAAGCTCAGCCAGGGCGAGGACGGCAAGTACTACTTCGTGCCGCTGTACACGTACCCCTGGGCGGTCTTCTACCGCAAGAGCGTCTTCGCCCAGCACGGCTACGAGGTCCCCACCACCTGGGACGACTTCGTCGCCCTGTGCAAGCGGATGCGGAAGGACGGGCTGGTCCCGATCGCCTTCGGCGACAAGGACGCCTGGCCCGCGATGGGCACCTTCGACCAGATCAACTTCCGCACCAACGGCTACGACTTCCACGTCGAGCTGATGGCGGGCAAGGCCGCCTGGACCGATGCCAAGGTGCGCAAGGTCTTCGACCACTGGACGGAGCTCCTGCCCTTCCACCAGGAGGGCGCGGTGGGCCGCACCTGGCAGGACGCGGCGCAGACGCTGGTGGCGAAGAAGGCGGGCATGTATGTGCTCGGCACCTTCGTCGGCCAGCAGTTCACGAACAAGGCCGACCTGGACGACCTGGACTTCTTCGCCTTCCCCGAGATCGACCCGGCCTTCGGGCAGGACACGGTCGAGGCGCCCACCGACGGCTTCATGCTCTCCAAGGCCCCGAAGAACCACGCGGGCGCGGTCAAGCTGCTGGAGTACCTGGGCACCCCGGAGGCCGAGCAGATCTACCTCAAGGCCGACTCCAGCGTCGTGGCCGCCTCCACCAAGGCCGACACCTCCTCGTACACCGCGCTGCAGAAGAAGTCCTTCGAGATGATCTCCGGCGCGAAGAGCCTGACCCAGTTCATGGACCGCGACAGCCGCCCGGACTTCACCTCCACGGTGATGCAGCCCGCGCTGCAGAACTTCATCCGCAACCCGAAGAACATCGACAGCATCCTCTCGTCGATCGAGCGCCAGAAGAAGACGATCTTCGCCTCCTCGTGACCGGCCGGAGACTCGACGACTCGGATCTGACATGACTGCCACCCCCGCCAAGGTCCCGGAGACGGCCGCCGAGCCGGCTCCGGGGCCCGCCCCCACGTCCGAATCCCGCCAAGGTGCCCGACGGGCACCGGCGCCTGCTGACCCGCCGCGACCGGATCACGCTCGGTCTCATGGCGGGCGTGCCGACGATCCTGCACGTCGCCCTGGTGTGGCTGACGGCGCTGGCTTCCATCGCGCTGGCCTTCACCAGCTGGAACGGCATCGGCTTCGACTCCATCCAGTGGGTCGGCCTGCAGAACTTCCGGGAACTGTTCACCGACAACCCGCAGTTCTGGCCCGCCGTCGAGCACAACGTGATCTGGTTCGTGGTGCTCATCCTGCTGCCCACGCCGTTCGGCCTGTTCCTCGCCGTGCAGCTGGACAAGAAGATCCGTTTCAGCCGCGTCTACCAGACCGCGTTCTTCCTGCCGGTCGTGATGTCGCTGGCGGTCATCGGGTTCGTCTGGCAGCTGGTCTACAACCCCGACACCGGCCTGATCAACAGCGTCATCGGCGCCAACAAGCCCGGCCACTACATCGACTGGATCGGCGACCCGGACCTCAACCTGTGGGCCGTGCTGATCGCCGCCTCCTGGCGGCACGCCGGATACATGATGATCCTGTACCTGGCCGGCCTCAAAGGCGTCGACCCCGCCCTGCGCGAGGCCTCCGCCCTGGACGGCGCCAACGAGTGGCAGACGTTCAAGAACGTCGTCTTCCCGACGCTGCGGCCCACCAACACCGTCGTCCTGGTCGTCACCATCATCGAGGCGCTGCGCGCCTTCGACCTGGTCTTCGTCTTCAACAAGGGCGCCCAGGGCACCGAACTGCTGTCGATCCTGGTGACGAACAACATCATCGGCGAATCCAGCCGCGTCGGATACGGCTCCGCCATCGCCGTCGTGCTGCTGGTGATCTCGCTCGCGGTGATCATTCCGTATCTGATCGCCACCTTCCGGAAGGAGCGGCGCGCATGAGCACCGTCGCCGGCGCTCCCAAGCAGCGCACCCCGATCCGCCCCGCCCGGATCCTGCTGCACACCTTCCTCGTCGTCACGGCACTGGCCTGGCTGGCGCCCCTGCTGTGGGCGCTGCTCGCGGCGATGCGGCCGTATGCGGAGACCAGCGACAAGGGCTACGTCTCCTGGCCCGACAAGCTGACCTTCGACAACTTCACGAACGCGTTCACCCAGTCGGACATGACGCACTACTTCGTGAACACGCTGATCATCGCCGTCCCGGCGGTGCTGCTGACGCTGTTCCTGTCGTCGATGGTCGCGTTCTACGTCAGCCGCTTCGACTTCCGGGTGAACCTGTTCCTGCTGCTGGTCTTCACGGCGGGCAACCTGCTGCCCCAGCAGGTCATCATCACCCCGCTGTACCGCCTGTACCTGCTGATCGACCTGCCCGGCATCACCCTGAGCGGCAAGCTCTACGACTCCGCGCTCGGCCTGGTCCTGATCCACGTGGCGTTCCAGTCCGGCTTCTGCGCGTTCGTGCTCAGCAACTACATGCGCTCCCTGCCGCACGAGCTGACCGAGGCCGCACTCGTCGACGGCGCCTCCGTCTGGCGCCTGTACTGGCAGATCGTGCTGCCGCTGTGCAAGCCCGCGATGGCCGCCCTGGCCACCCTGCTCTCGATCTGGATCTACAACGACTTCTTCTGGGCCATCGTGCTCATCTCCACCGGCGAGAACATGCCGATCACCTCGGCGCTGAACAACCTCTCCGGCCAGTACTTCACCGACCCCAACCTCGTCGCCGCCGGCGCCCTGCTCACCGCGATCCCGACCCTGATCGTGTACTTCGCGCTCCAGCGCCAGTTCGTCAGCGGCCTGACCCTGGGCGCCAACAAGGGCTGAACAGCCCGCTGGAAGAGCCCTGCCCGAAAGAGAACGACGTGCCTCACCCCTTCACCCCGGTCGCCGCCGTGCCCGTGGACCGCCGTAACGCCCGTGTCCACGAGGAGGGCTGGCAGTCCTGGAGCCCCAGCGGCGCCTACGCCCTCGGCGCGACGCCGTACCGCCCGACCAACGCCAACTGGGCCACGGTCTGTTACCGCCCGGGCGTCACCGTCCCCGACGGCATCTTCCAGGGCGAGGGCCTGCTCGCGCTCGACCCCGGCGACGGCTCACCGGTCCGGCTGTGGGCGGCGGCCGAACCGACGCGGTCCGTCCCGTCCGTACGGCTGGCCGTGGCGGACGGGCAGGTCGCCGAGATCAGCGCCGACGGGCCGGTGAAGGAGTGGACGGGTCCGGACATCCAGTCGGTGCTGGGGGAGTGGGCCTCCGGTCTCGGACTCGAGGCCCCCCGCCCGGCGCCTACCGTCTGGTGCTCCTGGTACGAGTACTTCACGGCCGTCACCGAGGACGACATCCACGAGAACCTCCGCGCGATGGACACCCTCGACCTGCCCGTCGACGTCGTCCAGATCGACGACGGCTACCAGAAGGCCCTCGGCGACTGGCTCACCCTCTCCGGCCGCTTCCGCTCCCGTGCCGGGATCGCCGACAAGATCCGCTCCCGTGGCCGCCGCGCGGGCATCTGGACGGCCCCGTTCCTCGTGGACCCGGCGAGCGACCTGGCCGCCGAGCACCCCGACTGGCTGGTCCGGGACACCACCGGCGGCTTCGCGCACGCAGGCCGCAACTGGGGCCACGACCTGCGCATCCTGGACACCACCCACCCGGACGCGGCGGCCTGCCTGACCGAGGTCTTCACGACCCTGCGCGCTGAGGGCTACGACTACTTCAAGGTCGACTTCCTCTACGCGGGCGCCCTGGACGGTGTACGCCACGCGGACGTGGACGCGCTCACGGCGTACCGCTCCGGCATCCGCCTGATCCGCGAGGCGATCGGCGCCGACTCCTACCTGTTGGGCTGCGGCGCGCCCCTCCTGCCCTCCATCGGCCTGTTCGACGCGATGCGCGTCAGCCCGGACACGGCCCCGCACCGCCGCCCCGAGGCCGAGGACTACTGCCAGCCCGGGCCAGGACCCGGCCGAGTTCACGGGAGTCGGCCCGCCAGTGGCAGCACGGCCGCCTCTGGACCAACGACCCCGACTGCCTGATGGCCCGACCGGCGGTCGAGACCCGCGAACAGTGGGCGGCGCACGTCGAGTCCACCGGCGGTCTGATGGCCTCCAGCGACCGTCTGCTGTCACTGGACCCGTGGGGCGTGGAGACCACGCGGCGCCTTCTGTCGAGCACCGGCCGGCGCTGATCCTCCCGGTGCGGCAGTCCGGCTGAGCCCACGTCAGCGCACGCCGCGGGGGCGCGGCACCCCGTCGGGTGCCGCGCCCCCTTCCCCGATCCCCCAGGGGCGGCCTACGCGGCCGGCTCCAGTGGCGGCAGCGCCCCCGTGCGCGCCGCCTTCCCGTACCAGAGAGCGCTGGACTTCGGCGTCCGCTGGAGCGTCGCGTAGTCCACGTACACCGCGCCGAAGCGCTTGCCGTAGCCGTACGCCCACTCGAAGTTGTCCATCAGGGACCACAGGAAGTAACCGCGGACGTCGGCGCCGTCGGTGATCGCGCGGCGGACCGCGGACAGATGGCCGTGGAGGTAGGAGACGCGCTGCGGGTCGTGCACCCGGCCGTCCGAGTCGATCTTGTCGTCGTAGGCCGCGCCGTTCTCGGTGATGTACAGCGGCAGGCCAGGCGCCTCCCGGGTGTAGCGCATGATCAGCTCGTGCAGCCCGGTCGGGTCGATCGTCCAGCCCATCTCGGTGCGGTCACCGGGCGTCTGGTGGAAGGCGACGTCGCCCGCCGCCGGCCACGGCGAGTGGTCGCTCGACCCGTGGCCGTCGGCACGCGGCGCCTGCGCCGACGCGTCCGCCGCCGAGACCAGCGCGGGCGTGTAGTAGTTGAGGCCCAGCGCGTCCAGCGGCTGGTTGATCAGCGTCAGATCACCGTCCAGGACGTAGTCCCAGTCCGTGAGACCGGCCGTCGCCTCGTACAGCGACTCCGGGTAGGCGCCGTGCAGGATCGGGCCGTGGAAGACCCCGTTGGCCAGGTCGTCGATCTTCCGGGCCGCGGCCAGGTCCGCCGGGTCCTGCGAAAGCGGCCGCACCGTCGCGGAGTTGAGGGCTGATCGCGACCTGGTTGCGGGCCGGCATCACCGAGCGCAGCGAGGAAGCGCCCAGCCCGTGCGCCAGGTTCAGATGGTGCGCGGCACGCAGCGAGGCCGCCGGATCCGTCCGGCCGGGGGCGTGCACCCCGGACGCGTAGCCGAGGAACGCGCTGCACCACGGCTCGTTGAGCGTCATCCACTGCTCCACGCGGTCGCCCAGCGCCTCGCCGACGATCTGCGCGTACTCCGCGAATCGGTACGCCGTGTCGCGCTCAGGCCAGCCGCCCGCGTCCTCCAGCTCCTGCGGCAGGTCCCAGTGGTACAGAGTGACGGCCGGCTTGATGCCCTTGGCCAGCAGCTCGTCGACCAGCCGGCGGTAGAAGTCCAGGCCCTTCTGGACGGCCGGTCCCCGGCCGGTCGGCTGCACCCGCGACCACGAGACGGAGAAGCGGTAGGCGCCCAGGCCCAGCTCCGCCATCAACGCCACGTCCTCGCGGTAGCGGTGGTAGTGGTCGACAGCGATGTCACCGTGGTCGCCGCCGAGCGGTCTTGCCCGGCGTATGGCTGAAGGTGTCCCAGATCGACGGCGTCCGGCCGTCCTCCCGCACCGCGCCCTCGATCTGGTACGCGGAGGTGGCCGCGCCCCAGACGAAGGCGGGAGGGAAGGTCACCGCAGTGGCCGGGTTCTCGGAGTCAGGCATGGAAGCGCTCCCATTGGGGGTCGTGGAGACCGACGGGTGGAGGGGGGGGGAGGGGGAGGGGCGGGAGGAACAGGGGCCGGAGCGGCGCCGGCCCGGCCCCCTGGGAAAACGAACGAGGACGTCAGCCCTTGACGGCGCCCTGCATGATGCCGCCCACGATCTGCTTGCCGAAGATCGCGAAGACCAGCAGCAGCGGCAGCGTACCGAGCAGCGCGCCCGCCATGATCAGGGACTGGTCGGGGGTGTAGCCGCGGCCCAGACCCGCGACCGCGACCTGCACGGTCGGATTGCCCATCTGGGTCAGCACCAGGAACGGCCACATGAAGTCGTTCCAGGTCTGCACGAACGTCAGCATCCCGAGCACGGCCATCGCCGGCCGCGCCGCCGGGAACACCACGTGCCACACCACGCGCCAGCTGCTCGCCCCGTCGACCCGGGCGGCCTCGATGATCTCGTCCGGCAGCGCCTGGATCAGGTACTGCCGCATGAAGAACACACCGAACGCGCTCACCAGCGACGGGAAGATCACCGCCTGCAACTGGTCCGTCCAGTCGAGCTTGGCGACCATCATGTACAGCGGGATCACACTCAGCTGCGGCGGCACCATCATCGTGCCGATCACGATCAGCATCAGCGCGCCGCGGCCCCTGAACCGCAGTTTGGCGAAGGCGAAACCGGCGATCGTCGACAGGAAGACGATGGTCAGCGCCGACGTACCCGCCACGATCGTGGTGTTGAAGAACGCCTCACCCAGGTTGGCGTCCTTCCAGGCGATCTCCAGCTTGTCGAACAGGCCCGAGCCGAACCAGAACGGCGGCGGCGTCTGCGCGAGACGCTGGTTGTCACGCGAGGCGGCGATCGCGGTCCACACCAGCGGGAACAGCGAAACGATCGTGAACACGATGAGGATCGCGTACGCGATCGGACCGCCGTGCAGCTGCCCGCCGGCCCGTGCGGCCTTCGGCAGACGGGGGCGTTTGGACTTCTTCACGGGCGCAGCGCCGGGCGGCGGTGCGTCCTGGGGCGTCACAGTCGTCGTCACGGCCGGAACTCCTTAACTGCTGGCGCGCAGCCGGCGCGAGATGACGTAGTTGACGATGCCGATGAAGATCAGGATGAGGAACATCATCCAGGCGATGGCCGAGGCACGGCCCAGGTGGTGGGCGACCCAGCCCTGCTCGTACAGATACAGACCGAGCGTCTGGAACTGGTGCTCCGCGCCGCCGGAGGTGCCCTGGTTGGCGTCGAACAGCAGCGGCTCGCCGAAGACCTGGCTCGCGCCGATCGTCGAGACGACACACGTGAACAGGATCGTCGGGCGCAGCGCCGGCAACGTCACATGGATGAACTGCTGCCAGCGGTTGGCCCCGTCCAGGGCCGCCGACTCGTACAGGTCCTGCGGGATCGCCTGCATCGCGGCCAGGTAGATCAGCGTGTTGTAGCCGGTCCAGCGCCAGATGATGATCGTCGAGACGGCGATCTGCGAGAACCACTTGTCGTTCTGCCAGTCGACCGGGTTGATGCCGACCATGTCGAGCACCCAGTTGATCATGCCGTAGTCACGGCCGAAGAGCAGGACGAACACCAGCGAGGCGGCGGCGATCGACGTCGCGTACGGCGCGAGCATCGCGACCCGGAAGAAGGTCGAGGCCCGCAGCTTGTAGTTGAGGATGTGGGCGATGCCCATCGCCATCAGCAGCTGCGGGACGGTGGAAATGATGCCGATGGTCAGGGTGTTCCGCGCCGCGTTCCAGAAGAACTCGTCGTCGAAGATCCGGGTGTAGTTGCGCAGCCCGACCCAGTCCATGTCGGTCGGCGCGGTCAGCTCCACCTGGTGCAGCGAGGCCCAGCCCGTGTAGATGAGCGGGAACAGGCCGAACGCGACGAACAGCAGGAAGAACGGCGAGACGAAGGCGTACGGGCTCCAGCGGATGTCCCGCTGCCAACGGCGCGACAGTCGGTCCCGGCGCCGCTGCTCCTTCTCCAGGGACACGGGGTCCGCAGGCGGGCGGCCCGGGGCCGCGCCCCCCTCGGCGGGGGGCGCGGCGGTGTCGTGGCGGGTGGCCATACGGGTCACTGGTCCAGCTTGTTGTCGATGGTCTTGGTGGCGGAGTCCCAGGCATCCTTGGCCGACTTGCCCTTCGTCGACAGGATCACGCCGTTGTCCGTCAGGCCCTGCATGATGATCTGGTCCTTCGGGCCGATCACCTGGACCGGGGCGGTCTTGGCGGCGTCCGCGAAGATCGAGCCGATCTGCTGGTCACCGGTCATCTCGTTCTTGGCGCCCGTCACTTCGGGCATGGTGTAGGCGGACGGGGCGCTCGGGAAGCTGCCCTGCACCTTGAACAGCTTCGCCTGCTGCTCCGGCGCGGTCAGCCAGGTCACGAACTTCTGGGCTTCCTTCACGTTCTTGCCGCTCTTCGGCACGGTGAGGAAGGTGCCGCCCCAGTTGCCGCCCTTGGGCGCGGTGGCCACGGCCCACTTACCTGCCGCCTCCGGCTTCGAGTAGCCCTTGATCGTGCCGAGCATCCACGGCGGGCAGGCGATGGCGGCGAACTTGTTGTTGGCGATCGAGGAGTTCCAGCCCGGCTGGAACTGCGTCTGTGACTGGACGAGGCCCTTCTCGGCGGCCTCCGCGGTCAGGTCGAAGGCGGCCTTGACGGCCGGGTTGGTCTTGTAGATGACCTCGCCGGAGGAGTCGTAGAACTTCTCCTTCTCGCTGCCCAGGATCGCCTGGATCAGGCCGCCGGGGGAGTCCATGAAGAAGGTGCCCTTGGGTCGCCTTCGACTTGTAGCGCTCGCCGACGTTGACGAGCTTGGCCCAGTCGCCGGCCCACAGCTTGCCCACCTCGGCGGGGTCGGTGGGCAGACCGGCCTGCTTGAAGAGGTCCGTGCGGTAGCAGATCGCCATCGGGCCGACGTCGGTGCCGAGGCCGATGGTCTTGCCGTCCTTGGTCGTGGCCTGCTGCCACTTCCAGTCCAGCCACTTGCTCTTGTCCACGCCCGAAACCTTGGACATGTCCTCGAGCTTGTCGGCCTGGGTGGCCGTGACCTCGGCGATGTTGGCGACTTCGACGGCCTGGACGTCGAGCAGGCCGCTGTTGGTGGTGAGGTGGTTCAGCAGCGCCGGGTAGTAGTTCTCGTTCCGCTGGACGGCGTTCTCGGCGATCTTGATCTTCGGGTTGAGCTTCTCGTACTCGTCGTAGAGGCCGGCCTCCTTGAAGCCCATGGTGCCGAAGAGCCCCACCGAGATCGTCGTCTTGCCCTTGCCGTCACCGTCCGACGAGCCGGAGCTGTCGTCGCCGCCGTCGTCGGCACAGCCGGCCAGCAGCCCGGCGCCCAGCGACGCGACAGCCGCCACGACCATCGCCTTGCGGGCGGTTCGGATGCGTGCTCGCATGTCGTCCTCCTGTTGCCCTGACGTGCCGACCCCCCGGCCAACTGCATGGTCGGACCCGTTTTCACTCGCTTCGGCTCGGGTGGGGAACGTGCGGGTTGTGTATGTGTCAGGTACTGTGGGAGCGCTCCCACCAGTGATGTGTTGAAGGTTCGTCGGTCGGGGCGGGGGTGTCAAGGGACCGGACAGGCAGAGATGCGTTCAGTTATCGGGCTGTTAACTGGACCCAGGACGGGGCCGGTTGCGGCCCGGCCGGCGGTATCGAGCCAGTCGAACCGGCTCGTGCGGCCCAAGCGGAAGGCCGGGGGCGGCACGCCCTCGGGGGCGGTCACCACAGCTGACTAGCCTGTTAAATTCCAGGCCAGCCGCAGAGTGCGGGTGTGGACGGGAAGGCGGAGCCCATGGCAAGCCACGGAGCGCGGGGCCGAAGCGGTGGCCGGCCCACCCTCGAAGAGGTGGCGGCGCGCGCCGGTGTCGGCCGCGGCACCGTCTCCCGGGTGATCAACGGCTCGCCCCGGGTCAGCGACGCGACCCGCGCGGCCGTCGAGGCGGCGGTCGCGGAGCTCGGATACGTCCCGAACACCGCGGCCCGCGCCCTGGCGGCGAACCGCACGGACGCGATCGCGCTGGTCGTGCCCGAGCCGGAGACCCGCTTCTTCGCGGAGCCCTACTTCTCGGACATGCTGAAGGGTGTCGGGGCGGCGCTGTCCGACACGGAGATGCAGCTGCTGCTGATCTTCGCGGGCAGCGACCGGGAACGGGCGCGCCTCGCCCAGTACCTGGCGGCCCACCGCGTGGACGGCGTCCTGCTGGTCTCCGTGCACGCGGACGATCCGCTGCCCGACCTGCTGGCCCAGCTGGAGATACCGGCGGTGATCAGCGGCCCGCGCTCGTCGGCGGAGACACTCCCGTCGGTCGACTCGGACAACTACGGCGGCGCCCGCCAGGCCGTCGAGCACCTGCTGTCCGGTGGCCGCCGCCGGATAGCCCACATCACCGGCCGCCTCGACGTCTACGGTGCCCAGCGCCGTGTGGACGGCTACCGCGAAGCCCTGAGCGACGCGGGCCACGAGGCGGACGAGGCGCTCATCGAGGCGAGCGACTTCACGGAGGAGGGCGGCCGCCGCGCCATGGCGGCACTCTTGGAGCGCCGCCCCGCCCTGGACGCGGTCTTCGCCGCCTCCGACGTCACAGCGGCCGGTGCCCGCCAGGCCCTGCGCGAGGCGGGCCGCCGTATCCCCGACGACGTGGCGCTCGTCGGCTACGACGACTCCGTCATCGCCCGCCACATGGACCCGCCCCTCACCAGCGTCCGCCAGCCCATCGGGGAGATGGGCCACCGGATGATAGACCTCCTCCTCACGGAGATCGCCGACCGCCGCCCCCTCGCGTCCCGCGGCCTGGAGCGACGCCAGATGGTCCTGGCCACGGAGCTGGTGCCCCGGTCGTCGTCGTGAGGCGGCGGGGCGCGACGGCCGGACCGGCGCTCGCGGGACGGGCTACGCACGCGGGTCCTGCCGAACGGTCCACGAAGGTGCAGGAGTTGCCGACGGAGTGGCCGCGCGCGGCGCACACCGCTCCGTGCGGCGCCGCAGGGCATCCACACCGTCGGGCACGAACACCCATCGCCGAAGCGCCCCCTGAAACTCCCGCTCACTGAGCCACCCGCACCAGGCGACCTCGCCCGGGTCGGGGGCGACCGTCTCGCTGACGACGGCCTCGTGCACCCCGAGCCAGTACGGGCTGATCGCCCCGCGGCACAGGAACTTGAAGACGAAGCGCACCGGCGCTCGCACCCCCAGCTCCTCGGCCAGCTCCCGGGCCGCCGCCTCCTCGTACGACTCCCCGACCCCGACACCCCCGCCGAACAGCCAGTCGTAGTGGCCCGGAAACCGCGACACGTGCTCCGGCCTCCGGTACACCAGCACGCGCCCCCGCGGATCACGGCACACGGTCGTCGCGACCCGGTGCAGCCAGCCGTTCCGGATCGCCTCGTCCCGGTCCACGACACCGACCACTCGGTCCTGCTCGTCGACCCGCTCCACCAGCTCACCCATGCCCGTCACGATCGCACGGGCGAGGGGGAAGGACGGGCGCCCTCACGTCCTGGCCGGAGCCGGTCGCCGGAGCAGGTAGGCGGCCGCGGTCGAGACCAGGACGGTCATGCACGCGATGAACACCAGGCCCGCGCCCTCCAGGCCGATCGGGCTCGTCAGCAGGCCGACGCCGATCACCGGGACCGAGATGCCCGCGTAGGCCACCACGAACAGTGCCGAGATCACCGCGGCACGCTGGTGCTCGGGCGACGCCTCGGCCACCTCGGTCAGCGCGCCGCGGAACGCCAGCCCCTGCCCGGCCCCGCCGACGAGCGCGCTCAAAATCACCAGCGCCATCAGGTCCCACCGCAGCGCGCCCGCGAGCAGCGCAAGACCGGCGAGGAGCCCGGCGCAGCCCAGGGGCAGCGACCGCCGCACACCGACCCGGCCGACCGCCAGCTGTCCGGCGGTCGAGGCGAAGAAGGCCAGCGCGACGACCAGCCCGCTCACGGCGTGGTTGTCCACGTGCAGGGACCGCGCGAGGAACTCCGGGCTGACCGACGTGAACACCCCGAACAGCGCGAACCCCGCGAACGAGGCGGTCGCCGCGGGTCCGAACACCGCCCGCACCTGCGGGGGCAGCGCCGGCCGCTGCGGCCGTACGGTGCGCAGCGGCCGCCGCTCCCGTACGGTCTCCGCGAGTCGCAGCAGGACGGCGGCCGAGCCGGCCACCAGGACGAGGTGCGTGACGAACGGCAGGTACAGCGGCCAGTCGGCGTACTGCGCGAGCACCCCGGACAGCAGCGGACCACAGCCCAGTCCGCCCATGTTGGCGGCCGTTGCCACGAACGTGGCCCGGGAGGCGCCGCCCTCGGGCGCCAGCTCCATCACGTAGGCGGTGGCCGCCCCGGTGAACAGCCCGGCGGACAGTCCCGACAACAGCCGCCCGGCGTACAGCCAGCCGAGCCCGGTGGCGCACAGGAAACAGACCGCGCTCGCCGCCGCGAAGCCCAGGCCGCACAGCAGCACCGGGCGCCTGCCCACGGCATCCGAGGCGTTGCCGACCAGCAGCAGCACGCCGATGACCGCGAAGGCGTACAAGGCGTACACCACGGTCACCGTCAGCTCGGAGAACCCGAACTTGCCCTGGTAAAGGGGATAGAGAGGGGTCGGCAGCGTGGTGCCGGCCATGCAGACGGCGAACACCGCCCCGCTGAGCACACACGCGCGCCACCCTCGGTGTCCACCGTCCATGGCGCCGACGGTAGCCCCGCCTGCCGCGCCACCCCGGACAGGCGCGCAAAAAGCTTCAGCCGGTGGCTTCATCGAAGCCACCGGCTGAATACTCAGGGTGAGTGACGGGACTTGAACCCGCGACTTCCTGGACCACAACCAGGTGCTCTACCAGCTGAGCTACACCCACCATGACCGGCTTGGAGGTCTGTGACTTCCTGACCGGCCGAGAAAAAGTGTACAGGGTCCGAAGGGGTGCTCGCGCCCACCTTTCCCGGCGCTCCCCGACGGGCCCCTGGCACGCCTACTGAGCAGGCAGAACGTGCTTCGCGGCGATCTTCTTCGCGGTGTCCGAGTCGGGCCCGGGCTGCGGGACGAAGACGGCCTCGCGGTAGTAGCGCAGCTCCGCGATGGACTCGCGGATGTCGGCGAGCGCGCGGTGGTTGCCGTTCTTCTCCGGGCTGTTGAAGTACGCCCGCGGGTACCAGCGGCGGGCCAGCTCCTTGACCGACGAGACGTCGACGATCCGGTAGTGGAGGTAGTCCTCCAGCGTCGGCATGTCGCGGAGCAGGAAGCCGCGGTCCGTGCCGACGGAGTTGCCGCACAGCGGGGCCTTGCCCGGCTCCTTGACGAACTCCCTCACGTACGCCAGGACCTGCTCCTCGGCGTCCTTCAGCGTCGTGCCGCCGGCCAGCTCGGTGAGCAGCCCGGACGCGGTGTGCATCTGGCGCACCACATCCGGCATCGTCTCCAGCGCCCGGTCCGGCGGCCGGATGACGATGTCCACGCCCTCGCCGAGCACGTTCAGCTCGGAGTCGGTCACGAGGGCGGCCACCTCGATGAGCGCGTCGTCCGACAGCGAGAGGCCGGTCATCTCGCAGTCGATCCACACCATGCGATCGTTCATGTGTCTAACCTTACGGCCCACTGCCCCGAGCTCGGCCCGACCGTGCGGGGAGCGGGCGCTTCTGTCCTGGAAACGGCGCCGGGCCCGCGGGGAGGTTCGCCTCCCCGCGGGCCCGGTCACCGGCTCACGTCGCGCTGCGCTGCCCCGGCAGGCTCGCCCGGGCCGGTATGTACGCTTCCCGTCCGTTGTCGGACGAGGCCGACGCCGACAGGGCCGGGGACGCCCGACCGCGCTCGCGGCCGCCGTACGGCGGGACTGGAGCGGGACCGGGTGCTCCGGGTGCAGCCCGGCGGGCGCCTGGCCCGGCTGGCCGGGATGCCCCGTGTGGCCCGGCATGCCGCCCCCGGGACCGCCCGGTCCGCCGTCGGTGTCCTGGGGCCGCTCGCCCTGCGGACGACGGGCGCGGTATGCCGCCCGGTACGCGGCCGGGGACGAGCCCAGCTGGCGGCGGAAGTGCCCGCGCAGGGCGACCGGCGACCGGAAGCCGCAGCGTCCCGCCACCTCGTCCACCGAGTAGTCCGACGTCTCCAGCAGGCGCTGCGCCTGGAGCACCCGCTGCGTGATCAGCCACTGCAGCGGCGCACTCCCGGTCAGCGAGCGGAAGCGGCGGTCGAACGTACGCCGGCTCATGTACGCGCGTGCCGCCAGTGTCTCCACGTCGAACTGTTCGTGGAGGTGCTCCAGCGCCCAGGCGACGACCTCGGCGAGCGGGTCGGCGCCGATCTCCTCTGGTAAAGACCTGTCGAGGTAGCGCTCCTGCCCGCCGCTGCGGCGCGGTGGCACGACGAGGCGCCGGGCCAGGGCCCCGGCCGCCTCGTTGCCGTGGTCGGTGCGCACGATGTGCAGGCACAGGTCGATGCCCGCGGCCGTGCCGGCCGATGTCAGCACGTCGCCGTCGTCGACGAACAGCTCCCGCGGATCCACGTGGACCGACGGATAGCGCTTGGCCAGCGTCGGCGCGTACATCCAGTGTGTCGTCGCGGGGCGGCCGTCCAGCAGGCCCGCCGCCGCGAGGACGAAGGCGCCGGTGCACAGCCCGACGATGCGGGCACCCTCCTCGTGGGCCCGGCGCAGCGCGTCGAGCGCCTCCTCCGGTGGCGGAGAGGTGATCGAACGCCAGGCCGGCACGACGACCGTGCCCGCGCGTGAGATCGCCTCCAGGCCATGTGGCGCGCGTGAGTTCGAGGCCCCCTGTGGTCCGCAGCGGGCCGTCCTCGCCGCCGCACACCAGCAGTCGGTAGCGCGGTACGCCGGCGTCCTGGCGGTCGATCCCGAACACCGACAGCGGTATGGAACTCTCGAAGATGGGGCCGCCGCTGAACAGCAGCACCGCGACGATCTCCTTGCGGCGTCGCCCGGAAAGCTTCCGGGCGCGCGGCTTCCGGCGCGGCAGTGGAGTCGTGGCTCATACTGCTAAGCCCCCCTCGGTGGTCGCGGCTCCTCGGTTGTGTCGCTCCTGCACGTTTCCCCTCGGTCCTGCACGAGTCCCCCGCCGTAGACAGTCAAGATCGAATCTACTGTGTCCCGTCGTGCCGAAGTGGCCGGTTCGGCACTCGGCACATTGTCGACTTGGCAACTTGGCGTGAAGCATTCGATCACGAAGCGTTGCACTCGTGGGGCGTGCAGGGAAGTGCGCCTTGTCGCAGTGGCCAATCCACGTAGGGTGCGCAGGGCCCCTGAGGCCCTTTCCGTGCAGGTGGAACGGGGGTTGGGGGGTGGTTCGGGCAGGGGATGCCCGGGCGCTGAGAAGTTGGCTGAAAAGCAGCGTGCGCGTGCGCGGAAACCGGTCAGCCGACCGGTGTATTTCCCCCAGTGTGCCGTCCGCCTCGGTGCGACCCCGGTTCCGGTCCTGCGGTGGCGGCCGCGCCGCCGGTGGTGCGCGCCGGTCCTCGGCCGCCGAGCCGGGCCGCGCCGCGTTCGGACTGGCGCAGCAGCAGCCGGCACGCGCCCGTGACGGCGGCGAGGCCCGAGGGCCGTGCCGGCGGCGCCGGCCAGGGAGGCTGCCGTACCAGAGGAGCACGACCGGGACCAGGAGGCAGCTGAAGGCCGCCCAGCGGACCACATCGGTCGCGGTGTCCCGCGGCGGCGGGGTCGCGCGGTCCGCCTCGGCAGGCGGGGCGTGCTCCGGACATGGGCTCCCTGTGGCGGTGGCTCACGGAGTTCAACGCGGGCCGAGCGGTCGGTCACTGGGACGCGTCGGTAGCAGCCGCCCGGCGGCGGACGAGTGAACCCTGTGCAAACCGCCTGTACAGCGCAGCAACCATTGCGTTACGGGCGCCGCCTCGTGCATGCTCCCTGGAACCCGCACGCGACCGTGAGCGCGGATCTGGGCTAAGGAGGCGTGCCGCCGTACCCTTGGGGGTATGGGGTCGGGAAGACCATTCCCGGACACAGCTCCGCCGCACCCTGTTGCTCCGGCCCACCCATAAAGGATCAAAACGCCGAGACAGCCATGGCCGGTCACGAATTCTTCGAACCCGCGGACCGCAAGCGGCCCGTCGCCGATCCCACGGCGGCCGAGCCCCTGGCGGCGGAAGAGCCACGCCATTCCTGCGACCCCGCCTTCAAGCACGGCGTCGTCGTCGGCTTCGACGGCTCCACGTCCAGTGAGCGCGCCCTCGCGTACGCCATCGGGATGGCCCATCGCTCCGGGTCGGGCCTGATCATCGTCCACGTCGCCAACCGGCTGCCCACCACGGTGTGGGCCGGCTGCGAGCCGCCCGTCTTCGTGGACGTGCCGGACCACCGCACCGAGGTGCTCGGGCCTGGAGCTGGCCTGCGCGGAGTACCTCGCCGAGGTGCCCTGGATCCTCGTCGAGCGCGGCGGTGACATCTGCCACGAACTCGAAGAGGTCGGCCGGGAGTACGAGGCGGACGCGATCGTCGTCGGTTCCACGCCACGGCATCGTCGGGCGGATCTTCGGCTCGGTCGCCGGGCGGCTCGCCAAGCGGGCGAAGCGGCCCGTCGTCGTCATTCCGTAACTCGCCGTGCCAGCGTGCGACCCGCCGTGCGGGCTGGCCCCCTGCTTGCAGCGCGTGAATCTACTGGCGCGTAGAGGTGTTTGTGCCTTTGTGAAGGGCATATACGGGTCACCGCACAACTGCACATGCATGAAGGGAGCCCGCCGTGGACAACGACGTCTCCGCGGGAAGCGGAATCACGACCGTGGCCGGCCGACTCGCCCTCGGAATCACCCTGTTGGCCTTCGGGCTCGGGGCATACCGCAGTGATCGACGGCGTGTCAGCCGCTGACGCCGTGTCAATCGCCCAGTACGTGGGCGGCATCGCCCTCTTCGTCGCCGGCCTGATGGCCCTCCGCGACCGTGACACCGCGACGGCACGGCGTTCGTCGGTGCTCGGGGCGCTCTGGTTCACCTGGGCCGTCTCCGCCGACGCCGCGTCTCCGCCAATGCGGCGGGGTTGTTCCTGCTGCTGTTCGCCCTGGTGGCGCTGTCCTTCACGCTCGCCGGCGGGGACCAGCTCGGGCAGGGGACGTACGGGCTGTTCTTCGTCGCTCTGCTGCTCATGGCTGTCGCGAGCTTCGCCGACAGTGACGGGCTCGCCAAGGTGGGCGGCTGGTTCGCCGTCGCTGCGGGGGCGGTGGCCTGGTATGCGGCGACCGCGGCCCTGGCTCACTGGCCCACGGCTCTTCCGCGGCGCGCTGCCGGTCGGGGTGTGACGGCCACCGGGTAGCTGCGCCGGCCGGGGGTTGGGCGGCTCCCCGGCGATGAAAACGGACCCCCCGTGACGTGGTGGCAGCACGTGGGGGTCCGTCCTGTTTCGCGGCCTGTGCGGGTGCGTGGGCGCTTGTCGCGGAGGTGGCTGCGCGCCTAAGCGGGGGCCCCTGCAATCTGACCGCTAGTCGGTCGCGCCCCTAGAGCGTCGCTACTCCACCGTCACCGACTTCGCCAGGTTCCTCGGCTTGTCGATGTCCCTGCCCAGGGCCAAGGCCGTGTGGTAGGCGAGGAGTTGGAGGGGGATGCCCATCAGGATCGGGTCGAGTTCGTCCTCGTTCTTCGGGACGACGATCGTCTGGTCGGCCTTCTCCTGGGGCTGGTGGGCGACCGCGAGGATCTTGCCGCTGCGGGCCTTGATCTCCTCCATGGCGGCGCGGTTCTTCTCCAGCAGGTCGTCGTCGGGGACGATCGCGACCGTCGGGAGGGCGGGCTCGATCAGGGCCAGCGGGCCGTGCTTGAGCTCGGAGGCGGGGTAGGCCTCGGCGTGGATGTAGGAGACCTCCTTGAGCTTCAGGGAGGCCTCGCGGGCGACCGGGTAGCCCCGGACGCGGCCGATGAAGAGCATCGAGCGGGCCTCGGCGAACTGCTGGGCCAGCTTCTTGACTCCTCCTCCTGCTCCAGGATCTCGGCGATCTGGGCGGGCAGCTTGCGCAGGCCCTCGATGATCCGCTTGCCGTCGCGGACCGACAGGTCGCGGGTGCGGCCCAGGTGCAGGGCGAGGAGGGCGAAGGCGACCGTCGGTGTTGGTGAAGCACTTCGTGGAGACGACGCAGACCTCCGGGCCCGCGTGGACGTAGATGCCGCCGTCGGCCTCGCGGGCGATCGCCGAGCCGACCACGTTCACCACGCCCAGGACGCGGGCGCCCTTGCGCTTCAGCTCCTGCACGGCGGCGAGGACGTCGTACGTCTCGCCGGACTGGGAGACCGCGATGTAGAGGGTGTCGGGGTCGACGACCGCGTTGCGGTAGCGGAACTCGGAGGCGGGCTCGGCGTCGGCGGGGATGCGGGCCAGCTCCTCGATCATCTGGGCGCCGATCATGCCCGCGTGGTACGAGGTGCCGCAGCCGAGGATCTTCACGCGGCGGATCCGGCGGGCCTCGCGGGCGTCCAGGTTGAGGCCGCCGAGGTGCACGGTGGAGAAGCGGTCGTCGATGCGGCCGCGCAGCACGCGGTCCACGGCGTCGGCCTGCTCGTGGATCTCCTTGTGCATGTAGGTGTCGTGGCCGCCCATGTCGTAGGAGGCGGCCTCCCACTCCACGGTGGTGGGCTCCGCGGTGGTGCGGGTGCCCTCCGTGGTGTACGTGCGGAAGTCGTCGGCCTTGAGGGTGGCCATCTCGCCGTCGTCCAGGGTGACGATCTGGCGGGTGTGGGCGACCAGCGCGGCGATGTCCGAGGCGACGAACATCTCCTTCTCGCCGATGCCGAGGACGACCGGGGAGCCGTTGCGGGCGACGACGATGCGGTCGGGGAAGTCGGCGTGCATCACGGCGATGCCGTAGGTGCCCTCGATGAGCCGGAGGGTCTCGCGGACCTTGTCCTCCAGCTTCTCGGCCTGCGAGCGGGCGATGAGGTGGGCGAGGACCTCGGTGTCGGTCTCGGAGAGGAACTCGACGCCGTCCGCCTCCAGCTTGCGGCGCAGGTCGGAGGCGTTGTCGATGATGCCGTTGTGGACGACGGCGACCTTGCCCTCGGCGTCCAGGTGCGGGTGGGCGTTCGACGTCGGAGGGGGCGCCGTGGGTGGCCCAGCGGGTGTGGGCGATGCCGGTCGTGCCCTTGAAGCGGGCCGGGACCTTGGCCTCCAGGTCACGGACCCGGCCCTTGGCCTTGACCATCTTCAGGCCGGACGTCTTCGGGGACGTGACGACGATGCCCGCCGAGTCGTAGCCGCGGTACTCCAGGCGCTGCAGGCCCTCCAGGAGCAGGGGAGCGACGTCACGCTTCCCGATGTATCCGACGATTCCGCACATATATACGTCATTCCTAGCCGTAGACGATGCGGCGCAGCTGCCGGAGCGAGAGCTCCGGCGGGGCCACCGCGCGGTATTTGAGATCCGCCTCGATCCGTTCGAAGATCGCCGCGTTCACCAGGCCCTGGGCCTGGAGCTCGCGGTGGCGGCGACGGACGTACTCCTCGGTCGTCTCGTCGAAGTAGGCGAGCACGTCCTGGATCACACGCAGCGCCTCGCCCCGGCTGAGGGGCGTGGACCGCGTCAGATGATCAACGAGTTCGTCGTGCACTCGCTAGATCCTGGGGTACCGGCGAGCGGTTTCGCAAGAATTCTGCCCGATTTCGGGCAAAGGCCTGTTGGAATCCCTTGGGGGAACGTTGAACCTGTCATGAGCGCTTGTTCGTGAAGCGTCCATCGCGCGTCCGGCATCCCGTTGCCCGAGGCGTCGATTTTTGGACGCCATGGACATTCCTCGTATGGGCGTACCCGAGCAGCTCGCCGAGCGCATGAGCATGGCCGAGCAGCACGAGTACCTGCGCGCCAGATTCTCCCGGCGCACGATGATCAGAGGCGGCGCCGTCACGCTCGGCGCCGTCACGGGTGGCGCCTTCGTGCCGGGCGCCACCGCCCAGGCCGCCGTACCGACCGCCGCGCACCGCCTCGGCGACCGAGACCGTCGACGGCGCCCTCGTCGCCCCCTTCGGCCGCCACCTCGCCTACGGCACCGACCCGCGCACGGAGATGACCGTCTCCTGGCAGGTCCCGGTCGCCGTCAAGAAGCCGTTCATCCGGATCGGCGCCCACCCCACGGACCTCTCCCGCAAGATCGACGCCGAGGTCCGCACCCTCTTCACGCCGGCCGGTGTCGGCGCGAGCGGCGACCACACCCAGTACTACGTCCACGCCACGCTGACCCACCTGCGCCCGGGCCGGACGTACTACTACGGCGTCGGCCACCAGGGCTTCGACCCGGCCGAGCCGCACCTGCTCGGCACCCTCGGCACCTTCACCACCGCCCCCGCGCACAAGGCGCCCTTCACCTTCACGGCCTTCGGCGACGAGGGCGTCAGCTACCACGGCCTCGCCAACAACAGCCTGCTGCTCGGCCAGAACCCGGCCTTCCACCTGCACGCCGGCGACATCGCCTACGCCGACCCGTCCGGCTCCGGCCAGACCTCCGACACCGGCTTCGACTCGCGCATCTGGGACCAGTTCCTCGCCCAGACCGAGTCCGTCGCCAAGTCCGTGCCGTGGATGCCCGCCTACGGCAACCACGACATGGAGGCCTGGTACTCGCCCAACGGCTACGGCGGCGAGGAGGCCCGCTGGAGCCTCCCGGACAACGGCCCCGACAAGAAGAACCTGCCGGGCGTCTACTCCTTCGTCTACGGCAACACGGCGGTCATCTCGCTCGACGCCAACGACATCTCCTTCGAGATCCCGGCCAACCTCGGCATCTCCGGCGGCACCCAGACCAAGTGGCTCGAGGCCCAGCTGAAGAAGTACCGGGCCTCGCACGACATCGACTTCGTCGTCGTGTTCTTCCACCACTGCGCCTACTGCACCTCCACCTCGCACGCCTCCGAGGGCGGGGTCAGGCAGGAGTGGGTGCCGCTGTTCGAGAAGTACACGGTGGACCTGGTCATCAACGGCCACAACCACCAGTACGAGCGCACGGACGTGATCAAGGGGAACAAGGTCACCAAGAAGCTCCCGATCGGCGGCACGGCCTACCCCGAGACCGACGGCGTCGTGTACGTGACGGCCGGTGCGGCGGGCCGCAGCCTCTACGCGTTCAGCGCCCCGCTGTCGTACGAGGGCAGCGAGCACGACGTGGACTCCGTGTCCTCGTTCGTCAACGTCAAGGGCGGCAAGCAGAACGAGACCGTCACCTGGTCCCGGGTGCGCTACCTCGACTACTCCTTCCTGCGCGTGGACGTCACCCCGGCGCCGAAGGGGCGGCAGGCCACGCTGAAGGTGCGCGGTATCGCCGAGAGCGGTGAGCAGGTCGACCACTTCACGGTGGCGCGCCGCGCGAAGTAGCGCCCCCGGGCTTTCCGGGGTGTCACATCCGCTTGAGGATCGCCTGCTTCGCCAGCGCGAACTCGTCGTCCGTCAGCACGCCGGTGCGGTGCAGCTCACCGAGCTCGCGCAGGCGGCGCAGCAGGGCGTCGTGGCCGTCCTCGCCGGAGGCGACCGGGAGGGAAGGCATTTCCGGTCGCGCGGACGGCATGTCGGTGGCGGCGGCCCCGGCCGGGTGCGGAAGCCTGGCCTGGACCGCCGCCGCGACCAGGGCCATCAGCGGGTCCTTCTTGAAGCCCCACAGCTCCACGGCGTTGGGGTCGTACTTGGGCGGGGCCTTGGTGGGCGCGTTCCGTACGGTGAAGCGGAGGTAGCCGTTCTCCAGGCCGGCCGCCGGCTGCCACTCCACGCCCGTGATGTCGGTGAGCGCGAGCGTGCGGGCGCCGGCGGCGGCCTTGGCGTCCTCCGTCTTCCAGTTCCACTCCAGGCGTATGCGTTCGCCGTCGAAGCTCGCGGTGCCGTCCCCGGCGGAGACCGAGAGCGGGACGGCGGGCCCCGGCAGCAGGTACTCGTCACCGGGTCGGCCGGCACCTGGTCCAGGAGCAGCGCGCCGCGGACCTCGTCCGTGACGTACTCGGCGACCCCGTATCGGTCGGACTCGACGAGCAGCTGGTACGGGTCGTGGGGCTCGGTGAGCCGCCCGCCGGTCGCGTGCAGCAGCGGATCGGCACCGTCGCGCAGGCGCAGCCGCAGCCGCCCGCCCTTCTTGCCCTGCTCGAACGAGACGCCCGCCAACGCCCCCAGCGGGACGACCAGTTCACCCAGTTCCCTGCGCAGCAGGCTGACGTTCTTGTCCCGCCCGGGGGTCAGCCGCAGGGCGTCGCCGTCGAAGGTCCAGGTGCCGTCCTTCTGGATGATTTCCGCCATGGGGTGGATTGTTCCACCAGTCTCAGGAGAGAGTGGTCCAGACCTCTTGGAGCTGACGGCTCATGGAAGGGACACGCTTGTGAGAGACGGCTCGGTGCGACAGCACCACAGAACGCTTCGCCTTCTCGGTTCGCTGCTGCTGGTCGCGATGGGCGTCTCCGTGAAAGGGGCCGCCCCCGCACAGGCGGCATCGCCCACCCCGCTCGACCAGGTGATCCCCGCGCCCGCCTCGGTCGCCCCGAGCGGGTCCGCCTACCGGATCACCCGCGGCACGCACATACGCGTCGACGCATCCCGCGACACCCGCCGCGTAGGCGAGTACCTCGCGAAGATCCTTCGACCCTCCACCGGTTACCGCCTCCCGGTCACCACGCACGGCACCGGGGGCATTCGACTGCGGCTCGCGAACGGCTCGTTCGGCGCCGAGGGCTACCGCCTCGACAGCGGCCGCAAGGGCGTCACCATCACCGCGGCGGGGCCCGCCGGACTCTTCCACGGTGTGCAGACCCTGCGCCAGCTGCTCCCGGCGGCCGTCGAGAAGGACACGGTCCAGCCCGGTCCCTGGCCGGTCGCGGGCGGCACGATCGAGGACGGCCCGCGCTACGGCTGGCGCGGCGCCATGCTCGATGTCTCCCGGCACTTCTTCACCGTCGACCAGGTCAAGCGCTACATCGACCAGTTCGCCCTCTACAAGATCAACAAGCTGCATCTGCACCTCAGCGACGACCAGGGCTGGCGCATCGCCCTCGACTCCTGGCCGCGCCTCGCGACCTACGGCGGCTCCACCGAGGTCGGCGGCGGCCCTGGCGGCTTCTACACCAAGGCCGACTACAAGGAGATCGTGCGGTACGCCGCCTCCCGCTACCTGGAGGTCGTCCCCGAGATCGACATGCCCGGCCACACCAACGCGGCCCTCGCCTCCTACGCCGAGCTGAACTGCGACGGCGTGGCACCCCCGCTGTACACCGGCACCGAGGTCGGCTTCAGCTCGCTGTGCGTCGGCAAGGAGATCACGTACGACTTCGTGGACGACGTGATCCGTGAGCTCGCCGCGCTCACGCCGGGCAAGTACCTCCACATCGGCGGCGACGAGGCGCACTCCACCAGCCATGAGGACTACGTCAGGTTCATGGACCGGGTGCAGCCGATCGTCGCGAAGTACGGCAAGACGGTCGTCGGCTGGCACCAGCTGACCGGCGCGACCCCGGCGCAGGGGGCGCTCGCGCAGTACTGGGGGCTGGACGGCACCAGTGCCGAGGAGAAGGCGCAGGTGGCTGAAGGCCGCGCAGAACGGGACCGGGCTGATCCTGTCCCCGGCCGACCGGGTCTATCTCGACATGAAGTACACGAAGGACACGCCGCTGGGGCTGTCCTGGGCGGGCTATGTCGAGGTGAAGCGGTCCTACGACTGGGATCCGGGCGCCTATCTGCCGGGTGTTCCGGCCGGGGCCGTGCGGGGTGTCGAGGCGCCGATGTGGACGGAGACGATCGAGAACTCCGGGCACATCGAGTACATGGCGTTCCCGCGGTTGCCGGGTGTGGCCGAGCTGGGGTGGTCGCCGGCGGCTTCGCATGACTGGGAGCGGTACAAGGTGCGGCTTGCTGCGCAGGCTGAGCGGTGGGATGCGCTGGGGATCGAGTGGTATCGGTCGCCGCAGGTGCCGTGGGGCTCCGCCGGGCGGTGATGTGTCTGCGGGTGCGTGGGGGCTGGTCGCGCAGTTCCCCGCGCCCCTGAAGGATGCGCAGTTCCCCGCGCCCCTGGAAAGACGGGCACCCCGGAGGACCGTCTCCGGGGTGCCCGTCTGCTTGGGGTCAGAAGTGGGCGATGGGGTTCTTCAGGGTGCCGACCAGCTGGAGGGCGCCGGACGGGTCCGCGAGGTCCACCATCTGCTCGTTGTTGCGCAGCTGGAGGCGGTTGAGGCAGGAGAGGGCGAACTCGGGGGCGAACATGTCGTACTGCTTGAACTTGTCGGCGAGTTCGGGCATCGACTCCTGGTAGTCGCGGGTGACCTCCGCGACCGTGCGCCAGAAGTCGTCCTCCTCCAGGACGCCCTCGGCGGCGAGGTTCGCGGCGAGGAAGCGGAAGAAGCAGTCGAAGACGTCCGTGAAGATGCGACAGGAGCTTCTTGTCCTCCGGGACCTCCACGCGCAGCCGCTCGACCGCCGGCGGCAGCACCGCGTCCGGGTCCATGACGGCGATCTCCTCGGCGATGTCCTTGTAGATCGCGCGCTGCACGACCCCGTCCTTCAGGACGAGGATGACGTTCTCGCCGTGCGGCATGAACACCAGGTCGTAGGCGTAGAAGCTGTGCAGGAGCGGGCGTGAAGTAGGCCCGCAGGTAGTGGCGCAGCCACTCCTTCGGGGCGAGGCCCGACTGCTCGATCAGCGCGCCCGCGAAGGACGCGCCCTCGTGGTCGACGTGGACCAGGGACGCCATCGTGGCCAGCGACTCGCCCTCCTGGAGGGAGGGCACCGGGCTCTCCCGCCACAGCGCGGCGAGCATCTTGCGGTACGGCGAGTAGCGGTCCGTCGCCTGCTCGTACTCCAGGTGCCGGTAGCCGACGGCCGCCCGCTCCCGGATGATCGACAGGCCCGTGGACCTCAGCACCGGGTCGCCCTCGATGAGCTGGGCCAGCCAGTCGTTGATCGCCGGGGTGGCCTCCATGTACGCCGCCGACAGACCGCGCATGAAGCCCATGTTGAGGACGGACAGGGCCGTCTTCACGTAGTGCTTCTCGGGGCTGGTCTTGTTGAAGAAGGTCCGGATGGACTGCTGGGCCAGGTACTCGTCGTCGCCCTCGCCCAGGCACACCAGGTGCTTACGGGCCACCTCGGCGGCGAAGGTGACGGTGAGCTTGTTCCACCACTGCCAGGGGTGGACCGGGATGAACAGGTAGTCGGCGGGGTCCAGGCCTGCCTCGCGCAGGACGCCGTGGAAGCGCTCGACGGTCCTCTCGCCCAGCTCCTCGCGCAGGAACGACTCGTACTCGATGCCCACCCCGGCCGTGAACGCCGCACGTGAGCGGTGTGCCGCGAGCCAGACGAGCCGGACCGGGCTCGCGGTCTCCGGCGCGTACGACAGGTACTCGTGGATGCCGAAGCCGAGCCGCCCGTTGTTGGCGACGAAGCAGGGGTGGCCCTCGGTCATGCCGGTCTCGATGGCCTGGAAGTCGCCGCGCGCCAGCTCGGCCGCCGTGATCTTCGGCTTGGTGAGCTTGTAGCAGGTGCCGGAGAGGGTGGAGGAGATCTCCTCCAGGTAGACCGGCAGGATCTCGTCGCTCAGACCCAGTGACTTCTGCAGTTCGATGAAGAAGTCCAGGGCGGCGAGCGGGAGTTCGGCGCCGTCCCGGTGACGGGTGATGGAGGCGGCGTCCACCTGCCAGTGGTCCAGGGCGCGGCGGTCGGCTGAGAACCGGTAGCTCGTCAGGCCGTCGTCGCTGCGGACGACGTAGCTCTCGCCGTCCTGCTCGGGCGTGATCAGCCGCTCGTGCGCGAACTCGGCGAGCGCTTTGCGGATCAGCAGGCGGTCGGCCTGGTCCCAGCGCTCGGGGGACAGGTGTGCCACGGCGTCGGACAGGGTCATATCGCCACTCCTCGGGCAGCCAGGAACTGCGCGCGCGTGCAGAAGCTGAGCAGCGCGCGCTTCTCCGGCTTGTCGATCTCGCGCTCGGCCACGAAGCCCACGGCCTCGTTGAGCGCATGTACTGCCTTGTTGCCCACGTCGGGCTCCACCACGACCCGGCGGGTGCGCGGGTCGGCGAACAGCTCGTCCATCACGGCGGTGATGACGGCCCTGGTGAAACCGTGGATCGGCCGGTCGGTCGGCGCCACCAGGAAGTGCATGCCGACGTCGCCCGGCTCCGGGTCGTACAGGCCGTCCAGCTCGACGTACCGGGGGTCGTACTTCTCCATCAGGAACGCCGGGCGGCCCTCGTGCAGACCGATGTAGGCGTCGTGGTGCTCGTGCGCGGCGATCCGCATGTACTCGCGCTCGACGTCCTGGAGTTTCGCGCCCTGCATCATCCAGTAGGCCGCCTTGGGGTGGGTGACCCAGGAGTGCAGCAGCTGGGCGTCCCTCAGGGGGTCGAGGGGGCGGACGGTGAGGGTTCCGATGTCGGTGGTGGCGCTCATACTGCGAACTCCTGGAACGCGATGCTCTTCTCGACCGGGTAGTACTCGCTGCCGAGCAGCTCGCGGATGATGTACGCGTTCCGGTAGGGGCCCATGCCGAGGTCCGGGCTGGTGATGCTGTGCGTGTGGACGCCGGCGTTCTGCAGGAAGATCCCCCGGCCTGTGACGTCGATCGCGTAGTTGCGGGCGACGTCGAAGTTGCCCTGCGAGTCGTAGACCAGGCGGTCGCTTCACGGGGTCCAGGAACTCCGGCTCGGCGTACTTGTAGCCGGTCGCCAGGACCAGGCCCTGCGAGTCCAGTTCGAAGTCCTTGCCCTGCTCCTCCTGGCGGAAGCCGAGCGTGTACGTGCCGTTCTCGTACCGCGCGCTGTGCAGCGAGGAGTTGGTGAGCAGCCGGGTGGGGACGGGGCCGCCGAGGTTCTTCTGGTAGAGCAGGTCGAAGATCTCGTTGATGAGGTCGCCGTCGATGCCCTTGAACAGGCCCTTCTGCTCGGCTGTGAGGCGGTAGCGGGTCGCCTCGGGCAGCGCGCGGAAGTAGTCGACGTACTCCGGGGAGGTCATCTCCAGCGTGAGTTTGGTGTACTCCAGCGGGAAGAAGCGCGGGGAGCGGGTGACCCAGTTCAGCCGGTAGCCGTGGACGTCGATCTCGCTGAGCAGGTCGTAGTAGATCTCGGCGGCCGACTGGCCCGCAGCCGACCAGGGTGATCGAGTCCTTCTTCTGCAGCTCGGCCTTGCGGTCCAGGTAGCGGGAGTTGTGGAGGAAGTCGCCGCCCAGGCCCTGGCAGGCCTCGGGTATGTGGGGCGGGGTGCCGGTGCCGAGGACCAGGTGACGGGCGCGGTAGGTGTCCCCGGCGGTGGTCCGCACGACGTACAGCTCGTCCTCGTACGTCACCTCGGTGACCGTCGTGCCGAAGCGGATGCTGCTCAGTTTGCCCGCGGCCCAGCGGCAGTAGTCGTCGTACTCGACGCGCAGCGGGTAGAAGTTCTCGCGGATGTAGAACGAGTACAGCCGGCCCTTCTCCTTCAGGTAGTTCAGGAAGGAGTACGGGGACGTCGGGTCGGCGAGGGTGACCAGGTCCGACATGAACGGTGTCTGGAGGTGGGCGCCGTCCAGGAACATGCCCGCGTGCCACTCGAAGTCGGGCTTCGACTCCAGGAAGACGCCGTCGAGCTCGTCGATCGGCTCGGTCAGGCAGGCCAGGCCGAGGTTGAAGGGGCCGAGCCCGATCCCCACGAAGTCATGGATTCTGGTCGGGTTCTCAGGACGCGCGGTCAAGGGACTCTCCCAGGTACTGCTCGGCGTGGCCGGCGATCAGATCGAGGACGGCGGCGATGTCGGACGCCGTGCGTCTCGGGGTTGAGCAGGGTGAACTTCAGGTAGTGGCGATTGCCGACCTTGGTGCCCGCGACCACGGCGTCACCGGAGGCGAACAGGGCCTTGCGGGCGTAGAGGTTGGCGCGGTCGATCTCGGCGGGGTCGGTGACGGCCGCCGGGATGTAGCGGAAGACCAGGGTGGACAGGCTCGGCTCGCACGACGACGTCGTAGCGCGGGTCGGCGGCGATCAGCTGCCAGCCCTCCCGGGCCAGGTCGCACACCTCGTCGAAGAGCTGCCCGATGCCGTCGGCGCCCATCATCCGCAGGGTCATCCACAGCTTGAGGGCGTCGAAGCGGCGGGTGGTCTGGAGGGACTTGTCCACCTGGTTGGGGATGCGCTCCTCCACCATGCGGCGCGGGTTGAGGTACTCCGCGTGGTAGGTGGCGTGGCGCAGGGTCGCGGCGTCCCGGACCAGCACGGCGGAGGAACTCACCGGCTGGAAGAAGGACTTGTGGTAGTCGACGGTGACCGAGTCGGCGCGCTCGATGCCGTCGATGCGGTCCCGGTGCTTCAGGGAGGCGAGCAGGCCGCAGCCGTAGGCGGCGTCGACGTGCATCCAGGTGCCGAACTGCTGCGCACAGCTCGGCGATCTCGGGCAGCGGGTCGATGGAGCCGAAGTCGGTGGTGCCGGCGGTGGCGACGACGGCCATGGGGACGAGGCCGTCCTTCGCGCAGCGCTCCAGCTCGCGGGCGAGCGCGACGGTCTGCATGCGCTTGTCGTGGTCGACGGGGATGGAGACCACGGCGTCCTGGCCGAGCCCGAGCAGCTTCGCGGACTTCTTCACGCTGAAGTGGCTGACCTCGGAGGCGAAGATGCGCAGTTCGGCGAGGGCGTCGGTCTTGGCCTCCTCGCGGGCGAGCAGCAGCGCCTGGAGGTTGGACTGGGTGCCGCCGGAGGTGAACACGCCGTCGGCGGCGGGGCCGAGGCCGATGCGGTCGGTCGTCCAGTCGATCAGTTTCCGCTCGATGAGCGTGCCGCCGGCCGACTGGTCCCAGGTGTCGAGGGAGGAGTTGACGGCGGAGAGGACCGCCTCGCCGAGCACGGCCGGGATGACGACCGGGCAGTTGAGGTGGGCGAGGTAGCGGGGGTGGTGGAAGTAGATCGCGTCCCGGAGGTAGACGTCCTCCAGCTCGTCGAGCACCGCGGCGGTGTCGTGCAGCGGCTGGTCGAGGTCGATCTCGTCGATGCGGCGGGGAGAGGGCGTCGACGCGTGACGCCGGTGAACGGACGGTCGGTGGCGGCGAGTTTGGCGGCCACCCGCTCGACTCCTTCGGTCACGGAGCGGCGGTACCGCTCCGCGGTGGTGTCGTTGAGCAGGTGCGAGCGCATGTGGGGGTCCTCCGGTGGGGACAGTCCGGTGTGGGACGGGGTGGGATGGTCTCGCGGCGTCCAGAACTTAGGTAAGCCTAACCTAACTTGATCGAGGGCTGAGGGACACGGCCCTGCCGTGACAGTGTCACTCGTGTCAGCCTCAGCGTCCGTGAGCTGCGGCTACGCCTCGCCGCGCAGCTGTTCCTCGCGTCAGCGCCGCGCCGCCAGTAGCCGACGAAGGTCACCCTGCGGCCGGTCGATCCCGCGCTCGCGCACGAAGTGCCGGCGCAGCTCCTTCACGCATCCGGACTCGCCCGCGATCCAGACGTACGGCCGCTCGGCGGCGGGCAGTGCGGCGGCACGGAGGGCGTCGAGGGCCGCGGGGGACCCCTCGGTGCCCCTCTCGTCCCGGACCAGCCAGGTGATCTCGGCGTCGGCCTCGGTCGCCAGGTCCTGGATGTCCCCGGCGTGCGGGCACCTCCAGCCAGACCCGGGCGCGGGTGCCGGCCGGCAGCGCCTCGACGATGGCCGAGGCGGCCGGCACGGCGGTCTCGTCGCCCCAGATCGACGACGAGGTCGGTGTCCTCGGGCGGCCGGAACCGGATCGCCCGGTTGTCGGCGACGGCCGGGCCGAGCAGCAGGACCCGGTCCCCGGCGGCGGCCCGGGCGGCCCAGCGGGAGGCGGGGCCGGCCTGGACGCGGGCGCCCGGCTCGATGCCGTGCAGGGCGAAGTCGATGTCGATCTCGTCCGGGTCCGCGGCGCAGGGCGCGCAGGGTGTACGACCGCATCACGGCCCGTACGTCGTCCGGGAGTTCACGCCAGCCCTGCCACCAGCTGTCACCGAGCTCGAGCGGGACGACCGGCTCGGGCTGCCCGGGGTGCGGCAGGAACAGCGACAGGGACTGGTCCCGCCCGTCGGAGTGGAAGGCGTGCAGATCGGGTCCCCGCGAAGGTGACCCGGACCAGAGACGGCCCGAGCCGCCTCGTCCGCACGACCTGGAGGGAGAAGAAGCGGAACGGGGCGGCTACGGCGGTAGTCATGTGCGGCTCCTGGACGTCAGGAAGGGGGAGGGGGTCAGGCGACCTTCTTGGCCGTCTCGATGGCCTTCGCGAGGTTCTCCACCAGAGGCGTGCACTTGTCGTACGACAGGATCGGCTCGGGCGAACGCGAGATGACCTGACCGGCCTTGACCGCGGGCAGCTTCTTCCAGGTCGCCTCGGTGATGTCGGCCGGCTGGATGGTCGAGGAGCGGTCGTCCATCATGATGATGTCCGCCGGGTACTTGTCGACGTTCTCCCAGCTGAGGTTCTCGAACCAGCCGCCGTTGGCCTTCTTGGCCTTCTCCGGGGGCTCGACGAAGTTCACGCCGAGGGCCTTGAAGTACTCCAGGTCGATGGAGAAGTTGGAGCCGGAGACGTAGAAGATGGCGTCCGAGGCGGAACCGGCCAGCACCTTGATCTCGGGGCGGGACTTGGCGGCCTTGCGCAGTCGCTCGGAGGCGGCCTCGAAGCGCTTCTTCGCCTCGACGACCTTCGCGGCCTTGAGGTCGGCGCCGAGGGACCCGGCGAGCTCTGCCATGCGCTGCAGCGGCTTCGGCAGCTGACGGTCGAAGACCGAGATCGCGACGCTCGGGGCGAGCTTGGCGATCTTGTCCTTGGAGGCCTCCGGGACGTACCAGAGGCTGCCGGCGGCGTCGAAGGTGGTGGTGAGGAGCACCTCGGGCTGGAAGGCCGCGTACTGCTCGACGTTGAACTGGTCGAATGTCGTTGCCGAAGACGGTCAGCTTGCTGACGTCCATGTCGCCGGCCTGGACGTCGGCCTTGCCGTCCTTGGTCTTGGTCGGGCCGAAGACGCCCTTGACCTCGATGCCGTAGTCGTACAGGGCGGCGGCGACACCGGTGAACGCGACGATCTTCGTGGGGACGTGGTCCAGCCTCACGGTCTTGCCGCGGTCGTCCTTGAACGACCAGGGGCCGGACTTGGCGGCACCCTTCGCGTCCGAGCCGCCGCCGTCCGTGGAGTCCTCACTGCCACACGCGGTCACGAGGGCGCCGAGCCCGAGAGCACCACCGGCGGCGAGCAGACCGCGGCGGGAGTAACGGGCGGTTCTGGCGTTCGACATGACGGGATCTGCTTTCGTGCGTACGGAGCCACTGCGGGCACGGCTGACAGCCGCTCGGGGCTGACGGCCGCCTGGCCTGGAACGAGGCTTAGGTTAGCCTAACCTCAGATTGTGTTCAGGGGGGCATGGGGGTGTGTGCCCGGGGGTGAGGGCCGGGATGCCCGAGGCTGCGGTGATCCGGATCACGAGGTTGCCGTAGGCGGGTGCTTTCGGTCGGGCCGGCGCCTCCGGCGTCGCACGGGTGCTTTCGGCGGGCCAGTGCCTCCGGCGTCGCACGGGTGCTTCCCGCCGGTCGGGGCCTGCGGCTTGAGACCGCCGGGTCCGGGTCTACGGCTTTGAGACCGCCGGGTCCGGGCCTGCGGCTTGAGACTGCCGGGCCGGGCTTACGGCTTGAGACCGCCGGGGCCGGGCTACGGCTTGAGGCGGCGCGCCACGGCCCTGACCAGGTCGGTACGGGCGACATGAAGGGTGAAGGCCTCGCCCTGGTCCGCTGCGGGCTTCGCATACCAAGGGAGGCCGCGGCGGCGCCACTTGGCGGGAACGAGGTCCGCGGGGACCGGCGGCAGGCCCCACGCCCAGCCGCCGAGCCGCAGTTGCCCGGCCCACAGCCCCGCCGGCAGTTCGGCGACCGGCACCCGCACGACGAGATCGGCGCCGGACGGTGAGGCATGGGCCGGGGAGACGGCGGTGCCGCCCCGGCCGTCCTCCAGATGGACGGCGAGAGCGCCGTCGGGGAAGCCGGCGAGGGCGCAGTGAATGCCGAACTCCAGTTCGGTGGGCGCGTCCGCTGCCCACCGCACCGTGGAGACACTCACCTGCGGCAGCACGGCATGCTTGCGTTCGCCGATGTCGAGGGTGAAGTTGCCGTGCGGTGTGGTGGTGTAGAGCGTGACGGCGCGGGCCTGGCCGCCACCGTCCACTAAGTGCGTGGCCGCCGCGCCCGACACGGACCCGTCCCGCTTGCTGCCGATGCGCACAGCTCGGCTGATGCCCTGGGCGCCGATGACGAGGGAGATGTCCCACAGTCCGTCGGGCAGTCCGCTGTCGTCTGCGGTGGTGCCGACGTCGACGGAGACCTCGAAGCCGGCCGTCTCGTAGACGTAGTGGCCCTCGTCATCCTCTTTGCCGAGACCGGGGGTCGGGGTGTGCGCGACCGGCAGCCGGTACTCCGTGCCGCTGTCCCGTTCGCGCAGGAGGAGTTCGGTGGTGACGTCCTCGGTCGCGATCCGGTGCAGGTAGCCGTGCCCGGTCAGGTGCAGCGAGGATCCTCGCAGCTCGGCGCGGGTGACGTGGTGGCGCACCCCGAGCCGGCGAGTGACGTCGTAGCAGGCGTCGGGGATGGCGCGGGACGGGTCGCGAAGGTAGGGGTAGCGGGCGTAGGCGCGGCCGCCGTCCACGAGGACGGGTGTGGCGACGCCTTTCCGGCCCAGTTCGCGCTCGAAGCGGACCAGTTCGAGGAGTTCGTCCAGCATGGTGTGCCGTACGAGGTGCAGGCGCAGGCGGGCCATCGCCGACAGCCGGTCGTTCAGCCCGTCGTGCCACAGCGGGGCGATGACCTCGGCGAGCCGGGCCAGGGCCTTCTCCTGCTCGGGGCGGGGCTCGTGCACCACGTGATCGAGGAGCTGCTGCACTTCGACGGTCAGGTGACGGTGGGCCAGGTGGTCACGGTCGGGGCCGGGAGGCACCTGCTCCAGGAGCAGGTCGACCATGCGGGGCAGGAAGCGCAGCCGGGGTTCGGAACCACCGGTCCGCAGGGTGATGTTGCCGCTGTCCTCCCGCTCGACCCAGTACAGGCAGTCGTAGTCCGCGACGACGGAGATGCCGTTCGCGTGCAGATAGGCGGGGCCGACGAAGAGCTGATCCTCGCCGATCTTCAGATCGGTCGGGAACCGCAGGTCAAGCCGCTCCAGCAGGTCGCGGCGGAACAGCTTCATGGGGTTGAGGGTCCAGTACACGCGGGACGAGAACACGTCGGTGCGTGGTTGGTTGCGCCGGAACATCGAGGTGGGCGCTCCGCGCCCGCCGACTCCCACCATCTTGCCGAGCACGATGTCCGTGCCGTTCGTCTCGGCCATGGCGACCATGCGTTCCAGTGCTTCGGGGGCCAGATGGTCGTCGGCGTCCAGGAAGAAGACGAACGTCCCTCGGGCGTGGTCGAGCCCCTTGTTCCGCGGGGCCGACGGACCGCCGGAATTCGACTGGTGGAAGACCTGCAGGAGCGTCGGGTATTCCTTCGCGAGACGGTCGAGTTCTTCGCTCGTGCCGTCGGTCGAACCGTCATCGACGGCCAGGATTTCCAATGCGTCCCGGCCGATGCTTTGGTCGGCGACTGAGGTGATGCAGCGCGTGATGTAAGGCATCGCATTGTACGCAGCGATAACCACGGAAACGGCAGGGCCGGCCATCGGAAAGCTCCCCCGGAGAAAACGAGGCACGCTCCCTCTTTAAGCGTGGTCAGAGGTCGCCCGGTGGTCAATCCGGGCGCGGGGCGGTGCCATATGGGACGTGAAGATACCATGGAGTAGCAGTGCCTGCGAAGTGCCCTCATGAAGAACCAGCAGCTCGGGGCGGGTTTCGGTCAGTTGGCCAGATGGGCGATTTGTCCGACACCTGGGGTTGTGTTGTCGCATCTGGTTCGTGACGGTGAAGGGTTGACATTCTTTACCCGCGCCATATTTAGTCTGCGCTTACAACTTTCATAGCGGGCGGGGGTGGGTCTTGCCCGGGTGAACCCAAGGGGTGGGGTGTGCGTACGCGTATGCGTCCGGGCTGGGTATTGGCCGCGACTACAGGCGTGTTTGCCTTTGCTATATGCGGCTTGTCATTGAGTTCTCCGCAGGCCGCGGCAGCCACGTGCACGGCGGGAACATCGAGTGACTTCAACGGCGACGGCGTGACCGACACGGTGATAGCCGACCCGACCGCCACGGTGAACGGAGCAAAGGCAGCTGGGCTGGTGCGCGTCGTATTGGGCGGTGGCAAGGGAGTTCCGGAGATTTCCCAGGCGACGAGCGGCATGAGCGCGACCCCCGAAGCCGGTGATCAGTTCGGCTTCTCCCGCTCGGTATACGACATGGACGGGGACGGATGCACCGACCTGGTCGTGGGCGCACCGTACGAGGACGTCGCCAAGGACGGGGGCCGACTGGTCGACGCCGGAGCGATGTACGTCATCCACGGCACACCGACCGGCATCGGCGCGGGATCGGAAGTAGAGGGCTACACCCAGTCGGAGTTCGACTCCAGCACCTCCACCGAGGCGTACGACTGGTTCGGTTACGCCGTGAGGGCCGGAGGAACCGCCAACGGCACGCCCTACCTCGTCGTCGGAGTACCCGGTGAGAACGTCACCGTGGGCGGGACGACGTACACCGACGCGGGCTGCATCGCCTACCTCCAAGGGACGACGAAGGTGTCGGTCAGCCAGAAGGACCCGGACGTCCCCGGCGACGTCGAGGCGCATGACCGCTTCGGTTACTCACTGGCGGGAACGAACCGGTTCTTCGCCGTGGGCGCACCGGGTGAGGCGATCGGAGACGCCAAGTTCGCCGGCGGTGTGAGTGTCTTCAGCCACGCCATGACCGGCGGGCTGCCCACGCCCCTCGCAGGGCTCGACCAGGAGGGCCCAGGAATGGGCGGGGCCGCCGAGGCCGGCGACGGGTTCGGTACGTCGCTCTCCATGACGGGTTACCGGCCCGGCGATCAGACGTACAACTCGGACGTCCTGCTGGCTGTCGGGACACCGGGTGAGGACATCGACAAGAGCACCGACGCCGGGGGTGCGGCGGTCTTCCGTGTCCAGCCCTCCGGCACGTACACGGAGTTGGCGGCGATCGACGCCGGGGACCTCGGAGAGACCCCGGTTGCCGGTGACTTCATGGGGCAGCGCGTGACGATCGCCAACACCGACACCGCGGCCGTCACGACCTCCGCGTCCGTCCGGCTCGCCGTCGGTGTGCCCGGAAGGGACACCACCACGGCCAAGGACGCGGGAGCCGTCCGGATCCTCCGCCCGCTCGACGCAGCGGTGGGCGCGGCCGACAAGATCCTCGTCCGTGGCGCGGGGCTGCCGGGAACCGCGACTGCCCGCGACTACAACGGCATGGCCTTGAACTCGGGCTCCGTCAACCTCTACGTCGGTATCCCGCACAGCAAGGCTTCCGACTCCCCCAAGGGAGTGCTCCATGTGCTCCCTTGGACGGACATCGACGGCACGACCAAGGTCGGCACCACGACCTACCTGCCCGGCTCGGGCGGGCTGCCCAACGAGGGCGCGGCGTTCGGAACGGTCGGATGAGCAGCGGATCGGGAAGAGAGAAACGCGTCACGATGATCACCCGACGCCGTACGGCCACCGTCGCCGCCACGCTCGTGGCCATGCTCGCGGCCGGTATGAGCGGTGCGCCCGCAGAGAAGGCCGTCGCCGCCGATACGAACCCGACCGAGAATCCCGCGACTCCGGCCCTCAGCATGGCCGATGCTCGCATCAGAGCCGCGAAGTCCGGCGAGCCGGTCGAGGTCGTCAGCCTGCGTGACGAGCGCAGCACCACCGTGGCCAACCCGGACGGGACCTTCACCAGCAGTGAGTACGTGCAGCCGGTCCGCGTCCGGAAGAGCGGTGTGTGGACGGACATCGACACCACGCTGGTCGAGCAGAAGAACGGCACCCTAGCGCCTGCGGCGGCCCTGACCGCGATGTCCTTCTCCGGCGGCGGCGACACCACCTTCGCAGAGATCGAGAAGGATGGTCGCACGCTCGCCCTGAACTGGCCGGACAAGCTGCCCGAGCCCAAGACAGACGGCCCGACCGCCACGTACACCAACGTGCTGCCGGGCGTCGACCTCAAGGTGACGGCGAGCGCCGAGGGCTTCTCGCACGTCCTCGTCGTGAAGAGCGCCGAGGCAGCGGCCAACCCGGAACTGGCTAGGCTGGAACTGCCGGTCGACACGTCCTCGCTGGAACTGTCGGAGACGTCCGACGGCGGCCTCGCCGCCACCGACAGCGGCGCCGGAGGAGATGTCTTCGAGGCCCCACAGCCCGTCATGTGGGACTCCAGCAAGGGCGCGGTCCCAGAGCCCTCCGTACCGGAAACGGCTGAGGAAGAAACGATCACTCCGCCGGATGGCGCCCAGGTGGCCGACGTCGCAGTGGACCTGACGCCCGGCACCATGACCCTCAACTCCCGACGCGGCATGCTCGCCGACGCGGACACCGTCTACCCGGTCTACATCGACCCCGTGGTCAAGACGGTGAACCGCAGCGGCTGGACCATGGTGTCGTCGCACTACTCGACCGCCGAGTTCTGGAAGTTCGGCGACGACGAGGGCTTGGGCAGATGCCCCTCCGACGTGTCGTACCGCTGTTCCAGCAACAGCGACGTCAAGCGCTAGTTCTTCGCGATACCGACCGGTGGTTTCAAGGGCAAGGACATCGTCAGCGCCGAGTTCGCCGTGACGATGGTGCACACCTACAGCGACTCCGGACGCGAGGTGCAACTCGCCCGGGTCAACAGCACGGGCGCCAGCGCGATCAACTCGTCGACGAACTGGTCCAACCAGCCCTCCGCCAAGGAGACGGTCGCTTCCAAGTCGCCGACCAATCCCGCGGGTTCGTGCACCTCGACCAATCAGAACGTGCGCTTCGGTGTCACGGGCACCGTCCAGAAGGCCGCCGACAACGGCTGGGACACCACGACGTTCCGCCTCAAGGCCGGCAGCGAGTCGGACACCTCGTACTGGAAGCGCTTCTGCGGCAACGCGCATCTCTCCGTGACCTACAACCGGCCACCGCTCCAGCCGGACCAGGACGATCTGAGCATGACGCCGGCGACACATGCGAATACGGGCGGGCCGCCGAGCACTACGTGACCAGGCCTCCGGCCCTGTACGCCGTCGTCAAGGACTACGATCACGGCGACCTCGGCTCCAACTCGGAGACGTTGCAGGCCGAGTTCAAGGCGTGGTGGACCAACGGCTCCGGAGCGGAGGTCGTCCACTACGCGAAGACGGGGAAGAAGAGCACCGTCGACGCGAGCAAGGACGGCCAGACCGGCCAGGCGACATCAAGTACACCGTCGGTTCCGACCTGTCGAGCGATGAGCACGCAGGATTCTCCCTGCCCAGAACACCGTCATAGGCTGGGCGGTCCGTGGTTACGATCAGAAGGCGCCGGGGCCCTGGTCCAGCGACGGTGACCAGACGCGCTGCGAGTTCATCTTCGACGACACCAAGCCCCAGGCTGCCGCGGTCGCATCGGCCCAGTACCCGAGTGACGACGAGTGGCACGCCGGTATCGGCGACTACGGCGACTTCACGATGGACTCACCGGCCGCGGACGTGACGCAGTACAGGTACTACTTCACGGGTCCTCAGGCGGACACCGCACGTAGGACAGTGAATCCGCGGTCTGCCGGTGGCTCGGCCACCATCCGCTGGATGCCACCTGCCGAGGGCTCGTACACCCTGCATGTCACCGCGGTCGACGGCGCGGGCAACCCGCAGAAGACACCGACGAGTCACGTCTTCCTGGTCAGCGACGGGCGGGCTCCGGTGGCGGCCTGGACACTCGGTGACGCGAAGAACTCCTCGAAGGCCGCGGGCAGCAGCGGAGCACCGGACGCGGCCGCCGGTTCGGGAGTGACGTTCGAAGCGGACGGGCCTCGGGGCTCCGCCGATACCGCGGCGTCGCTGGACGGGACGGAGAACGCCTATCTCGACGCCGGCAAGTCCGCTGTCGACACCAGTGGCACCTTCTCCGTGAGCGCCTGGGTGATGCTGCCCACGCTGCCCACGGAGAACGTCAACGTGGTCAGCCAGGACGGCACCGCTCAGCCCGGCTTCGAGCTGGGTACGACGTCGACAGCGCGTCCTGGACCTTCCGCATTCCGGTGAGCGACATCGAATCCCTCGGCTCCTGGAAGGTCTCCGGCGCGGCGGCCGTGGCCGGTAGCTGGACTCATCTCATCGGTGTGTACGACGCCGAACTCGGCAAGATGATGCTCTACGTGAACGGCGTGCTCGTCGATGACGACGTCCAGGCGCGCCATACGGCATGGAACGCCGCCGGCAGCCAACTCTCAGATCGGCCGCAGGATCGACCTCGGGGGATACACCAGCCACCTCAAGGGCAGCGTGGCCGACGTCAAGCTGCACGACCGCGTCATCCCGCCCACCGAAGGGCAGCAGCTCGGGGCGGCATCCAGCCCCACCAGCTTGCCTACTGGCAGCTGGACGAGGCGACGGCCGGCCTGTCCCCGGAGGCGGCGGGCGGCACCGTCTGACCCTGGGCGGAAGCGCTTCCGTCTATGTGCCGGACGATTCCTGCGACCCCGCGGCCGATCCGGAGTGCACACCACCCGCCGCGCCGCCTGGTGGGGCGACGGTCATCTGGCCCGAACGGCACCGGCGCCTACGCGACGCGACCCGCCGGGTTGCTTTCCCGGGAGGAGGACAGCTTCACTCTCACCGCCCGGGCCCGGCTCGCCTCAGCGAAGCCGACAACGGACCAGACGGTGCTCGCCCTGTCCGGAAGTACGGGCACGCGATCAGGTGAGTACAGCGCGGCGGTGCCGGCCCGCTGGGCTTGTGGCGACCGAGGCCGGTCCCACCATTCCAGTGACGGTGCTCGATCCGAATCGTGTGCCGAGTTCACAGGGAGCCGGAGATGGCCTCCGCCGGCTCTCCACAACCCGCGCTCGCCGAAGCGGCCTCGACGCCCGACGGCACGGCGGTCGGCAGATGCCGGGACAACACCCCTGGGACTTCAGCACGACGAGCCTCCAGGTCGGCCGTGCGCTGGCCGGAGCCACGGCGGGCGAGTACCTCTCCGGCGCCGTCGACGAGGTCCGTGTGTATCAGGGCCCCCTCGATGCCGCGCTGATGGCGATGGTCTCGGTCCCGCCGGCCGGCGCCAGCATCGAGGAATCCTCGGCCTGACACGTCAGCCCGGAGCGGGCGGCTCGGTGGCCGCTCTCCTCCCCCGCGCTCCAGCTTCCCCTGCATCCCCCAACCCTCATGGAGATGTCATGTCCTCGCCCCCATGGTTCCGGTCCACGAGACCGGCCTGGCGCAGCGGCCGTCGCGGTGCGGCGGTGCTGCTCGGCCTGGCGTTGTCGATAGGCCTGCTTCCGCAGAACGCCCCCCGCAGCCGCGGCCGACGAGGGATGAAGAGGCCCAAGGCGC
>CAWCSC010000024.1:0-161015 GCA_963798065.1 uncultured Actinomycetota bacterium | reverse complement strand
GCGAGCAGGGCATCCAGATCCTGTGGGGTTCCGTCCTCGGCGCCGCCCTGAGCTTCGTGATCACCGCGGGGGTCGTCTACTTCCTGATGGTCCTGCCCATGGCGAAGTACCTGGCCCGGCTGGAGGCCCGTCGGAAGGCGAAGGAGGGCGCGCAGGAGGTCATCGAGGTGAGCGAGCTGGAGGTGCTGAAGGAGATCCGGGACGCGCTGGTCGCACAGCGTGGTTCGGGGCCCGACCGGCAGTAGCGGCTTCGGGCGGCGGCCGGCCCGGCCTTCGCACGGCGTCGGCGGCGGCCGCGCGGGCGGTTCAGAGTGGGCTCAGATGTGGTGGGGCGGCTTCTCGTCGAGGAAGCGCTTGAGGTCGGCCGCGCCGCCGCCGGAGTCCGTGCGCTCGCCCCAGCCGCGGTCGGTGTCGTCGGAGGACTGCTGGTCGAGCGGGTCGTCGAAGACCAGCGCGGGCTTCGGCGCGCGCGGCTCGGGGTCGGGGGCGGTACTCATGCGTCCAGGGTACGGTCGCGGAGAAAATCCCCGCGCCTTCTGTTGTGCTGGGATTCATGACGTCCAGCCCCACTCCCCCGCCCGTCCCCTCCGGCCCGCCCGGCGACCGGCGACCGCTGCGCAGGCTCAGGGCCCGCGGCCGCGACGAGGCGCACCGGACGGCCTCGCCGCTGGAGCTCTTCTTCGACCTGTGCTTCGTCGTGGCCGTCGCCCAGGCGGGCATCCAGCTGGTGCACTCCGTCGCCGAGGGCCACGCGGGCGAGGGGATCCTCGACTACGCGATGGTGTTCTTCGCCGTGTGGTGGGCGTGGATGAACTTCACGTGGTTCGCCTCGGCGTACGACAACGACGACGTGCTGTACCGGGTCGTCACGCTGGTGCAGATCGCGGGTGTGCTGGTCCTCGCGGCGGGGGTCTCCAGGGCGTTCGAGGAGCACGAGTTCCTCGTGGTCTGGCTGGGCTATCTGATCATGCGGCTGGCCATGGCGACGCAGTGGCTGCGGGCGGCCCGTGCCGCCGAGGGCCCGGAGCGGACGACGGCCCTGCGCTACGCCGGTGGTGTGCTGCTGTGCCAGGTCGGCTGGCTGGGCCTGCTGTTCCTGCCCGAGGACGTCCGGCCCTGGTGGTTCCTGGTGACGGCGCTGCTGGAGATGTGCGTGCCGCCCTTCGCGGAGAAGGACCGCTCCACCTCCTGGCATCCCCGCCATATCGCGGAGCGGTACGGACTGTTCACCATCATCGTGCTCGGCGAGACGATCGCCGCGGCCACGATCGCCGTGAAGTCCGGCATCGACGAGAACGACGCGCTGGGCGAGCTCCTCCCCATCGCGTCGGGCGGGCTGCTGGTCACCTTCGCCGCGTGGTGGATCTACTTCGTGGTGCCCATCCACGACCATCTGCGGTCCAACCGGCAGGCGTTCCTGTGGGGCTACGGCCACTACCTGGTCTTCGCCTCGGCGGCCGCGATCGGAGCCGGCCTTGAGGTGGCGGTGGAGCAGACGGTCGGCAAGGCACACATCTCCACGCTGGCGGCGTCGGCCGCCGTGACCCTGCCGACCGCCCTGTACCTGCTCACCGTGTGGGCCCTGCACTCGCGCCACTTCAAAGCGGGCTTCACCCAGCAGCTGGTGCTGCCGACGACGGCACTGCTGGTGATCTGCTGCACGTTCCTGGGTGGCTGGGCGGTGCTCGCGGCGGGCGTGGTCTGCGCGCTTTCGGTGGTGGCGGGAGAGACGCTGGCCACACGCCCGGCGAGGGCTCACGCCCCTTGGAGCCGGGCGGGCTGACGGCACCGACCGGACCGGTACGCCCGCGAGGGCCGACGACTGGACGAGACTGGGCGCCATGACAGTTGACGCTCTGGTGGACGCTCTGACGGATGTCTCCGGCCTTCGCGTGGGGCACGCGACTCGCGCCGGCGACGGTTGGCTCACCGGCACCACGGTCGTGCTCGCCCCGGAGGGCGGGGCCGTGGCCGCCGTGGACGTGCGCGGCGGTGGCCCCGGCACCAAGGAGACGGACGCGCTCGACCCGCGCAACGTGGTGCGCACAGTCGAGGCGATCGTGCTGACCGGCGGCAGCGCCTACGGGCTGGACGCGGCGTCGGGGGTGATGGCCTGGCTGGAGGAACGAGGGCGCGGGATCCGGGTCGGGGCGGACCCGGCGCATGTCGTGCCGGTGGTGCCCGCCGCCTGCGTCTTCGATCTGGGGCGGGGCGGCGACTTCCGGGCCCGGCCGGACGCGGCGACCGGCCGTGCCGCGGTCGATGCGGCAGCGGCGAGCGAGCTCGGCGCGCGGGTGGCCCAGGGCTGTGTGGGCGCCGGCACGGGGGCGGTGGTCGGGGTGGTGAAGGGCGGCATCGGCAGCGCGAGCACCGTGCTCGGCTCGGGTGTCACGGTGGCCGCGCTGGTGGTGGCCAACGCGGCCGGTTCGACGGTGGATCCGGAGACGGGGGTGCTCTACGGGGAGTTGTTCCAGGGGCGGGTGGAGTACCCGGAGGCGGAGGTCCACGCGGCCGCGCAGCGGCGCCTGGCCGAGACGGCCGCGAAGAGCGCGCCTCCCCCGCTCAACACCACGCTCGCGGTGGTCGCCACGGACGCGGACCTGTCGAAGGCACAGGCGCAGAAGCTGGCCGGCACGGCACACGACGGCATCGCCCGCGCGGTACGGCCGGTGCACCTCCTCAACGACGGGGACACGGTGTTCACGCTGGCGACGGGAGACCGCGTCCTGGACGCCGCGAACCCGCTCGCCCTCAACGAGGTCCTCGCGGCGGGCGCCGATGTCGTGACCCGGGCGATCGTACGGGCGGTGCGCGCCGCCGAGTCGGTCGACGGTCCGGGCGGGGCGTGGCCGTCGTACGGGGAGTTGTACGCGGCCCGCTGAACCGACTGACGGGTACAGCCACTTCACAGCAATGCGGGACATTGTCCCGGCCCTTTGACGTGCTCCCTGGCATGAAGTCCAGGGATTCCGGCCTGGGCCTTCCGGCCCTTCCGGGGGGCTTCCTGCTTCACCGCGCTGTGCGGGCACGTGTGACCGTCTTACCGGCGCTCCACAGGCGTTTAGCGTCTCCGCCCGTCCAGCGGCGACGCTACGGCGTCCTTCGAAGAGGACGTTACGTGCTGCGGTGTGGTCACGGTCGTGCACCGTGCCGCACGCGCCGCATGTAGCGGAGCTGCATACCGACCACCGTACGGACGCTTCCTGGCCGCTCACGGCGCAAGATCAGATCCAACCGGAATTACACACGGCATGAGCAAATGTGTTCGATCTGACCCTCGCGCCGATGCGAAGGTGTTCGAGGCGAAGCGCTGACGGGCCGCGAAGAGATCATGCGCCGGGGCTTTCGGCATGAGCCCCAGTAACGGTGCTGTCATGGCTGGCCGTCGGACGGAACCGACCCGCCGCCCGGCCCCTCTTCTCCCACGTACTGGAGCGGACCACGCACATCACACCAACTGGGAGAAGCCCGTGACAACGCCGGACATTGCAGCGCGGCGCACACTGGGGGCCTGTGCCGCCCTGATGGTCGGCGCCCTGACGCTCACCGCCTGCGGTGGCAGCGCCAACGCCGACGACGACAAGGGCGGCAAGGGCGCGGCCGATACGTCCGTCGCGAAGATCGCCATCTCGGCGAAGGACGGTTCGACCGGCGCTTCCATCAACACGACCGGCGTGAAGGTCAGCGACGGGAAGCTGACCGACGTGAAGATGACGGTCGCGGGCGGCGGTCAGGCCGTGCCAGGCTCGATCTCCTCCGACGGCAAGGCGTGGAAGCCGAAGGAGCAGCTGGAGCGCGGGACGAAATACCAGATATCGGCGACCGCCGAGGACACGGACGGCCGTACGGCCGCGGCCAACTCGATCTTCTCGACGGTGTCGTCGTCGAACAGCTTCATCGGGACGTACACGCCGGACAACGGCACCACGGTCGGCGTGGGCATGCCGGTGTCGTTCAACTTCGACAAGGCCATCACCGACCAGAAGTCCGTGCAGTCGCACATCACGGTCACCTCCAGCAGCGGGCAGAAGGTGGTCGGGCACTGGTTCAACTCGCAGCGGCTCGACTTCCGGCCCGAGGAGTACTGGAAGGCCGGCTCCAAGGTGACGATGCAGATCGATCTGGACGGGGTCGAGGGCGCGAACGGCGTCTACGGCGTGCAGAAGAAGACGGTCACCTTCACCGTCGGGCGTTCACAGGTCTCCACGGTCGACGCCGACACGCAGACCATGACGGTCGTCCGGGACGGCAAGACCGTCAAGACGATCCCGATCTCGGCGGGCAGCCCGGAGCACACCACGTACAACGGGCAGATGGTGATCTCCGAGAAGTTCGTGCAGACCCGGATGAACAGCCGGACGGTCGGCCTTGGCGGTGAGTACGACATCCCGGACGTGCCGCACGCGATGCGCCTGACGACGTCCGGCACGTTCATCCACGGCAACTACTGGTACAACAAGGGCAACCCGCCCTTCGGGCGGCAGGGCACCAGTCACGGCTGCGTCGGCCTCGCGGACGTCCAGGGCGCCGGGGGCAGCACGCCCTCCAAGTGGTTCTACGACAACTCGCTCATCGGCGACGTGGTGATCGTCAAGAACTCCCCCGACAAGACGGTGACGCCGGACAACGGGCTCAACGGCTGGAACATGGCGTGGAGCCAGTGGGTCGCCGGCAGCGAGTCGTGAGCAGCTGAAGTACAGCCCCAACTGGGATTTTTGACGGACCGGCCGGGCCGCGCGGGAACTTTTCGCGCGGCCCGCGCGTTTTCCTGGACGTACGTTTTCTCGGTTCCCGGACATGATGTCCGACCGAGGGGCTACGGTATGCACCCACAAGGTGACATGCAGCAACGCCGGGAGAAACCTTGAGCGTTCCGTACGAGACGGCAGCGTACGAACCCCACGACTCGCCCGAGTCTCCGGAGGAGCACCTCGCGCGACTCCTCGGCCGCGCCCTGAACTCCTTCGAGCTACCGGACGAGACGATAAGGCGGCTGGACTGCGCCCTGGCGCACGACGGTTCGCTGCACTCCGCGCACCACAGCGCGGGCCTGCACCGGGAGACGTACCGGCACACGTGGCTGCTCGCCGACGGTTCGGCGCTGACGCTCTGGGAGCTCGTCCACAACACCGCACCGGGCAGCGAACCGCAGCACGAGGTCTACGTGGACGAGGAGGAGCTGCGCGCCGCGACCACGCGCCTGCCGCTGCCGCCGGAGACGCCTGACTTCGAACTGCCGGTGACGGTGCAGCTGTCACCGGTCCCCGCGCCCCGGCACGCCTACGCCGCCGAGGACTCGGCGGACCACGCGCGCCGTTTACTGCGCCGGGCGGAGAACACGGACCGGCCGGGCGCGGACACGGCGGCCCTGCTGGCCACGGCGTCCGGTCACCAGATCACCCAGGCCTTCGGCCGCCCTTGCCGCGCCGGCCGGGCAGGGCTGTTCTTCTCGCTCTACGAGCACGCGTTCCTGCTGCGCGACGGCGATGAGGTCTCCCTCTGGGAGGTCGAACACACGGCGACGCCGGACGGGCGGCACATGTGCGAGGTGTACGGCAGCGAGGACGCGGCGCGCGAGGCGATGGAGCGGCGGGCGGCGCAGCTTTCCCAGGGTTTGTCAGACCGGCCCTAGGCTTCTGAGTCGCCCAGTCGGCGCACCAGCTCGGCGAAGGCGTCTCTTTCCTCCGGGGCCAGTTCCACGGACTCCGACCGGGGGCCTGTCTGCCGCTGTTGCGGGAGAGCGGGGAGGGAGCGGCCTTCGGGCCACCGGGAGACGTGCTCAGGCATGCGCCCCAGTAGACACCACGGCCCGGGACTTCGGTCCCGGGCCGTGATTTTCGTGATCTATCTCGCAGGTGGCATGAACGGCTCACACGCCCCGAAAGGGACGGTCCGCCCAGGGTGTTACGCCGCCACCGGCTGCTTGGTCTCCGCCGCCGGGGCCGCGGTGCCCTCGCCGGGTGCCGTGGTGGCCCCCGGGGCCGGCTTGCGCATGCCCTTCAGGACGACCACCAGGGCCGTCGTGACGCAGACGCCCGCGGCGATGGCGACCAGGTAGAGGAACGGGTTGCCGATCAGCGGGACCACGAAGATGCCGCCGTGCGGGGCGCGCAGGGTGGCGCCGAAGGTCATCGACAGGGCGCCGGTGACCGCGCCGCCCGCCATCGAGGCCGGGATGACGCGCAGCGGGTCGGCCGCGGCGAACGGGATCGCGCCCTCGGAGATGAAGGAGGCGCCGAGCACCCAGGCGGCCTTGCCGTTCTCGCGCTCGGTCGGGTTGAAGAGCTTGCCGCGCACGGTCGTGGCCAGGGCCATCGCCAGCGGCGGGCACCATGCCGGCCGCCATCACCGCCGCCATGATCTTCATCGCGGAGTCGCTGGGGTTGGCCACCGCGATGCCGGCCGTGGCGAAGGTGTAGGCGACCTTGTTGACCGGGCCGCCGAGGTCGAAGCACATCATCAGGCCGAGGAGGGCGCCGAGCAGGACGGCGTTGGCTGCCGGACAGGCCGTTCAGCCAGTCGGTCATGCCCTTCTGCGCCTCGGCGATGGGCTTGCCGATGACGACGAACATCAGGAACCCGACGATCGCCGAGGAGATCAGCGGGATCACCACCACCGGCATGATGCCGCGCATCGCCGCCGGGATGCTCACCTTCTGGATGGCCATCACCACGCCACCGGCGATCAGACCGGCCGCCAGGCCGCCGAGGAAGCCGGCGTTGATGGTCAGGGCGATCGAGCCGCCGACGAAGCCGGGCACGAGGCCGGGCCGGTCGGCCATGCCGTAGGCGATGTAGCCGGCCAGGACCGGGACGAGGAAGCCGAAGGCGACGCCGCCGATCTGGAAGAGCAGGGCCGCCCAGCTGTCGGCCTGCGTCCACATGAAGTGGTCCATCACCGACGGCGCCTTGTTGACCTTGTAGCCGCCGATCGCGAAGCCGAGCGGCGATGAGCAGACCGCCCGCGGCGACGAACGGGACCATGTAACTGACGCCGGACATCAGCCACTTGCGCAGCTTGGTGCCGTAGCCCTCGCCGGAGTCGCCGCGCGCGCTCGACGGGGGTGCCGGTGGCCGGCGGAGCCGGCGGTGACCTCGCCGCGCGCCGCCTTCTCGCGGACCTCGGTGATGAGTTCGCGCGGGGCGGTTGATGCCCGCCTTCACGCCGATGTCGACGGTGGGCTTGCCGGCGAAGCGGTCCTTCTCCCGTACGGGCACGTCGTGGGCGAAGATCACGCCGTCCGCCGCCGCGATGACCTCCGGGTCGAGCCGGGTGAAGCCGGCCGAGCCCTGCGTCTCGACGGTGACCTCGACGCCCGCCTCACGGCCTGCGTTCTCCAGCGACTCGGCCGCCATGTAGGTGTGGGCGATGCCGGTGGGGCAGGAGGTGACGGCGACGATACGGAACGGGCGCTCCTGGGGAGCGCTCGGCGGCGTCATCGGCGTCGTCGGTGACCGTGGCGGCGGCGGGGAGGCCGCTCGCCGCCGTCGCCACGGTGTCTTCGGAACCCGCCTCCGCGGACGAGCCGGATGCGTCGGACGAGCCGGATCGTCGTCAGGCACGTCCGGCGCGTCGGGCTCATCGCCGCGGATCAGCGCCGCCGCGGCCGCCGCGTCGCCCACCGCGCGCAGGGCGTCGGTGAACTCGGCGTTCATCAGCTGCCGGGCCAGCGACGACAGGATCGTCAGATGGGCGTCGTCGGCGCCGGCCGGCGCGGCGATCAGGAAGATCAGGTCGGCGGGGCCGTCCGCCGCGCCGAAGTCGATGCCGGTCGGCGCTGCGCCCGAAGGCGAGCGTCGGCTCGGTGACGTGCTCGCTGCGGCAGTGCGGGATGCCGATGCCGCCGTCGAGGCCGGTCGGCATCTGGGCCTCGCGGGCGGCCACGTCGGCGAGGAAGCCGTCCAGGTCGGTCACCCGGCCCAGGGCCACCATGCGCTCGGCGAGGGCGCGCGCCGCCGCTTCCTTGGTGTCGGCGGACAGGTCGAGGTCGACCAGGTCCGCCGTGATCATGTCGCTCATCGCGGGCTCCTTAGCACGCGTATCGCCCGGTCAGTGAGGTGGGCGGGGGAGGGGACGGGGGTGCGGTGGGGGGTGACGGGGGTGGGAGCGGGGAGTAGGGGGAGGCTCGCCGCTCAGGGTCCGGTAGGCGCGGCTCGGGCGTTCATGACACCGGCTCCTTCAGCACTCGGTCGGCCGGCACCTCCGCCGTGACCGTCACCGCGGCCGGGTCCAGGTCGGCCGGCGCCGGCATCACGCTGCCGGGCAGCTGGACGGCGGCCGCGCCGTGGGCGACGGCGGAGGCGAGCGCCTCCGGGCCGCTGCCTCCGGCGATCAGGAAGCCGGCGAGGGAGGAGTCGCCGGCGCCCACGTTGCTGCGGACGGCGTCCACGCGGGCGCTGCCGAACCAGGCGCCCTCGTCGGCCACCAGCAGCTGCCCGTCGGCGCCGAGGCTGGCGAGCACGGCCCGGGCGCCCATCGCGCGCAGTTCCTCGGCCGCCTTCACGGCGTCGCCGACGGTGGCGAGGGGGCGGCCGACGGCCTCCGCGAGTTCCTCGGCGTTCGGCTTGACCACGTCGGGCCGCTCGCGCAGCGCCTCCAGCAGGGCGGGCCCGGAGGTGTCCAGGGCGATGCGGGCACCGGCGGCGTGCGCGCGGGCGACCAGCTCGGCGTACCAGGAGGGGGCGAGGCCGCGCGGGCAGGCTGCCGCAGCAGGCGATCCAGTCGGCGTCGCGGGACTGGCTGCCGTACGGTCTCCAGGAGGAGTTCCCGCTCGGCCGCGGACAGTTCCGGACCGGGTGCGTTGATCTTCGTCAGGACGCCGTCGGCCTCGGCGAGCGCGATGTTGGAGCGGGTGGCCCCGGCGACCGGGACCGGGGCGACCTCGATGCCCTGCGCGTCGAGCAGCTCGGCGACGAGGGCGCCCGGGCGCGCCGCCGAGCGGCAGTACCGCGACCGTGCGCCGTCCGGCCGCGGCGACCGCGCGCGAGACGTTGACGCCCTTGCCGCCCGGGTCCATCGCGCTCGCCGGTGGCGCGGATGACCTCGCCGCGGTCGAGGGACGGGGACCTCGTAGGTGCGGTCCAGGGACGGGTTGGGGGTGACGGTGAGGATCATGCGCGTACTACTTCCGTGCCGCCGCGCTCGATGGCGGCCGCGTCTTCGGGGCTCAGCCCGCTGTCGGTGATCAGCAGGTCCACGTCGCTCAGGTCGCCGAAGCGGGCGAAGTGCTCCTGGCCGTGCTTGGAGGAGTCGGCGAGCAGGACCACCCGGCGGGCGGCGGCCACGGCCGCGCGCTTCACCGCGGCCTCGGCGAGGTCGGGCGTGGTCAGGCCGTGCTCGGCGGAGAAGCCGTTGGCGGCCACGAACAGCACGTCGGCGCGGATCTCGCCGTATGCGCGCAGCGCCCAGGCGTCCACGGCGGCGCGGGTACGGTGCCGGACGCGGCCGCCGACGAGGTGGAGCTGGATGCCGGGGTGGTCGGCGAGGCGGGCGGCGATGGGCAGGCTGTGCGTGACGACGGTGAGGGAGGACTCCAGCGGGATCGCGGCGGCCATGCTGGGCCACCGTCGTGCCGGCGTCGAGGATCACCGTGCCCTCGCCGGGCAGTTCCGCCAGGGCCGCCTTGGCGATGCGGTCCTTCTCGTCGGCGGCGGTCGACTCGCGCTCGGCGAGGTCGGGCTCGAAGTCGAGCCGCCCGGCCGGGATGGCCCCGCCGTGCACCCGGCGGACCAGGCCGGCGCGGTCCAGGGCCGTCAGGTCGCGGCGGATCGTCTCCGCCGTCACCTGGAACTCCTCGGCCAGCGACACGCACGTCCACTCGGCCGCCGTCACGGGCGAGCCGGAGGATCTCCTGCTGCCGCTCCGGTGCGTACATGTCCGTTCGACCTCCGCCTCATGCCCGAACGTGTGGTTTCAGCTGGGAGGCTACGCCCGAGATTTCCGGAAGTAAACAGGTTCGGGCTCAATCGGGCATGATCGGAAGCATGAGACGGGCCCGGCGCCGGATGCGCCGAGCCCGCCGTACCTCTCCCCGGTCTCAGGAGACCAGCGCCGGCTCCTTCTCCTCCACCGGCGCCTGCCCCGCCCTCCACGTGCTGCGCCGGCCGCTTCGGCAGCGCGAACATCAGCAGGAAGATGACGCCCATCACCGCGGCCACCCAGCCGCAGCGCGTGCTGGAAGGCGTCCGCGAAGGCCGGGCCCACCTGGTCCGGGCTCAGGTGGTCGCTGATCGTGCCGAAGAACACCACCGACACCAGGCCGAGGCCGAGCGCGTTGCCCATCTGCTGCACGGTGTTGATGAGGCCGGAGGCGGAGCCGGCGTGCTCGCGCGGCACCTCGGAGAGGATCGCGTCGGTCAGCGGCGCGACGATCAGACCCATGCCGACGCCCATCACGACCAGCGGGAGCGCCATCTGCCAGGAGGCGATGGCCGAGGCCGTAGCGCTCGGACTCCCAGATGTAGAGCAGCACCCCGGCCGCCATCACCAGCGCGCCCGCCTGGAGCACCTTGCGGCCGAAGCGCGGGACCAGCATCTGCACCGACATCCCGGCGGCCGCCGACACGGCGATCGAGAAAGGCACGCCGGTCAGCCCGGCCCGCAGCGCGCTCCAGCCCAGCCCGAACTGCATGTACAGCGTCCACACCAGGAAGAAGATGCCGAGCGCGACCCCGAAGACGGTCTGCACGGCGATACCGGCCGCGAAGCTCTTGACCCTGAACAGTGACAGCTCGACCAGCGGGGAGCCGTCCCGTGCGCTCTTGCGCCTCTCGTACGCCACCAGCGCCGCGAGGACGACGAGCGAGCCGGCCATCGAGAGGTACCCCCACAGCGGCCAGCCCAGCTCGCGCCCGCGGGTGAGCGGGTAGAGCAGCATCAGCAGGCCCAGGGTCACCAGGGCGACGCCCGACCAGGTCCAGCTTCAGGGCGCGCGGCGCCTTGGACTCGGTGATGAAGCGGCTGCCGAGGACAGGCCCGCGATGCCGACGGGCAGGTTGATGAGGAAGATCGGGCCGCCACTCGCAGGCCGAACAGGTTCCACTCCGTCAGCAGCGCGCCGAGCAGCGGTCCGGAGACGGCGCCGAGGCCGACGACCGCGCCGAACAGCCCGAACACCTTGCCGCGTTCGTGCGCGGGGAAGGTGGCGTGCACGATCGACAGCACCTGCGGCACCATCAGCGCCGCCATGCCGCCCTGGAGGATGCGGGAGGCGACCAGCATCTCCGGGTTCGACCGCGAGCCCGCACAGCGCGGAGGCGAGCGGTGAAACCGCCGATGCCGACGAGGAACATCCGCTTGCGGCCGTGGATGTCGCCGAGCCGTCCGCCGGTGATCAGCCCGGCGGCGAAGGCGAGGGCGTACCCGGCGGTGATCCACTGGATCTGGCTGAAGGAGGCGCCCTCGTCCCGCTGGATCGACGGGATGGCGATGTTGACGATCGTGACGTCGACGAGGTCCATGAAGGCCGCGGTCATCACGATCGCGAGGGCGAACCAGCGGCGGCGGTCGGTACCGCCGCCCGCGGTACTCGGGGTGGTGTCGGTGGAGTGTCATGCCTCAAAGCTAGAGACCCATTAGGTCAGATCATGTCCTAGTGTGCGGCATCCTCGGTCGCATGACGACGGACACTCCGGCTCGGCTGCTGACACTCCTCTCCCTCCTCCAGACGCCCCGCGAATGGCCCGGCGGCGAGCTCGCCGGCCGGCTCGGGGTCTCCCGCCGCACGGTCCGGCGCGACATCGACCGGCTGCGCGAGCTGGGCTATCCCGTGCAGGCGACCAAGGGCGCCGACGGCGGCTACCGGCTGGTCGCCGGCAAGGCGATGCCGCCGCTCGTGCTCGACGACGAGGAGGCGGTGGCCATCGCGGTCGGGCTGCGCGCCGGGGCCGGGCACGCGGTCGAGGGCCTGGACGAGGCGTCGGTGCGGGCGCTGGCCAAGCTGGAGCAGGTGCTGCCGGCCCGGCTGCGCCACCGGGTGACCACGCTCCAGGCCGCGACCACCCCGCTGACCAGCGGGGACGGCCCGAGCATCGCGCCCGGAGACGCTGACCGTGATGGCCTCGACGGTGGCCGGGCACGAGCGGCTGCGGTTCGCCTACCGCGCGCGGCGACGGCACCGAGTCGCGGCGCCTGACGGAGCCGTACCGGCTGGTGTCGACGGGCCGCCGCTGGTACCTGGTCGCCTACGACCTCGACCGCGACGACTGGCGCACCTTCCGCGTCGACCGGGTCAGCGAGCCCTTCGCCACCGGCGCCCGGTTCACGCCCGCGAGAGCTGCCCACCGGGGACGCGGCGGAGTACCTGCGGCGCTCGATGCAACGGCGCAACGAGACCTACGAGTTCGAGGTCACGCTTCGCCGCCCCGGCCGACTTCGTCGCGGCCCGGCTGCCCCAGTGGCTCGGCGCGCCCGAGCCGTTGGACGGCGGCACGCTGCCGTCCTGCGGGCGACCGTCGGCGACCCGGTGCGAGTGGCTGGCGGTCCGGCTGGCGATGACGGGGCTGCGAGTTCATGGTCCGGCAGCCGGACCGAACTGGTCGCGGCGGTACGGGAGTTGGGGGCGCGGCTGAGCAGGGCGGCGCGTGCGGACACCGGGTCGAGGCGGGTGTCAGCCCCGGCGTCGCACCGGAGCCGCCGCGCGGAGGATCCCGCGCCGGATCGCCGCCAGCGAAGTCCCCAGTGCCGCCAGAGGTCGAGCTCCGCCAGGGCGTCCGCCGGGCCCGCCGGCCCGGCGGAGTCCTCCCCGTCTCCACGGCCCAGGCCTCCAGGTCGCGGCCCGCTACGAGCGGCGCTGGCGACGGCGGCGGCGGACATGGCGCGCAGTGCTCCGGCGGCGGCACGTGCGGCGCCGGCCTCGGCGGCCGTCCGGACTGCGGCCGGGGTGGCGTCGCCGAGGCTCGCGGCAACGTTGTCGACGCCGGCCGGCGTGCCGCGCCGCCAGCGCCTCCGCCAGTTCCGTCTCCGACGCCTGGCAGACCTCCGCCCACACCTTGCGCAGGGCCGGGCTGGCCTCGGCCAGGCGGAGCAGCGTGCGGGCCCACTCCCAGGAGGACGCCGAGACGCCGACGCCCGGGGTGAGGGTGTGGCGGACCGCGTGTTCCAGGGCCTGGAGCACGCTCAGCGTCGGGCCGGGGCGGCGCGGACCGCCTCGCACCCAGCGCTGGGCGCCGGCCGCGTACAGCGGGGCCACGGCCTCCTCCTTGGTGGCGAAGTAGCGGTAGAAGGTGCGCGGGGCGATGCCGGCGGCCTGGGCGATGTCCTCGGCGCGGGTGGCGCGCAGGCCGCTGCCGGACGAAGAGGCCGGCCGCGGCCCGGGCGATCTCCATACGGGTCTCGGCCTTGCGCCGCTCGGTCAGCGAGGCCGTGAGGCGGGGTCGGGGTGGTGCTGCTCACGCCCGGCAGGCTATGCCCCTGTGGCACAATCTGCCATCTGGCGGGCCACCCCGTGGTTCAGGTACGGGGTGCCCCGCCCTCCCAGCACCGGAGGTGAGCCCCAGGAAGCCCTCCGGCCCGAGGCCCCGAAAGAGAGCCGGGCCCCGGCGCCCGGGGGGAGGGGCGCCGAAGCCCGGCCTTCGGGAAAGTCCCGGCGCCGGGGGGAGTGCGTCGGGACTTGGTTCTGGGGGGCCGGGGGTCGTGGCCCCGGGCCCGAACTGGTGGGCCCGGAAGTCTTGTTCCCTGAGCCCGCGGGTTGAAGCGGCGTTACAACGCCATGTTTGCGCGGTCTTTCGCCACCCGCGCGTACGCGGTGGCCTCCGGGCGTACCTGACCGTCACCCACCGGCCGCGGGAACGAGCCGTACGCCCGGACGCTCACTCGTGCCACCGGGGTCAGGCCGCCGCGTCGAAACCGGTGCTGCGGGCCAGCTTCTTCAGCTCCAGCAGCGCGTGCTTCTCGATCTGCCGGATGCGCTCACGGGTCAGGCCGTGCTCCTTGCCGACCTCGGTCAGCGTGCGCTCCCGGCCGTCCTCGATGCCGTACCGCATCTTGATGATGGAGGCCGTGCGCTGGTCGAGGCGGCCGATGAGGTCGTCCAGCTCCTCGCTGCGCAGCAGCGTGAGCACCGACTGCTCGGGCGACACCGCCGAGGTGTCCTCCAGGAGGTCGCCGAACTGGGTCTCGCCCTCGTCGTCCACCGACATGTTCAGCGAGACCGGGTCGCGGGCCCAGTCGAGCACGTCGGTGACGCGCTCCGGGCGTCGAGCCGAGCTCGGCCGCGATCTCCGCGGGCTCCGGGTCCCGGCCGTGCTCGCGGTTGAACTCGCGCTGCACGCGGCGGATCCGGCCGAGCTCCTCCACGAGGTGGACGGGCAGGCGGATCGTACGGGACTGGTCGGCTATCGAGCGGGTGATGGCCTGGCGGATCCACCACGTCGCGTACGTGGAGAACTTGAAGCCCTTGCGGTAGTCGAACTTCTCGACCGCGCGCACCAGGCCGGCGTTGCCCTCCTGGATCAGGTCCAGCAGCGGCAGACCGCTGCGGGGGTAGCGGCGGGCGACGGCGACGACCAGGCGGAGGTTGGAGCGGATGAAGACGTCCTTGGCCCGCTCGCTCGTCGTCGATCAGGGCCTCGAGTTCCTCGCGGGTGGCGTCGGCCTTGGTCTCCTCGAAGCCGTCGAGGACCTGCCGCGCGAACACACCCGCCTCGATGATCTGGGACAGCTCGACCTCCTTGGCGGCGTCGAGCAGTGGTGTGCGCGCGATCTCGTCGAGGTACATGCCGACCAGGTCGCGGTCGGCGATCTCGCCGCCATGGGCGCGAACACTGCTTGCCGCGCGTGCCGTCTCGCCGGTGGCGGACTGACGACGGGCGACGGCACGGGTTGCCATGCGTGCTCCCTTGCGATGGTGAGGTCAGCGGGCGGTCCTTCGGACGCTGGACTCCGTCTCCGGGACTCTCCGGACTCTCCTCGGGTGCCCTGCATCCGATGGAAACAACGACTGGAATCAGGACAGAATTCCCAACCCGGCCCCCGATTTTTCTGATCATGCAGTACCCTGTCGGGCCACACGAGGAGGCGCGATGCCGTCGGAACGTACAGAGGTGCAGGTCAGGCCGGGAGTCGAGGCTGACCTCGAAGCCCTCACGACCCTCTACAACCACTATGTACGTGAGACGGCGATCACATTCGATACCGCGATCTTCACTCCGGAAGAGCGCCGCCCTTGGCTGCTCTCCCACCCAGAAGACGGCCCGCACCGGCTGATGGTTGCCACGAGCGCGGACTCACAGGAGATTCTGGGTTACGCCACATCCGGCCCCTTCCGGCCGAAGCCCGCCTACGCGACCTCCGTGGAGACGACCGTGTACGTCGCCCCGGACGCCGGCCGGCGCGGCATCGGCACCCTCCTCTACAAGGCCCTCTTCGAGGCCCTGGCCGGCGAGGACCTGCACCGCGCCTACGCCGGCATCGCCCAGCCGAACGAGGCGTCCGCCCGGCTGCACGAGCGCTTCGGCTTCCGGTACGTCGGCACGTACCGGGAGGTCGGCCGCAAGTTCGGCCGCTACTGGGACGTGGCCTGGTACGAGAAGCCCCTGTAGAAGGCGCTGACGGCGGGCAAGCCCGCCGGGGACGGTTTCAGCCGAACTGCACCGACCGCTTGGCCAGCCCCATCCAGAACCCGTCGATCACCGACTTCTGCGCGTCCAGCTCACCGGCCGCGTCGGCGGCGCCCATGGTCACGAACAGCGGGGCGAAGTGCTCGGTGCGCGGGTGGGCGAGCAGCCCCGCGGGCGACTTGCGGGTGAAGTCGAGCAGGGCGTCCACGTCCCGTGCCTCCAGCGCCCGCCGGCCCCAGTCGTCGAACTCCGCCGACCAGCCGGGGACGCCGCCCTGCCGGAGCGCGGCCAGGTTGTGGGTGAAGAAGCCGGAGCCGACGATCAGCACGCCCTCGTCCCGCAGCGGGGCGAGCTTGCGGCCGATCTCCATGAGCCGGACCGGGTCGAGCGTCGGCATGGAGACCTGGAGGACGGGGATGTCGGCCTCCGGGTACATCTCGACCAGCGGGACGTACGCGCCGTGGTCGAGACCGCGGTCGGGGACGTCCTGGACGGGCACGCCGGGGGCGCGCAGCAGCTTGCGTACGGACTCGGCGAGCTCCGGTGCGCCGGGAGCATCGTAGGTCACCCGGTAGTAGTGCTCCGGGAAGCCCCAGAAGTCGTAGACGAGCGGGACGGTCTCGGTGGCGCCGAGGGCGAGCGGGGCCTCCTCCCAGTGGGCGGAGACCATCAGGATCGCCTTGGGGCGCGGCAGACCGGCGGACCATGCGGCCAGTTCACCGGGCCAGACCGGGTCGTCCGCCAGCGGCGGGGCGCCGTGACTGAGGTACAGAGCGGGCATGCGCTCCTGGGTGGCGGCGGACATGCTGCGACTCCCTCCAAAACATGGTTCCCTAACAAACTGTACGAGCCACTTGTTTAAAGTTCAAGGAGGGGCCACGTAGAGTGGAACACATGAAGGCATCCGCACCCGCACCCGCACCGGGCTCCGCCGCGGAGCCCCACGAACCGCGCTGGCTCACCGACGAGGAGCAGCGCGTCTGGCGCTCGTTCATGGAGGGCGTCACCCTCCTCGACGACCATCTCGACCGTCAGCTCCAGCGCGACGCGGGCATGCCGCACGTCTACTACGGCCTTCTGGTCAAACTCGCCGACGCGCCCGGGCGGCGGCTGCGGATGACCGAGCTCGCCAGGCTGGCGAAGATCACCCGCTCCCGCCTCTCGCACGCCATCGCGCGTCTGGAGAAGAACGGCTGGGTGGGCCGCGAGGACTGCCCCGACGACAAGCGGGGCCAGTTCGCCGTGCTCACGGACCAGGGCTACGAGGTGCTGCGGCAGACCGCGCCGGGCCATGTGGAGGCCGTGCGCCAGGCGGTCTTCGACCGGCTCACCCCGGAACAGCAGAAGTCCCTCGGCGAGATCATGAGGATCGTCGCCGAGGGACTCCAGCCGACCGAAGCGGGTGCGGACCTGCCCTGGCTCCGCTGAGTTGGCGCGGAGACCGGGGCAGGTCCTGGGAACCGTAGGTGCGAGGCGTCCCCTTCCTCGTGCCTACGGTGGCCCGAAGGGGTTTCTTTCGGGGGCCGCCGTCAGTGGGCGACGACCGGGACCTGCACCTCGTCCGCCGCTTCCTGTCCGGCGCCGCGCCGGTCACGGGCGTGCTGCCCGGGCGGCCCGCGTTGACGAAGGTCAGGGCGATGGTGGCGGCCACGACGAGGATGCCGACGGCGAACCAGATGGCGCTCGTGTAGCCCTCGACCATGCCCTCCAGCTGGACCAGCTGCTGCTGGGACCGGCTGGTCGCCCCCACGATGTGGTCGGCGATGTACGACGTCGTCGCCGAGGCGGCGATGGTGTTCAGCAGGGCGGTACCGATCGCGCCGCCCACCTGCTGCGAGGTGTTGACCATCGCGGAGGCGACACCGGAGTCCCGGGGCTCGACGCCCTGGGTGGCCAGGGACATGGCCGGCATGAACGCCGTACCCATGCCGAGACCGAGCAGCAGCATCGCCGGCAGCAGCAGGGCGGCGTACGAGGAGCCGATCTCCAGCTGGGTCAGCAGCAGCATGCCGAGCGCGGCGACCAGGAAGCCGGGGCCCATCAGCAGGCGCGGCGCGACCCGGGTCATCAGGCGGGTGCCGATCTGGGTCGAGCCCGTGATCATGCCCGCGATCATCGGCAGGAAGGCGAACCCGGTCTTGACCGGCGAGTACCCCTTCACGATCTGCAGGTAGTAGGTCAGGAAGAGGAACAGGCCGAACATCGCGATGATCGCGAGACCGAGGGAGAGATAGACACCGCCGCGGTTGCGCTCGGTGACCACGCGCAGCGGCAGCAGCGGGGCCTTGACCTTGGACTCGACGAGCACGAAGGCCAGGAGCAGGACGGCCGAGGCGACGAACATGCCGACGGTCACGGAGTCGCTCCAGCCGTCGGACTCGGCGCGGGTGAAGCCGTAGACCAGGGCGACCAGGCCCAGGGTGGAAAGGACCACGCCGGGGATGTCGAGCGCGGAGCGGTTGCGGCCGCCCTCCGGCTCACGGATGACGAAGTACGCACCGGCCGCGGCGACGATGGCGAACGGGATGTTCACGAAGAACGTCCAGCGCCAGTCCAGGTACTCGGTGAGGAAGCCGCCCAGGATCAGGCCGACGGCACCGCCGCCACCGGCGATCGCGCCGTAGATGCCGAACGCCTTGGCGCGCTCCTTGGCGTCGGTGAACATCACGGCGAGCAGGGAGAGCGCGGCGGGCGCGAGCAGGGCTCCGAACACGCCCTGGAGGGCGCGGGCGCCGAACATCATCGCCTCGTTCGTGGCCGCGCCGCCGAGCGCGGAGGCCGCGGCGAAGCCGGCCAGTCCGACGACGAAGGCCTTCTTGCGGCCCCACAGGTCGGCTATCCGGCCGCCGAACAGGAGCAGACCGCCGAAGGCGAGGGCGTAGGCCGTGACGACCCACTGCCGGTTGCCGTCGGAGATGCCCAGGTCCTGCTGGGCGGAGGGCAGGGCGATGTTCACGATGGTGGCGTCCAGGACGACCATCAGCTGGGCGAGCGCGATGAAGACGAGCGCTTTCCAGCGACCGGCGTCCGGCGAGGCGGCCGGAGTGCCGAGCGCCTTCGAGGCTGTTTCAGACATGGTGGTACCCACTTCGGGACTTCGTGACGGAAAGAGATGTCGAGACATGACGGCTCGTCTGTCGGGACGGCCGCAGGGACTGTCGTCTTGGCTTCAGGCGGTGCGTACTGACTTCAGACGGGTGGGACGGGCTGAACTAATCGGTCAGGTCCGGCGCAAGTCCTCCAGGGTCACGGCCGTGCCCGGCAGAACGGAGCGAGCGGGCGCCCGCAACCCGTCCAGGAACAGCTGAAGATGGCGGTGGACGAAGGGGTCGGCACGGAAGCAGTCCGTACCGGCGGGAGGCCGGCTGAGCTGGGCCACGGCGATCATGACGTCTCCGACGTCCACGTCGGAGCGCAGCTGCCCGGCCGCCCTGGCCCGGTCCATGACCTCCGCGACCTGCCGCTCGACCCGTTCGCGCGCGGCCTCCAGGTCCGGATGGTGCTGGTCGAACGTGCTGGAGACCATCGGGCACAGCGCGCTGATCCGCTCGTCGGCGGCGGCGTGCACGAAGCGCTCCAGCGCCTCGAACGCGTCGCCGGTCTCGGCGAGCGCGAGCTCGGCCGCCGCAGTCGTACGGTCCATGACGGAGCAGACGACCTCGCGGACCAGCGCGTCTCGGTCCGGGAAGTTGCGGTACACCGTGGCGTTGCCCACGCCCGCCCGGCGGGCGATCTCGTCGAGCGGCACCTCGGGGCCGTGCTCGACGAACATCTCCCGGGCGGCGGTGACGATCCGCTCCCGGTTGCGCAGGGCGTCGGCGCGGGGCCGGGGCACCTTGCGCTCTGCGGGGGTGGCGGTCTGCACGGCGTACTCCTGGCTTGTGGAAGTGTGCGGTGATGCGATCCGGGGAGAGGGTCCCCGTTTCACTCGGACACATGACTAAACGGGGACTTGGTCCCCGGTATTTCCCACCCGTGGATTTTCTGTTTGTGACCTGGCTCACAAGCTTTCCCGGGGGGCGGGACGGGGCCGGCAACTCCCGGGGCGCGTACGAATCGCCATTGACAGTCACTGATAGCCACCGATGGTTGCCGATGGTTGCCGATAGCCACTGATCACTACTGATCATCACCATTGATCGCTACTGATCGCTACTGACGGGAAACCCACGATCGGTCTCCTCCAACGCGCGCCCCCACCCCCCGCAACGCAGGGTGATCGGAAGGGTGCAGCCGGAGACCGGCGGCTGCCGTGGCGCGGGAGGTCCCTGCATGCAGCCGCAGCCTCAGCGACCCCGGCCGGGCGCGGCGGGGTCGCTCGGCCCAGGCCGTACGCAGCATCCTGGCGCAGGCCGTACGCGGCATCCTGACCCAGACTCTTCGCAGGCGCCCGGGCGCCGGATACCCCGGCGCCGTCTGGCAGCCCTGGCCTGTGTCACCGCCCTGACCTTCGCGGTCAGCACCTCGGCCGGCACGGCCCACCTCGCCCCCGGCGCCAGGACGGCCGGAGCGGGCCCGGTCGCGCTCTCCCGCACCTCCTCACACGGCCCCTGCCTGATCCGCGGCTCCCGCGAGGTCCAGATGTCCGAGGGCATCCCCACCTCCGACAACTACACCCGCTCCACCGGCACCCTCCGCGCCCTCACTCTGATGATCGACTTCTCCGACGCACCCGGCGACGGCAAAGCCCTGGACCGCTTCCGGGAGTTCTTCCCGCAGACCCGCCAGTGGTTCAGCACCAGCTCCTACGGCCGCCTCGACTACCGCCCCGAGACCCCGATCCCGGCGTGGCTGCGGATGCCGAAGTCCTTCCGCGAGTACGGCATAGAGCGCGGCGCCCCCTTCGAGCCCGGCTACCGCACGCTGGTCCAGGACCTCGTGGCCGCGGCCGACCCGAAGGTGGACTTCCGCGCGTACGACCTGGTGAACGTGCTGGTCACCCCGAACGCCGGCCCCTCCGCCCTGGACACGGTCCTGTCCGTCACCTTCGCCGGCAACCCCGAGGCCCCGACAGCCGACGGCACCCCCGTGGCCAACGCCTCCTTCGTCTACTCCCGCCAGGACGACGGCTCCGGCTCCTACGACCGCAACGGCTACCGCGTACTCCCCCACGAGAACGGCCACGTTTTCGGCCTGCCCGACCTGTACACCGCCGAGGGCGGGGGCGCGGTCGGCCACTGGGACATCATGAGCGAGGACTGGGGCGCCAACAACGACTTCCTCGGCTGGCACAAGTGGAAGCTGGGCTGGCTCGACGCCGCCCAGGTCCACTGCGCGGCGACCCCCGGCACCACGGAGTACACCCTGACCCCACTGGCCCGCGCCGGCGGCTCCAAGCTGGTCGTCCTGCCCCTGGACAGCAGAACCGGTTACGCCGTGGAACTGCGCACCCGCGCGGGCAACGACGAGACGGTGTGCCGCCCGGGCGTCCTGATCTACAAGGTCGACGCGGAGGTGGACACGGGCATGGGCCCGGTCACGGTCTACGACTCCCGCCGCGACAGCGGCGGCTGCACCCGCACCCCGAACGTCCACGCGGAACTGTCCGACGCGCCGTTCGCGCCCGGGGAGACGTTCCGGGATGCGCGAAGGGGGGTGGTGATCAAGGTGGCGGGGGTGGATCTGGAGGGGGAGGGCGGGTATCGGGTGCGGGTGACGAGGGGGTAGGCAGACGGAGGGGGAGGGGGAGGGGGAGCGAGGGCACGCGGGGAGCCAAGGAGAGCCAGGGGCGAAGGGAGCCCCCTCCAGGACCCGGACTCCGGATTCCGGATTACGGTAGGCCTGCCGCGACAGCCGTACCGGAGAGCCGATGCCAGCGAAGCCCAGGAACGACGACCTCGATGGGTCTGCCCGACCGGCCGACGAGAGCGGGGCGCCGGCCGATGTGGGCGGGGCACGGGCCGATGTGGGCGGAGCACCGGCCGATGGAACGGGCACAGTTGTCGGCGGGACGGCCACACGCGGGCGAGGCGATCAGCGCCGGGCGAGGCCGTCACGCCACTGATACGCGGCATCGCGGTGCTGCGGGAGCTGACCGAGGCGGACGGCACGCTGAGCCTGAGCGGCCTGGAACGTGCCACGGGCCTCGCCCGCTCCACGGTCGACCGCATCACGGCCACGCTCGCCCGCATGGGTTACGTCCGCGTGGACGGCCGGGACGTACACCTCTCCCACCGCCTGATGGAACTGGGCAACGCCTACCTGTCCGCCCTACGCCTTTCCGCTCTGCTCTCTTCTCGGGCGGACGCCCTGGCCGACGAACTGGACGAGTCGGTCTCCCTGGCGGTCGCCGACCGCGACGGCATCCGCTTCATCCACCAGGCGACCCGCCGCCGCGCGATGTCCCTGAGCTTCCGCATCGGCGACCTGCTCCCCGCCGAACGCACCGCACCCGGCCCCCTGTTCGCAACGAAGTGGTCGGCCTCCGACTGGCAACGCTGGCGCGAACGCAGGGCGGCGGACCCGAGGGACCTCTCCTTCACGGCCGTACCGCCGCGCACGTACGGAGCCGACGAAAGAGACGACGCGGCCTTCGTCCGCCGCACGGAAGAGGCGGCCGCTAACGGCTGGGCCTTGGACGACCAGCTGATCGAACCGGGCCTCGTAGCGGTCTCGGTACCGGTCCACTCCCCTCACGCGGGCGACGACCACCGGGCATTGGCATGCGTGGCCAGCGTGGTCAGCCACACGAGCCGGCACACGGCACACAGCCTGCGGACCACCCTGCTGCCGAGGCTGCAGTCGGCGGTGACGGAGATGGAACAGGAGCTGCACCGCACCCCTCCCCCGACCCCCGGCACACCGCCCTCGAACCTGGCTCTCTGGACGGGCGCGTCGAAACAGCGACTCGGCCGCGATTTCGTCGAATCCCTGGCACGGGGCCTCACGGTCCTCACCGCCTTCGGCGAGGGCAGGCCGGAGCTGACGCTCACGGAGGTGGCCCGGGCAACGGGCCTGGCCCGGGCGACGGCCCGCCGGGCACTGATCACATACGAACACCTGGACCTGGTGACGCCGGCAGGCGACCGCACCTTCGCCCTGACCCCCCGGGTCCTCTCCCTGGGTTTCCCACCCCTCTCCCGCACATCCCTCCCCCAGATCGCCCAGCCCCACCTGTCCGACCTGACGTCCCGCATCCACGAGTCGACGTCCCTGGCGGTGCTCTCGGACTCGGGCGAGGAAATCCAGTACACGGCCAGGGTGGCGACGGGCCGCGTGATGAGCGTGAACATCACGCTGGGCACCCGCCTGCCGGCGTACGCGACGGCTCTGGGCCGAGTCCTCCTGTCGGACACGGCCGACCCAGCCTCCCGGCTCGGAGCCCTGCGCCCCCTCACGCCCCACACGATCACGGACAGGGAGAAACTGACCCACACCCTGACCTCGATCCGCTCCCAGGGCTACGCCCTGGTGGACGAGGAACTGGAAGAGGGCCTCCGCTCCATAGCGGTCCCGATCCGCGACCGGTCCGGAAGGGTGGTGGCCGCCCTGAACACAGCGATGCACGCGAGCCGCCACTCCCTGCGGCAGTGCGTGACGGACCTGCTCCCCGAACTTACGACGACAGCCACCCGCATCGAGTCGGACCTCCACACCGCCGCCCGCTTCACCCACGTCCCCCTGACCTGACCCCCACACCCACCCGACCCGTATCCGGTACGCTGACGCCTGTGGTCCTACCGGACCACAGGCACGCCGCTGCTTGCGTCCGATGCCACTGCCTTCGTAGCTCAGGGGATAGAGCACCGCTCTCCTAAAGCGGGTGTCGCAGGTTCGAATCCTGCCGGGGGCACCAGCCAAAAGGCCCCGGACCGATCATGGTCCGGGGCATTTTGACGGCAGGCTTTGACGGCAATCGCGCCTCCCAGTCTCAGGAGCGTGGACCCTCGTCGGCAGGCGGTTCCGCTGCCTGGACCCGCACTCGGGCCTGAGCCTCGGCGTTCAGGTGCGCCAAAGCCCTTCCTTCCCTCTTCCCGTACTTGCGCCAGTGTTCGATGTCGGAGGAGACGACCCACGCCGGAAGCACGGTAACGAACAGGAACCCGGTCATGAGCGCCCAGTAGATCAAGCCAGCGTCCCCGTCATCTGCTCCTGCGCGTTGCCTAAGCCTCCGTACTCGGAAAGCCACCTAAGCGCCCGCATAGTGCACGAAAACATAGCCAGGCTCAGATAGAGCCATGCAAAGTAGAGGCCGAACGGCCGAAGCGCTCCACGCCACCACCGCTGCGCCGCGCCCCACAGCCCTTCGGCACGCGCCAGGCTCTCCTCATCGGGTGCCTCGGACATGGCCACAACAGCGACGCCGGGAGACGTCACACGGCGCCCGGTTCGAGCGGTTGCCGCTGGGATCGTCCAGATGCTGTGCGCGTTCGCAGTTTGAGCTGGGACGACTCTCGTTTTCGATGGACTCCGCGTTTATCGAGTCTTACGTGCTCGTTCGAATATATCCAAGCCTTTTGGCGATGAAGTACCCAAGACCGAAGGTGCCGCCGAATACGCTCACAGCGGCCATTGCCGTCACCTTGAGGCCCGCACCGGCGAGGGCGAGCACCAGCTCAGACATGAGTGTCACGCATGTCGACGTGAAAAGGATGACCCCGATGGCAAGCCTGCGGATTTCGACGTCTTCCGATTCCCCTTGAGGAGTTTTACTTGCTGAAGGCGTCTGACCGGTTCCAATTACAGGTGACGTCTGGTTTTCCACTCAATTTACTTTCTGGTTACGGGTGGCGCGCGCTCGCCACCTTCGTTCCGACGCCCCCGTCGCCGACGACGGGAGCTTTTCCTCCTCGGGCGCCTCCGGCCTGTGGAAGTAGCGGCCGACGGGACAGCCAGGGCGTCCAGATCGCTCGCCGCGCGCAACATCGCCCCGTGGTGCCTAGCCGCCGATGGCGGACATCGGCCGGTTCGGCTGTACGAACGTCGGGTCGGCCAGGCCGGCAGGTCAGCGAGCCGTCCCAGTACTTACGATCGCTAAGGGGATCCGCATGCTGCGCAGGTGCTCGGAGCGCTGGCAGTCAAGGGTGTCGGCGGCGGTGCGGTGGATGGCAGCGCGCATAGAGCGTCGACTACAGGTACGGCTCGGGCTTCTCCGGTGTAGCCAGCCACCGCTCCATGTCGGTGATCCCGGCTTCCGTAATGGCGTACCGCTTGCGCCCGGGGCCGTTGCCGGCCTCGATCCCGGCGACTTCAACGAGACCGTTCTTCAGCAGCCGGGACATCGTCGAGCCGACGTGGCCGTAGCGCAGTGGCCGGTCGTGATCGAACCTCTGGTCATAGGCCCGCTTGACGTCGTAACCGTGGTGGGGGCCCGGACTCCAGGAGCCCCAGGAGTGTGTGACTGATGGACATGGGCGGCACTCTACATGAGGTGTATACACTGCGCGTATACACCGAGTGCTGAGCTCGCACGGGAGCATGGCGCGCAGGTGGGGGCCGGTTTCCACGCGGCATCAGCCCGAGTGTGCTGTCCGCCCGCCTGAGGGACCTCGTCGCCGACGGCATCCTGGAGAAGACCCGCCACCGGGCCCCCGGCGCGCGCGGACGCGACGAGTACCGCCTCACCGACAAGGGCCGCAGCCTGCTGCCCATCCTGATCGCCCTGAACGACTGGGCCGAGCGCTGGATCGTCCCGGCCGGCGCCTCCACGATCTCCCTGCTCCACCACGACTGCGGCAGCCCGGTCCGGACGGTGGTGACCTGCGCCTCCGGGCACGAGATCACCGCCCCCAGCGAGGTCACGGCGGCCCCAGGTCCCGGGGCTAAGCCCGCGTCCGCTTCCGACCGACCGGCGAACCGCGGCAGGCAGCCGGGGCGCCGGCTCGGCACTCCGGAGTCGACAACCCGTCGAGGGGCCGGTTGAAGTCGCCGAAGAAGTCATGGTCGGATCGGCGGCACAGGCGATCTGCGGGTCGTCGAGGCAGCAGGTGGCACAGTCCGTCACGATCCACGCCGCGGAACCGCCGGCCATGGCCGTGACCGCGATCGCCGGCAACGCCTTTCTCCAGCCTGGCGTGCGTGCCGCCGCTTCCGGCGACGGGCCCCGGTCACACGCCGCCTTCAGGCCCACGCTGCCATCGCCAGACCCGATCGATCCCACGTCCGTCAGCGGCTTCCGGACGCAGGCCCGGCGTGTGGGCAGCCTGCGTGCGGCAGGACACGGCATTCGGGGAATCACTTCTCTCCGCGCCGCCGTCGGCGGACTGCGGGACTGCCCCCCGGGCCCCCATCACCCTGAGCGGCGTCGCTCTCACGCTCCGGACGGGATGATTCCTCTTTGTAAAACCTTGAGAATCGGCCCCCACCTGCACGAACACACAACCCGCCATGATCTACACACTCCGCGTATACATGACGGGTATACACGGTGTGTACAGTGCGGAACATGTCCATCGGTCACACCCTCCTGGGGCTCCTGGAGTCCGGCCCGCGCCACGGCTACGACCTGAAGCGGGCCTTCGACGAGAAGTTCGGTCACGACCGGCCGCTGCACTACGGCCAGGTCTACTCGACGATGTCCCGGCTGCTGAAGACCGGGCTCGTCGAGGTCGACGGCATCGAGGCCGGCGGCGGCCCCGAGCGCAAGCGGTACGCGATCACCGACGCCGGGATCACCGACATGCAGCGCTGGCTCGCGACGCCCGAGAAGCCCGAGCCGTACCTCCAGTCGACCCTCTACACCAAGGTCGTCCTCGCACTGCTCACCCGGCGCGACGCGGCCGACATCCTCGACACCCAGAGCGCCGAGCACCTGCGCAGCATGCGGATCCTGACCGACCGCAAGCTCAAGGGCGATTTCGCGGACCAGCTGATCTGCGACCACGCCCTGTTCCACCTCGAAGCCGATCTGCGCTGGCTGGAGCTGACCGCCGCGCGTCTCGACAAGCTCGCCGAGGCGGTGACGGCCCGATGACCTCGCCCCCTCCATCCGGTTCCCTGCTCGTCGCGAGCGAACTGCGCAAGGCGTACGGCCCGACCACCGCGCTCGACGGCGCCGAGTTCTCCATCCACCCCGGCGAGGTCGTCGCCGTGATGGGCCCGTCCGGGTCCGGCAAGTCGACCCTGCTGCACTGCCTCGCCGGGATCGTGCCACCCGACTCGGGATCCATCACCTACAACGGGCGCGAGCTCGCCACCATGAGCGACGCCCAGCGCAGTGCGCTCAGGCGGTCGGAGTTCGGGTTCGTGTTCCAGTTCGGCCAGCTCGTGCCGGAACTGACCTGTGTGGAGAACGTCGCGCTGCCGCTGCGGCTGAACGGCACCTCCCGCAAGGAGGCCGAGCGCACCGCGCTCCGGTGGATGGAGCGGCTGGAGGTCGACGACCTGCGCAAGAAGCGGCCCGGCGAGGTGTCCGGCGGTCAGGGCCAGCGGGTCGCCGTGGCCCGGGCGCTGGTGACCAACCCGCGCGTGCTGTTCGCCGACGAGCCGACCGGCGCGCTCGACTCGCTCAACGGCGAGCGCGTGATGGGGCTGCTGACGGAAGCCGCCCGGTCCACCAACGCCGCCGTCGTGCTGGTCACCCACGAGGCACGGGTCGCCGCCTACTCCGACCGCGAGGTCGTCGTACGCGACGGCAGGTCCCGGGACATGGAGCCCGCCGTATGAGCGTGCGTCAGTGGTCCAGGGACCTGGGTATGGGGCTCAGATTCGCTTTCGCCGGCGGGCGGGAAGGGTGGGCGCGGCTGCTGCTCACCGCCGTCGGCGTGGGGCTCGGTGTGGCATTGCTGCTGCTCGCCACCGCGGTGCCGAACGCGCTGGCCGTCCGGCACGACCGGGAGGAGGCGCGCACCGACCTCTCGCACATGTCAGTGTCGCCGCTGCGGAAGGCGGACGACACGCTGGTGGTCGGCGATGCCGGGACGGCCTTCCGTGACAAGGAGGTGCGGGGGCGGGCGTTGCAGCCCGACGGGCCGAAGGCGCCCCTGCCGCCGGGGGTCTCGAGGTTTCCGGGGGTGGGCGAGATGGTGGTCTCCCCCGCGCTGAAGCGGCTGTTGGAGTCTGGCGAGGGGAAGCTGCTGCGGGAGCGGCTGCCGGGGCGGATCGTCGGCACGATCGCCGAGCCCGGGCTGATCGGTGCCCAGGAGCTCGCCTTCTACCGCGGCGCCGATGACCTCGTGGTCAAGGAGAACAGCGGCATGGTCGAGCGCATCGACCGGTTCGGCGACCAGCATCCGAAGCCGGAGACGAGGGACCCCATCCTCGTCCTGCTCGCCCTCGTGGTGTTCCTGGTGCTGCTGCTGCCGGTCGGCGTGTTCACCGCCGCGGCCGTGCGGTTCGGCGGCGAGCGCCGCGACCGGCGACTGGCGGCCCTGCGGCTGGTGGGCTCGGACAGCCGGATGACCCGGCGGATCGCCGCGGGCGAGGCCCTCGCCGGCGCCGTGGCCGGCCTGGCCTTCGGCACGGTCTTCTTCCTGCTCATCCGGGAGTTCTCCGGGTCCGTGGACCTGTTCGACGTGAGCGTGTTCCCGAGCTATCTGATCCCTTCCCCCCTGCTCGCCCTGCTGGTCGCGGTCGCGGTCCCGGCGGCCGCCGTGCTGGTCACCCTGTTCGCGCTGCGGGGCGTGGTGATCGAGCCGCTCGGCGTGGTGCGCACCGCGAAGCCCCCGCGGCGCCGGCTGTGGTGGCGGCTGCTGCTGCCCGTGGGCGGGATCGGCATGCTCTACCCGATGATCGGCAAGGACCGGTACGGCAAAGACTTCAACCAATACCAGGTCACCGGCGGCGTCCTGCTGCTGCTCGTCGGGGTGACCGCGCTGCTGCCGTGGGTCGTGGAGACGGTCGTCGCCCGGCTCGGCTCCGGCGGGGTCGCCTGGCAACTGGCCATCCGCCGGCTTCAGTTGAGCAGCGGAACGGCCGCCCGCACGGTCAACGGCATCGCGGTCGCGGTGGCGGGCGCCATCGCCCTGCAGATGATGTTGTCCGGACTGCAGGGCCAGTACACCAAGCACACCAACGACGACCCCACCCGAGCCCAGATGCACGTGAGCCTATGGGACCCCGTCCACCAGGTTCCGCTCGCCCGGGCGGCGGCCGACTTCAAGGCGACCAAGGGTGTCGCGAAGATCTACGCGTTCGACGAGGGTTACGTTGCCGACCAGCGCGAGGACGTCGAGAACACCGCCGACGTCACCATCGCCGACTGTGCGTCCCTGCGCGCGGTGGCTTCCCTCCCCTCCTGCAAGGACGGTGACTCCTTCGTCCTCCAGGGTGGCGCAGACGGGGAGGCGCCGCCCGGCATGTCCAAGCCCGGCAGCACGCTCTGGTTCGACTACTTCGACGGCCAACCCGGTGTTGAGCACAGGCCGACGCCCTGGACCGTGCCGGCGGACGTCAAACAGGCGCGGTCGATCGCGGACCCGAGCGGGTACGAGCGTGGCGGACTGCTGCTGACGCCGGGCGCCCTGCCCCGGGGCACCACACATGGCCTCGACGGGGAGATCTACCTCATGCTCGACCAGGGGCTGGCGGACGCACCCGACTACGCGCGGAACACGGCCCGTCGTCTCGGCCTGATCAGCGACCCGGCCATGTTGGTGTCCAGTAAGCGCGACGACACCTACGCCTCCATCCGCACCTTCCTGTTCGTCGGCGCCGCCTGCGTACTGGCGCTGATCGGCGCGAGTCTGCTGGTGTCGCAGCTGGAGCAGCTGCGCGAGCGCCGCAAGCTACTGTCGTCGCTGATCGCCTTCGGCACCCGGCGCCGCACGCTGACCCTGTCCGTGCTGTGGCAGACGGCGATCCCCGTCGGTCTCGGCCTGGCGCTGGCCACGGCGGTCGGGCTGACACTGGGCGCGGTACTGCTGAATATGACGCACAAGGCGGTGGACGTCGACTGGGCGAGCGTACTGTCGATGACCGGTATCGGCGCCGCCGTCACCCTGCTGGTGACCGTGCTCAGCCTGCCGCCGCTGCTACGGCTGATGCGGCCGGACGGCCTGCGCACCGAGTGAGCCATACGCCCCGAAGGCCCCTCGCCACCAGAACCGCCAGCCAGTGTGCTGGATCGTTCAGGCGGAGGGGCCTCGGTGCTCTGCCGCGCCTGCCGTTCGCCGAAGACGAGTTCGATGCCGTGCTTGGTAACCCCGTTCTCAACCGCTGGACCGGCTCATCGGCACCATCGGCATGGACACCGTGGAGCTGGGGGTCATCCCGCTCGGTGCGTCGCTCAAGATTCCCACCGCGAACGGCTTCTGGATCCTGGATGAGCGACTCGTGATCGCCGAGGACTGGCACGCTGAGCTGTGGCTGAACGATGACGGCTCGGTTGCCGCCTATCTGCGGGTCTGGCGCACTCTGCGGGGGCACTGCCTACCAACTCGCCCCTGCACGACGAGAACACCCGCGCATACGACTTCAAGGCCCGAGCACGGCGCGGGCGCGCGCCGCCTCTGCGGCGCGGCCTGCCTCTTCCTCACCCGCCGACGACATCAAGTGATGAGCCCGCAGCTGAGGCGACGCCGAAGCCCGCAGCCAATTCCTCGCTGAAGAGCCCGCCCGGCGTGCGCCTGTGCCCCTCCCCCTGTGTGCCCGTGGGAGCGGCACGGAGCGGGGAACAGCGGGGAGACTGGCTAGCTACGCGGGTTCTATTCTCATGCCCGCTCCATACGACTCAGGGCCAGTTCAGAGGATGAATCCACCGTCTTGGCCCTGATCGTGTCCACGGGCTCCGATCAGTCCGCCGTGGCTTGACGCAGTCATTGAAACTCCAGCCCAAAGCCGCCACACCGACCTCGTGGGCAGGCTCACGCCTAGTCGGTGACGCGCGTGTAGGTGAGGAACAGCGCTCCGCTTTTCAAGACGGTGTGGTCCGTGAGTTCCCAGCGACGCGGTTCGAAGGTGGCCTTCCGGGAGAAGAGTGGTATCCCGGCACTGATGGTCAGCGATCCCACCTTGAGGATCAGCTGATCGATCTCGGCGTACAGGGCATTGGCCAGCTCCGCGCCGCCGACCAACCAGATGTCCTTACCGTCCTCTTGCTTCAGCTCGCGCACCTTGGCCACCGGATCGTCCGCTACCAGTTCGACGGCAGGGTCCGGGCTCTCAGACAGGGTTCGTGAGAAGACGAGATGACGCAGGTGAGGGAAGGCGTCGGTAACCCCGGCCGCGAGGCCGATCTCATAGGTGCGCCGTCCTTCGAGGACGGTGTCAAAGCGTGTTCCTTCGGCTGTGACGGACAGTGCCGCCCGGGCTGGAGCAGGCAGAGTCTCCGGGTACTCGGTCACGATGTGCTGGAGGTAGTCATCAGGGATCGGCCAGAAGCCGTTCGGGCCGGTGGGATCGGCGCCGTCCGGCCCGGCGATAAAACCGTCGAGCGTGGTGGCGATGTAGTAGACGAGCCTGCGCACGGATGGCCTTTCGTCGATTGGCCGCGATGGTGCGGCTCGAAGTGACCGTTTCGTGCAGAGTTGACGGCCCCCCGATCGCGTGGTGATCATCGCACGGCCTGCGGCGCCGCAGGAGGAGCTTAGAAAGCTTGTGCTGAAGGCCGTGCCCCATCCTGCGGGGAACCACGGCGGCGAGTGGGCACCGCGCCGTTCTCGCGACTGTCGTCGGCTGAGGTTCGTGCCATAACCGTGCCAGATGCAGGGGTCAGCCACGGTCAACGGGGGTGTCCCGCAGTCGAGTTTCCGGCCGCCTCACCAGATATCGAAGCCGCAGGTCAGCAGCACGATTTGCCCAGCCTCTCCCTAAAGCGGGTGTCGCGGGTTCGAATCCTGCCGGGGCACCAGCCGAAAGGCCCCGGACCGATCATGGTCCGAGGCCTTTGACATCTATTTCCGACATCAACGCGGGCAAGGTAGCGGTCGCCCTGCGGCCATCTCACCGGCACTCGACCCGAACGCCTTAGGCAGGCCTGGGCCTGGCTGTACGGCGGTCGCATCGATACGCGACGAGCCCTTCACGCATGGAACCCTGCACGATCTCTGTGACCCACGCCGGCACCCGCACCATATGGACGATCCGGCCGGTGTTATTCGTGCCGCCAGTTCACCGACAAGGCATCGAACTCCCGGCCTGTTAGCCCGACTTCAAGCCGCACGCCAGTGGCTGATGGGATTCCGCCAAGAGGTCAGCCTGGCACCCGCCCGGCGGTGGACTCTTCGCCATCCTGGAACTCGATCACACCCCGGCCCCCGGTCGGGTGCGTCACTGACGCGGACCAGCTGCACACCGGATGGCCAGGATCCTGGCCGGACGCGGCGGTTGGCCACCGGAGCCGGCCGCGCGCATCGCGCCCCTACTTGGTCGTGTGCGTGGGGTAGACCTGAACGTCGGTGTAGGCGCCCTTGATGTCCCCCGCGGCCGCGGGCCACTTCAGGCTCACGGTGTGGGTCTCGTTCGGGGGCGTCACCTGAATGTCGGTCGGGTGCGCGAGGCTGTCGCCGGTGTTGTCGATGTCGTAGGCGAGGTTGAAGACAGCGGCGTCGCCCGGCTTCAGGGTGGTGATACGCGGCTGGGCGTGGCCGCGCTCGATGGGGCTCGAGGTGTTGTCGGCGTCCTTGATGTCGACGCCCGGGAAGCCTGTCGCCGAGCAGGTGGTCGAACCCCGGTTGATCATGGTGATGTCGATCCTGCCGGAGTTCTCGTCGGGCGCGGCGTCCCTGGCGTCGATGGCCAGGTCCTCCGTCTTGCAGAACGTGACCTTGCCGCCGGTCTTCACCGCACCGCTCGCGGTGTCGGCGGCGGCATCGGTGTCCTCACCGGAGCCCGACTTCGCGTTGCTGGCCTCCGAGCCGTCAGAGCCCGAGTCACCCTCCGACTTCGAGCCACCGCCCGAGGACGAAGCGGACGAGGACGAGGAGTGCTTGGAGGACGAGTCCTTCCCGGAGCCGTCGCCGCCACAGGCGGTCAGCGAGAGGGTGGCGGCGACGCCGATGGCGGCGAGAGCAGCGATGCGGGTGTACTTCACGGTGTTCCCCAGGAGTAGCGCGGTACATGCGGTCGGAAGTATTTGTATCTCGCACCGAGTTACAGGCAGTCCTTCGTGACGTCTTCGTTCTGTCACAGGAGCATTGACCTCACGGTTCGCCAAGGAGTCACCGCACTTGGCCACTTGCCTGGCCCGGGCTCCGCATCAACCAGCTCAGCGACCCTCTGAGCCGGTGCTGCCTCTTCTCGTGAACATCCCGGCACGGGCGCGCTGCCCGGCCGCCGGTGGCGCCGGTTACCGGGCGCGCGGTCGGTCGGGGCGCACGGCCACTTCCAGGAGCAGTGGTTCTGTGCGGTGTTCCAGGGTCGGGAGAAGTGCGTCGAGTTCGCCGGACAGGGAGGGCCAGTCGGTCACCCGGCGAGCCGTGCAGCCGAGCGAGCGGGCCAGTCCGCAGACACTGACCTCCTCGAATGCCGGCCAGGGCGGCTTGCCACCGTGATCGTCGGCCAGTTGGTCCATGATCGCGTAGCGACCGTTGGCGAGGACGACGAAGACCGTGCCGACGCCGTAGTGCGCCGCCGTCCACAGGGCCTGGATCTGGTAGAGCGACGATCCGTCGCCGACGACCGCGACCACCGGGCGCTCCGGAGCGGCCATCCGGACACCGATCGCGGCGGGCAGCGCGAAGCCGAGACCGCCCATCGCCGCGCTGAGGAAACCGAGGGGTTGCCGGGCCGGCATGAGCACATGCAGGTCGGGGCGGCTGGAAGGGGTCTCCTCGACCAGCACCGTGTGCGCCGGCAGCCGCTCGGCGAGCAAGGCCAGGACCTGTGCGGCGCGCAGCGGCTCGCCCTCGCGCGGTGGCGGGGGTGGGGACGGCCGGCTCAGGACCGGCAGCGGGTCTTCGGCGCGTGCGCGTACGGTGGCGGCCAGTTCGCCGCAGAAGGCCGGCAGGGGCGCGACGACGGCCAGTTCGACGGGCGCGCGCTGGGCCTCGGCCGGGTCGTCCGTGACGATCGCCAACCGCGTTCCGCCGCGCACCAGGGGACCGTCCGCGTACGGATACTGACGCAGCACCGGTGCGCCGACGGCCAGCACCAGGTCGTGGGGGGCGAGTGTTTCGCGCAGGCGACCGCGGTCCGCGGGCAGATGCCCGGCGAACAGGGGATGGTCCTGCGGGAATCCGGCGCGCGCCCCGAACGGCTCCTGCCAGACCGGGCAGCGCAGCCGTTCGGCCAGCGCGGTCAACGCCCGCCAGGTCGCCCGGTCGTCTGCGCCGGCCCCGACGATCAGCGTGGGGCTGGTCGCCGTGTCCAGCAGACCGGCCACCTCCCGTACGGCGTCGGTGTCGGCACCGGTGGCCTGCCGCAGCACGGTGGGAGCGGGCACCGGCAGGTCGTCCGCCGGTGCGCCCCAGTCGTCCATCGGCACCATGACCAGCGCCGGGCCCCGCCCCACGCGTGCCGCGTGTGCCGCCCGGCCGATCGCGCCGGGCACGTCCTGGGCACGCGGGGGCGTCTCCACCCGTACGGGATAGTCGCCGCCCAGGCCCTCGAGCCGGCCGGCGAGGAAGGGCTCGTGAGCGAGGTGACGGCGGTCCTGCTGGCCGACGATGACCACCAGGGGAGCCCGGTTCTCGCGGGCGGTGGCCAGGGCCCCCACGGCGTTGCCCAGCCCGGCCGTGGTGTGCAGCAGGACCAGGGCCGGCTCCCGGCGTGCGAGGGCCCAGCCCGTGGCGGTACCGACCACGGACCCTTCGTGCAGGGCCAGGACGAAGCGCAGGTCTTCGGGCAGGTCGGCCAGCAGCGCGACCTCGGTCGAACCCGGGTTGGCGAAGAGAGTGGTCAGGCCGTGCAGGCGCAGGACGTCGAAGGCGGCGTCTCGCACAGTACGCATGATGGGGGTCCCTTTTTCGTGGCCGGGCTTCATCCGGTCGCGCCCGGATGCCGTGACGGTCTTTTCGCGGCGAGTCGGCGCCGCCCAGGCTTCGGTCACCGCATCGGCGCGCCCAGGCTTCGCGGACCGCATCGGCGTCGCTCCGGCTTCAGTCACCGATCGGCGCCGCCCAGGCTTCGCGGATCGCATCGGAGTCGCCCAGGCTTCAGTCACCGGATCGGCGCCGGTCAGGCCGACGCGCTGCCGGCGCGCGCGTCGCGTACGGGGATCAGCAGGCAGAACCCGACGACGACGATCGCGGCGTCCAGCCACACGGCCGCGGTCCAGCCGCCGGTGTGGTCGCGCAGGACCCCGCCGATGGCAGGCGACAGCACGGCGCCCGTCTCGCCGATGAGGTTCTGCATGCCGAAGGCTGATCCGCGCAGCCGCGGCGGGGCGATGTCGGCGGTGAGGGCGTGCCCGATGGGCTGCAGGGCGTTGAAGAACAGGCTGGTGGTGAACAGCAGCAGGCCCATGACCAACAGCGACGGCTTCTCGGCGGCGCTGAGGTACCAGGCGAAGACCACGGTGAGCAGGGCCTGGACGCCCGTGAAGGTCAGCAGCATGGGCTTGCGGCCCCAGCCGCGGCGTACCGCGTAGTCCGAGAGCCAGCCGCCGGCGGGGAAGCCGAGGATTCCGGCGCCCGCGTTGAAGCCTGCGGTGAGCGCGGCGCTCGAGAAGGAGGAGTGCGCGGCGCCCGCGACGATCGACACCGACCAGAAGCTGAAGAACCACAGGTTCCACAGCACGGCGATGTACGAGAGGTAGATGAGGAAGAGGCTGCGGTTCTTCAGGACCGGGCCGAGCTCCTCGCCCTTGCGTGCCAGGGCGAACAGCACCAGGCCGACGGCGAGTACGACCTCCAGTACGGCGATCCACAGATCCGACAGGCCGGCTTCGGTACCCAGCAGGTAGATGGCCATGATCAGGACGAGCGAGATCGCGGAGTACCCGGCCAGGTGCAGCGTGGCGCGGCCCAGCGCGGCCGCGCTCAGGTGTGTCCGGAACCGCCAGGCGATGGCGCCGGCCACCACCAGGGTGGCGCCCCCCAGTAGCCAGAAGGCCATCCGCCAGGCGTCGACGTCGGCGAGCCACAGTTTGCCGAAGTCGATGAAGTGCGGGGTGAACACGACCGCGATGGTGATTCCGAACGCCAGGCCGGTGATGACCACACCCATTCCGAGGCTGCGGTGGCGATCGGGGGTCGCCTCGCTGATGATCGTGCGGTCGTTGGAGTAGTAGGCCCCTTCGCCCAGGCCGGTGACGACGCGCACGACGATGAACGCCACGAGTCCGCCGACGAACCCGGTGAGCAGGGTGGCGATGCCGGCCCAGACGAGGCTGACCACGACCAGGGTCCGATGGCCGTATCGGTCGCCCAGGTAGCCGCCGGGGAACTGGGTGAGCATGTAGCCGGCGAAGAACAGGCCGCCGATCAGACCGCCGAGCGCGTAGGGGCGGTCGGTGTCGGCGAGGAAGCCGACGCCGTTGTCGATCATCCAGGTGACGACGGGTCCCGTGACCGCGCGGTCGGCCGCGCTCACCGTCCAGCCGAGCAGCAGCAGGAGCCACAGGCTGTGCCAGGGCTTGATTCTCCGGCCGGTGGCGGCTCGGGGTGGCTCGACCGACGCCGTTGTTGCTGGTGTGTCTGCGGATCCGGGCTGCATCGCGGACCTCCTGAGCGGGTGGGCGCTGCGCGCTGGCGCGGTAGCCACAGTAGGGAGAACTCCCGCCATGCAGAACATGGCAGTTGGAGTTTCTGCTGTCTCGACAACCAGGGGACCCCTGTGGAGCCGCGTCCGTGGGCAACGCCCTGCGCACACTCGTCGTGGACGGTCTGCAGACAAGTCCCGCCGGTGGACCTCGACGCGCGGCGTGCGTCAGTAGACGATGGACACGATCTGGCAGGCGGCTTCGGCAATCTGGCGCTCTCCGCTGATGCGGACTCGGGCGAGGGCGGTGCGAGGATCAATGCCGCGGGTGCAGAGTCGCCAGGCGGTCTCTGGGTCCAGCCGCACTGACGCGGCCGGCCGGCCGCTGGGTGCTTCGGCCAGTGACCAGCGGTCCGCGGTGGCGGTCACGGTCCAGGTGCCGACGGCCGGCTCATCGATGACCACTTGGAGTTGTGTCCCGGCAGGTGCGGGCGTGTGACGCAGTGTGTGGGGCAAGGCCCTCATGAAGGTGTCCAGGACCGCCGACAGGGCGGTGGGCTCCGGATCGGTGTCCCGGCCGGTGGCGTGGCGGATCTGCTGGCGGTGGGTCCAGTACTCGGTGAACTCCCGGGCGACGTCCAGCCACTTGGGCGCCGGGTTGGCCCCTGCCCAGGACACTCCCAGGCCCGTTGCGTCGAGGTGGTCACCCTCGAATTGACGGGCGACCTGGGTCCCGGCCAGTTCCAGAGCCTTGATGAGCTCGGCGGGGCTGTGATCGGCGTGCAGGTCGATCCATTCCCGGTTGACCCGGTGGATGAACGCTTCCAGTGTCTCTCCAGCCGCCATGGCGCGCTGGTGGCCCTCGGTGCTCCAGCCGAGGCGGCCGTGGTAGTCGCCGAGGATGTGGGCGGCAAGATCGTGCACGGTCCAGCCCGGGACCGCGGCCTTGTTCCACTCATTGCGCCGCAGACCGCGCAGCAGGTCGAGGAGCGACGCCAGTTCTGGCCCGAACAGCGGGCGAGCGTCGATCGGCTTGCCCAGCCAGGAGGGGTCGGATACGTCGTTGGGCTGGAGACTCATGGTCAAAGCCTGTCAGCCGGGAGGCTGGGTCTTCCATCGAATACCCCCTCACCTCACGGGGGCATGTCGGTCAGTCGCCCCTCATCAGGCCAGTGCCGGCCAGACAGCCGTCGACCAGGTCGGGCCGGTACTGGATCTGCTTGAGTCTGCGCTTCACAGCCCGGGTGATCTGGGCGAGGTCGGCTGCGGCGAGGTCAGGCCCGCCTCCGAGTCAGACCCGTTGTCGGAGGGTGTCGTTGCGACCTCGGATGGCCTTCCCGGGTGCCCGCCCGGGGCTCATCGGACGGAATTCGCCAGTTTGGTGGCGCCGTTGAGCAGGTACTCCAGCGGTCCGCGGCGGAAGAAGCGAGACCAGATCGCCGCGAACAGGGTGGCACCGACGATGAACGAGAGCAGCAGCGCGGCGGAGGCGGACCGCGGCGGGGTGGCCGCTTCGCCGGGCAGGGCGAGGATGACCAGGATGTGGGCCACGTAGAGGGTCAGGGACATCGTGCCGACGGCGATGACCGGGGTTGCCAGCCGGCGCAGCCACGGCAGTCGGTCCATCGCCACCGTCAGGCACAGGAGCGCGGTGATCGCGATCCCGATGCTGCCGATGAGGTCGAACGTGGAACCGGTGTGCGGCTGGGCGGCCAACAGCCCCCACGCGTCGGGGCCTCCCAGCCCACCACCGATCGTCACGTCGACGGCTCCCAATGCCGATCCCGATTCCATGCCGGGGTCCTTCATGGCACCGGAGTCCTTCATGGCGGGCATCCCGGCCATGATCTTCTGAGCGCCGCCGGACAACCTGAGCGCCAGCCACGAGACGCCGTATCCGAACGCGATCAGCGCGGGACCGACCACGGCCAGCCGCCGCCGCACCGCGCCGGAGGTCAGATCCAGCCGGCCCAACGCCATGCCGGCGACCACGAACGTCATCCAGGTGATCGCCGGGTAGAAGCCGGTGAGCAGGAAATCCAGCACGCCCACGCCGGAGATGCGCTCGATCGGGTCGTACGTGTTGATGGTGATCACGATCGACTCGGTGAGCAGTGCCCTGAGGGCGTACGCCACCTGCGGCGAGACGATCGCGAGCGTGACCGCGATGATCGCGAGCGTCCTGGCCCGCAGCCGCAGCAGGGGCAGGGCCAGCAGGAAGTACAACGCGTAGGAGTTGAGGATTCCGGCGCTGCCGAAGTTGGTCATCGCCAGCGCGCTGCCCAGCACCAGCAGGATCACGGCCCGGATCACGATGCGGGCCCTCGCCTGTCGGCCGGCCAGTCCGGTCTTCGGCTCTCGGCGGCCGGCGAGCAGCATCAACGAGAACCCCGCGAGGGTGGCGAACAGCGCCGAGGCCCGGCCGTTCGCCAGGCCCAGGAACCAGTCGCCGACGCCGCCGGATGTGGAGGAGGGGCCGACGTGCACGGCGAACATTTCGTGTTCGCCTCCGAGGCTCTCTCCAAGGCGGTTCAGGGCGATCGGGGGATGACTGCGCTGGTCAAGGCGGCTCCGCGGCTGGGCATCCCGATCATCACCTCGGCGCTCGCGACCTTGGAGGCGTGAGACCCTCGCGAGACGTCGAGGCAGGCACTCTGTGGAACTGGGCGCTGTCCCGGATCCGCGTCATGCACACGGACGACCAGGTGATCGCCATGGCGCGGGACATGCTGAAGGCGGCCGGCCTGGGCACAAGTACGCCATCGACGCCGTTCTGGCGGCTGTGGTCGGGCGGGAAGCCGCGCAGGGAGGTCAGGCAACCGTCTTCACCTCCGACACCGACGACATGGACCGACTCCTCGCCGGGCACTCCGTGCGAGTCGAGAAGGTCTGACGAGGCGCCGCCCGCGCCTCACCCGTCCGTGCCGTCGTCACGGCTCCGGCCGGACTCCGGCTCCCCGGTGAGCCGGGTCGCGAGGTGGTAGGCGACGGTGACGTCCTGGTATTCCTGACCGGGGATGACCGGGTCAGGTAGGTGGGCGCGGTCGCTGTGGCTCGTCGACACTCGCCTGCCGGTGCCGGGGAAGCGGACGGCTGTCCGGGGTTCCTGCGTGAAGCGGAGCCGTTCGGCGTGGACCGCCGACCGGAACACGATGTCCCCCACCGGGCTCCCCGCTCCCGCGCCTCGCGTTCAGGGCGGCTCCTCCGGCTCCTCGGTGGCATGAAGGCGACTGGACCCGGACCTCGGGGGCAGCTTTCCGTCCTCTCCGCGCACCCGGCGCTTGCGGGTGGCGCCTTGGCTCCGGCCGGCTCGGCCCTGTTTTTCCTTGGCGCCCTTGCGGGCCGCACGCGGCTCGGCCCCTTCCGCGGTGGCGTTCGCCGTCTCCGCAGCGTCCGCAACGGCGTGGCCGCCGCCCCGTGCCGTGTCGCCTGCCGCTTGCGTCACGCCCGCGGCCTGTTCGGCCACGCCCCCGGCGGTGCCGCCCACCGCCTCGCCGGCGCTTCCGACGGCCCGGCTCGCCTCCTGGCCGACGCCCTCCACCGCGCGCCCGGCACCACTGCCCGCGTCCTGAACGGCCCTCCCGGCTCCCTGACCGACATCCTGCGTCACGGAGCCGACGCCCCGGCCCACGTCCTGGACAGCATCCCCGGCGCCCTGGCCCACATCCTGCACGGCGGTCCCGGCGCCCTGGCCCACATCCTGCACGGCGGTCCCGGCACCCTGGCCCACATCCTGCACGGCGGCTCCGGCACCCTGGCCCACATCCTGCACGGCCGCCCCGGCACCCTGGCCCACATCCCGGACGGCGGTCCCGGCACCCTGGCCGACCTCCTGGACGGCCCTTCCGGCACCCGTGCCCAGCTCCCCCACGGCCTGACGGGCTCCGCCGCCGACATCCTGCACGGCGGACCCGACTCCACGCGCCAGCTCGTGCAGGATCTCCGGGTTGCGGTCGAGCGTGGTGAGCACCCGGTCGATGATCTTTGCGACGTGGTGGAGACGCACCTTGAGCTGGGCCTGTGCCTCGACGCCCGAGATGCCCAGGTGCACCCGGGCGAGCGAGACGTCGGCGCCCACGTTCAGTTTGAGCAGATCCAGCACCTCGGCCTGCAGCGAGACATGCGCCCGCAGGTCCTCGACGTCCAGGTCGATCTCGTCGACCTTCAGAACCGGAACGTCGAGGAAGACGTCAGGGCTCGCACCGGCTGCGTCCTCCTCGTCGTAGGGCGCCGGCTCCTCTTCGTACGATGCCGACTCCTCGTCGTAGGCCTCGGGATCGGCGTACTCGTCACCGGCCTCGGCGTCGAGTTCGTCACCGTGCTCGTCGTCGTACTCCTCGACGGAGCCCTCGTCGTTCTCGGCGTTGCCGCGCATCGCCACGCCTCCGCGGTTTTGGCATCCCTTTAGACCATTTTGATCCAGCATTGCCCGCAATGCGCGCTCGGTGCCGTCCGTCCTGACGAGGGTGACGGCCGCCAGGCGCCTGGAGGGGGTCGCCGAACTAACGAGGGTTGGGTTGACGTGCAGGTCAGAGGGGTTGAATGGCTGGGCTGGCAGGCAGGCCGGCAGATTGACGAAGAAGACGGTTCCGGTGGCGTTTCCGGGTCCGGTCATGGCCGGGCACGGACGCCGCAATCCGTTGTCCGGTGCTTCCCGGCACGGAAGTCTCCTCTCCTGTGACCAGTGCAGAGGTTGGAGAGGCCATGCGTTCCCCGCTCATACGTTCCTTCTCGCAGCTAGAGTCCCTGGACCCGGATCGCCCCGTCGTGACCCTGTTCAGCGGGGGACTCGACAGTTCGTACCTGCTGCTGCGGCTGCGGCGGATGGGCATCCGCGAGGTGCACGCCGTGAGCGTCGACATCGGCGAGGACGAGTCCAGTACCTACAAACGCCAGGTGGCCGAGGCGCTCGGCGCGACCATCCACATCCTCGACCGGCGGGCCGAGTTCGCCGACCGGTACGTGGCCCCCGCCATCGCCGCTCAGGCCGTCTACCTCGGCATCCACCCCGTCAGTTCCACGCTGAGCCGCCCACTGATCGCCCACAGCGCGGTCGGACTGGCCCGTGCGCTCGGCGCGCAGGCCGTGCTGCACACCGCCAACCGCTCCCAGAACACCCTGCGTCGCCTCAACGGCGCGCTGGCGCTGCTCGGTTACGAGGGCGCTTTCGGCAGCCCGTACGACCTCGATCCCGTCACGCGCGAGGACAAGCTCGTCGACCTGCGTGCCGCCGGCATCGATCTGCTTGCCGGGCGGATCGTCAGCGGCGACTCCAACCTGTGGTGTCGCGAGTTCGAGTCGGGCATCCTCGACGACCCCGAACTCCACGAGGTCCCCGAGGAGATGTACACCTGGAGCCGGCCGACCGCCCTCGCCGGCGACACCGACACCTTGACCGTCGCCTTCGAACACGGGCTGCCCGTCGCCCTCGACGGGGAACCGTTGCCTCTGACCGGGCTGATCGAGCGGCTCAACCAGCGGGTCGGCGCGTACGGCCTCGGCCGCTACTCCGGCCTGGAGCACCTCGATCACGGCGAGAAGGTCCTCGAAATCCGGGAGATGCCCGCCGCCTGGCTCCTGCTCGGCAGCTACCGGCACATCGAGAGCGCCTGCCTTGACGCCGAACTCATCCGCGAGAAGCGGCATCTGGAGCAGGTCTGGACGCGGGAGGCCCTCGAAGGCCGCTGGTTCGGTGAACTGCGACTCGCGGCGCAGGTGTTCATCGACGCCTGTGCCGCGCGCACCACAGGGTCCGTGACCTGGCGGCTGCGCACGGGCGGCGCCGACACGCGCTCCATCGCCGTCGGATCACCGCTGTATCTGCGCGACCGCGAGGCGTGGGAGGAGCGGTCGATCAGCACGGAGTCGGCGCCGTTCGCCCGTGCCACCGAGACGGTCCTCGCCACCGTCTGAGCCTTCCCTCCCGCCCTCTCCGCCTCGCCTCTCCCCCATTCCATCCCGTCTCGTCGTCTGCCTAGGGAGTACTCCCATGACCACTGCCGCCATCCATCACCCCGCCGCCGCCGACGCCGTCAAAGCCCTCGCCGGGCCCGGCGGTCATCTGATGCCCGCCGCACGGCTCTCCGCGCTCGCCGGTGTGGACGCCGCCGACTGGGCGCGCTTCGCGGCCCACTGGGACGAGCTCACCCTCGACACGTACATGGCCGACGGAGGCACGTACCGTTACCGCCGCTACGGCCAGTTCGAGCTCGACCCGGCCGCGGGCGATCTCACCCTGCTCCCGCACGCGCCGTACCGGCAGGAGTCGGACATCAATCCGCTCAACGGCGGCATCGAGCGGACATTCGACCCGCTGACCGAGTCCTTCTCCGGTGATCCGCTGCTGCGTTCCGTCCTCGTCGAACTCGGCCGGATCTTCACCGCCGTCGACGGCACGGCGTCATGGAACGTGAAACTGCACCCGTACCGCATCAGCGCCTCCGCGGACCAGCAGGGCCAGCCGGCGCCCGAGGGCCGGCACCGTGACGGCGTCACCTTCATCACCTCGCTGCTGATCGGCCGCAGCAATGTCACCGGCGGTGAGAGCGGCGTCTACACCGACGAGGGCGAACACCTGCTCACGGTTACCCTGTCCGAGCCCGGTGACCTGCTGCTGGGCGACGACCGCCGCACGCTGCACTCGGTGACCCCGGTGCGGCCGGTGGACCCCGAGCTCGCCGCCCACCGCGACGTGCTGGTGATCGCCTACACCGCGCGCTGAGCCGCCGCTCCAGCCCCACACCTCATCGTCCGCCGTCCTAGGAGCCCCCATGACCGTCAACGCGGCCCGCCGCGCCTGGCTGACCGATCTGCCCGTCCTGCTGGTCGCGGTGGTGTGGGGCTCCAGCTATCTCGCCGCCAAGGACATCACCACGACCCAGACGGTCCTGGCCGTGCTCCTCCTGCGGTTCGCCGTGGTGCTGCCGGTCCTGGTCGTCACCGGGTGGCGCAGGCTGCGGGCGCTCGAAGGGACACAGATACGGGGCGCCGGCGTCCTCGGGCTGATCCTGGCCGGGATCTTCCTCCTGGAGACGTACGGCGTCGTGCACACCTCGGCGACCAACGCCGGGCTCATCATCAGCCTCACCATGATCTTCACGCCGCTCGCGGAGAGCCGGCTCAGCGGCACCCGGCCCTCCCGGTCGTTCGCCGCGGCCGCGGGGCTGTCGGTACTGGGTGTCCTGCTCCTCACCCAGGGCGCGGGGTTCAGCGCGCCGTCCCTCGGCGACCTGCTGATGCTGGGCGCGGCCGTGGCCCGCACCGTGCACGTGCTGGCGATGTCGCGCATGCGCTCGGTGCAGGGCGCGGACGCGTTGTCGATGACCACGGCCCAACTGGGCAGCGCGGTCGTGGTGTTCGCGCTGTTGTTCGCGGCACCCGGGACCGGCAGCACGCCGTGGGCGGCCGCGGCGGACTTCGACGCCGGGGACTGGCTCGGGCTGATCTACCTGTCGGCGTTCTGCACCCTGTTCGCGTTCTTCGTGCAGATGTGGGCCGTACGCCGGACGTCACCCTCCCGGGTCAGCCTGCTGCTCGGTACCGAGCCGCTGTGGGCCGCCGTCTTCGGAATCGCGCTCGCCGGTGACCGGCCGGGATGGCTGGGACTGCTGGGCGCCCTCCTCGTGCTCGCGGGCACGGCGTGGGGCCGCGGCGCGGCCGCACCACAGCAGACGTCAGTCGTCGAGCCAGCCGAGCCGGACGGCGCAGACCCCGGCCTGGAAGCGGCTGGCCGTGCCTAACCGTTCGGTCAGCTCGGAGACCAGGCGACGGACCGTGCGCTCGGAGACCCCGAGCTTGCGGGCCATCGCCTCGTCGGTGAGGCCGCCCCCGAGCATCCGCACGAGCTCGCGGTGGCGGCCGGTCGGGTGCCAGTCGCCCTCGGGGCTCTCGGTCGCGGACTCGGTCAGCACCGCGGCGCTGGCCCAGCAGTGCTCGAAGATCCCCCGGAACACCCCGACCAGCGCCTCACCGCGCAGCACGATGGCGGCGATCTCCCCGTCCGCGGTCTGCGACGCCGGCACGATCGCCAGCGAGCGGTCCACCACGATCAGCCGCAGCGGCAGGGTGTGCGCGGTGCGCACCTGGGCGCCCGCGCCGTTCAGCCGCCGCAGATACGCCGTCATGTGCGGAACCGCGGCCGCCGAGCGCAGATGGATCGTGCGCATGTGTACGCCGCGGCCCAGCACGAGCCGGTCGCGTTCGAGTCCCGCCTCGACCATCTCGGCGGGCAGCGCGCGTCCGGGGTGCAGCGAGAGCACTTCCTGCTCCGCCCGCTGCGAGGCGTCCTCCAGGGCGGCCGACACGTTGGCCACACCGGTCACCACCTCCATCTGCACGGAGGACAACTCACGGGCGTGCACCGGCTGGAAGTCCGCGACGACCTGGGCGAGCGCGGAGCGTGTCTGCCGGACGGCGCTCAGCAGGGCGTTCGTGTGCTGCTCCTCGTCGAGGAGGAGCTTGCGCATTGCGGTGTCCGGGGCAAGCGCCGTCCAGCCGTTGCGGTTGTCCGAGGACGGCACGAACAGGCCGAGCCCGCCGAGCAGCCGGAGTGCCTCGGCGAGTTCCGTCCCACTCCAGCCGCGGCTCTCGGTGAGGGTCTCCGGACCCCAGGCCGCGTTGTCGAGAGCGAGGCGGTAGAGCTCCTGTGCTCGTGCGCGTACGTCCACCTGGCATCGTCCCCCTGCCTGCTCACGAGCGCTGTCCCCCTGATGCGCTCCGTTGTGGATCTTAGGAACGGTCTCTCCAACGGAAAAGCCGCGGTCCGCTATGCGGACAGCCGGACGACCCCCACAGCGATCCCCACCATGCCCCGGCGGCCGTCCGCCCCTGGCCATGACCGGTCCCGGAACTTCCTCCGGCATAGCCGCGGACGGTCGCGCGGAACATGCTGATCACACGGCGTTCGCCGCGCAGCACGCGCTCAACACGTGCTCAGCGAATGAACGGCATTCACCGAACGACGACCGTCCGGACCACCTCCGGACAACCTTCCAGGGGGACCCTCATGTCTGCTTCTCGTCTGCTCCATGGCCTGTTCGCGGTTCTCGCCACCGCCCTCGTCATCGGTGGCGCGCAGAGCACCGCGGCGACCGGAACCGAGGCCCGGGCCGTCGTGGCGAGCAGCGATTCGCTGATCTGGGGCTGACCCGATGGCCAGACCGAGCGTCGCCGTCGTCGCACCTTTGACCGGTCCGCGCACGGACTGGGGAGCGGCCCTTCTCGACCAGTTGGGACGCATCAGAGCGGCCCGCCCGGACGCTGCCGAGTGGCACGTGCACGACGAGACACCGGAGGTCGCCCGTACCGTCGCCGACGCCGGATACGCGGCGGTCGTCGGCCACACCGACACTGAGGGCGCCCGCCGAGCCCTGCCGCTGTACCAAGCCGCCGGACTCCCCTGTCTCCTTCCTTTCGTTCGGGCCGACGCACCCGCACTGAGCTGGGCACCGGACGCAGGCGCGCTGGCCCGCAGGATCGTCGAGGGAGCGGTGGCTCTGGGCGTGGCCGCGCTCGCCGTCTCCCAGGACGAGGGGCCCGGTTGGGCGACGCTCGGGCTCACGGTCACCGAGGAGGCGGGGAGGGCGGGGCTCACGCCGGGCCCCGGTGGCGCACTGGCGGTGCTGGCGCCGCAGGACCGGTTCGCGCGCTTCGCACGGGGTACGGGTCCCGTCCTCACGCCGACGGACTGCGGGCTGGTCTCCTTCGCTCAGGTGCGCCACGCGGCATCGGACCGTTCGGACCGTGAAGTGTGGGCCGTTCACCCCCAGATGTGCGCGGTACGCCGGGCCAATGCCGCCGTCACGGCACTCGCGCAGGCACTGTCCGAGGCTCCCGCACTGCGTGGAGCGGCGCTGACGGACGCCGTGCGAGCCCGCTCGGGAACCCTGCTGACGACCGAGGGAACGCCCCTGGGCGACGGCTGGCTGATCTCCCGGCTGCCGTGGGCGTGCCCGGCGAGGAACCCACGCTGACCCGGCTGTTGGGATCCGGCCGCGCCCCGAGGGCACGGTGTCGATCTCCTGGGTGCGGATCTCGACGTCCGGCAGCGCCTCGTGGAACCGCTCCAGTACGAGGGGCAGCGGCCAGGAGAAGGCGGCGCCCGGCACGACTCAGGACGTTTTCGCAGCGGACCGCTTCGCGCTCTTGCTCCTGCCGGAGCCCGCGGTGCTCCGACCGGGCTCGGCGGGCGCGTTTCTCCGTCTCGTGGCCTTCTGCGTGCCGGTGGCCGCCCGCGATGGCGCCGGCCGGGTCGGTGCGGTCGGCCACTTGAACTCGATCTCCAGCTCGATCTCCCCGTCACCTATCTCGACCTCCATCTCGCTGCGAAGGTCGTCGGGGATCCGCAGGCTCAGAGTTCCGGGGCTGAGTTCCAGTTCGGCTTCCCCGCCCTCCCTCAGCGCGGCTGCGAGTGCCGTGAGCTGGTCAGCCGCCTCAAGGCGTGACAGCGATCGCTTCTGCTCGAATTTGAGGTCCGTCATGGGGGTCTCCCATCCGGCATAAAGGATTGGCCAACGCCCATTCTGGTGCCAGTCGGCCGCCGTGTCGCCATGGCGATGGGCCATCCTCCACTCGCCGTCCTCGCGGCGGTACACCCGGGTGGCCCGCTGTGTGTGAGTGCGCGGCTCCCCGTCGACGGCTCCCACTCGTCGGCATGAGCCTCGGGCGCCCGGAGAGACGGGCGGGATCAGTCCGTGCCGAGGCCGTCGATCAGGCGGTTGAGGAAGCGGGTGAAGGTGGCCTCGGGGGTCAGGGCCCGCAGGGGAGCCGCGAGCGCCTCGGCGAGTTCCGGGTGGTGGCCGTCCGCGGCGACGGTCGCGAGGTAGCGGGCTTCGGCTGCGGCCCGGTCGGGGGAGTTGGCCGCTGCCGCCTGTGTCAGTTCGTGGGTGACGTGTCCGGCGACAAAGGCCGTGAGCTGGGCGAAGACCTCCAGCTTGGCCGCGCCGTCCAGGCCCGTGGGGCGCAGGGCGGCGAGGGCGTGTTCCAGGAAAGCCAGGGTGTTGGGGCCGAGGCTGCGGCGGGCGGCCAGGGCGGCGGGCAGCCAGGGGTGGCGCAGCATGTTGGCGCGCTGGAGGTGGGCGATGGCCTTCAGGTCGGTGCGCCAGTCGCCGGTGAGAGCGGCCGATGCCGGTAGTTCGCCGCTGACGTGGTCGATCATGAGCTCCAGCAGCGTGTCCTTGTCGGGGGCGTAGCTGTAGAGCGACATGACTCCGGCGCCGACCTGTGCGGCGACGCGCCGCATGGTGACCGCTTCCAGGCCTTCCGCATCCGCCAGGGCCACGGCGGCCGCCGTGATCGCTTCGCGGGTGAAGGCAGGCCTGCGACCCCTGCGGGGCCGGCCGGGGCTCAGCCACAGCTGTCGAGGGTCGCTGCCCGGGGTGCCGGACCCGCCGTCACGCGTCACGGTCTTCGCACTCCTGTCACTGAGAGCCGCTGCCACTGAGAGCCACTGTGGTGGTCATCCAAGCATCCTCTATTCTCGTACAACGTACGGAAAATCGAGGAGGGGAACCATGGCATCACGCACCCACGACGCTGCGGCGAGGCCGGCCTGGACACCGCCCGCCCGGAAGCCGCCGCTGTCCTCGCGGATGATGAGGGCGATCTGGCGCGGCCTTCCGGACAAGCGGTACGAGGTCGGGTGGGAGCCGGGGGTGGAGGTCCCGGCCGCCGATGGCAGTCCGTTGGTCACGGACCACTACTTCCCCCGGATGTCCGGCGATTTCCCGACTCTCCTGGTGCGCTCGCCGTACGGCAGGGGCCTGCCCTGGTCCCCGCAGTACGGCATCCTCTTCGCCGAGCAGGGCTTCCACGTGATCCTGCAGAGCTGCCGGGGCACCGGCGGCTCGGGCGGTGACTTCGAACTGTGGCGCAACGAGGCCGCCGACGGTCAGGCCACGGTCTCCTGGCTGCGCGAACAGCCCTGGTTCAACGGGACGCTGGGGACGATCGGCCCCAGTTACCTGGGATACGTGCAGTGGGCGCTCGCCCTGGACCCGCCGCCGGAGCTGAAGGCGATGGTGGTGCAGGTGGGGCTGCACGACCCGTACGCCCTGTTCTACGCGGACGGTGTCTTCCGGCTGGAGAACGCCCTGCTCGTCGGCCTGGGCATGGCGTACCAGCATCGGGGGATCGCGCCCTTCGCCAAGGCGACGCTGCGCCTGCAGCGCCGTATGCGCGACATCGTCACCGCGCGGCCGCTGCGCGGGGCGCACGCGTCCGCTCTCGGGGACATGCCGTGGCTGGACGGCGTGATGGCGCACCCCGACGCCGGCGACCCGTACTGGGACGGTGCTTCCCTCGCACGGGCGGCCGAGCGGCTGAGCGTCCCCACGAGTCTGGTCTCCGGCTGGCACGACGCCCTGGGCGACCAGACCTTCGAGCAGTACGCCCGGCTGCGTCAGGCCGGATGCGACACCGCCCTGCTCGTCGGCCCCTGGACCCATACCTCCGCCATGCAGCAGGGCTGGCCCGAGGTGTTCGCCGAGAGCCTCGCGTGGCTGCGTGCGTACCTGTGTGACGATCCCGCCGGTCTGCGTCCCGCGCGCGTGCGGGTGCACGTCGGCGGCGAGGACGCATGGCGGGACCTCGACGACTGGCCGTCCCTCTCCCCCGTCAGCACCTCGTGGGTTCCCAGCCCGGACGGGCACCTCGGCCGGCGAGCCACCGCGGAGCCCGCGGACGGCGCGGAGCCCGCGGACGGCGCGGAGCCCGCGGACGGCGCGGAGCCCGCGGACGGCGCGGGGGCCGCGGGCGGCGCGTCCGAGCCCCTGGCGTCCCTGCGCTACGACCCGGCCGACCCCACGCCGTCCATCGGCGGGCCGCTGCTCTCGGGCACGGCCGGCCCCCGCGACAACAGTGCTCTGGAGGGGCGCGAGGACGTCCTGACGTTCACCAGCCCGCCACTGGCCGAACCCGTGGACATCCTCGGTCCGGTCTCCGCGCGAGTGAGCGTCTCCACGGACACCGGGTACGCCGACGTCTTCACCCGCCTGTGCGACGTGGACGCGCGGGGCCGCTCCACCAACGTCTGCGACGGGGTGGCTCAGCTGGAGACGGTGGGTCAGGAGCCCTCGGAGGTCACCGTGCCGATGAGCCACACGGCCTACCGTTTCCCGGCCGGGCACCGGATCCGCTGGCAGATCAGTGGGGGTGCCCATCCGCGCTACGCCCGCAATCCCGGTACCGGCAAGTCCCGGGTGGACGCCGTCGACTTCACGCCGATACGCATCACGCTGCACACCGGCTCCGTGCTGATGCTTCCCCATGAGCCCCGGACCGCGTGAACACCCGAGAACGGGCCGGAAGGCCCTTGAACTGAGCCCCTGCTCGCTCTAGTTGTGGGTCCGCTCCGCGATCCACCCCGTCATCGCCCGCACCCCGATGCCGATGGCCCGCTCGTCCGGGGCGAAGTCGGGGAAGTGCGGGTAGCTGGTGGTGATGGGGGCGCCGGGGGCGCGGACGCCGAGGAAGGTGTAGGTACCGGGGACGCGGTCCAGGTAGAGGGCGTAGTCCTCGCCGCTGAAGGGCGGGAACGCGGAACGGAGGGTGGTGACCGCGTCACCGCCCACTGCGCGGCGCAGGTGGTCGGCGAGGGCGCGGGCGTCGGGTTCCGGGCAGACCATGGCGGGGAACGGCTCGGCGGGGAAACCGACTCCGGCCCCCGGGTATGCCTCGGCGAGTCGGCGGATGCCCTCGCGTACCTCCGTGTACCGCTCCTGCGGCCAACAGCGGTAGGACACGCTCACCTTGGCCTCCTGCGCCGAGGCCCGGAGCGCGATGAAGCGGGCCAACGGGCCGTTGGGCGTCTGGGCGTCGGTGACCATCCGCTCGATGTCCGCGGGCGTCTGCGGGGGTGTCACCGTGGCGAGCGCGCCGATCTCGGCGGCCAGTCGCCGCGCGGCATCGGGTGCGTCCGGGCCCTGGAGCGTCACCTCCGCCCTGTCCTGGCCGGGCATCCCGTAGCCCGGGGTCACAGCGAACCGGCCGACGGGGAAGGGCCCGCAGTGCAGCGCGTGGATCTCCTCGACGCGGGTGCGCTCGAGGACGCCCGCGTCGATCATCGCGCGGGCTCCGGACAGGCTCTCCTCGGCGGGCTGGAAGAGGAACACCACCGTGCCGCTCAGGTGCCGGCGCAGCCGCGCCAGGACCTTCGCGACGCCCAGGGCCACCGTCGTGTGGATGTCGTGCCCGCAGAGGTGGGCCGCGGCTTGGCCGCCCCCGACGATGTCCTTCGGCGGTACCGCGTCCATGTCCGCCCGGTACGCGACCGTCCGGCCCGGACGCGCGCCACGCAGGACACCGACCACGCCGTGACCGCCCACCGCGGTGGTGACGGCCAGCCCGGCCGCTCGCAGCTCTCGGGCGACCATGCCCGCGGTACGACGCTCCTCCCCCGGCAGCTCGGGGTGCCGGTGGATGTCCCGCCTGAGCCGGATCAACCCGTCTTCCAGTCGCGCCACCTCGGCGTCCACCGTTCCCTGCCCCGACGGACCCCTCCGTCCACCGGCGGCGGCCGTCCCCGCAGTGCCCCACACGGTTCCCGCACCGGCCGCTGCCGCCATGCCTGCCAGCAGCGTACGTCGCGCGAGAGCGTGCTCCGTATGACCCGTAGGACGCTTCACCGTTCCCCCTTCGTGATCGTCAAGTGGTCGCCCGGTGAGCGGGAAACCCGTCGGTACACCATCACTTCATGGGCATGCCGCCGCCCATCCGGCGGGCCACCGCCCGCGGGTGGGGGCACCCCCCGTCCTCACCCCGGGAGAGCGGCAACCCTTCCTCGCTGCATGGGACATGCCGTGCGTCTGCGACGACGCGGCCTGTCCGAACTCAGCCCCGTACGGCCACGTGGTACGCCGAGGCCCACAGCACCACCGCGCTGCCCAGGCCGACCACGAGCCGTACCGTCTCGCTCGTGACGCCGGCCGCGACGAGGACGAAGCCGACGACCGCGACGGTGGTCAGCAGCGCCGCCGTCCACCGGTACTGCCACTGGTCGTACAGGCGGGCGAGCGGGAAGAAGTGCAGTCCCACGACGAGGGCGATGCCGGCCGGGACGGCCTCGGGACGGCCCGAGGCGTTGGACGCGGCGATGACGGCGAAGACGGCCACCAGCTCGACGGTGTTGACGATGCCGACGCCGCGCGCCCAGTTCGCCGGCAGGTCCACCGTCCGGGGCGAGGGCGCGGCGTCCTTGCGGTATCCCAGGTGGAGCGCCACCGCCGTGAGCAGCACGGCCGTCACCTCGATGCCCAGCGGGGCGACGTCCGTCGCCGAACCGGTCCCGGAGGCCGCCGCGACGGCCCACACCAGGGCGAACACGGAGAGCACGGCGGTGCCGCGGCGCCGCAGGGCACGGGTGAGCGCGAGACACTCGGCGTCCGTGGCGGACGGGGTCGGGGGCGTGGCGGGAGACGTGGATGTCACCCGCGGAGAATACGACGGCCGTCTCTTCTTCTCGACGGCTTTCGCCCACATCGGAAAAACCCGCCAGTACCCCACCTACGGGCACCGACAGCGGGCAGGATTCATGTCACCCAGGATTCAGGTCACTCGCAACGACACGTGACTCGTGGTTCGCCGACCGCAGTACTTCGGTCCGCACAGGCGCTGTTCGGTGGACTGTACGGCGCTGGCCTGCCGCGTCGCGGCCGGGCCCTGGCCCTGAACGCCACCCTGCGCGAAGATCTGGCGGCGCCACGACCGACGACACCCTCCTCGGCGCCCGCCACCGGGCGAGCCGCACGCTGTACGCCGAGGAACTCCAGGTCCAGCAACACTGCGCCCGCCTGGAGCACGACGTCCAGCGCCATCACTTGATCCGGAAACCCTTCGAAAGATTCGAGTAGCGGAACTCTTCACTCCGGCTGGAATGCCCCCTCTCCCTCATCACTCTTTGGCCCATCCCAGTCCCAACTCGCCATCAAGCTGCGGAAACACACCACCACCGTCTCATGGGAGTCAGCGAACCTTTCGCAACAATCACCGAAACTATTGACAGTTGTCAGGGCCCGGCCAACACTCCCCGGTGACAGAGCACCCCGTCCACCCCACGAGGACGAAGGAGAAGCACGCCCATGAGCAACGCACTCAGCCGCTTACGGCTGCTCGTCAGCACCGCCTGCACCATGCTGCTGGTCGCCGTCGCCGTCATGGCCCTGCCGGGCACCGCCCACGCCGACACGGTCGTCACGAGGAACCAGACCGGCACCCACGACGGCTACTACTACTCGTTCTGGACCGACAGCCAGGGCACGGTCTCCATGAACCTGTCCGGCGGCGGCAGTTACAGCACCTCATGGCGGAACACCGGGAACTTCGTCGCCGGCAAGGGCTGGAGCAACGGCTCGCGCCGCAGCGTGAACTACTCCGGCACCTTCAACCCGTCCGGCAACTCCTACCTGACCCTCTACGGCTGGACGGCGAACCCGCTCGTCGAGTACTACATCGTCGACAACTGGGGCACGTACCGGCCCACGGGGACGTACAAGGGCACCGTCACCAGCGACGGCGGTACGTACGACATCTACAAGACGACGCGGTACAACGCCCCGTCCGTCGAGGGCACCCGGACCTTCGACCAGTACTGGAGCGTCCGGCAGTCGAGGAGGACGGGCGGCACGATCACCACGGGCAACCACTTCGACGCGTGGGGCCGGGCCGGGATGCCCCTGGGCAACTTCAAGTACTACATGATCATGGCGACCGAGGGCTATCAGAGCAGCGGCAGTTCCAACATCACGGTGCGCTGACGATGCCGGCCACCCACCGTGTCGCGCTCCGCGCGCTGGTCACGCGGCTGGTCGTCCTCACGACGGCCGCAGCCGCCACCCTCACCGCCGCCACGGGCGGCGCCACCGCCGCCCCGGCGCGGGCCGCCGCCTGCAACGGATACGTCGGACTCACCTTCGACGACGGCCCGTCGGGCAACACGACGAAACTGCTCAACGCGCTCCGGCAGAACGGGCTGCGGGCCACGATGTTCAACCAGGGCCAGTACGCGGCCGCCAACCCGTCCCTGGTCCGGGCCCAGGTGACCGCCGGAATGTGGGTCGGCAACCACAGTTACACCCATCCGCACCTGACCCAGCAGGGCCAGGCACAGATCGACTCCGAGATCTCCCGGACCCAGCAGGCCATCGCCGGCGCGGGAGGCGGCACCCCGAAACTGTTCCGCCCTCCGTACGGCGAGACCAATGCGACGGTGAAGTCGGTCGCGGCCCGGCACGGCCTGACCGAGATCATCTGGCACGTCGACTCACAGGACTGGAACGGCGCGAGCACCGACGCGATCGTCCAGGCCGCCGGCCGCCTCACGGGCGGCCAGATCATCCTCATGCACGACTGGTCCGCCAACACCCTCGCGGCCGTCCCCCGCATCGCCCAGGGCCTGGCCGCCCGCGGCCTGTGCGCGGGGATGATCTCTCCGCAGACGGGCCGCGCCGTGGCCCCAGGCTGAAAGGAGCTGAAGGAGCGGCGCGATGGCGTTCAGCGCCCGTCGCGCCGCTCCGCCGCGGCCGGACTGCCGCCTTCCACGGCCTGATCGGCAGGGCCGAACTCGCCTGTGCGGACCTCACATAGGCCCGCGTACTTGAGTACGCGAGCTCATGACGGACCCGCCCCGTCCCCGTGACCATGGTCGTATGAAGAATCGGGGAATGCTTTCGGCCGGGACCGCGCTCGCTCTCGGTGTGCCTGTCGCCGCCTGGGGGCTGACGGGGCAGCAGAACTACGACGGGCTGCCGGCGAGCGAGCTCGACTACGCCTACCAGCCGTGGGACATCGGGGACGGTGTCGCCGCGGTCATCGGTGGTCTCGCACTGGTGCTGGCGGGGGCCGGCGCCGCGGTGCTCGTGCGGGCGGCGCGGCGTGGGGCGCTGGACCGGCGCTGGTGGGGGGTGCTCGGGCCGCTGGTGGTCGTCGGGCTCATGGCCGGTGTGGGCCTGCGGATCCTGACCGCGGGCGTGGTCGGAGCCAACATCGGAGCCGGGATGCTGATCATCTTCGGCACGCCGGTTGCCGCCGGGCTGCTGCTGTGGGCCGTGGGGCGGGGCGTGTGGCTGGCGACGCGTCGGCACGGGGGCGACGGCGGGTCCGGGCGCCTGAGCGGATTCTCGCCGCGCGGGGTGTGACGGCCGGGCCCGGTGGCTGAAACGCCATGGTGGGTGGCGACAGGGGCGGACAGCATCCGTATCCGACCAGGAAGTTCGCCTAGGTTGGTGAACCGGTCCCCCTTCCCCACCCCCCAGGAGGCCCTGCCGTGCCCGACGACAGCCTGCGTGCCCGTATCGACACCTCCAAGCCGCACTCGGCCCGCTTCTGGAACTACTTCGTCGGCGGCAAGGACAACTACGAGGTCGACCGCGAGATCGGCGACCAGATCAAGTCGATCTTTCCGGGTCTGGTCGACGTGGCGGTCACGAGCCGCCGGTTCCTGGGGCGGGCGGTCCGGCATCTGGCCGGGGAGCAGGGCGTGCGGCAGTTCCTGGACATAGGCACCGGGTTGCCGACCGCCGACAACACGCACGAAGTCGCCCAGCGCGTCGCACCGGACGCCCGGATCGTGTACGTCGACAACGACCCCATCGTGCTGGCCCACGCCAACGCTCTGCTCACCAGCACGCCCGAGGGCACGACCGCGTATCTGGACGCCGACCTGTACGACCCCGAGGCCGTCCTGGAGGCCGCCGCGGGCACGCTCGACCTCTCCCGGCCCGTCGGCCTGATGATCCTCAACACGCTCGGCCATGTCGCCGACTACGAGCGGGCGCGCGAGCTGGTGCGGCGGCTCATGGCCGGGCTGCCGGCCGGCAGCCACCTGGTGATCAGCGACAGCACCGCCACGAGTGAGGGCATGATCGCCGCGTCGGAGGCCTACAACGCGAGTGGTGCGGTGCCGTATCACGTGCGGACCGTGGCGGAGATCTCCGGGTTCTTCGACGGGCTCGATCTGGTGAGGCCCGGGGTGGTGCGGGTGCCGGAGTGGCGGCCCGAGCTCGCGTTCGAGAGTGCTTCGGTCGACCCCCAGGCCGCCGTGGACGCGTACTGCGGTGTGGGCCGCAAGCCGTAACGGTCCGTGGTCCGGTGCCGCCCCGTGGGGGCTGGTCGCGCGGTTCCCCGCTCCCCCGAAAAGGGACGTTCACCCGCCCGGGTTCATCATTCCGGCCCGCCCACAGTCCTCGCGCGATAATCAGGCCATGGCCGCCCCGTCCCCCGTATCCGAGCCGCGCCTGCGGCTTCTCGGTGATCTTCTCGCGGTGGGTGAGGCGTACCCCCTCGTCCTCGCCGGCGGGTACGCGATGCTCGCGCACGGGCTGACGGAGCGGGCCGGCCCGGATGTGGACGTCGCCACCGAGCACCCCGCCCGGATGGACGCCATCGCCGACACCGTCCGGACCGGGCTGGTGGCGCGCGGCCGGCTCGTGCAGACCCTGGAGACCGAGCCGCTGTCCGCCCAGTTCCTCGTCACGGACGCGGCGACCGGTACGACGTGCGATGTCGGCGTCCACAAGGAGGCGCTGTGGCGCCCGCCCGTGCTGACGGAGCTCGGGCCGGCGCTCTGTCTCGACGACCTCGTCGGCACCAGGGTGCGGGACCTGGCCGACCGGGGACTCGCCAGCGACCTGGTCGACGTACACGCCGCGTCGGCCCGCTGGAGCCACCCCGAGCTCGAGGAACTCGGCCGCCGCCACGCTCCCGACACCTTCGACCTCACCGACCTGCAGGCCCGGCTGACCGGCACGGACTGGCTCGACGACCGGGCGTTCACCACCCACGGCCTCGACGTCACGGCCGTCCCCGGACTGCGCAGATGGGCCCAGGAGTGGGCCGACGACATCGCGGAACGGCTCATCGAGGGAAAGGCTCCGGACGAGGAGTGACCGGTGCCCCGCCTGACCGGCCGAGGGCCGTCCTACCGCTCGGTACCCTGACCCGATGGTGAACGGGGCAGGCGGGCAGGTGGGGGTCGTCGCCGCGCTGGTGCGAGCGGCGTTCCTGGTGGACGGTGTCTACGCGGAGGCCAGCCGGGCGTACGGGCTGACGCCCCAGCAGGGACAGCTGCTGTGCGTGCTGATGCCACAGCCGTACGGGATGGGTGAACTCGGGGAGACGCTCGGGCTGGCGAAGTCGAGCCTGACCGGCCTGGTGGACCGGACGGTGCGGCGGGGGCTGGTACGGCGGGAGGCCGACCCGCGGGACGGCCGGGCCGTGCGGGTGGGGCTGACGGAGGAAGGGGCCTCGCTCGCCGGGAAGTTCTACGCCGAGACCGTCCGCCGGATTCAGGCCCTGCCGTCCGGGCTCAGCGGCCTCGAGCGGGAACGGCTGGCCGTACTGCTGTCGCGGGTCGTGGCCGACAACGAGGTTCCCGAGGTGTTCGCGGAGGACGAGCAGGCGTTCGGCGCCCAGTAGCCCAATTCCCAGCCGTACGGCGGGGTCACGAGGGGTCACGACTCCCGCGCCACGGCCGCCACCGCCCTTTCCCCGCGCTTACCGGCCGCCATCAGGGACAGCGTCACTCCCGCCGACACCGTGGCCATCACCGTCATCGCCAGGGCCGGAGAGGTCAGTTGGGCCACGGAGCCCGCGAGCGCAGCGGCCACGCCCTGCATCGTGAGCATGCCCGCCGAGTGCAGGCCCAGGGCATGCCCCGTCAGGGAATCGGGGGTCAGGACCACCAGACGCTCCTGCTGCACGAGGCTCGCGCCGAAGCCGACGGAGGCCAGCGTGACCGCGGCGGCCGCGAGCGGGAGCGGCGGACGCAGCAGGAAGGGGACGTACGGGACGGCCAGGAGCAGCAGGAGCGGGAAGCCCAGGCGCGGGCGCAGCCGCGGCGGGACCAGACGGCCCACCAACACGTCCCCGGCCAGCATGCCCAGTGCGGCGCAGGCGAACAGGGTGCCCGCGGACTCGGGGGCGTAGGAGACGTAGAGGGATTCGCAGCCGACGACCAGGCCGTTGGGGATCCACAGGGCCAGATAGACCTGGCGGCGGGGTGCGGACGGACCACAGCAGCGCGTTGGCGCGCCAGGTCGCCGAGACCGAGGGGCGGCCCGTCGTACGGGGCGGACGGCGGGTCAGGCCCAGGCGGACTACCGCGGCCGCCATGACGTACAGGGCGGCGGCCACCAGCAGGGACACCCGCGGGGACAGCAGCGCGACCAGGGCGCCGCCGGTCGCGTAGCCGGCGATCTGCATGAGGCCGCTCATCATGTTGAAGACGCGAACGGCCGAGCAGATAGCCGTCCTTGGAGAGGATCTCGTTCAGCAGGCCCCAGCGCACGCCCCCGCCGACCGACTCGACCAGCCCCTTGGCCACGACGATCACGAAGACCGCCCAGACGGGCAGGCCGGGCAGGGCGAGGGCGGCCGTGGCGGCCGCGAAGAGCAAGGGGCAGGGCCGTCAGGGCCGCGCGCGGGGGCAGGCGGTCGGCCGCCGAGAGCAGGAACGTCGCGCCCAGCACCTGCACCAGCGACGAGCCGAACATGCTCACCGCTGACAGCAGCGGCGACTCGGTCGCCCGGAACACCAGGGTGCCCAGGGCCAGTCCGCCCATCGTCTGGGCCGACCGTCTGGCCGAGGAGGCGAGGAAGAACGGGGTGAACTCCGGGGTGCGGAACAGATCGCGGTAGCTGCGCATGTGCCGGAGTCTGCGACGGCCGCGGTGACCGCGTGGTTATTGTTTCGCGTCAGGTGCGAAACATCGGGGGGGAGGTGGCGCATGGGCTGGTGGCAGATCAACGCCGACACCCTCGCCGCGGAGCCGGTTCGTCGATCTCGCCGTTCGCCGAGACCTTCGCGAGTCTGCAGCTGCTGCACGCGGCCGTGGCCGCGCACCCCGGCGAACGCGCGTGGCTCGACGCCCATCTGCCCGGGCTACCGGGGCCGGCTGGCTCAGGACCCGGTGACAGCGCTGCTCGTCCGCGCCGGGCATCGGCCGGGAGTGGATCGCCGACTTCCTCACCCCCGCCCCGCGCGACGGGGAGACCTTCGAGGAGGGCGTCGCGCGGGTCCGGGCGGCCGTGCCCCGGCGAGGCCCGCGCCGACCTCACCGTCTCCCTCGCGCGGCCCGCTCCCGGCCGCACTGGACCGGGACGACCTGCCCGGAGCGCGCCGCCGCGCTTCTGACTGACGTCTGGACCGAGGCCGTACGACCGGACTGGGACCGGCGCCGGCGCGTCCTGGAGGCCGATGTCGTCGCCCGGACCGCGCAGGTCAGCCGGGGCGGCTGGGCGGCCGTGATGGACGCGCTGCGGCCGGGGCACCCGCTGGCTCGGCGACAACCGGCTCCAGGTCAACCTGCACGAGTACCCGCCCCGCGAGCTGTCCGGCGCCGAGCTCGTCTTCGTGCCCATCACCCCGCAGCGCATGGCTGGGTGTCGTGGGAGGAGACCGACCGGTACGCGCTCGTCTACCCGTGCGCCGGCGCCCTCGCCGACACCGGCGCACGGACCGTGCCCGCGAGCCTCGGCGCGCTGCTCGGGACCGCCCGCGCCGGTGTGCTGGTCCTGCTCGGCTCCCCCTGAGCACCAGCCAGCTGGTCGCCGTGACCGGGCAGGGCCTCGGCTCGGTCGGGCGGCATCTGCGGGTGCTGCTGGACGCCGGTCTGGTGGAGCGGCGGCGGGCGGGCCGGTCGGTGCTGTACTCGCGGACGGCGGCGGGGGAGGTACTGGTGGAGGCCGTGGAGGCCAGGAACCGGCCCGGCATTCGGCGGAGCTAGGCTCCGGGCATGACGACTACCAACGGTTCCTCTCCCCTCGACGTCGAGATCGGCGCACTGCAGGGCGGTTCCGCCGACCTCTCCCAGTACGCGGGCAAGGCCGTGCTCGTGGTGAACGTGGCCTCCAAGTGCGGCCTGACCCCGCAGTACACCGGGCCTGGAGAAGCTCCAGGAGCAGTACGCGGAGCGCGGCTTCACCGTGCTCGGCGTGCCCTGCAACCAGTTCCTCGGGCAGGAGCCCGGCAGCGCCGAGGAGATCGCCGAGTTCTGCTCGGCGACGTACGGCGTGACCTTCCCGCTGACCGAGAAGGTCGAGGTCAACGGCGAGGACCGGCACCCGCTGTACGACCGCCTGACCGGCTTCGCCGACGCCGAGGGGCACAGCGGCGACATCCGCTGGAACTTCGAGAAGTTCCTGATCGGCCGGGACGGCACAGGTCGTCGCCCGCTTCTCGCCGCAGACCGAGCCGGAGTCGGCCGAGGTCGTGGCGGCGGTGGAGGCCCAGCTGGCGGCTGATCACGGCCGGCTGACGGGCCGTTGACCTTGCCCCTGGGGCAGGCCCGAGCGTCCTCGTCACCGGGCGGAAGAGCCGCCCGGTGACGGAGGATGACGTGGTGGACGTACCGGACGACGGAACTGCTCACCATCGGGGCGTTCGCCGCGCGGGCCAGGCTGTCGGCCAAGGCCCTGCGGCTGTACGACCGGCTGGGGCTGCTGGCCCCGGCGCACGTCGACGAGGCCACCGGCTACCGCTACTACCGCGCCGGCCAGGTCGAACGTGCCCGGCTGGTGGCGCTGCTGCGCCAGCTGGACATGCCGCTCGCGCGGATCGCGGAGGTGGTCGACGGCGGGCGACGGGCCCGCGGCCGCCGCCCTGCTCGACGCGTACTGGGCGGACGTCGAGGCGCGGGTGGCGGGGCAGCGGACGCTCGCCGAGTACCTCCGTGGACGACTGTCGGGGAGGAGCTCCGAGATGTACGGGAGGTTCGTGGTCGAGACGGTGGACGTGCCCGAGCAGGTGGTGATCACCGAGACGCGGCATGTGCTGGCGGGCGAGCTGCCGGCGTGGATCGGCGCGTCGCTGGGCCGGCTGGAGGAGGCGGCCCGGGAGTGCGGGGGCGTGACGGCGGCGCCGTTCGTCGTCTACCACGCCGAGGTGTCGATGGAGAGCGACGGCCCGGCTGAGTCGTGCGTGCCGGTGGCCGACGAGGCGGCGGCCCGGGCGTGGGCGAGGAGCACGGGCGGGCGTGGGAGACGACGGTACGGGTGGAGCCGGCCCGGCGGCTGGCCTACACCAGGATCACCAAGGCACAGGTGGCGCACCCGCAGATCCTGGCCGCCTTCGAGGCGGTGGAGGAGTGGATGGCGGCGGAGGGTCTGGCGGCGGACGGGCCCGTGCCGGGAGGTGTACTTCGCCGACTGGGAGGCGGCGGGGGCCGAGGACCCGGTGTGCGACGTGGCGTTCCCGGTGAGCTGATCCGCGCTTCGGGGCCCGGGGCACAAGCCGAGCCCTCTCGGCAAGGACGGCGATCTGGTCGAGAGGGCTCTGTCGGTGGTGCTTGTGCGTGCGGTGTCGTGGTAGTCGTCGGAGGCCTCTACGCCTTGACCGACGCCACGAAGGCGTTCCACGCGTCGGCGGGGAACGCCAGCTTCGGGCCCTCGGGGACCTTGGAGTCCCCGACGTCCAGCGCCTCTACGAGCGGTCGACCTGACCTCGACGCACGCGCCGTTGTTGTGGAGTAGGAGGACTTCGTCCACGTTTCCGTGGCGCCCTGACGAATTGCCATGTTCGCTCCGTATGCCAGTTGCTGGTCGTTCACGCCAACCGCGTGCTGGTGGTTGGCGTGATCGACGCTACTCGCCAACATCCTCGTACGGAGCAGCCATTCACTCGACTGGATGGCATATTCCAGGGGAGTCTTCCAGTCAGGCGTGTCAGCGGTGTAACATCCCGCGCTTTGCCTGACGGAAGGCCTACCCTCCACGGAGGATCAGCGCGCGTACTCCTTCGCCATGTCCTCGATGAGCTGCCGCGACTGGTCCACGTTCAGCGCCTGCGCGCGCAGATGCTCGTACATCACGGTGTACTTCTGCACGTCGAGCGCCTTCTCCAGGTACAGGTCGCTGGTGACGCCCTCGATGTAGACCACGCTCGAGTCGGCCGCGTCGGCGAACTCCAGGATCGAGTACTGGCCGTTGATGCCGGCGTGCGCGCCCACCTCGAACGGCAGCACCTGCACGGTGATGTGGGGCAGCTGCGACATCTCGACGAGGTGCTCCAGCTGCTCGCGCATCACCGGCCGGCTGCCGACGATCCGGTGCAGGGACGCCTCGTCCAGGACCACCCACAGCCGCAGCGGGTCCGCCTCGGCGGTGATTCGTCCCTGCCGGCGCATCCGGACCTCGACGCGCTTCTCGATGTCCGCGTCCGACGCCTCCGGCGACCGCCCCGGATGATGGCCTCGGCGTACGCACGCGTCTGCAACAGACCGGTGATGATCTGGGGTTCGTAGACCCGCAGCGACTCGGCGTCCGTCTCCAGGCCGATGTAGACGCTGTAGGGGATGTCCCCGAACGCATGCCACCAGCCCTGCTGCCGCGAGTCCTTGGCCATCTGCATCAGCGAGTCGACGATGCGCTGGTCCTCGACCTCGTAGACCCCGCACAGATCGCGGACGTCGCGCTGGCTGATGCTGCGCCGGCCGTTCTCCAGCCGGCTGATCTTCGACTGCGACACCAGCAGCCGCTCGGCGACCTCTTCGGCCGTCATGCCCTTGAGCTCGCGGAGCCTGCGGAGCTCCTGGCCCAGCCGGCGCCGCCTGACGGTGGGATTGACATTGGACGCCACGGGACGTGCACCTCCGGCTGCGTGCCTGTATTCACTTTGCGTATCTGCTGTTGAGCAGACTGCCACCAAGGTGCTTCCTACCGCTGGGAAACGGTGGATATGCGACGGGTACACGCCAGTTCGGGACACGGCACGCCGAGCGGGGCGGGGAGACGTGTCGTGCGTCTCCCCGCCCCGCGCGGACAGCGGCTCCCGTGACCGGGTCGTGGGTCGCGTGCGTGCGTGTGCGGTCGTCGTCGGCCGGCGCGGCTCAGTGGGCCACGACGCGCGCCATGGATCCGCGGCGCGGCTGCATCGGAACACCGCGGGCGGGTTCCGCTGCGGCCCTGGCTCCGCCGGCGGCCTGACGGCCGGCCGGGGCCGGGCTGCGGCGCGGCTGCGCCGCCGCGCCGTTCTGGACGTCCATCACGGCGTGCGCGACGAGACCGCCCATGGGGTCGTGCCTGATCAGGTCCCGCAGCCGGGATCGAGAGGACCGCCCCTCGTTCCCCGGGTACAGGTGCTTGCCGAGGCCGACCGCGTGTGCCAGGGCGGCGAGCGCCGCGGTCCGCGGGTCCGGCGGTACGCCGGTGCGGATCGCGGAATCCAGCCGGGCCCTGATCTCCCGGCTGATGGCGGTGTCCGTCGCCTGGTAACGAGTCGTCGGCAGCACCCCGCACATCTGGCCCGCCACGGCATGCACCATGCCGCACCGCTCCAGATGCGAGAGGTAGGTCTGGCGCAGCCCCAGACGCGGCCCGCCAATCCAGTGGACGGCTCGCACGGGAGCGCCACGCCTTCGCAGCAACTCCAACGCGCAGTCCAGTGTTGGATCTCCAGTCGGCCGTGGGGCTACCACGGCGATACGATCCCCGTCTGGGGCTATCCGTCCGGCCAGCGCCAGCTCCACTAGCTGTGCTCCGGCCAGACCGAGGTCGAGCGACTGCGGCTGTGCGGTGGTACCCGTGGTCGGGTCCAACGCCAGCAGCAGAAGCTCCTCCGGAATTGTTCTGCGGCTCCTGCCCATCCATGCCTCCCCGCGTGGATGAAAGACAGGGTGACCCCTCTCACATTCGTCTGTCGAGGGTGCGTGACCGGTTCGTAAGTGGAACCAGTAGGTATGTCGTTCTCGTCTACCGCATGGGTTGAGTCCGCACACAGGACACTGGTACATGGTTCGGACAGCGCCGGGGAGACGGTGTCACGGCGGCGGTTCACGGTTCGGTACGCGCACTGCGGGGAGTGCGGCGCGATGGAGGAGGCATCGGTGGCGGGCGAGTCCCCCGACAGGTCGAAGCAGCGCGAGTCGTCGGCAGAACCGACGTCGGGGAGCGCGGGCCCGGTTCCGGAAGCGAGGAGCGAGGCCGGACGCGGACGCGCGCGAGCCGCGCGACCCGCGCCTCGCGGTGGCCCGGGACACGGAGAAGTCCTCGGCACGCGGCGGCGTCGATACGGCGACCGCGTGTCCTCGTACGCACGCCGAGGAGCCGACGGACCGGTGGCCGAGGCCCCGGAGACCAAGGAGACGCGGACGCGGCGTCTGACGCCGAGCAGGGCGAGAGCGACGCGGGCACGGCGGAAGAAGAGCCCCAGGAGCCCGCGGAGGTGCCTGCGAAGGGCGCCGGCGGGTCTTCGGGCGCGAGTGGGACTTCGGGCTCCACCGAGGAAGCCGAGGCCGACAGTTCCGACGAAGAGTCCGGCTCCGGCAAGCGGGGCGACGCACCGCCGGCAGTGACGGGCGGCTGCGGGACGCGGTGGCCGCGTGGGTCGCGTCGGCGGACGGGGACAAGGAGCCCGCCGCCGAGGGCCGGGACGAGGACGCCGGGGACGCCGTGGACGCCGAGAGCGCCGAGCGCGCCGACAAGGACTCCACGGACGACCCCCAGGCTGCCGAGAGCCCGGACGAGTCCACGAAGGCCGACACGGACAGCCAGGAGCCCGGGTCGGGCACCGGGGCCACGGAGCCCGACACGCAACCCCGGAACAGCCAGGAGGCCAAGGGCGCGGACGAGCCCGCGGAGGCCGACGAGCGAGCCCAGGATGCCCCAGGCGCTGCCGAGAGCCCGGACGAGTCCACGGAGTCCGACACGGACGCCCGGGACGGCCAGGAGGCGGCCGAGCGCCCGGATGAGCCCACAAACGCCCCGGGCGGCCGCGAGGCCGTAGTGGCGGCGTCGGAGGACGCCGAGGCGAGCCAGGACGAGGACGAGCCCGAGGCGGACCGTTCCGCCACCGCCGGCAGCGCGGACGCGGGCGGCTCCGAGGCGGAAACCGACGCCGACAGCGAGACCGGCACCGCCACGTCCGACGCCGGGCCGAAAACCGGCAAGGCCGACACCAAGGCCAGTGGCGCGAGCAGCACCACGGAAGCCGCTTCCGCCACCGCCGACAGCGCGACGCCGGCACCTCCGAGGCGGAAACCGACACCGGCACCGCCACGTCCGACGCCGGGCCGAAAACCGACAAGGCCGACACCACGGCCAGTGGCGCGAGCAGCACCACGGAAGCCGCTTCCGCCACCGCCGGCAGCACCGACGCCGGCACCTCCGAGGCGGAAACCGACACCGGCACCGCCACGTCCGACGCCGGGCCGAAAACCGGCAAGGCCGACACCAAGCCAGTGGCGCGAGCAGCACCACGGAAGCCGACAGCGAGGCGGACACCGAATACGAGGCCGCCAAGCCCACCGACCCGCGCGCCTCCGACGACAGGGCCGCCAAGCCCACCGACCCTCGTGTCTCCGGCATCGCAGAGCCCGCGCCGAAGGCCGACGCGGACGCGGACACGGACGACACCACCGACGCCGAAGGCACCGACGAGGCCTCCGAGTCCGGCGAAGCCGCCGGCTCGGACAAGACGCCGAAGTCGGACGACGACGGCGACGACGGCGACGACGACAGCCCCGTCGACCAGCCCACCGCCGTCTTCAAGGCCGTGCGGCCTCCGGTCGATCAGCCGACCACCATGCTGAAGCTCGGGGGCGGTACCAAGGGCGCGCCCGAGAAGGACGCCGAGCGGACCAGCAGGTTCGTCGCGCTCAAGCACCTGGACGACCCGTCGACGCGGAAGCCGACCGCCCCCGCCGACGCCACCGCCCCCGTCCCCACCGTCAGCCCCGAGCGGACCACGCAGCAGCCGCTGCCGCCCAGGCCGCCGCTCGACCTGCTGGCCGAGCTGACGAACACCCCGCCGCCCCCGGACACACCCGCTGCGGACGGCCGTACGGCGGGTGAAGATCTGGACGCCGCTGGCGCTGCTGCTCGTGGTCGTCTTCGCGGTCGTGCAGAGCGTGCGCCCGCTGCCGACGCCCACGCTCCAGCTCACCGCCGAGGACGACTACACCTTCGAGGGCGGCAAGGTCGACATCCCCTGGCCCGCCGAGGGCCAGGCCGCGCTGGACGTGCAGGGCATCGGCACGTTCGGGTCCTCCGGCGAGCAGAAGCCCGTGCCGATCGCGAGTGTCGCCAAGGTCATGACCGCGTATGTGATCCTGCGCGATCACCCGCTCAAGAGCGGCGCACCGAGGGCCCGAAGATCGAGATCGACCAGGCCGCCGAGGACCAGTCCGAACGCCGGCCAGGAGTCCACCGTCGACGTGACGAAGGGCGACAAGATCACCCAGCGGGAGGCTCTGGAGAGCATCCTGATCGCGTCCGCGAACAACGTGGCGCGCCTCCTCGCCCGCTGGGACGCGGGGTCCGAGAAGGCGTTCGTGGCAGAAGATGAACGACGCCGCCAAGGACCTCGGCATGAAGAACACGACGTACACCGACCCTTCGGGCCTGAACAACACCACCGTCAGCACGGCCGTGGACCAGGTGAAGCTGGCCAAGGCCGCGATGCAGCAGCCCGCCTTCCGCGAGGTCGCGGCGATGATGTCGTACGTCGACTACAAGGGCGTCAAGCACGACAACTGGAACCGCCTGGTCGGCTACAACAACGTCGTCGGCATCAAGACCGGCACCACCACCTCGGCGCTCGGCAACCTCGTCTTCGCGGCGAAGAAGGATGTCGACGGCGAGACCCGCACCGTCATCGGCGCCGTGGTGCGCCAGCCCGCCGGCGGCCCGGACAACACCATCCTCGGCGCCGCGCTCTACGAGCGGCGACCAGCTGATCCGGGCCGCTCAGGGCGCGCTGGAGTCGGCGACGATCCTGAAGAAGGGCGACGTCGTCGGGTACGTCGACGACGGTCTCGGCGGCCGTACGCCGGTCGTCGCCACCGAGGACGTCACGGCGGTCGGCTGGGCGGGCCTGACGGTGAAGCTGACGTTCGCCCCGGACGAGCTGCCGCACACGGCGAAGGCCGGCACGAAGGTGGGCACGCTCACCGTCGGTGACGGCACCAGCGGCGCGGTCAAGGTACCGGTCGCCCTCCAGGACGACCTCGCCGAGCCGGGCTTCACGGACAAGCTGACCCGCATCGGCTGAGCCGGGTCGCCCGACCAGCACCACCGCACCCCGCCGACAGCGCGCCCGTCCGGGCCCCGCCCGGCGGGGTGCGTGCTAGCGTCACGAATCGGGGCAGGTCGCCGTCCGCGGCGGCCGGCTGGGAACCGAGGGTGAACGGCACGCGCCGGGAAACAGAAGCGGAGAACAGAAGACGGGACACGGGGAGTGCCTTTCAGTGGCCACTGCGGAGCCGACACGCGCCGAAGACGCCGATCCGGGCCCGGGATCCGGCCCGCGAATACGCCTGCCCGCGCGCGCAGGGAGCACGACGCGCGGGAAGCTGACGGCAGACCGGCCGTGAGCGCGACACCCGGCTGCGGACCGCCGTACTGACGCTGCGTGAGCGCATGCTGCGCCACCCGGTGCTGTCCGTCACCGGCCTGGCCGGAGTGCTCCACGTCGTCTGGTTCTTCACGTTCGCGAACAGCGGCGGCGACCTCGCCGCGCAGGACGCGTGGGCCGAGTTCGTCGGCCGGCACCCGGACTCGGCGTACAACCTCGCCTGGTACGGCGGGATGCACCCGGTGTCGTACAGCGTGGTGTCGCCGTATCTGATGTCGGTGCTCGGCGTGCGGACGACGATGATGATCGCGGGGACGGTGTCGGCCGGGCTGCTGACGCTGCTCCTGCTGCGCAGCCGCGTCGGTGCGCAATCCCGCTGTGGGCGTCGCTGGCGGGCGTGTTCGGGCTGTTCTGCAACGCGGTGTCCGGGCGGGTGACGTTCGGTCTGGGCATGATGTTCGCGCTCGGCGCGGTCGCCGTCGTGTTCTGCTGGCCGTACCGCTGGCGGTACAAGCGCTGGGCGCAAGGCGCTGTGCGCGGCGCCGCTGGCCGCGCTGGCCACCATGGCGTCGCCGGTCGCGGGTCTGTTCGTGGGTCTGGTGGCGGTCGCGCTGTTCCTGCAGAAGCGGCGGCCGGGCGCGTGGGCGCTGGGACTGGCGCCGACGCGCGGTCGTGGCGGTGTCGGCGTGGCTGTTCCCGTTCTCCGGCACGCAGCCGATGATGATCGGCTCGGTGCTCCTGCCGCTGCTGTTCGCGGTCCTCGCCTTCGTGCTCGTCCCGCAGGAGTGGAAGACGGTCCGGCTCACGTGCCGGCGGTCTACGGCCTGGCGGTCGTGCTGGTGTGGGTGATCAGCTCGCAGATCGGCTCCAACATCACGCGGCTGGCGATGCTGTTCGCCGGGGTGGCGCTGGTGGCCGCGCTGCCGTTCACGGTGCCGCGCTCGCGCAAGTGGTACGCCGTCGTGCTGGCGCTCGTCGGCTTCGCCGGTGGATCGGCTTCAAGACGGTCGACGACATCGTCCACACGGCCCCGGCGGCGTCCTGGGCGCGCGAGCTGGCGCCGCTGGTCAACGAGCTGCAGGAGGTCGGCGCCGAGAAGGGCCGGGTGGAGGTCGTCCCCGCCCGCTCCCACCGCGAGGCCTCCGCGCTGGCGCCGTACGTCAACCTGGCCCGCGGCTGGAACCGCCAGGCCGACATGGAGCGCAACCCGCTCTTCTACGACGACACCCTCAACTCGGCGAACTACCACGAGTGGCTGCAAGCGCTGGGCCGTGCACTACGTGGTGCTGCCCAAGGACGAGCCGGACGGCGACGGCGGCGAGCGGGAGCGGGAGCTGGTGCAGCGCGGGCATGCCGTATCTGAAGCAGGTCTGGGGCGACGCCAACTGGCAGCTGTTCAAGGTGACCGACCCCGGCGCCGCTGGCCGAGCCGAACGCGGTCGTGGAGCGGGCCGAGCAGGGCGAGATGACGATGCGGGTGAAGCGAGCCGGGCCGCGTCCTCATCCGCATCCCGTACTCGCCGTGGCTGAGCATCGTCGACGCCGAGGGCAAGAAGCTCGACGCCGCCGCAGGAGACGGAGGCGTCCAAGGACCGTCCCGAGGGCGAGCCGAAGTCGTACGACAACGTCAACGGCTGTCTGCCGGAGACGGAGGAGGACGCGCTGCGGCGACCGGTGGACGGATGCTGCTCGCGCCGAAGGCCGGGCACGTACCGGCTGGCGGCGCCGTACGGGTTCCCGCGCGGGACGCCGTGCCCGGAGGAGCTGCGCTGACCGCCGCCCGCGCCGCGCCGGCTCTCAGCGCAGCTGGTCCACGTACCTGTCCGTGCCCGGCACCGTCGGGATGAACGGCGCCACCAGTTCCACCCTGCCCGCAGGCCCGACTCCGCCACCGCCGCGTCCAGACCCGTGAAGTGGGCCTCCCAGCACTCCCTCGGGTCCGCCTCCAGGAACCACAGCAGCGTCAGCCGGGTGTCGACGCCCTCGACCTGCTTGACGTACGACATGCGGTCGAGCGGGAGCGGGGTCGGGCCGGAAGATCGTCACCATCGCCGTCGGGGAGCCCGCCAGGCGCTTCGGGAGGTGGCGGGCGCGCAGCCACTCCAGCAGTTCGGCGCGCTGCTCCGGGGAGTCCGCGTCGATGACCTGCACGACCAGGCCCGCGTAGGGGTGGTCCAGGGCGTGGAAGTCGCGCGGGCCCGCCGCGCCGTCGCGGTACACCGTGGCCTCGTGGTCCTGGAACGCCGTGAAGACGTGGGTGCGGTCCTGGTAGACGCGGGCGTCGCGGTTGAGGCGCTTGTTGATGGCGACCGTCCAGCGCATGTGGTCGGCGTAGCGGCCGGCGGTGATCCAGTACGTGGAGAGGTAGCAGCCGGCGGTGACCGGCTGGGCGATCGCCGACTTCTCCGGGTAGCGCAGGAGCTGGAGGTCCCTGGTCGCCACCCAGCGGCGGCCCGCGTACATCCAGGGCATCGCCATCGCGCCGGCGTAGTAGTGGTCGTCCTCGTACCAGCGGTTGTAGGCGTACTCGTGGCCCGGGTGCGGTTCGACCATGGTGATCAGGGCGTGGCCGGGGTGGACTCCGTACGGGCCGACGGCGGCCAGTTCGGCGTACGCCTCGCTGCGGGTGTCCTCGCTCATGCCGTTCCCTTCCTTCCGTTGCCTTCCGGCCTTCCGTCCTCCCTCGGACGCCCATACTCTGACGCTCCGTCAGATAATGCGCCAGAGCCAGGACAAGTCAGGGCTCCGGCTCGTCAGGGAGGACCTGCGATGTCACTGCTCGCGGGAAAGACCGTCGTCGTCTCGGGAGTCGGCGCCGGGCTCGGTCACCAGGTCGCGGCGGCCGTCGTACGGGACGGCGGGAACGCCGTGCTCGGGGCGCGCACGGAGGCGAACCTGGCGAAGAGCGCCGCCGAGATCGATCCCGACGGGGCGCACACGGCGTACCGGGCGACCGACATCGGCGACGAGGGCAGTGCGAGGCGCTGGCCGCGCTGGCGCGGGAGCGGTTCGGCGCGGATCGACGGGGTGGTCCATGTGGCCGCGCTGGGACGGTCCTACTTCGGCGGCCTGGAGGACGCCGACTTCGCCACCTGGCAGTCGGTCATCGACGTGAACCTGCTGGGCACGCTGCGGATGACCCGGGCCTGTCTGCCGGCGCTGAAGGAGTGCGGCGGCGGATCCGTGGTGTTCATCGGGACGCAGTCGGCGGTGGCCGCCCCCTCGCAGGTGAGGCAGGCGGCGTACGCGGCCTCGAAGGGCGCCCTGACCAGCGCGATGTACTCGCTGGCACGGGAGCTCGGCCCGCACCGGATCCGGGTCAACACCGTGCTGCCGGGCTGGATGTGGGGTCCGCCGGTGCAGGCGTATGTCCAGTTCACGGCGCAGACGGAGGGCGCGCCGGAGGCGGACGGTACTGGAGCGGCTGACCGAGCGGATGGCACTGCCGGAGCTGGCCACGGACGGCGGACGTCGCCGACGCGGCGGTGTTCCTCGCCTCGGACCGGGCGCGGGCGATCACCGGACAGTCGCTGCTGGTGAACGCGGGGGAGCTGATGCGCTGAGGCACGATTTCGACCGCTCACAGACTCGTTCATGTACATGAACAGAGGTCACCACGCCGAACTATTTTACCGTCTCTTGACCTGACGTGCGCTTGTCGTGCCCACGCCACCGTACCCACCATGGTGCAAGCCGTTCACAGGGCGGAACCCGGGGAAGGGGCCCATGAACGGTCTCGACTGGGCCGTGCTCATCGGCTACTTCGGCGTGATGGTCGCGATCGGCGTCTGGTCGCACAAGCGAGTGGACAACGTCAGCGACTTCTTCACCGCCGGCGGCAAGATGCCGTGGTGGCTGTCCGGCATCTCCCACCACATGTCCGGGCTACAGCGCGGTGATGTTCACCGGCTACGCGGGCATCGCCTACACCTACGGCGTCACGTCCTTCGTGACCTGGTCCTTCCCCATCGCGCTCGGCATCGCCATCGGGTCGAAGCTGTTCGCGCCGCGCATCAACCGGCTGCGCTCACGGCTCCATGTGGCCTCCCCGCTGGAGTATCTGAAGAACCGCTACGACCTGAAGACCCAGCAGGCGCTGGCCTGGTCCGGCATGCTGCTGAAGATCGTGGACGTGGGCGCGAAGTGGGCGGCGATCGCGACCCTGCTGTCGGTCTTCACGGGGATCTCGCTGAACCAGGGCATCCTCATCACCGGCGCCATCACGGCCGTCTACTGCACGATCGGCGGCCTGTGGGCGGACGCGCTGACCGAACTCGGCCAGTTCGTCATCCAGTTGCTGGCCGGCGTCGCGATGTTCGTCGCGGTCGTCGTACGAGCTCGACGACAAGGGCATCGGCTTCTTCGGCGCCTGGGACTCAGCCCGAGCTCCAGGGCCACGGAGAAGCCGCTGGTCGGGCCGTACGGCACGGTCTTCCTGCTCGCCTTCCTCTTCATCAAGCTCTTCGAGTACAACGGCGGCATGCTCAACCAGGCCCAGCGCTACATGGCCACGGCCGAACGCCGAGGAGGCCGAGCGCTCGGCGCGGCTGTCGGCGATCCTCTGGCTGGTCTGGCCGCTGGTGCTGTTCTTCCCCATGTGGATGTCCCCGCTGCTGGTCGAGTCGCAGAAGACCGGACGGCTCCGACTCCTACGCCCTGATGACCGAACAGCTGCTGCCGCACGGCCTGCTGGGCCTGGTCATCGTCGGCTTCTTCTCGCACACCATGGCCATGTGCTCCTCCGACGCCAACGCCATCGCGGCCGTGTTCACCCGGGACTGCGCGCCGGTGATCTGGCGCCGGGCGCGGACCTGGAACCAGAGCCAGGGCCTGCGGGTCGCCCGGATCACGACGGTCGTCTTCCTCGGTCTGTCCATGGCGGCGGCGACGCAGGTCAACTCCCCCGCGTTCAAGGACATCATCACGGTCGTCATCAAGTGGGTCGCCGGTCTGATGGGCCCGATGGCGATCCCGATGATGCTGGGCCTGCTGCGGCGCGTTCCGCCGCTCCGGCCCGACGGCCGCCCTCGCCAGCTGGTCGATGGGCCTGCTCGCCTTCTGGCTGGTCAACTACCCGATCAACTGGAACGTCGAGGGCGGGGTGCCGCTCCAGTACCAGGTGTCGATCCCGCTGGCGGTGTCGCTGGTCCTGTACATCCTCATCGGCTACATCAAGCCGGAGGACACCCCGGAGCGGCTGGCGATCATCGAGCGGATCAACACCGACGGGGACGGAGCGGCGGCGGCCGCGGTCCCGACGCCGGCGGGTCCCGTGGACGACGTGGTGCGGACGACGGTCAAGGACTGAACCGCCCGACGCCGGTGTCAGGCCCGCGGATAGCGGGCGAGCCACCCCGGCGACGACCCCCCGGGCCCGTGCAGCGCCGGCCCCTGGGTCATCTCCATGGCGAAGTCGTCGGCCAGTTCCAGGACGGTGGGACGGCCCTCCAGCTCGGCCAGCCAGGCCGGGGGGAGGGCCGTTTCCCCGTGCAGGGCGCCGAGCAGGCCGCCGGTCAGCGCGCCGGTGGCGGCGGAAGGGCCGTCGTGGTTCACGGCGAGACACAGCCCGTGCCGGACGTCCGCGGCGACCAGGGCGCAGTACACGGCGGCGGCCGACGAGCCTCTCCGCCGTACCGGCCCCGCACAGCTCGCTCACGCGCTCCGGGCCCTGGCATCCCCTGCCGCACGGCGCCCAGCGCGTGCTGGAGCGCGTCCGACACGGGCTGGTGCCCCGGCCGGGCGGCCAGCAGCGCGAAGGCCCGCTGCACGGCACCGTCGAGGCTCTCCCCGAGGGCGAGCGCATGCACGATCACGGCGTACGCGCCCGCCGCGAGGTAGGCGGTGGGGTGCCCGTGGGTCTGCGCCGCGCACTCCACGGCGAGCTGCGACGACCAGCTGCGGCTCCCATCCCACGAGCAGCCCGAACGGGGCGGACCGGGCGGCGGCCTCGGGCCCGGCCTCGCCGGGGTTCTTGGGCGCCTCCGGCGTGCCCATGGTCTCGTCGCCGAGCCCCAGCAGCAGGGCGCGGGTGGGGTCGCGCCGCGCGTACAGCCACTCCTCGCGCGCCAGCCACCCGTCGTCCTTGCGGCGCTCGTCGGGACCCCAGTCCCGCTGGGTGGCGGCCCAGCGCAGATACGCCCGGTGCAGATCGGTCGGCGGATGCCAGGCGCCGGTGTCCCGTCGCACCTGGGCCCGTATCAGCCCGTCCACGGAGAACAGGGTGAGCTGCGTGAGTGAGTGACGGCACCGCGCCTGCCGTAGGCGGGAGCCAGGTCGACCAGGCCCTCCGCCCCGTGCGCCTCCCTGGATCCCTCGAGCCCGAGCCCGTCCACGGGCGCGCCCAGCGCGTCCCCGACGGCCACGCCGAGCAGGGTCCCGCGCACCCGGCTGCGGAAGTCCTGCTGCTCTGTACGGCCCCAGACGGCGCCGGCAGTCGCACCCACCTTGACCTCCCAGGGACCGTCCATACGTACGACAGCTCAGCACTGTAATCGAACGGGGACGGTGGGTTCAGAGGGCGGAACGGCGTCTTCACGGCAGGCTTACAGGCCGTCGCTCTGAGCACTCGACGCCTCGGACAGGTGTGCGAGGACCCCCGGGTGAACGATCTACGCGTCCGCCCTGCAACCGAGGCCGATCCGAGTCCCCTCGGGGCCAGTCGAGTTGGTGATGTTCACCCGCCGAGGAACGGACCCAGTGCCGCACGGTCGGTATCCGAAAGGCGTTCCAGTGCTCCGGAATCCAGTTCGCTGATCCGTTCCACATCTGCCCGTGCCTCCTCCTGCCGGCCCATGACGGCGTGGAGCGCGGCCCGGCGGCACAGCGCCCAGACGTATCCCGGTCGGAGTTCCGCGGCGCGGTTCAGGTCGTCCAGAGCCTCCGCGTGGCGGCCGAGGCGGGCGAGGGACGCGCCGCGGCTCGCGTACGCCGAGGCGTAGGCGGGGTCCAGGGCGAGCGCACAGTCCAGGTCGGCGACCGCCTCCCGGTCGCGGCCCGCGACCCGCAGGGCGTCGCCGCGTTCGCAACGGCCCCAGGCCCAGTCGGGGTTGAGGGTGAGGGCATGGTCGAGGTCGGCCATCTGGCGGACGGGGTCGCCGAGGGAACGCCACACCCGGGCCCGGCGGGTGAGGGCCCACGGGTAGTCCGGCTTGAGTTCCAGGGCCTGGGTCAGGTCCGCCAGCGCCGCTTCGGGTTCGCCGCGGTTGAAACGGGTCGCACCCCGCGACGCCCACGCGAAATCCATCCCCGGGTCCAGCCGGATCGCCTCGTCGAGGTCATGAAGGGCCTCGTCGTAGCGGCGCTGGATACGGAGGTACTCGCCGCGTACGGCGTGCCCCCGCGCGTCGTCGGGCACCAGGGCCAGAGCCTCGTGAAGGTCCGCGAACGCGCCGTCGTGGTCGCCGAGTTCGCCCCGGGCCATGGCGCGGCTGCGATACGCCCGTGCCAGGCCGGAGTCCAGCGCCAGCGCCCTGTCGTACTCGGCGAGAGCCTCCTCGTACGCACCCCCGTGCCGCAGCGCGCTGCCCCGGACCGCGTGGGCCAGGGCCCGGGACGCGTCGTCGAAGCCCGCGCGGCGCAGGAGGACGGCCAGGGCGGCCGTGATGCCGCCGTCGGCCAGGGCCGCCGTGAGGGTGCTTCCCAGCGGGCCGCCTCCTCGGCGTCGGCGTCACGCCCCGCGTCGGCCAGTACCTGCGCGCAGTGCCGGGCGACGGTCTCCCCCGCTTCACCGGCCGCGGCCACGAAGTCCCGCAGCACGGCGGGCAGCGCCTCCCGCTCCCCCGCGCACAGCAGGTGGTACGTCTCGGCCAGGCGCAGGTCCCGCCAGGTCGTCGCCCTCCCACCCGGGCTCGGTCTCCTCCCGCCAGTCCCGGAACAGTCCGCGCCAGCCGCCGCTGCCGGTCCGCCCAGCCACGCGGCGAGCGTCGCCGCTGCGCGCGCAGCATGGGCGCCCGTACGACGTCGTGGTAGCGCAGCCGTTGCCCGCCGCGGTCGCCGACGAACGGCATCCCGCGCAACCACGCGTAGAGCGGGTCCAGTTCGTCGTCCGGACCGTCGACGACCGCCCGGAACACGTCCGCGTCCAGCCATCTCGGCAGCGCACAGGCCAGCGCGGCGGCCCGTCGTACCGGGTCCTGCTCCCACTTCAGGAACCGTTCCACGGCCGTGGCGCTCGGGTCGCCCACGTCGTCCGGGTCGGCGGGGCGGGACTCGGCGAGGGTCGAGACCAGCACGGGCAGTCCGCCGGTGAGGCGCAGCACCTCCCTCGACGACCGGCTCGGCCGTCACGCCCTTGCCCGCCAGCAGGCCGCGCGCCTCCGGCTCGGTGAAGGGGGCCAGCGGGACGTCCGTCATGAAGTCGGCCGAAGCCGCCCCAGCGGGCCGTGTCCAAGGGGAGCCGCCCCGCCGTCACCACGACGGTCGTGGCGGGCAGCGCGCCGTACCGGTCGGTCGTCATCATCTCGTGCAGCCAGCCGTCCAGGAACGGCCCGGTCCGCTCGTACGTGTCCAAGAAGAGGACGATCCACGGGCGCGGCGCGGTCTCCGACAGCTCGCGCAGGAGCACCGGGGTGAGCACCTGCTCGGGGGCCAGGACCAGCCGCAGGTCCTCGTGGTTGCGGAAGCGGGCGACCGAGGCTCGCCCGCAACCGGTCGGCGGCCTGGGCGAGTTGGTCGGTGTCCAGCGCCCCGCGAGCGGGCCCACCCCCGGCACCATTCCGGCAGCGACCACCCCGGCCCGTGCCACCGTCCTGCCGCCCGCCGACGGGCCGGCCTCCTCCGGCTGCGCGTCCAGCGCGGCGAGCGCGGCCAGCTCCGCCTCGTGCCGGCGCTCACGATAGGCGGCCAGCAGTCGGTCCAGCTCCTTCAAGCGCCGTCCCTGCGCGGCGAACTGGCGGCTGATCTCCGCCATCGCCTCCGGCACGCTTCCCACGCTGTCGTCGACGTATGCCGTCAGCGCGCCGTGTTCCCGCGCGACTTGCTCCAACTCCCGCAGCAGGAAGGTCTTTCCGACGCCCGCGTTGCCGTGCACGTGGAAGAGGAAGCGGTGGCGTTCGTCCTGCGGTGGGGTGTCGAAGTTGGCGCGGAACGCGGCCCGTTCGGCGGCCCGGCCGACGAAACCGGCTCGGTGCCGCTGCCGGATCAGCTCCTGCATCGACGGCCGCGCCTGCGCCATCCGTACGTCCCCCTCGCCTCGCCCGTTCGGCTTCCGCCGTCATTCTGGCTCAACGCCTGGGTACACCCGCCCCCCGGGGAAGAATGATCATCATGTCCACCTCCTCCACCTCACGCAGCGCACTCCCTCTTGCCGCCACCCTGCTCACCGCGACCGTCGCCCTCTACATCGCCGCTCGTCGCCTTCGGCAACATCACCGACTTCGGCACCAACCAGCAGTTCGTCCGGCACGTGCTGGCCATGGACACCACGTTCAAGGACGAGGACCTGATGTGGAGAGCCGTCACCAGCAAGGGACTTCAGGACGCGGCGTACGTCGCGATCATCGTCTGGGAGACCATCGCCGCGCTCGTCCTCATATTCGGCGACCTGGCTGTGGTTCCGCCGCGATGACGCGCGCGCCCGGCGCTGTCCACCTACGGGCTGCTGATGGTCATGCTGCTGTTCGGCGCCGGGTTCATCGCGATCGGCGGGGAGTGGTTCTCGATGTGGCAGTCCGGGGACTGGAACGGGCTGGACGCGGCGACCCGGGTCTTCCTGTTCAGCGGGGTCGTGCTGATCGTCAACCACCTGCCGTCCGGGCGGACGGAACCGGCTGCCTGACCGCAGCGGCTACTTGACCACGGCCACGGTCGTGCCGACCGTGCCGAACGCCCACAGTGCCGTGCCGTCCGCCTTCCGCATCCGGACTCCGCCCGTCTGGGTGCCGGAGGCGGCGGGCGGCGGTGAGGCGCCGTCGACCGCGTTGGAGAAGGCGACGGAGACGCCGGACTTCGCGGCGAAGTACATGATGTGCTCGATCTGGACGCCGTCCGAGCCGGTCGTGGCCTCATTGCGCGACGACACCGCGTACGAGCCGGGGTCGGGGCTGACCGTGCCCGGCCACACGGTGAACGTACGGCGGCTCGCCTCGCTCGCGTCGACCAGCCACACCCGCTTCTCGCCGAGGGAGTAGACGATGCGCCGGCCGGTGCCGGAGCCGTCGGGCACCCTCGCCGGGACGGACGCGGTGGGGGTGGGCTGCGCACCCGCCGACGCCGAGCTGCTCGGCTTGGCCGACGTGGCGGTGGGGTGCGGGCCCCGGTCCGCCTGCACGGCCAGGACCGTCACCGCGGCTATCGCTCCCACGGTCAGCCCGGTCGCCCAGGCCCACGAAGGAAGTCCGGCAGGCACGGGCACGCATCTCCTCAGTCACGGGACCCCGCACAACCGGGGTTCCGATCATCGTACTGCGAGCCCGCCGCTCCCCCTGACGGCTTCAGGACGCCTCAGGAGCCGCCGGCGGTCTTCCGTACCGGGACGGGGCCGGTCCCGGCTCCGTGGGCGAGGTAGCGCGGCGAGCGTACGGGAGCCGGGTAGGAGAGGTGCACGAGCCGGGACTGCTCCTGGCGCATGTGCATGAGCGACTCGAGGATGTAGCCCACGAGCAGGACGAGGGCGGCGATGGTCATGATCGCGGCGGCGAGGATCGCCGTGGGGACGCGGGGCACGGTGCCCGTCTCGATGAAGTCGGCGATGACGGGGATGCCGAGGATGACCGAGACCAGGGCCAGCACGCCCGCGATCACGGTGTGGACGAGCGAGGGGCGCTCGCGCCGCGCCAGGTCGAGGATGACCCGCAGGATGCGCCAGCCGTCCCGGTAGGTGCGCAGTTTGCTCTCGCCGCCTGCGGGCCGGAGCCGGTAGTCCACGACGACCTCCGCCGTGGGGAGCCGCAGGTGCAGCGCGTGGATCGTCATCTCGGTCTCGGTCTCGAACTCGCGGGCCAGCGCCGGGAAGGACTTCACGAAGCGCCGCGAGAAGACCCGGTAGCCGCTGAGCATGTCGGTCACGTCGTTGCCGAAGAGGGACCGCACCGCCCCGGTGAGCAGCTTGTTGCCGGCCGCGTGTCCCGCCCGGTAGGCCCCGTCGACCGTCACCCGGCGGGCGCCCACGACCTGGTCGTAGGGCCCATCGAAGAGCAGGTCCACCAGGTCCCGGGCGCGTGCGGCGTCGTAGGTGTCGTCGCCGTCGATGAGGAGCAGGGCGTCGGCGTCGACGTCGGCGAAAGCCCGCCGGATGACGTTGCCCTTGCCCTTGCGGGGCTCCTCCCGGACGATCGCGCCCGCCTCCCGGGCGATCTCCACCGTGCGGTCGGTGGAGGCGTTGTCGTACACGTAGACGACGGCCTCGGGCAGGGCCGCCCGCAGGTCGCGGACCACCTTGCCGACGGCCGCCTCCTCGTTGTGACACGGCACGACACACGCGATCGTCGGTTCCACGACCACTCCTCACTCGGACCAATGCCTCATACAGTAGGAAATAATGCGATATGAGCGAGTCCACGAGGCGAGGACGCGCCGTGTGGCTACTCTCGCTTTGTGCCGGTTATCGCCTCTCTGACACGGTCCGTGCGCGACACCCTCAGGGGCGTCTGGCGTGAGGCCGCCAAGTTCGGAGTCGTCGGGGCCCTGGCCTTCGTCGTGGACAACGGCGGCTACAACCTGCTCGTCTTCGGCCTGCCCGGCGGCGCGCAGGGCGGGCCGATGCGGGCCGCTCCCGTCCAGGCGTCCGTCCTCGCGACGGGCGCGGCCGCGCTCTTCAGCTGGGCCGGGAACCGCTACTGGACCTACCGCGAGCAGCACGGCGAGAAGGTGACCCGCGAACTCGTCGCTGTTCCTCGTCGCGAACGGCGTCGGGCTCGCCATCACCGCGGCGACGGTCTTCGCCTCCCGGCAGCTGCTCGGGCTCGACTCGGCACTCAGCGACAACACCGCCCGCATTCTCGGCTGGGTGCTGGCGACCCTGTTCCGCTTCTACGCCTACCGGCGCTACGTCTTCGTCGCCCCCTGACCCGTTGCGGTGCGATGAGACGCTAATATCCGGCATATGGGACGAACGGGATGGATGTGGCGGGGCGAACGGCGCTGGGTCTGGGGGCTGGCCGCCGTCGCCGCGGTCTGCTGCCTGGCCACGATCCTCGTCTTCGCCCCCGGCTACCTGAGTCCCGACAGCCTTGAACAGCTCCGGCAGGCCGAGGGGAAGAAGCCCCTGACCGACTGGCACCCGCCCGTACTGAGCCTGGTGTGGCGCGCGCTCATCGCCGTGACCGGCTCGATGGCTTCCATGCTCGTCCTGCAGTCCGTTCTCTTCTGGGGAGCGCTCTGGGTGCTGGCCTGGTGCGTGTGGGAGCTGACCGCGAGCCGCGGCGGTTCGCTCGCCGTGCTCGGCGTCGGGCTGACTCCCTTCGTGCTGACGTTCGTCGGGGTGGTGTGGAAGGACGTCCACGCGGCGTTCGCGCTGCTCGCCGCGTGCGCGGTCGCGTTCACCGGGTTGCGGCTGAGGGAGGGTCACACGCGCCCTGCCGTGCGGTGGGGGCTGCTCTGGCTGGGCGTGCTGTTCCTCGCGTACGCCATGCTGGTGCGCAAGAACGCCTTCTTCGCCGCGATCCCCGTCTTCGTCATGCTGGTTCTCGCGCTGTGGCGCGCTCCCGGACGCCGTACGTGGGTGATGTGCACGGCGGCACTCGTGGCCGCCCTCGTCGTGCCGGCCGCGGCCATCTCCCTGTTCGCCCGGCCCGTCCAGACGAAACAGGGCGCGCAGATCATGCTCGACGACCTGGTCCACGTGCTGCGGGTGGACGAACTCCGGTCGGCGGACGTGTCAGCCGGCCTCAGGGACCGGCTCGTGTCCGCCGCGGAGGAGTGCCGCCGCGTCGGCGCCCTGTCGGACGCCTACTGGGCCTGCTACGCACGCCCGGCGGACGGGCTGCGCGGTGACTCGGGCGAGATCACGTCCCTGTGGCTGCACGAGATGAGCGGGCATGTGCCGCAGTACCTCCAGTACCGGCTGCGGCTCTTCACGACTCTGCTGTTCGAGACCGACTACCAGTACAAAGCGGGGATCACCCGCAACGACCTGGGCATCGAGGTGGCGCATCCCCGTCTTGAGGACATGCTCGGCACCTACGTGGGCGGCATGGTGACGGACGTGCGGTGGCTGTTCCGCGGGTGGTTCTGGCTCGCCGCCGCGCTGGTGCTGGCCCTCCGCCCGGGCAAGGGCATGTTCGCGATGCCGGTCCGGGCGCTGGGCATCAGCTCGGCGGCCTACATCCTCGGCTATCTGCCGATCATGCCCGCGACGGACTACCGCTACATCTACTGGCCGGCGATCGCCTGCTCCCTCGGCCTGCTGCTGCTCTGGCTGGGCCGGGGCACGGCCGCCCAGCCCCCGGCGGACCCCGGCGCCACGGCCGACCGCGCCTTGACGGCGCATCAGCCCGCGGACGCCGGGGGCCACTGAACCGTCAGTCCAGTACCGGCAGCAGCTCCGGCAGATGCCCGTCCGAGGCCTGTGCCGCCCGCTGCCGCTCCTGCGGGACCTCCCCGTACAGGGTGGTCCGGGGCTTCGCCGGGCGGCCCGCCGCGTCCGCGACCGCGATGAGGTCCTTGACCGACTTGTACGAGCCGTACGACGAGCCCGCCATCCGGGAGATCGTCTCCTCCATGAGCGTGCCGCCGAGGTCGTTCGCGCCGGAGCGGAGCATCTCCGCCGCGCCCTCGGTGCCCAGCTTCACCCAGCTGGTCTGGATGTTGGGGATGTGCGGGTGCAGGAGCAGCCGGGCCATGGCCGTGACCGCGCGGTTGTCCCGCATGGTCGGGCCCGGGCGGGCGATCCCCGCCAGGTACACCGGCGCGTTGGTGTGCACGAACGGCAGCGTCACGAACTCGGTGAAGCCGCCCGTGCGCTGCTGGATGCCGGCGAGGGTGCGCAGGTGCCCGAGCCAGTGGCGGGGCTGGTCGACATGGCCGTACATCATCGTCGAGGACGAGCGGATGCCCAGCTCGTGGGCCGTGCTCGACGACCTCGATCCAGTCGGCCGCGGGCAGCTTGCCCTTGGTCAGGATCCAGCGGACCTCGTCGTCGAGGATCTCCGCGGCCGTGCCCGGGATGGTGTCCAGGCCCGCCTCCTTGGCGGCGGTCAGCCACTCGCGGATCGGACATGCCGGTGCGGCTCGCGCCGTTGACGACCTCCATCGGCGAGAAGGCGTGCACGTGCATGCCCGGGACGCGTTCCTTCACCGCCCTCGCGATGTCGAAGTACGCCGTGCCGGGCAGGTCCGGGTGGATGCCGCCCTGCATGCAGACCTCCACCGCGCCCACGTCCCAGGCCTGCTGCGGCCCGGTCGGCGACCTGGTCCAGGGAGAGGGTGTAGGCGTCGGCGTCCGTGCGGCGCTGGGCGAAGGCGCAGAAGCGGCAGCCGGTGTAGCAGACGTTGGTGAAGTTGATGTTGCGGGTGACGATGTAGGTGACGTCGTCTCCGACCGCCGACTTGCGCACGTCGTCGGCGATCGCGCGCGAGGGCGTCCAGCGCCGGGCCGTCCGCGTGCAGCAGGGCCAGCGCCTCGTCGTCGGTGAGCTTCGTGGGGTCGTCGGCGGCCGTGCGCAGGGCCTCGCGTACGTCGGTGTCGATGCGCTGCGGTGACCATGCCCGGGGCGGCGGCCTCGCGCAGGGCGCCCCAGTCGCCGTACACCTCGTCGAAGTCGTCCCGGCGGTCCGAGGTGCGGCCCTCGGTGTCGATGGAGGTGTGCAGGTCGGTGCGGCCGGAGGCCATGAACACCTCCTCCGGCTCCTGCCACGGCAGGCCCTGGGGCAGCGCCTCGGAGCGCGCCAGGCCGGTCTCCGGGTCGGCCAGCGCCGCCACGTGCGGGCGCAGCCGCGGGTCCAGCCAGGGCTCGCCGCGCCGCACGAACTCCGGGTAGACGCAGAGACGTTCGCGCAGTTCGAAGCCGGCCGCCCGGGACTTCTCGGCGAGCTGCTCGATCTGCGGCCAGGGGCGCTCGGGGTTGACGTGGTCGATGGTCAGCGGGGAGACCCCGCCCCAGTCGTCGATGCCGGCGCCGATCAGCCGCTCGTACTCGTCGTCGACGAGGTTGGGCGGGGCCTGGATGCAGCCCGACGGGCCCATGAGGAGCCGGGCGACGGCCACCGTGGCGACCAGCTCGTCCAGTTCCGCGTCCGGCATGCCGCGCATCGCGGTGTCCGGCTTGGCGCGGAAGTTCTGGATGATCAGCTCCTGGACGCCGTGGTAGGCCCGGGTCACCTTCCGCAGCGCGAACAGCGACTCGGCGCGCTCCTCGTAGGTCTCCCCGATGCCTATGAGGACGCCGGAGGTGAAGGGGACGGAGGAACGCCCGGCGTCCTCCAGCACCCGCAGCCGCACGGCGGGCTCCTTGTCGGGAGAGCCGTGGTGGGGGCCGCCCGGCTCGGACCAGAGCCGGGTCGCGGTCGTCTCCAGCATCATGCCCATGCTGGGCGCCACCGGCTTCAGGCGCTGGAAGTCGGTCCAGCTCATGACGCCCGGGTTCAGGTGGGGCAGCAGGCCCGTCTCCTCCAGGATGCGGATGGAGATGGCCCGTACGTACGCGAGGGTGTCGTCGTAGCCGTGCGCGTCGAGCCACTCGCGCGCCTCCGGCCAGCGGTCCTCGGGCTTGTCGCCGAGGGTGATGAGGGCTTCCTTGCAGCCGAGGGCGGCGCCCTTGCGGGCGATGTCCAGCACCTCGTCCGGCGACATGAACATCCCGTGGCCCGTCGCGGCGCAGCTTGCCGGGGACGGTGACGAAGGTGCAGTAGTGGCACTTGTCCCGGCACAGCCGGGTCAGCGGGATGAAGACGCTCTTGGAGTACGTGATGACGCCGGGCCGCCCGGCCGCCTCGAGGCCCGCGTCCCGCACCCGGGCGGCCGAGGCCGACAGGTCCTTGAGATGCTCGCCCCTGGCCTGGAGCAGCACCGCCGCCTCGGCGACGTCGAGCGAGACACCGTCCCTGGCCCGTTTCAGGGCGCGACGCATGGAGTTCTCGGTGGGGCCGGTTCCGGAGGTCGCGGAAGTCGTCATCCTTCGAGCATACGATCGCGCTGATCAACACGGGTGAGCCCCGTCAGTGGAAGGCCAGCCACCCGATACCCAGGGCGGATGTGAGTCCCGCGGCGACGACGGCGGCCGGCCTGTTGCGGTGCAGGGCGAACCAGACCAGCGCGGCGGTCACGAGCACCGCCGATGTGCCGATCGCGGCGCGCAACAGCCCTTGGCTGTAGCCGTACTCCTCGAAGTGACGCGCGAGCCAGACCAGCCAGGCAATCCTCATGACGCTCCCCCGTGGGCGATCCGGAGCCGGGTGGGTCACACCTGTCGGCCGCGATGGTCAGTCGCGCACCGGTGCTCACCCGACCCGGTTCTTCGCCCGCAGCTTACTGATCGTTCCAGGGCTGCGTTCAGGCGTCCCGGGCACCCCGGCCGACGGACCACAGCGCCGCCCGTCGACGGCGGCACAGGGCTTCCCGGTCAGCCGGCCCTCGCGCGGCTCACAGGTGCCCCTGGAGCGCGTCGAGCGCCTTCAGGGCCTCCGCCTCCCCCGCCGGAGGCAGTTGCACCACGACCTCCTCGATGCCGAGGTCGGCGTAGTGGGCGAGCTTGCCCGGGGTCGGGTGGACGGCGTACGGGACGACCTGGAGGGCATCGGGGTCACGGCCCGCTTCGGTCCAGGCCGTGCGCAGCCGGGGCAGGGATTCGGACAGGCCGCGGCCGCCGATGGGCAGCCAGCCGTCGGCGTACTCCGAGATGTGGGTGAACAGCTTGGGCCCGGCGGCCCCGCCGACGAGCGTGCGCGGGCCCACGACCGGGCCGCGCGGCTTCCGCACGGGCTTGGGGTGCGCGTGACTGGCCCGGACGCTGCCGAACCCGCCCTCGTACGCGGTCGGTTCCTCCGACCACAGCGCCCGCATCAGCGCCATCCGGTCCCGGACCAGCTCGCGCCGGGTGCGCCACCGTACGCCGTGGTCGGCGGCCTCCTCGACGTTCCAGCCGAAACCGAGCCCGAGCGTGAACCGGCCGCCGGAGAGGTGGTCGAGGGTGGCGATCTGCTTGGCCAGGGCGATCGGGTCGTGCTGGGCGACGAGCGTGATGCCCGTGCCGAGACCGAGCCGCTCGGTGACGGCGGCGGCCTGGCCGAGCGCCACGAACGCGTCGAGGGTGCGGCCGTACTCGCGCGGCAGCTCGCCGCCCGCCGGGTACGGGGTGGTCCGCTCGACGGGGATGTGCGTGTGCTCGGGCAGGTACAGCCCGGCGAAACCACGGTCCTCCAGCTCCCGGGCGAGCCGGGTGGGGGTGATCGTCTCGTCGGTGAGGAAGATCGTTACGGCGATGCGCATGACGTATCTCTACCCGAGGGGCACTCGGGTGTCCATACCGACCGGTCGGCATTCATATGACCGTGGCCAGTGCCGCATAGCCGGTTCCGGCCTCCGCGGTGGCCCACAGGAGGGCGGCGGCCGTGCTGTGGGGCGCGATGCGGTGGTAAGGCAGACGGGTGGCGCCCGCGAGGTGCGGGGTGAGGGTGCGGGCCACCGGGAGGAAGCGGGCCAGGAAGACGGCCCGGCCGCCGCGGCGGTCCATCTGGGCCTCGGCCTGCCGCCAGGCGGTGGCCGGGATACGGCTGCCCAGGCTCCCCGTGCGCAGGCGGTCGCCGAGCAGGGTTCCGGTGCGGTGGGCGAGGAAGTCACCGGCCACCGCCGCGCCGGCGGCGGCAGAGACGACCAGGGGCAGGCTCAGGGGTCCGGTGCGGGACAGGGCCCCGGCCGCCAGCAACAGGCCGAGGCTGGGGACGAAGGTGCCGACCAGCAGGACGGACTCGGCCAGGACCGCCGCTGCCAGCACCGCGTAGGCGGCGGTGGCGGGGAGCTGGCCGAGGAGGTCCGACGGGACGGTCACCGGCCGGTTCCGGTCGCGGCACGCTCCGGCCGGCGCGGACGCGGGCCCTGGTCCGGCGGCTCCGGGCGCCGCAACTGCCAGACCCGGGCCGGTGGAAGGTTCGCCCACACCGACCAGCGGCCGGTGGCGTACCGGCGCTGGTAAGCGGCCATGACCTCCTCGACGGCACGGTGCCTGCGGGTGTCCGCGCGGGAGGACAGCAGGGTGCGGGCGTGCCGGGTGCCCAGGTAGGCGAAGTAGGTCAGGGTGCCGCCGGGGTGCAGCAACTCCAGGTAGCGGGCCATGATCGCTTCGACGCCGTCAGGCGTGAAGTTGGTCAGGGGCAGACCGGAGACGATCACGTCGTAGCGCTGTTCGCCGGGGAGGTCCTCGACGTAGGAGCGGTGGACGCGGACCCGCTCGGGCTCGCCGGCCAGGTGCGGGTGGGTGTCCACGAGCCGGCGCAGCCGGTCGGCGAAGCGCGGGTTGGCCTCGACGACGTCCAGGCGGCTGCCCGGGTGCAGTTGGGGTATCAGGGCGCGGGTGACCGCGCCGGTCCCGGCGCCCGCCTCCAGTACGGTCAGCGGCCCTGGGGCCAGGGCGCGCACCGGGTCGGTCAGCGCACGGGCGAGGGCTTTGCCGCTGGGGGCGACGGCGCCGGTGGTGCGCGGATCGCGGGCGGCTTCGGTGAGGAACGTCCAGTCCATGGTTCGTAGAGCCATGGTTGTGACGCTAGGAACCGGGCCGCGCCCGGAGATCATGCGTTGTGCGGCCGTCTTCCCCTACGAAAGTAGGGGGTGGAGGGGGTACTGAGGTCGGACGGCGGGCGGACCGTGCCCGCCTAGGATCCGGAGAGTGAAACGGAGAGAAGGATTCCGGTGGGGCGTCCTCGGGCGCTGGTGCCTGGTCCTGCTGCTGACCACCCTCGCCGTGCTGAACAGCGCCACCAGCGCCGGCGGCCGGTATCTGATCCCGGCCACCGTCGGGGCGGTGCTGTGCGGGGCGGCCCTGCTGGTGCGGCGGCTGCCTTGGTACGCCGCGGCCGGGCTCACCACCCTGGCGACCGGGCTGTGGGGGTGGCCCCTGCTGGTGCTGCTGCTCGTCGCGCTGTTCGACCTGGCGTCGCGGCGGCGTGCCTGGGCGGCGCTGGCCTGTGCCGCGACCGCGCTGGTCGCCAACCTGCTCGCCCCTCCGGCGATCTCACTGTGGACCCCGCAGCGGTACGGCGCCACCCTGTTCGTGCTGCTGCCCCTGGTGGGCGGGCTGTGGGTGGGCAACCGGCGCCGGCTGCTGCGGGCGCTGGGCGACCAGGTCGAGCATCTGCGGATCGAGCGGGCGTTGCGCGAGGAGGCCGCCCGGGCCGCCGAGCGGTCCCGGATCGCCGCGGAGATGCACGACGTACTGGCACACCGTCTGAGCCTGATCGCCCTGCACACGGGTGTCCTGACGACCCGGAGCGAGCCGCTGCCCGAGCCGGTCGTGGAACGCCTGACCCTGCTGCGTACCGCCTCCACCCAGGCCCTGGCCGATCTCCGCGACGTCCTCGGAGCCCTGCGCGGTCCCGGGGCCGAGCCCGTCGAAGCCGCTCCCGTCCCCGTCCTGCGCGATGTGGACGAGCTGGTCGAGCAGGCGCGGGCAGCGGGGCAGCAGGCCGAGTTGGAGAGGGACGGGCCGCCCGAGGAGGCTCCCACCGCTCACCGGCTGGCCGTCTACCGTCTCGTGCAGGAAGCGCTGACCAACGCCCGCAAGCACGCCGGAGGCGCCCCGGTGCGCGTCCGCGTCGCCTACCGGCCGCCCGCCACCACCGTCGAGGTCACCAACGCCCCCGGCAACCCGGCCGCGCACGCCGTGGCCTCCGGTTTCGGGCTGGTCGGGCTGCGCGAGCGGGTCACCGCCCTCGGGGGCGACCTGTATGCCGGACCGAGCGGGGCCGGCAGCTGGCGGCTGGCCGCCCGTATCCCCCACCCCGCCCCCGCCGAGTCCACCAAGTCCCCCGAGCAGAACGGCACCCCCGCATGATCCGCGTCCTGATCGCCGACGACGACGCCTTGGTCCGCCTGGGCCTGGCCGACCTCCTCGACGGGGACCCGGGCATCGAGGTGGTCGCCCAGGCGTCCGACGGGCTGCACGCCGTCGAGCAGGCCACCGCGCACCGCGTCGACGTCGCCCTCGTCGACGTACGCATGCCCCGCATGGACGGCATCACGGCCACCGCCCGCCTGCGCGCCCTGCCCCACCCGCCGAGGGTGATCACGCTGACGACCTTCGATCTCGACGAGTACGTCTACGACGCCCTCGCGGCCGGGGCCGACGGCTTCCTACTGAAGGACACCGAACCGGCCGAGATCCTGCGCGCCGTCCACCTCGTCGCCGCCGGCTCGGCGATGCTCCACCCCAGCGCCGCCCGCCGCCTCATCGACCGCTACCACCGGTCGGGCGGGCCGCAGGCGACCGCCGCCCGGGCCGGGCTCGAACGGCTCACGCCCCGGGAACGCGACGTGCTGGCCCTGCTCGCCCAGGGGGAGACCAACGCCGACATCGCCGCCCGGCTCGGCATGCGCGAGAGCACCGTCAAAGCCCACGTCAGCCGCATCCTCACCGCGCTGGAGGTCACCAACCGGGTGCAGGCGGCCCTGCTGGCCCGCGACGCCGGCCTCACCGCCTGAAGTCCTCGGCCCGCACGGCCTGTTCCGCTGCCGCCCGCCGCCGGGCCCTCTTCCCTTGCACGCCGGTTCACGGCTGAATACGACCGTTGCACGCACCACCCCTGCACCACCCATGCCTTGTCACCGACGACACCTTGGGAGCAGCAGCATGTGCGAAGACACACACGGCGGGCTCGGCCGGCGCGCTCTGTTCGTGACGGGAGCGGCCGCCGCGCTTACGTTGGGAAGCGTGAGCTTCGCTTCAGCGGCCGACGGAGACCAGGAGACCAGAACGGTACGGGGCACCCTGCCGCCCGGCTCCCCCGACTTCGTGTACGTGCCCGTCGAGGTCCCGGCCGGGGTCCGGGAGATCAAGGTCGCCTACACCTACGACCGGCCGTCCGTCCCGGCCGGCACCATGGGCAACGCCCTCGACATCGGCGTCTTCGACGACCGCGGCACCGAGCTCGGCGGCCGGGGCTTCAGGGGCTGGTCGGGCGGCGCGCGCACCGAGTTCTTCCTCCGCGCCGACGACGCGACGCCCGGCTATCTCCCGGGCCCGGTGCGCGAGGGCACCTGGCACATCGCGCTCGGCCCGTACACGGTCGCCCCGCAGGGCCTGTCGTACGAGGTCACGATCACGCTGACGTACGGGGAGCCGGGCGAGGCCCAGGAGCCGGTGTATCCGCCGGAGCGGGCGAAGGGCCGGGGGCGTGCCTGGTACCGGGGTGACTGCCATCTGCACTCCTGGCACTCCGACGGCCGCCGCACCCCCGCCGAGATCGGGGCGCTGGCGCGGGCGGCGGGGCTGGACTTCATCAACTCCTCCGAGCACAACACGCATTCGGCGCACGCGCACTGGGCGGACGTGGCCGGGGACGATCTGCTGGTCATGCTGGGTGAGGAGATCACCACGCGGAACGGGCACGTGGTGGCGCTCGGCACCGACCCGGGAACCTTCGTCGACTGGCGCTACCGTGCCCGCGACAACCGCTTCGGCCGGTTCGCCCGCCAGATCCGCCGCGCCGGCGGCCTGGTCGTGCCGGCCCATCCGCACGCGACCTGCGTCGGCTGCAACTGGAAGTTCGGCTTCAACGAGGCGGACGCGGTGGAGGTGTGGAACGGCCCCTACACGCCCGACGACGAGGTGGCGCTGGCCGACTGGGACAGCATGCTCGTGGCGTCCGTGCGGGGCGAACGCGACTGGATCCCGGCGATGGGCAGCAGCGACGCCCACCGCGACCCGGACGCGGTCGGGGGCCCTCAGACGGTCGTCCTGGCCGACGACCTGACCCGTCAGGCGATCCAGGAGGGCATCCGGGCGGGACGGTCGTACATCGCCGGGTCCGCCAGGCTCGCGCTGTCGTTCCGGGCGTCCGGGGGGCGCGGCGAACACGCGGGCATCGGCGGGCGGCTCGCCGTCGGCCGCGACACCCCGGTCACCGTCCGCCTGGAGGTCACGGGCGCCCCGCGCTGCACGGTCCGTTTCGTCACCGACCAGGGCGTGCTGCACACGAGCGCGCCGCTGCCGGTGGCGGGTGCGGGGGTCGTGGAGTGGCGTACGACGCCGTCGTACGCGGCGTACGTACGGGCCGAGGTACGACATGAAGCGGCTGCGGGGCCGGTCCCCGGGCCGCTGGCGGCGTTCACGAACCCGATCTTCCTGGGGCGGGCTGCCGACTGACGCCCCCGTCCGGCTCCGCCAGGTCAGCCATGACCGCCGCGTGGTCGGAGGGCCGGGCCCCGTCCGTCGGGCCGTGGCACGCCCGCACCACGTCCCGTACGTGACCGAGTCCGCCGGCCCGGGCGGGCACGCGGGAGGTAGTCGACCGCACGCTGAACTCCCGGGCCGGTGCCACTTACGGGTTAGCCGCGTCCCAGGTGGCGGCGGGTGCCATGTGGGCGTACTCCCAGGCGAGGTTCTGGCCGGGCACGACAGGGCGGTGCGGGCGTCGGGGACGCAGTCGCTGACGTGCGGGTGGACTGGGACGGCTGACCTGATCTCCGCCCGGGCCCGTTCGCCGTCGGCCGCGCGGCACTCGCCTTCCGCTCCGGACGCGGGCGCGCGCCGCACGGTCTGGACGCACCCAGCTCACAGAACACCGGGGCGCCGCAGGCGTCCGCGGCGCCCCTCGGAGTGGTGCGGGAGCTTCCGAACCAGCTTCGCAAGATGCTCACTTGACACGCCATCACCCCTTTACTGGAATAAGCACCTCGCACCACTGACATACGCGCTGGGGGCCGCATGTCCGTACGGATCGACGTCTCGGGAGACGACGCGCTGGAGGATCTGTGGGAGTGGCTGAGCGCCGAGGGTGACCTGCGCGGCCGGATGCGGTGGGAGAGCCCGCCCGCCGCCGAAGGCACCATGGGTTCTGGGGTGGAGATCGCCATCCAAGTGGCGGAGTTGGGACTCGCCGGCATCAACACCCTGGTGATGTCGATCGGTGCATGGCTGACCTACCGCTCGAACCGGACAAGCGCCCCCGCAGCAGGCGTCACGATCCGCATGCCCGGCGGGCAGTGCGAGATCCAGCACGAGGATCCCGCGGAGCTCGCCCGCATGGCCAGGGACATCCTCGAGCATCTCCGCGGCGACGATGATCCGGCTGCCTGAACGGGAGCGCTCCCGGGCGTTCCTGTTCGGCACCGCCTCCTACGTATCGGACGAACTGCCCGATCTGCCGGCAGTCGCCCACAACCTGGAGGACCTGCACGCCGCCCTGACCTCCGCGCCGGGCGCTTTCGACGCCGGGCGCTGCACCACGATGCTCGATCCGCCGGGCGTGATCCAGCTCTACGACGCGCTGAAGCACCAGGCCGGCGAGGCCACCGACACCCTGCTCATCTATTTCGCGGGCCACGGCCTGCGCAAGCTGTTCGGTAACGGCCTGCACCTCGCCCTTCCGCAGACGCAGACCGCCAACCAGCAGGTCAGCGGGTTCGACTACGACCTGTTGCGCGAGATCGTGAACTCCTCCCGCGCGAAGAACAAGATCGTGATCGTGGACAGCTGCTTCAGCGGGCGGGCCATCCAGAGTATGAGCGGCATCACGCAGGAGCTGGACATCGAGGGCAGCTGCCTGCTGACCTCGACCACTGGGAACGAGAAGGCGCTGGCTCCTCCGGGCAAGAGGCACACGACGTTCAGCGGCGCGCTCATCCACCTGTTGAGGCACGGCATCCCAGGCGCCGGCCCGCTGCTCTCCTTCGGCGCCATCGGCGACGAGCTGCGAAGCAACGCCCGCCGTCAGGGCGTGCCGATTCCGGGCCAGCTGTTCCACGGCACCGCGCGGCACATCGCGCTCGGCCGCAACCCCGCCGCGACCGCGACCGCCCCTGACGCCGCCCCGCCCGCTCCGGTGGCGCCGCCCCGGCCCACGGCCGAAGACGCCTATGTCTCCCGCGCTCTGATCCTCGCCGGAACCTCGCACGCCACCAAGAAGGATCTGGCGGCGACGATCCGCAAGCACTGGACGACCGCCGCCGACCGGTTCTTCCGACGCATGGGCACGAACTCGTATCCCAGCGAAGGCTGGGATGCACTCCGGTCCTGGCTACGGCAGTTCAACGACCCCCGGATCGACGATGTCGAGGGCCGGATCGTCCTCATCGACCGTGATCTGAGCAATCCCGTCCTTCCCCACGACCACAAGCTGCTTCACCTGTTGCGCTGGCTCGACCCAGAGGGCCCGGTCGTCTATCGCGGCCGCCCGGTCACATACACCACGCTGGCCCGCACCTGCCTGCACCGGTACGTCGGCGAAGGCGGACGCGACGCTGAACTGTTCGAGGAGTTGTCCGGGCCGCATCGCCTGCTCGACACTCTGGCCGGCTTCGCTGCGCTCGACCGGCTGCGAGGAGTGCAGCGCAAGTGGGACAAGGCCCTGAAGTCGTGGCAGGGCCTCGACACCACGTCATGGCCACCGGAGGTGCGGGACTGGGCCGCCGATGTCGGACCGGGGGCACTGCTGGCCGTCCTGCTGCCGCCGGAGCCTCTGGCGAAGGTGCGACGCCGGCTGCCGGCGAAGGGCCGACCGCCGGTTCCGCAGGCGGACTGGTATTCCCAGCTGATCCCGGCCGCTGGAGGCCGGGAGACCCTGCTCGGCCGACTGGCGGAAACCGAGTGGTCCGACCGGGCCCGGCAGGAGGGACTCGCCAAGGCCAGGGCGGACGAGCAGCAGCGCCGGGCTGCAGCGGCACGGCGCCAGGCCGACGAGGAACGGCGCCGAGCCGAAGAGGAGCAGCGCGCGCGGCAGCAAGAGAGGGCCCGAAAGGCAGAGGAGCAACGTCTCCAGAAGAAGCGGGAGGAGGAGAAGCGGCGACTGGCCGAACAACCGCGGTTGCTGGAGGAGCGGAGGCGCGCCGAGGAAGAACGACAACAACGGCTCAGGGAGGCGCAGAAGGAGGAGCAAGAGCGGCAGCGCGAGCTCGCGCAGTGGCGGGCCGCCCAGGCCGCCCGGCTGCTTCCGGCCGCCCGCTGGCGGGCCGTGCTCCGCGCGCTCGCGCTCGGCGCCCTATGGGCCCTGATCCCAGTCGTGACCATCTGGGTCAGCTGGTGGTTCTTCAGCTTCGAGTACGACGCCGCGCAGGCCCTTTCCGCGCTGGCCTGCCTCGCAGGTGCCGCGGCCCTGTACCGCCTGGCCCCGTGCGCCTACCGCCTCGGCGGCGCATTCCGGCCCCTGCCGCACAGGCCCGCGACCTGGCTGCCCCCGCTCCGCCCGACCTTCGCGGCCGGCGCGCTGCTCCTGCTCTACGGCGTCATCGGCGGCGACTCCTCGGCCCGGTCGAGCAAAATCAAGGCCGACTCCGACTACCTCCGCGAGGTCGGCCTGGGAAGCTTTCTGCGCTACGTCGGACAGAACGGCTCCAGCGCTTCCTTCGGCGACACCCTGATCGCGCTGCTCCTGTTGCCCGTAGCCGCCGGATGCCTCTGGGCAGGCCTGCAAGCAGGCGCCACGACAGCCCGCCGCTGGGGGGACCTGCACAAGAATGCCGAGCATGAGGCCCGAGGGCGTGCGCATGGGCGGTGAGTCGCGGCGACACCTTGCCATGCCGCGCCGGCAGACGGTCGCCGCAGAGCCGAGGAAGCCAGCGAGGGTGCTCGCCGAGGCCGGGATCACGACGACGACCGCCGGGCCCCGGCGAGAGCGCGGAGAGGACCCTGGAGCGCCGGGCACGGCGACGGGCCGGTGAGGCGAGGCGTCACCCCGGCCACACGATCGCCTGCACCTCGCTGTACGCATGCAGGGCGTACGAGCCGACGTCCCTGCCGACCCCGCTCTTCTTGAAGCCGCCGAAGGGTGCCTCCATGTTGCGGCCGACGGTGTTGATCCCGACACCGCCCGCCCGCAGGCGCCGCGCCACCCGGAAGGCGCGGGCCACGTCCCCCGACCAGACGTAGTCGATGAGGCCGTAGTCGGTGTCGTTGGCGAGAGCGATGCCCTCCTCCTCTTCCTCGAAGGGCAGGACGACCACCACCGGGCCGAAGATCTCCTCGCGGGCCACGCGCATGTCGTTGGTGCAGTCGGCGAGGAGGGTCGGGGCGACATAGAAGCCCGCTGGGCAGCCCCGGGCGTTCGCCGCCCGCCACCACCACCGCGCCTTCCTTCCGGCCCAGTTCGACGTACGACTCCACCCGGTCCCGGTGCGCCGCCGAGATCACCGGCCCGACCACCGTGTCCGGCTCCCTCGGGTCACCGACCTTCAACCGCCCCGCATATCGCGGCCAGTTGCTCGACCAGCCGGTCGTACACCCCTCGCTGCGCCAGCACCCGCGTCGGTGCCGTGCAGATCTGGCCGCTGTAGAAGGAGAAGGTGCGTCCCGATCCCGGCCACGGCCGAGCCGAGGTCCGCGTCGTCGAAGACGAGAGCCGCCCCCTTCCCGCCCAGTTCCATCAGCTGCCGTTTCATGCCGCGCCCGCACACCTCGGCGATGCGCTGCCCGACCGCCGTCGAGCCGGTGAAGCTGACCATGTCGACGTCCGGCGACTCCACGGCCGCCTCGCCGACCTGCGTACGCGATCCGCTGACCACGTTCACCACGCCCGGCGGCACTCCGGCCGCCTCCAGCGCCTCCGCCATCCGGTAGACCGACAGCGGGTCCTGCGGGGCAGGCTTCACCACCACCGTGTTGCCCATGGCCAGGGCGGGGGCGATCTTGCCGGCCGGGTTGGCCCAGGGGTTGTTGTACGAGGTGACGCAGGTGACGACCCCGACGGGCTGGCGGACGGCCAGGGCGCCCATCACACCCGCCTCTCCCCATCGGCCCGGCCTCGTTGATCTGCGGCGGGATCGGCCCACTCGGCGGGCTCCACGCGCGCGTAGCGCCGGAAGCGGGCGGCGGCCACCGCCGACCTGCATGCCGCGTGCGGTGGCCGTGGTCGCACCGGTCTCCGCCCGGGCCAGCTCCGCGTACTCCTCGATACGGCCGGCGATGATTCCGCGCCGCCCGGCCGAGGACCGCCGCCCGTTCCTCCGCCGAGGTACGCGACCACGGTCCGAAGGCCTCGCGGGCCGCGGCACAGGCCGCGAGCACCTGGTCCCGCGAGGCCTCCGGCGCCCACCCGACGCTCTGCTCGGTCGCCGGGTCGATCACCTCGTAGTGCCCGCCGTCCGGCTCCACCCAGGAGCCGCCGACGAACAACGCCTGCCGAGCCAGTCACCTGGTGCTCACCGTCTCCGTGTCCCGCCCGGAACGCAGCACGCGCCCCGGCACGGCCCCGTCACCACGTCGTCCCGGATCGCCTCGACCCCGTTGACCCACACGGCCCGTACCCCGAGCGCCCGGGAGTCCAGCCGCGGGCTGTCACCCGGCAGGTCGTGCACCAGGGTGGCCGGGCCCGCGTCGATCCGCTCCGGGTCGAACAGGACGAGGTCCGCATGCCAGCCCTCCCGCACCCGCCCCCGCTCCCGCAGCCCGAAGAGCCGGGCCGGGTCGTCGGTCAGCATCTTCACCGCCTGCTCCAGACCGACCAGCTTCCGCCCCGCAGACAGTCCCCGAGGAACCGGGTCGTGTACGGCGCCCCGCACATCCGGTCCAGATGCGCGCCCGCGTCGGACCCGCCGAGCAGCACGTCCTCGTGCTGCCAGGTCTGTGCCCGCAGTGCCCAGGACGCCGGGTCGTTGTCGGTCGGCATCGGCCACAGGACCGTCCGCAGCTCGTCGGCGGCGCAGATCTCCACCAGGCACTCGAAGGGCTCCTGGCCGCGCTCCGCGGCGATGTCGTTCACCACGCGCCCGCTCAGCCCGGCGTTCGCCTCGCTGTAGGTGTCGCCGATGACGTACCGCCCGAAGTTCGTCGAGCCGCCGGAAGACGCCCGCCTCCTTGGAGTCGGCGCGCCGCAGCAGCTCGGCCCGTACGTCCGGGTCGCGCAGCTTCTCGATCCGTTCGGGCACGGGCAGCCCGAGCACCGGCCCCCACCCGGGGATGAGGTTCAGCGCGCAGAACGTGCCCAGCGACATGTTCATCGGCGTGAGGATCGGCATGGTCAGCGCCACGACCCGGCCGCCCGCCTTCCGCGCCTGCTCGCTCGCGAGCAGCTGCCGGGGCACCCGCTCGGGAACGGCCGCGTCGATCGTCAGCACGTTCCAGTTCAGCGGCCGCCCCGCCGCCGCGCTCATCTCCACGAACAGTTCGATCTCGGCGTCGCTGAACTGGTCCAGACAGCCCGCGACGATCGCCTCGATCTGCGTGCCCTCGTGCTCACCGACCGCCCGCGACAGCGCCAGCAGCTCGTCCGGCTCGGCGTGCCGGGAGGCGACCGGCTGCCCGTCCCCGTCGGAGTGGCTGGTCGACTGGGTGGTGGAGAAGCCCCCAGGCCCCGGCGTCCATGGCCTCGCGCAGCAGCCGCACCATCGTCGGCGAGCTGCTCCGCGCTCGGCTGCCCGCCCACCGCCTCCGGCCCCATGACGTACCGCCGCAGCGCACAGTGCCCCACCATGAACCCGGCGTTGACCGCGATCCGCCCTTCCAGGGCGTCCAGATACTCCCCGAAGGTGTGCCAGCTCCAGGGCGCCCCCTCCTCCAGCGCCACCAGCGCCATGCCCTCGACCTTGGACATCATCCGCCGCGTGTAGTCGGCGTCCTCGGGGCGGGCGGGGTTCAGCGGCGCGAGCGTGAACCCGCAGTTCCCGCCGGCGACGGTGGTGACCCCGTGGTTGAGGGAGGGGGTGGCGTACGGGTCCCAGAAGAGCTGGGCGTCGTAGTGGGTGTGGGGGTCGACGAAGCCGGGGGCGAGGACGAGCCCGGTGGCGTCCTCGGTGGTGCGGGCTTCCTCGTCGACCGTCCCGACGGCGGCGATACGACCGTCCCTGATGCCGACGTCAGCGGTGAAGGCGGGCGCACCCGTCCCGTCCACGACGGTCGCGCCCTTGATGACGTGATCGAGCATGAGCACTCAACTCCTTGAGCTCCGGGCTGGCCTGCCTCTCAGGGGCGCGGGGCTGTGTCGATTTGCGGCTCCGCCGCGTGGGCGCGACCAGCCACAACGCGACCCGCACCCGCCGACGAACGCTCAGGCCCCTGACGGAACCGCGAAGTCCGATGCACAGGATCCGTATCGATCTTGGGAATCACGTGCTCCCCGACCAACCGGATCGTCTGCAGCGTCTCCTCCTTCGGCACCCCCACCGGCAACCCGAAACTCAACTGGTCCGCCCCGGCCCGCTCCCACCGCTTGCACTGCCGCAGCACCTCGTCCGGATCCCCGCAGATCAGCAACTCCTCCTCGATGAGCACCTCCACGAACTCCTCGCGTGTACTCCGGCAGCGTCTCGGGCCACACCGGGAACCCCTCGGGCCGAGGGAACGTGTCGTGGTACCGGAACACCAGCGACGGCAGATAGTGCAGCCCGCCGCTCGCCGCGATCCGCATCGGCCTCCGCATGCGTCGGCGCACAGATCGCCGTGGTCGTCACCATCACGTTGTCGTTGACGAAGTCCCCGATCGGCTCCGCGTCCACGACCGCCGTCTTGTACTGCTCCAGCACCCACTCCATGTCGGAGACCTTCTGCACGCTGAAGCCGAGCACGCCGAGCCCCTTCTTCGCGGCCATGGCGTACGACGGCGGCGACCCGGCCGCGTACCACATCGCGGGGTGCGACTTCCCGTACGGCTTCGGCAGGATCTTCCGCGGCGGCAGCGACCAGTGCTTGCCCTGGAAGCCGACGTACTCGTCCTGGAGCCACATCTTGGGGAACTCGGCGATGGTCTCTTCCCAGATTTCCTTGGTGTAGTTCATGTCGGTGATCCCCGGCAGGAACCCCAGGATCTCGTGCGATCCCGCGCCCCGCCCGCTGCCGAACTCGAAGCGGTTCCCGCTGAGATGGTCGAGCATGGCGACCTTCTCGGCGACCTTCACCGGGTGGTTGACCTGGGCCAGCGGGTTGAAGATCCCCGAGCCCAGATGGATCCGCTCGGTCGCGTGCGCCAGGTACCCGAGGAAGACGTCGTTGGCGGAGAGGTGCGAGTACTCCTCCAGGAAGTGGTGCTCGGAGGCCCAGGCGTACTTGAAGCCCGACTTGTCCGCCTGGATGACGTACTCGGTCTCCTCCATCAGCGCCTTGTGCTCGGCGAGCGGGTCGGTCTCGGCCCGCTTGCCCACGTATCCCTGTACGAAGAGCCCGAATTCCAAGGAGATTCACCGCCCCACGGTCGGCTATTTCTGACGGAGCGTCAGATTTGATGGCTCCGACTGTTCCACCGGCCCCCGGGAGCGTCAATAGCTGACGCTTCGTCAGCTCGAACCGTCAGATGACGCTGACCCCCGCCAGCCACCCGCCGTCGATCACGAACGGCTGCCCGGTGATGTACGACGAGTCCTGCGAGGTCAGGAACAGGGCGAGCCTGGCCACCTCCTCCGGCTGCCCGACCCGGCCCAGCGGCACGAGCTTGCGGTAGAGCCGGTCGAGGCCCTTCGACGTCTCCTCGAGGTCGGCGTCCGGGTCCAGCCGCGCCGGGTTGGACATCGCCGTGTCGATGGCGCCGGGGCACACGGCGTTGACGCGTATCCGCCGGCCGGCCAGCTCCAGGGCGGCGACCCGGGTCAGGCCGAGGACGGCGTGCTTGGTCGCCGCGTAGGCGCCCGACGGCCGCCATCCCGGTCAGGCCGGTGTAGGAGGCGGTGTTGACGATCGTGCCCCCGTCGGCCATCTCCGGCGCGACCGTCCTGACGCCGAGGAAGCAGCCCACCTGGTTGACCCGTACGACCTGCATGAACTCGTCGAGGGGCGTGTCGACGAGGGAGTTGAAGCGCAGGATGCCGGCGTTGTTGACGAGCCCGTCGACATGGCCGTACGCGTCCTTGGCGGCGGCGACGGCGGCCTGCCAGTCGTCCTCCCGGCCCACGTCGAGATGGACGTACCGCGCGCCGATCTCCTTGGCGAGGGCCTCGCCCTGGTCGTCGAGGACGTCGGCGACGACCACCCGTGCGCCCTCGGCGGCGAACAGCCGGGCCTCCTGCTCGCCCTGGCCGCGCGCGGCGCCGGTGACGATGACGACCCGTCCGTCGAGCTTGCCCATGTGCGGCCCCCTTCGCAGCGGTGGACACGGTGGACTCCGCATCGTACCGCCATACCTGACGTGCGTCAGATGCAAGGCTCAGGGGTTGCTGAGGTGAATCTCACGTAACTCACAGGTAGGGATGTTTGACCCTGTCGGCGTCGGTCAAGGGAATGCAAAAGTCTGCGCATGGCAAAGCGGAGACTCAAGAACAGGAAGATCAGGATCATCGCCGTCGGATCGGCCCTGGTGACCGGCGGGGCCGTCGCCGTCGTCCTGCTCCCGTCGGCGAACGCCGCCGAGGACAAGACGCCCGAGGAGATCATGACGATGTGCCAGCGGGCGAAGGTGCTCAACGGCAAACAGCAGTCGATCTCCGATTTCGGTGGCCACCCGATCGCCGGACCGAGTTTCGCGTCCGACAACTGTGATTTCGCCGAGACGAAGTTCGAGACCTTCGACGGGCCGACCGAAAAGGCCTCCATCGACTTCCCGAACTGCGAACCGAACGCCACCGAACCGGCGAAGGTCTCCGTCACCTGGTCGGCGACGGCGGGCCAGGGCAAGGGGAAGTACACCGTCACCCAGCAGGGCGGCGGCGGAGGGATCTTCGGGGCCCTGAGCGGCTCCTGGCTCAAGCACAAGGGCACCCTCGACATGACCGTCGAGTCGGCCACCGCCGGCGACACGGAACAGCGGGAAGTGCCGGTCGGCAAGGTGCTCCACATGGAGTTCACACCGAAGATGCAGCGCATGACGGGCGAATGGCGGGTGCGGATCGACGCCCGGGAGGCGACGACCGTCACCAACCCCTCCCCCGAGCAGAACTTCGTGGCTTCCGAGGTCGTCGAAGGCCCCGTCATCCTGCCGGGCGCGGCGGGTGCCCCCGGTGTCGCGGACGGCACGTCCAAGGCCGTACTGACCGACTGCTGACCGACCGCCCACTCCCCCATGTCCCCATTCCCCCACAGGAGAACCCCATGACACGCGCCGGCCGCACGAGAAGCCACCGGAGCAAGAAGAAGCGCCTCACCCTCGCCCTGGCCCCGGTGGTGGCCGTCGCTGTGGCGGTACCGCTGATGAACCAGGCGGGCGCCGCCACCCCCTCCGAAGTGACCGCCGACTGCGCGGCGGACTCCGACAAGCTGGAGAACTGCGAGTTCGTCGACGTCCAGGTCAAACGGGGCAGCCTCGGGCCCAACCAGCGGGTCTCCTCGGTGACCGACAACTGCGGCTCGACGGCCACCGCCTCGAAGACCTTCAACGTGAGCACGTCCGTCACCAGGACCATCCAGCTCGAGGACGGATTCACCGCGTCCGCCGACACGAAGCTCGGAAATTCCTTCTTCGAGATCGGCGCGAAGTTCAACACGACGGAAATCGACATCACCCGCGACGACAAAGCGACCGGCCTGGCCTTCAGCAGGACGGACAACGTACAGGCGGACAGCGTCGCCTTCTTCATGTGGTCCGCCAAGCGCACGGACGTGAGCGGATTCCTGCGCGCCACGTACAAGGAAGCGCAGAACGGCCAGCAGGTTTTCTTCTCCCCGAGCGAGGGCGGCACTAGCGTGCACGTCTTCTACCCGCAGATCCTGAAGAACGGCACACCCGACGGGCGTCTGTGGCTGCGCAATGTGAAGTGCGGCACGCCTGAGGCCACGAGCCTGCAGAATTCCACGCGCGCCCTCAGGTCCGAACCGGGATTCGGTGAGGGCGGTGAGAACGTCACCGACGTCGAAATTCCGCCGACGGAGATCCCGGCGCAGTAAGGAGATCGATCCGGAGGTTCTCAGATGCGAAGCGCGGGCGCGGCTCCCAGCCACCTCAGGACCGCGTCCGTGCTGCCGCGTGCGTCCAGCTTGGCGTAGACGTTGCTGAGGTTGTTGCGGACGGTCTTCTCGCTCAGCCGTAATCGCAGCCCGATCTCCTGCGCGCCCAGCCCGGTCGACAGCAGCTCCATGATCTGCCGCTCGCGCGGCGAGAGCAGGCCTCGCAGCCGCTCCAGCGCCGCGTCCTGCGGGGACACCCGCGGGGTCTCCTCGCGCAGGGCCGCGCAGGCAGCCGGGGAGAGGTAGGTGTGCCCGACGGTGGCCCCGACGACGGCCGAGGAGAGCATGCGGGTGCAGTAGTCGCCCTCGACCAGATACCCGACGCCGCCCCGGAACACCTCCAGGACGGTCTCGGGGTCCCGGTACGGCCCGACCACGATCACCGGGACGCCGTCGGCCCTCAACTCGCGCAGTCCGTCCACCGGTTCGGCGCTGTGCAGGACGACGACGTCCACACCACCCGGGACGCGGAAGGGCGGCGGCGGACGAAGACGCACCACCCGCCCGACGTACGGATCGTCCGGCGCCGGCCACTCGGGGTGCGGCCGGGGGCCCTCGGGGCAGGCGAGGGCGACGGAGATTTTCCGGGAAGTGCGCACGTCATTGTGTCCTTCCGCCGAAGCCGTACGTGTCCGTACGTTTCCGTACGTCCGTACGTACGGAGCCCGGCGTGGACATGTTCAAGGTTTCAAGGAACGCGCTTACGGCAGCAGTGGCGCGACCTCCTCCCCGAACCGCCCCATCTGCCCCACGAGTTCGTCCCGGCTCCGGCTGCGGAACCGCACCTGGATCTGATCGACCCCCATCGCGCGATAGGCCCGCAACGACTCGGCGATGGCATCGGGCGGCCCACTGAGTGTCCGCCGCCCGACGTCCCAGCCCGCGGTCCCGACGTACAGGGGCTCCGTGATGGCACCGACGACGAACGGGCCCTCGCTCCCGGCCTCTTCCCTCAGCCGCCGTATCCGCGCGACCTGATCCGGCAACCGGTCCCGCGGATCCCCCTGCGGCAACCAGCCGTCGCCCTTGAGCGCGGCCCGTCGTACGGCGGCGGGCGAGGAGCCCCCGACCCACAGCGGAACACGGTCCTGTACGGGCCGGGGCCGCTGGCCGAGCCCCTCGAAGTCGTACAGCTTGCCGTGGTGCTCGGGGAACTCGTCGGGTCCGAGGGCGGCCCGGAGGGCGTCGATCGACTCGTCCAGCACGGCCCCGCGCCGTTCGAAGTCGACGCCCAGCGCCTCGAACTCCTCCCGGACGTGCCCGGCCCCGACCCCGAGGATCAGCCGGCCGCCCGAGAGATGATCGAGGGTGGCGTACTGCTTGGCGGTGAGCAGCGGATGCCTCAGCCCCACCACGGCGACATGGCTGAGCAGCCGTATCCGCTCGGTGGCCGCCGCGAGGAACGCGAGCGTGGCGACGGGGTCGTACCAGACCGTGCTCATCGCGGATGCGAGGCGGCGCGGGACGCCGACGTGGTCGCAGCTCGCGAGGTAGGCGAAGCCGGAGCGGTCGGCGGCGCGGGCGATGTGCAGCAGGTCCTCGGGGCCGGCCTCCGCCTCCCAGGGCTCGGCGTAGATCGTGCTCTGCGACTGCACGGGAAGCTGCATCCCGTACCGCAGGCTCACCGCGCACCACCCCCCGGCCACAGCCCCTCGGCCGTCAGTCCGAGCAGCTCGATGGCGTTCCCCCGCACGATCCGCTCCACCACGTCCGCCTCCAGGTGGCCCATCTGCGCCTCGCCGACCTCGCGCGACTTGGGCCAGGTGCTGTCGGAGTGCGGGTAGTCGGTCTCGTACAGCACGTTCCCGACGCCGATGGAGTCGAGGTTGCGCAGCCCGAAGGCGTCGTCGAAGAAGCAGCCGTAGACGTGCTCGGCGAAGAGCTCGGAGGGCGGTCGGTGCACCTTGTCGGCGACGCCGCCCCAGCCGCGGTTCTCCTCCCACACCACGTCGGCCCGCTCCAGGATGTAGGGGATCCAGCCGATCTGGCCCTCGGCGTACATGACCTTGAGGTTCGGGGAACTGCTCGAACTTGCCGCTCATCAGCCAGTCGACCATCGAGAAGCAGCAGTTGGCGTAGGTGATGGTGGAGCCGACGGCGGGCGGAGCGTCCGCGGAGGTGGACGGCATACGGCTGGACGAGCCGATGTGCATGGCGACGACCGTGCCGGTCTCGGCGCACGCGGCGAGGAAAGGGTCCCAGTCGTCGGTGTGGATCGAGGGGAGCCCGAGGTACGGCGGTATCTCGGAGAAGGCGACGGCGCGGACACCGCGCGCGGCGTTGCGCCGGACCTCCGCCGCCGCGAGCTCGGCGTCCCACAGGGGGATGAGGGTGAGCGGGATGAGCCGCCCCTGCGCGTCGGGCCCGCACCACTCCTCCACCGTCCAGTCGTTGTAGGCGCGGACGCAGAGCAGGCCCAGCTCGTGGTCCTTCGCCTCGGTGAAGGTCTGGCCGCAGAAGCGCGGGAAGGTCGGGAAGCACAGGGCGGACTGGACGTGGTTGACGTCCATGTCGGCGAGCCGGGCGGAAACGTCGTAGGAGCCGGGCCGCATCTGCTCGTAGGTGATGACCTCCAGGCTTGATCTCGTCCCTGTCGTACCCCACGGCGGTGTCGAGGCGGGTCAGCGGCCTGCGGAGGTCCTCGTAGACCCACCAGTCACCGACGGGACCGTCGTCGCCGGGCTGCCCCATCACGGGCTTGAAGCGCCCGCCGAGGAAGGTCATCTCCTTCACGGGCGCGCGGACGATACGCGGACCGACGCCCCGGTACTTCTCCGGGAGCCGCTCCTGCCAGACGGTCGCGGGCTCCACCGTGTGGTCGTCCACGGAGATGATCAGCGGAAAGGTGCTCTCGTGGGTGTCCATGGCGCTCACGGTAGCGCCGATCTGACGGGTCGTCAGCTGTGCGGACGGGGACTGGCTCCGGCCCCGATGGCGCAATCCGCGCGCTCTGGCGCGGATTCATGCGGAGAGAGTGTGCGGACCTTGTGGACTCCCGTGCGCCGCCCTGTGATCGGTGCCGCCCACGGCTGACGTATCCGCCCTGCACAAGGCAAACTGGCGTGGTTGTTCAGGATGTCTAGGGGGACTGCATGGACGGTGTACCGGACGGTGTGCCGCGCGTACCGGAGCAGCGGCGTCCCGACTCCTCGCCGGAGTCGCCGGTGTCAACGAAGACGGCGGGTTCGCGAAGCCGGCGGAGTCCGCGGCGCTGCGCTTCAGCGTGCTCGGACCGGTGCGTGCCTGGCGCGGTGAAGCGCCGATCACCACCGGTTCCCCCCAGCAACGCGCCCTGCTCGCCGCCCTGCTGCTGCGCGAGGGCCGTACGGCCACGGCGGCGGAGCTGATCGACGCGCTGTGGGGCGAGGAACCGCCCTCGCAGGCGCTGGCGGCACTGCGGACGTACGCCTCCCGGCTGCGCAAGGTGCTGGACCCCGGCGTCCTGGTCAGCGAGTCCGGCGGCTACGCGGTACGCGGCCTCGCCGAGAGCGCGCTGGACCTGGCCGTCGCCCAGGACCTCGCGACCGAGGCGGAGAAGGCCCGGTCGCGCGGGCGACCTGTGCCACGCCCGCGACACCCTGCGGCGCGCGCTCGCGCTGTGGGACGGGGAGACGCTGGCGGGCGTACCGGGCCCCTACGCGGAGGCGCAGCGCGTCCGCCTGGAGGAATGGCGGCTCCAACTCCTGGAATCCCGCCTGGACATGGACCTGGAGCAGGGCTGCCACGCGGAGGCGGTCTCGGAGCTCACCGCGCTCACCGCCGCCCACCCGCTGCGTGAGCGGCTGCGCGAGCTGCTGATGCTGGCGCTGTACCGCAGCGGCCGTCAGGCGGAGGCCCTGGCGGTGTACGCCGACACGCGTCGCCTGCTCGCCGACGAGCTGGGCGTGGACCCGCGCCCCGGCCTGAGCGAACTGCAGCAGCGGATCCTCCAGGCCGACCCGGGACTCGCGGAGCCCTCCTCCCCGGCCGCCGAGCCCGCCTTGGTCCCGGTCCGCCCGGCACAGCTGCCGGCGACGGTGCCCGACTTCACCGGCCGCTCCGGCTTCGTCCGCGAACTCGGCGACATCCTGGCCGCCGCCGAGGGCCGTGTCATGGCGGTCTCGGCCCTGGCCGGTATCGGCGGCGTGGGCAAGACGACCCTCGCCGTGCACGTGGCCCACCGGGCGCGCGCGGCCTTCCCGGACGGGCAGCTGTACGTCGACCTCCAGGGCGCGGGCGCCCGGTCGGCGGAGCCGGAGACGGTCCTCGGCTCGTTCCTGCGCGCGCTCGGCACGGCCGACTCGGCGATCCCCGACTCCCTGGAGGAGCGCGCCGCGCTGTACCGCTCGGTCCTGGCCGGACGCCGCGTCCTGGTCCTGCTGGACAACGCCCGCGACGCCGCCCAGATACGCCCCCTGCTGCCCGGCACGGAGGGCTGCGCCGCGCTGGTCACCTCCCGGGTGCGGATGGTGGACCTGGCGGGCGCCCACCTGGTCGACCTCGACGTGATGTCCCCGGACGAGGCGCTGGCGCTGTTCACGAAGATCGTGGGCGAGGAGCGGGTGGCGTCCGAGCGGAAGGCCGCCCTGGACGTGGTGGCGGCCTGCGGCTTCCTGCCGCTGGCGATCCGCATCGCGGCCTCCCGCCTGGCGGCCCGCCGTACCTGGACGGTGTCGGTCCTCGCGGCGAAGCTCGCCGACGAACGCCGCCGCCTGGACGAACTCCAGGCCGGTGACCTGGCCGTGAAGGCCACCTTCGAGCTGGGCTACGGCCAGCTGGAGCCCGCCCAGGCCCGCGCCTTCCGGCTGCTGGGCCTGGCCGACGGCCCGGACATCTCCCTCGCTGCCGCGGCCGCGGTCCTGGACCTGCCCGTCGAGGACACGGAGGACCTCCTGGAGTCCCTCGTCGACACGTCCCTGCTGGAGTCGGCGGCTCCCGGCCGCTACCGCTTCCACGATCTGGTGCGGCTCTACGCGCGTGCGTGTGCGGAAAGGGACGAGTCGCCGCCGGGCGAGCGGGCGGCGGCGGTGTCGCGGCTGCTGGACTTCTATCTGGCCTCCGCGGCCGGGGTGTACGCGATCGAGCGGCCCGGCGACCGGCTGGTGGATCACCTGGCCGCGACCACGCACGAGGGGCTGGCCTTCGCCACCAGCAAGTCCGCCCTGGACTGGCTCTTCGCCGAAGCCGAGTGTCTGCTGGCCTGCGTCATGCAGTCGCTGCCCGCCCCCACGCTGCGGCGGGCCGCCAGTCTCCTGCTCGTGGCGAAGGACCTTTCGGAGTCCGGCGCCAGCTCGCTCTCCTACGAGCGGGCCGCCACAGCGCTGTGCGGGGCAGCCCAGGAACTGGGCGACGCACACGTCGAGGCTCAGGCGCGAACGACCCTGGCACAGGTGCACGTGCGCTCCGGGCGCTTCGACGAAGCGGCTGTCGAGGCGGGCACGGCGATGTCCCTGGCGTCCTCCGGGGATCCGTGGTCGAAGTGCAACGCGCCCCTGGAGCTCGGCGTCATCGCCTTCTACAAGAACGAGCTCGAAGGCGCCGAGACCTATCTGAGCATCGCGCTGGACAACTTCCGCGAGGACACGAACGCACCGGGAGAGGCCAGCGCTCTGTGCAATCTCTCCCGGGTGCATCTGGCCCTCGGCAAGACGAGCACGGCCATCTCGCTCGCGGAGCAGGGCATCGAGATATACGACGGTCTCGGAGCGGCACTGCGCCTGGCCAACGGCCGGTACGCCCTCGGGCTCGCGCTCACCGTCGCCGGCCGGTACGACGAGGCGCTGGCGCAGCTCACGGCAGCGCTGGCCGTCTTCCGGGAGAACCGCCAGCCGCTCTGGGAAGGCGTGACGCACTTCCGCATCGCGGAGGTTCACCTGGCGGCCGGTCGTCCACCGCTCGCCGCCGCCCACGCCGAGCAGGCCATCGCCCTGCGAGGCATCGGCGGGGAGTGGCGTCGCGGAACCGTCCTCACCGTGCTGGGAAAGGCGCTGCTCGACCTGGGCCAGCCCGACCGCGCCCGCGCCTGCTGGAACGAAGCCCTGACGATCTACGAGAAGCTGGGCTCGGCCGAGGCCTCCGAGGTACGCGCGCTGCTCAGTCCTGTGGCGTCCTGAGCGCGAGCCGGGGCAGCTGAGCGGGCGTTCATCGTTCGTTTATCGCCGCACGGCACTCTCTTGCTACCAGCCCGTCGTGTCGGGGGGCAGACGGTCTGGTCAACGGCCGTACACATACGGTGTACCGGCCCTTGGGCGCTCGTTCGGCAACCCACGGGGGAGTTGCCGGACGAGCGTCCCTCGATCCGACCCATGTCACAGGGAGAGACCCAGATCATGAGCGACAAGATCAAGCCCGAGGACACGCACATCTCCGGCGGGGAGGACGGCGACGTCAAGCCCCTGGACACGCACATCTCCAGCGAGGAGGCGGACCCGGGCGACGTCAAGCCTCTCGACACCCACATCTCCAGCGGCACGGCGACGCCGCTGGACACCCACATCTCGGACGAGAAGGCCTGAACTACCTGGTCCGACGGGGGACTGCGGGGGACATCGGCCGCGGCGGCGCGGAGGGGGAGCCGTCGCGGCCGAGGTGTGTCCGGCGGGCGGACGGCGTCGCGTCAGAGCGGAACGACCCGCACGCCCGGCCCGCACAGTTTCCCCATGTCGTCCTCGTCGGACGTGAAGAGCACCACGCCCGCGGGCTGCCTGCTCGCGATCACGGCCAGGGCGGCGTCGATCGCGTACTTGTCGCCGTGCAGGCCGGTGTCCTGGAGCAGGGTGACAGCCGCCTCGGCGACCTCCCGGGTAACGGTCTCCACGACGACACGCGACATGGCCCATGCCCAGGCCGCCCGTTTCACCCGGCCGTGGTACGCCTCGATCAGCGTCATCGAGCTGGTCACGACGCGGATGCCGGAACGGTGCGCGTCCTTGAGCCGCGCGAGCATCACCCGGTCGCCCAGGACGACCCGGGACAACGCCTCGCAGTCCAGCACGTAGCAGAACGGCACCACTAGCTCGCCCTCCGGTGTCGTTCGCCGGGCGCCCCCGGGAGCTTGTCGGTGAAGCGACCTTCGAACTCCCTGCGCTCGGCCTCCGCCGAGGCGAGCTCCTCCTCGGTGACGGGGCCGTGCTCCTCTTCCAGCCAGGTCACCAGTTCCCCCAGCCGGTCCTGCTCGCGCTGACGCTCTATGGCCCGTGTGACATAGGCGCTGAAGCCGCCGGACCCGACCTCGTGCCGGATCTCCTCGGCGAGCTCCTCCGGGAGGGTCACGGTGTACTTCTTGGTTGCCATACCACTCACCATACCGGCCTTGAGTGCCGTCGGCCCGGCAGCGTGCGCCGCTGGTCCCGGCGCGCGATAGTGGACCCGCGCAGATCACCGTCGACCCACCCTCGAAGGCGGCCCCATGCCCGGCGAGCAGCCCCACCTCTACGAGACCCTCAACGAGCGGTTCCGGACGGGGCGGTGTCAGGCGGGGGACTCGCGGCTGGAGACGCTGTACGAGGGGTGCCGGTGGGCGGAGGGGCCGGTGTACGTGCCCGCCGGGCGGTACCTCGTGTGGAGCGACATCCCCAACGACCGGCTGCTGCGGTGGGACGAGACCACCGGGGCCGTCGGCGTCTTCCGCTCCCCCGCCGGGTACCCGAACGGCAGCACCCTGGACACCCAGGGCCGCCTCATCACCTGTGAGCAGGGCAATCGGCGGGTGACCCGGACCGAGCACGACGGCTCGGTCACGGTGATCGCCGAGCGGTTCCGGGGCAAGCGGCTCAACAGCCCGAACGACGCCGTGGTGAGGTCGGACGGGTCGGTGTGGTTCTCCGACCCCGAGTTCGGGATCGCCACCGACTACGAGGGGCATCGCGCCGAGAGCGAGATCGGTGCCCGTAACGTCTACCGGGTCGACCCCGCGAGCGGCGAGGTGCGGCTGGTCGCCGACGGGTTCCAGGGGCCCAACGGGCTGGTCTTCTCGCCGGACGAGCGGCGGCTGTTCGTGTCCGACAGCGTCGCCAACCACATCCGCGTCTTCGACGTGAGCGAGGACGGGATCTCGCTCTCCGGGGGCGAGGTGTTCACCGCATGCGCGCAGGGCAACTTCGACAACATCCGGTTCGACGACCAGGGGCGGCTCTGGGCCGCCGCCATGGACGGGGGCGTGCACTGCTACGACCCCGACGGCACGCTCCTGGGCCGCATCCTGGTGCCGGGCACCGTCGCCAACGTGCGGTTCGGCGGCGCCCGGCGCAACCGGCTGTTCATCGCCGCCGACACCACCCTGTACTCCCTGATGATGTCGGTCACCGGCACTCCGGCCCTGCCGCTCAGCCGGTGACCGAGTCCCGCAGCGCCCCCTTCAGGACCTTCCCGCTCGCGTTGCGCGGCAGTTCCGCCACGAACTCCACCGCCCTCGGGACCTTGTAGTTCGCCATCTCCCGGCGTGACCAGGCGATGAGGTCGTCGCCCGTCACCAGCGCCCCCGGCCGTCGTACGACGTACGCCCTGCCGACCTCTCCGAGCCGGGCGTCCGGCACGCCGATCACCGCCACGTCCGCCACGTCCGGGTGCAGGCCCAGGAGCTGCTCTATCTCCGCGGGGTAGGCGTTGAAGCCGCCGACGATGAACATGTCCTTGAGGCGGTCGGTGATGCGCAGGTTGCCCTCGGGATCCAGGACGCCGACGTCCCCCGTGCGCAGCCAGCCGTCCCGCGACAGCACCTCGGCGGTGGCCGGCCCGTCCTCGTAGTAGCCGGTCATGACGTTGAAGCCGCGCACCAGGACCTCGCCCGGCGCACCGGGTTCCAGTGGCCGGCCCTCGGGGTCCGCGACCCGCACCTGCGTACCGGGGATCGCCCGGCCCGACGTGGACGCGATCACCGTCGGGTCGTCGCCGCGCCGGCACATCGTGACGATGCCGCTCGCTTCGGAGAGGCCGTATGCCGTCAGAACCGTGCCGATGCCGAGTTCCGCGCGAAGGCGCTCGACGAGCCTCAGGGGCACCACCGCCGCTCCCGTCACCACCAGGCGCAGTGCCGACAGGTCGTGCGCGTCCCGCGCCGGGTGGTCCAGGAGCGACTGGAGGAGGGTCGGCGGGCCGGGCAGCACCGACACCCGTTCCGCCGCGATGTTGGCCAGGACCGTGTTCACGCTGAACACCGGCTGGGGGATCATCGTCGCGCCCCGCATCAGACAGGCGATCACTCCGGCCTTGTAGCCGAAGGTGTGGAAGAAGGGGTTGACGATGAGGTAGCGGTCGCCTTCGGCCAGGCCCGCCAGATCGGCCCAGATGTCGTACGCCCGCAGCGTCTGCGCGTGGGTGATGACCGCGCCCTTGGGGCGGCCTGTCGTGCCCGAGGTGAAGATGATGTCCGAGGGCCAGGACGCCCGCACCGTCCCCGCCCTGTCCCGGACGTCCGCCTCTCCCACCCCCTCCCCGCTTGCCAGGAAGTCCTTCCAGGTCAGGAAGTCGGCCGGGGCGTCCTCGGAGAGCACGACCACGCGCTCCAGGGCCGGCAGGCCGGGCAGCGGACCGGCGCCCGGGCCCTCCCCCGCCGCTCGCCGCAGCGACGCCACGTACGACGTGCCGAGGAACGTGCCCGTCACGAACAGCAGCCGCGCTCCGCCGCGTCGCAGGACGTCCGCCGCCTCCGCCCCCTTGAACCGGGTGTTGAGCGGGACCAGCACGCCGCCCGCCGACACCGCTCCCAGTGCCGCGACGATCCAGTCGAGCGTGTTCGGCGCCCAGATGCCGACCCGGTCGCCCGGCCCGAGACCGTTCGCCAGGCAGGCCGCCGCCGCGCGCTCCACGCGTGCGCCCAGTTCCGCGTACGTGATCCGGGTGCGGCCCTCGACGACCGCCTCGACGTCCGCGTACCGCTCGGCCGCCGCCTGGACCAGACCCGGAACGCTTTCCCATGCCGTATCCGCTCGCACAGCACGCCTCCAGCAGTAGCCCGCACCGTAGCTGACGACTCGTCAGATTAGCTGTAATCTGACGGACTGTCAGCGACCGTTCGGCCCGGAGGTGCGCGCAGCATGGCAGCAGGATCGGGAGGCGGATCGAGAGGCCTCAAGGACGCCACCGCCCTCGTCGGCATCGGCCAGACACCCTTCGCCAAGCGACTCCCCGAGGACGAACGCACCCTCGCCTGCCGGGCCGTGCTGGCCGCCCTCGACGACGCCGGGATCGCACCCGGCGAGGTCGACGCCCTCGCCTCCTACACCATGGAGGAGACGGACGAGGTGGAGCTGGCCAAGGCCTGCGGCTTCGGAGACCTCACGTTCTTCAGCAAGATCGGGTTCGGAGGCGGCGGTTCGTGCGCCACCGTCGCCCACCTCGCCGCCGCCATCGCCTGCGGGCAGGCGAGCGTCGGGGTCGCCTGGCGCTCGCGCAAGCGGGGCAGCGGGCCCCGGCCGTGGACCAACACCAGTGTCCAGCTCCCGACCCCGGCCCAGTGGACCCGGCCGTACGGACTGCTCAGGCCCGTCGACGAGATCGCCATGCTCGCCCGCCGGTACCTGCACGAGTACGGGTCCACCCGGGATCACCTGTTCAACGTCGCCCTCGCCTGCCGCAACCGCGCCAACCAGAACCCCGCCGCGATCATGTACGACCGGCCCCTCACCCGCGAGATGTACATGACGTCCCGCTGGGTCAGCGAGCCGCTCTGCCTCTTCGACAACTGCCTGGAGACGGACGGGGCCCTGGCCTGTGTGGTCGTCTCCGCCGAGCGCGCCCGGGACTGCCGGCAAAGACCCGTCTACGTCCACGCCGCCGCCCAGGGGCTCCCCGCCCAGCACCACGGCATGGTCAACTACTGGAACGACGACCCCCTCACCGGCCCCGCCTGGACCGCAGCCCGGCATCTGTGGAAAAACTCCGACCTGGCCCCCGAGGACATGGACGTCGCCCAGATCTACGACGCCTTCACGCCCCTGGTGCTCCTCTCCCTGGAGGGCTACGGCTTCTGCGGGCGCGGAGAGGGCGGGGCGTTCACCGAGGGCGGCGCGCTGGAGATCGGCGGGCTGCTGCCCGTGAACACCGGCGGGGGCGGGCTGTCCGAGGCCTACGTGCACGGCTTCAACCTCGTCAACGAAGGGGTGAAGCAGCTGCGCGGGACCAGTACCGCACAGGTGCCGGGCGCCTCGGCCTGTCTGGTCACGGCGGGCGAAGGGGTCCCGACCTCCGCCCTTGTGCTGAGGAGTTGAGATGCTGCGTCCCGTCACCGACCCCGACGGCGCCCCCTTCTGGGAGTACGCCGCCCGGGGTGAGCTCCGTGTCCAGGCCTGCGCCGGCTGCGGCGAACTCCGCTTCCCGCCCCGGCCGTGCTGCCCGCACTGCCAGTCCTTCGAGGCCGAGTGGCGGCTCGTCGGCGGCGGCGGCCGCGTCTGGTCGTACGTCGTTCCGCATCCGCCCCTGCTGCCGGACTACGCGGAGCTGGCGCCGTACAACGTGGTCGTCGTCGAGCTGGACGAGGCGCCCCGCATCCGGCTCGTCGGCAACCTCGTCGCCGGGCCCGGTGAGCCGATCGACTCGCTGCCGGTGGACGGGGTCCGGATCGGCGCCCGCGTGCGGGTCGTCTTCGACGACGGCCTGCCCCGGTGGGTCCTGGAGCGGTCATGAGCACAGTGCTCGTCCGTGCCGACAAGGACAGCGGGGTCGCCGTCGTCACCCTGAACCGGCCCGAGCGGCTCAACGCCGTCGACCTGGAGATGGCCGGTGATCTGGCCGCCGTCTGGCGGGAGTTGCGGTTCGACGACACCGTACGGGCCGTCGTGCTCACCGGTGCCGGCGAGCGGGCCTTCTGCACCGGCATCGACCGCGACACCGAAGTGCCCCAGCCGAACTCGCCGTACGCGCAGGACGATCCGCTGCTCGGCATCGGGCCGAAGGCGAACGACCTGTGGAAGCCGGTCGTCGCAGCCGTCAGCGGGATGGCCTGCGGGGGCGCCTTCTACCTGCTCGGCGAGGCGGAGTTCATCGTCGCCGACACCACCGCCACCTTTTTCGACCCGCACACCACCTACGGCATGGTCAGCGCCTACGAGTCCGTCCTCATGGCACAGCGCATGCCGTACGGGGAGGTCGCGCGGATGGCGTTGATGGGCACGGCGGAGCGGATCTCCGCGCGACGGGCGTACGAGGTCGGGCTGGTGTCGGAACTCGTCCCGGAGGGCGAGGCGCCGGCGGCGGCGACCGCGTGTGCCGCCGTCATCGCCGGCTGTCCGACTCAGGCCGTGCAGGGGACCGTGCGGGCGTTGTGGGCGGCGAGTGAGGCGGGGCGCGCTCAGGGGGTCGCGCAGGCGCCGCATCTCATCGCGCTCGGGAACGTGGCGGGTGAGCGGCAGGCCCGGCTGTTCGCGGGGCGGCGGCGTGAGTACCGGTTGCGTTAGGAAATCGTTTACTCCTACACGCGTATGCTCGACCCGTGGTTGAGCATCGGATGATCGACGTGAACGGCATACAGCTGCACATCGCGGAGCAGGGCGAGGGCCCGCTCGTGGTGCTGCTGCACGGTTTCCCGGAGTCCTGGCACTCCTGGCGGCACCAGTTCGGGCCGCTGGCCGAGGCGGGTTTCCGGGTGGTCGCGCCCGACCAGCGCGGGTACGGCGGCAGCGACCGCCCCGAGGACGTGGCCGCGTACAGCATCCTCCACCTGGTGGGAGACGTGGTCGGGCTGATCCACGCGCTGGGCGAGGAGCGGGCGTTCGTCGTCGGGCACGACTGGGGGGCGCCGGTGGCCTGGCACACCGCGCTGCTGCGGCCGGACGTGGTGCGCGGGGTGGCCGGGCTGAGTGTGCCTCCGCCGTTCCGCGGCGCGCGGCCGCCGCTCAAGACCATGCAGGAGCGGTTCGGCGGGCGCTTCTACTGGAACTACTTCAACCAGCCCGGGGCCGCGGACGCCGAGTTCGCCGCCGACACCCGCACCAGCCTGCGCAAGCTGCTGTACTCCGCCTCCGGTGACGCGCCCGGTGCCGGGCGTCCCGAGCAGTCCCTGGTGGACGACCCGGAGCGCGGCTGGCTCGCGGACGCGCCGAACCCCGAGGTGCTGCCCGAGTGGCTCACCGAGGCGGACCTCGACACCCTCACGGAGAGCTTCGAGCCGGGCTTCACCGGCGCGCTCAACTGGTACCGCAACCTGGACCGCAACTGGGAGCTGACCGCCCCCTGGCAGGGCGCGGTCGTCTCCCCTCCCGCGCTGTACGTGTACGGCGACCGGGACCTGGTCCCGGCCTTCCCGGGCACGCCCGAACTGATCGAGAAGCTGCCGGAGTTGATGCCGAACCTGCGGCGCGAGCCGGTCGTGCTGCCGGGCTGCGGCCACTGGACGCAGCAGGAGCGGCCCGCCGAGGTGAACGAGGCGCTGATCGACTTCCTGACCGAGCTGCGGGACTGACGGCTCGTCAGTCGTCCACGAGGGCCTGGCGGTCGACCACGCAGTGGTCGACCGAGTCGACCAGGCCCGTGCCGCCCACCCGGACGTCGACGGTGGCCGTGCCCCTGGCCGGCACCGTGACGTCCGCGTAGCGGGTGACGACGGTGAGGTCCTGCGCGTCCTCGAAGGTGACCGAGACGGAGAAGGCGGCCTTGCGGCCGTTGGGGTTGCCGACCTCGACGGTCGCGTACGGGCGGGCGGGGGTCGCGCAGCTCACCAGCTTCGCCGTGCCGTCCTGAAGCGCCTTGCCGGATCCGGAGGAGGACGTCGGCGTGGAGCCGTAGTGGGGCCTGCGGGTGTAGGAGCTTCCGCCACCGCCGCTGCCGCCGCTGTTCCCGTAGTAGTCGTCGTCGTCCGAGTCGTGGGACCCGCCGCCGTAGCCGCCGCCCGAGGTCGACGACCTCGAACTGTCGTGGTCCTGGCTGGAGCTGCTGCACCCGCCCCCGCCGCTGCCGCCGTGACCGTGGCTGCCGCCGCGGCCCCGGCCCGTCGAGAACCCGGTCAGTGCCAGTACCACCAGGACCAGCACCGCTGTGTACCTGAGCCTTCGCCCCCGTATCTGCATGGCGGAGAGCCTACTGATCGCCTGTCACGGCCATGTCACTGCGTGGCGACCGTCGCGTACCCGGCGTAGCGTCTTGGGTGAGAGCGGTGAACGGACCGCTCCCCGAAGCGACGGCCGCCGTCTGGAAACCCTTCCGTGCGCCGGTACGACGGCCGTCCCGGGCGCGTCACGTGGTGCGCGCCGTGCCCGTGCCCTTCTCCGCGTCCAGCGCGTACACACAGCGGTCCTTGCTGCACGCGTACACCACGCCGTCCTGGACGACGGGGGAGCCGGTGATCTCGCCGCCGGTGGCGAGCTTCCAGCGCAGCCGGCCGTCGTCGGCCTTCAGGGTGTAGAGGAGATGGTCGCTGGAGCCGAAGTGGATCCGGCCCTCGGCCACCGAGGGGGTGCCCACGATGTCGCCGCCCGCCTGGAAGCGCCACTTGGGCGTGCCGGTGACCGCGTCGAGGGTGTAGAGGCCCTTGCCGCTGCCCACGTGGACGTGGCCGGCGGCCACCAGGACCGGCTCGACGGAAGCGCGGGACTCGGTGGCGATGCGCCAGCGGTCGCGGCCGTCGGTGGCGTCGAGGGCGTAGACCGTGCCGAGGTAGTCGGCCAGGTAGATGCCGCCGCCGGTGACGGCCGGGCCGGGGACGAAGGTGGGCGGGGAGAGGAAGACGGCCGGGGCCTCGAAGTGCCATTTCACATGTCCGGCGGCCACGTCGAGGGCCAGGACGCGGGTGCCGGCGCAGACGTACACGTAGCCGTCGGTCGCCGGGGCGATCCGGACCGGTACGCCGCCGCAGGAGGCCGCGTCGCCGATCGGGTACGACCAGCGCTCGTCGCCGGTGCGGGCGTCCAGGGCGCGCAGCCGGGCGTCCTGCCAGACGAAGACCGTGCCGTCGTGCAGGGCGGGCCCGGCCTCGGGGGACTCGAAGTCGCTCTGGCAGCCGGTGATCTCCCAGAGCTTCTGGCCGGTCGATGCCTCCCAGCCCTGGACGCCGCCGCCCCGGGTGCCGGTGACGACGGTGCCGCGGCCGGCCTGGAGCGCGTAGACCCAGGCGTCGGTCTGCAGGCGCCACAGGTCGGCGCCCTCGCGGGCGTCCAGGGCGAACAGCGTGGGCCCGTCGGAGGCGTGGATACGGCCGTCCGCGACCGCCATCGACCAGGCGACGTCCCGGGTCTTGAAGCGGCGGCGGCCGGTGCCGACGTCCAGGGCGTGCACCTCGAAGGAGGTGACGTAGACGAGGTCGCCGGCGACGGAGGGGGTGCCCCAGACGTCGTTCGACATGCGGAAGCGCCAGGGCCGCCAGCCGCTCGCCTGCTCAGGCTGCGCGACCGGGGCCGGGGGCGCCGCGACGGCGGGGCCCACGGCTGGGTCCGTGCCGTTGACGCCGGGGCGGGGCTTGGACCAGGAGGCGGCGAGGGCGGCCTCCGGGGGAGGTGCCTTGACGGCGGCGGCACGGACGTCGGCGACGCGCGGGCCCGGCCCGATGGACACCTGGGCACCGGCCAGCCGCACGGGACCGGTGTCGGGGCCGCCCACGGGTGCGGGAGCGGGCGCCGGGACGACGGGGTCGTGCGAGGGCGGGGGCGGGATGGGTGCGGGGCCCGGGGCGGGGCGTCCGCCGCCGCTGCGGCCGGCGCCGGGGGCGGGCTTGACGGCCGGGCGGCCGTTGCGGCGGGACTCGATCAGGCCCACGGCCCGCTCGGGCAGCCACGCGGAGGCCGTGCCGCTGTCGTCGGAGCCGGAACCGAAGAGGTGGGGGGCCAGCTGGGCCTGGAGGTCGGCCGGGTTGGGGCGGGCCGTCGCCTCCATCTGCATACAGGACTCGATGAGCGGACGCAGCTCGTCCGGGAGGCCCTCCAGGTCCGGGCCCTCGCGCAGCAGCATGAAGACCGTCTCGACCGGGTTGGCGCCGTGGAAGGGCGGGTGTCCGGTGGCGGCGAAGACCAGCATGGAGCCGAGGGAGAAGACGTCACTCGCGCCCGTGACGCTGCGGGAGTCCTTGGCCTGCTCGGGGGACATGTAGGCGGGTGTACCGACGGCGACGTTCGTCATCGTCAAACGTGTGTTCGATACGCCGGACGCGATACCGAAGTCGATCACCCGGGGGCCGTCCTCGACGACGAGGACGTTCGACGGTTTGAGGTCCCGGTGCACCAGACCGGCGCCGTGGATGGACTGGAGCGCCTCGGCCACACCCGCCGCCAGCCAGCGCACCGCCTGGGCCGGCATCGGACCGCAGTCGTTCACTATCTCCTCGAGGGAGGGCGCGGGGACGTACGCGGTGGCCAGCCACGGCACGGCGGCGCGGGGGTCGGCGTCCACGACCGCGGCCGTGTAGAAGCCGGAGACCGCACGGGCCGCCTCCACCTCACGCGTGAAGCGGACCCGGAACAGCTGGTCCTCGGCCAGCTCCGTCCGGACGGTCTTGATCGCCACACGCCGGCCCGATGCCGAGCGCGCGAGATAGACCAGCCCCATGCCGCCGGCACCCAGCCGTCCCAGCACCTCGAACGGCCCGATCCGCCGCGGATCGTGCTGCGTCAGCTGATCCACCACTTGCCTGCCACCTCCCCGTACGAGCCGCGCCAAGCCACATGTTCCACGCGACCCCGTGCAGCGTCTCACCACCGCACCGCCCTGGCGGCACGCACCCCGATTCTTCCTGGCCGGAGCCGTGGTTGCGAACCCGGTGACCAATGGGGTGTCTCAGTACATACAGGGGCAAAGGATGACCAGACGGCGCATGCTCAGCGGTGCAGCAGCGCGAAGGACGCCCCCTGATCGTCCGTGACGACGGCGACGGTGCCGTACGAGGTCTCGAAAGGCGGGACCTGGATGCGGCCGCCGAGCCGGGTGACGTCCTCCAGCGCGGCCGGGACGTCCTCGACGGCGAAGTGGACGAGGAAGTGGGGCGGCATCTCGGCGGGGAACACGTCCGTGACGGGGGCGCGGCCGAAGTCGGGCTCGGCGTCCGGCCCGAACAGGGCCTCCTGGAAGAGATCGCCGTAGAAGGCGTTGGCCGCCTCGGTGTCCCGGGCGTACAGCTCGGCCCAGGCGAAGGTGCCCGGCTCGTGCCGCTTGCCGAAGCCGGGGTGTTCGACGGGCTGCCACAGGGCGAAGACCGCCCCCTCCGGGTCGGTGACGAGCGCGGTGACGCCCAGCTCACCGGCCGGCACCGGCGCCGAGACGACCTGCCCGCCGGCCGACCGGATGCGCCGGGCCAGCGCCCCGGCGTCCGGGGTCGCGAAGTACACCGTCCAGACGGTGGGCATCCGGCCGTCCACCTTGCGGACCAGCGCGGCCACGGGTTCACCGTCCTTCAGCGCCTCGGCGAAGGAGCCGAACCACTCCTCGAAGGTCCATCCGAAAAGTTCACCGTAGAACCGCTTGCCCGCCTCGACGTCGCGAAGCTGCGCGTCCACCCAGCAGGGGATGCCCTCTGCGTACACCGATGCCCTGTTTTCGGCCATGCCGCCAACGTAACCGCCACTGCCGCGCCCCGCAGACCAGGCACCCCGGTCTCCACACTCCCTCGCACCCCATTTGCAGTCGGCCGAATCGCGCCCCGATCGTGCCTCGGTAAGCTGACGGCATGACAGGACAAGTGCGTACCGTCGACGGCCGCGTGGCGGGTCGGCGTGGGCAGGCGACCCGGCAGAAGCTGCTCGACTGCCTCAGCGAGATGCTCAGCTCCTCCCCGTACCGGGATGTCAAAGTCATCGATGTCGCCCGGAAGGCGGGCACTTCGCCCGCGACCTTCTACCAGTACTTCCCGGACGTCGAGGGCGCCGTCCTGGAGATCGCCGAGCAAATGGCGACCGAGGGCGCCGCGTTGACCGAGCTCCTTCAGGGCCGCTCCTGGGCCGGCAAGGCCGGCTGGCAGACGGCACAGGAACTCGTCGACGGGTTCCTGGAGTTCTGGCGCAGGAACGACGCGATCCTCCGGGTCGTCGATCTCGGCGCCGCCGAGGGTGACAAGCGCTTCTACAAGCTGCGCATGAAGATCCTCAACTCGGTGAACAACTCCCTCTCGGACGCCGTCGCCGAGCTCCAGGCCAAGGGCAGGGTCGACAAGGACGTGAACCCGGCGGCCGTGGCCGGCTCACTGGTCGCGATGCTCGCGGCCGTCGCCTCGCACCAGAAGGGCTTCTCCTCCTGGGGCGTGAAGCAGGCCGAACTGAAGCCGAACCTGGCGCTGTTGGTGCACCTGGGCGTCACCGGCAGGAAGCCGACGAAGTAGCCGCCCCGGCGCCTTCGCCCCTTTCCGTTCCAAGTCCTGTCTGGCAGGCGGTGGTCCACCCGAGTGGACCGCCGCCTGTTGCCCTTGTCTAGGGGCGTACGATCCTGAACAGCCGGATCTCCCGTTCCACCCGCGCCTGGTACGCGGCGTACGGGGGCCAGAACTCCAGCACCGCCTTCCATGCCGCCGCCCGCTCCTCCCCCTCCAGCAGCCGGGCCGTGACCGGGATGTCCTGGCCCTTCCAGCTGATCTCGGCCCTCGGGTGGGCCAGCAGATTGTGACTCCAGGCGGGGTGCCCCGGCCGGCCGAAGTTGGACCCGACGAGAATCCAGCCGCGCTCGCCCTCCTCCGGCATACAGGCCAGCGGCGTACGGCGGGGCTGCCCGCTCCGCGCTCCGGTCGAGGTCAGCACCACCCCCGGCAGCAGTTGCGCGCTGAGCAGCACCTTTCCGCGTGTGAGCCGGTGCACGGCCCGGTCGAGGACCGGGAAGACGTACGGGGCCACCCGCGCGAACCCCGGGGTGGAGGACACCTTCTGCACGAACCGCACGCCCCTCATCCGCCGACCTCCTCGAAGACATGCGCCGCGTCGGCGGCGTGCGCCCGCAGCCGGTGCACCGGCCCGAACAGCAGCTCGTCTCCCGCGGCACGCTTGAAGTACAGGTGCACGTCGTCCTCCCAGGTGAAGCCGATGCCGCCGTGCGACTGGATCCCCTCGGCGGCGGCTTCGCGCAAGGCCTCCAGTGCCTGGGCGAGGGCGAGCGCGCCGACCGTCTCGCCGTCGGCGGCGGTGATGGACCAGGCCGCGTAGTACGCCGCCGAGCGGGCCGCCTGCACCTGGACGTACGCGTCGGCCAGCCGGTGCTTGACCGCCTGGAAGGAGCCGACCGGCCGGCCGAACTGCTCGCGCTGCCCGACGTACTGAACGGTCCGCTCCAGCACCCGGTCGGCGGCCCCCACGGCCTCGGCGGCGAGACAGGCGGCGGCGGTGTCGCCGAGCCGGGCGAGGGCGGCGAGGACGTCGTCGCCCCCGCGACCCAGCAACTCAGCTTCGGTCTGGCGGAGTTGGAGGCGCGCTCGGGGACGGGTCGCGTCCATCGAGGTCTGGCGTACGCGGGTGAGGCCGGCCGCGTCACCGCGGACGAGGAAGAGCAGGACGCGGGAACGGGCGAACCCCCCGGCGTGCGCGGCGACCAGAAGCAGATCGCGCGCTGTGCCCGTCGAGGACCTGCTCGACCTCCCCGTACAGCCGCCAGCCCCCGTCCGCCTCCCGGGCCTGCACACCCCCGGCCCGCCCGCCGCCGGCCCACTGCCCGTGCCGGTCGTGGCCGGTGAGCGCGAGGGCGGTGGCGAGGGCGGGCCCCGGTACGGCGAGGGCGGCGGTGAGTCCGCCGGAGGCGATACGCGGGAGGAGGTCCGCCCGCTGGGCGTCGGTACCGAGGGCGAGCAGCAGCGGTGCCGTGAGGACGGCCGTGGCGAGCAGGGGCGAGGGGGCGAGGGCCCGGCCCGTCTCCTCGCAGGCGAGGGCCAGCTCGGTGACCGAACAGCCGACACCGCCGTAGCTCTCGGGGAGGGCCAGTGCGGGCAGGCCGAGCTGATCGGCGAGGGCGGTCCACAGGGCCGGGTCGTGTCCGGCCGGGGTGTCGAGGGCGGCCCGCAGCTCCCCGGGACCGCACCGCTTGTGGAGCAGTTCGCGCAGGGTGCGGCGGATCTCGTCCTGTTCTGCGGTGAAGCGGGCGTCCATGGGGGTACCTCCGCATCTGACGGTGCGTCATATTAGGGCGGCGAGGCAGGGATGCCCAGAGCCCTGCGGCTCCCGCCGGCGGCCATATCTGATGTACCGTCAGATTCATGGTTGCCCGGAGGAAAGTGGCCGTCGTCGGCGTGGCCCTCTCGGACTGCGGCCGCGTGGACGACGCGACCCCCTACGCCCTGCATGCCCAGGCGGCCCGCCGCGCCCTGGCCGACGCGGGCCTGGACCGTTCCCTGGTCGACGGCTTCGCCTCGGCGGGCCTGGGCACGCTGGCCCCCGTCGAGGTCGCCGAGTACCTGGGACTGCGCCCCACCTGGGTCGACTCCACCTCCGTCGGCGGCTCCGCCTGGGAGGTCATGGCGGCCCACGCGGCGGACGCGATCGCGGCCGGGCACGCGCGCGTGGTGCTGCTCGCCTACGGCTCGACGGCCCGCGCGGACGTCAGGGCGGGCCGCCGCACCGGGACGCTGTCCTTCGGTGCGCGGGGACCCCAGCAGTTCGAAGTCCCGTACGGCCACACCCTGATCGCCAAGTACGCCATGGCGGCCCGCCGCCACATGATCGAGTACGGCACGACGATCGAGCAGCTCGCGCAGGTGGCGGTCCAGGCGCGGGCCAACGCTGCCCTGAACCCGGAGGCGATGTTCCGCACCCCGATCACGGTGGACGAGGTCCAGGACGGCCCCATGATCGCGGACCCGTTCACCAAGCTGCACTGCTGCGTCCGTTCCGACGGCGGGGCGGCGGTGCTGCTGGCGGCGGAGGAGTACGTACGGGACTGCCGTACGGCACCGGTGTGGGTACTGGGGAGCGGGGAGCACGTCAGCCACTCCGCGATGTCCGAGTGGCCGGACTTCACGGTGTCGCCGGCGGCGGTGAGCGGGCGGCTGGCCTTCGAGCGGGCGGGCGTACGGCCGTCGGAGATCGACTTCGCCGAGATCTACGACGCGTTCACCTACATGACCCTGGTGACACTGGAGGACCTCGGCTTCTGCGGGAAGGGCGAGGGCGGGGCGTTCGTGGAGAAGGGCCGGCTGCGGGTCGGGGGCGGTGAGCTGCCGGTGAACACGGACGGGGGCGGCCTTTCGGCCCAGCACCCGGGGATGCGGGGGCTGTTCCTGCTGGTGGAGGCGGCACGGCAGCTGCGGGGCGAGTGCGGCGACCGGCAGGTACGCCGCGGCGACGGTTCACTGCCGCGACTGGCGGTGGCCTCCGGCACGGGGGGCTGGTTCTGCTCGTCGGGGACGGTGGTGCTGGGGGCGGGGTGACCCTCTCTTTTAAGAGGGGGCGGATGTCAAGGAGAACAGCGGGTGCTGCGGATGCGCCCGGAGTGGTGGGTGTCGTCGGACCTGGGACAGGTATGACGAACACCGTCGGGTGACAATCAGCCCATGGCAACCGATCTTCACGAGCTGCTGAGGTCACTGCGGGTCTGGGACCCGGCGTCCACGCACCTCCCACCCTTCGACCCGGCCGCCGCGCCCGCCACCCCGCTGCCCCTCTTCACCGAGTGGTTCGCGGCGGCGGTGGCGGCCGGGCAGACCGAGCCGCACACCATGTCCCTGGCGACCTCGGACGAGTCCGGCCTGCCCGACGTACGGATCGTCATGCTGCACGGCGCGGACGAGACCGGCTGGTCCTTCGCGTCCCACGCCGGCAGCCGCAAAGGCCGGCACCTCGCCGCCCGCCCGTACGCCACGCTCGGCTTCTACTGGCCGGTCCTGGGCCGCCAGGTCCGGGTACGCGGCCCGGTGTCGGCCGCCCCGTCCTCCGACGCCCAGGGCGACCTCCACGCCCGCTCGACGGGCGCGCTGGCGGCTGCGCTCACCGGCCGCCAGAGCGAGGTCCTGGGATCGGTGGAGGAGCTGACGCGCGCGTCCGAGGCGGCGTGGGAGCGGGCCCGGAGCGAGCCGGAGGCTCCCGTACCGTCCTGGACCCTGTACCGGCTGCGGCCCAAGGAGGTGGAGTTCTTCCAGGGCGACGCGGCCCGACGCCACGTACGGCTGCGCTACCGGCGGGGGGAGGAGGGGTGGGAGCGGGAGCTGCTGTGGCCTTGAGGGACCTGCGGTTGCCGCGGTGGCGGGCGGACGGCTCCCTGAGGATTCAGCCGAAGTCGTACACCTCGAAGTCCGCCACCGCCCGGTATCCGATCCGCTGATACAGCCCGTTGCTGGTCGGGTTCGCCAGGTCCGTGAAGAGCAGGACCTCCTGGGCCCCGGCGGCGAGGGCGGCGCGGCTGACCTCGGCCGTTGCCGCGCCCGCGTAGCCGTGGCCGCGGAGGTGGGGCGGGGTGTAGACCGGGGCGACGCGGATCTGGCCGGCGACGTCAGGGGTCCTGCCGGCCATGGCGGCGGGCGCGCCGTCCGGGGTCTCCCAGAAGGTGATGCCGCCCTGTTCGATGCGGGCGTCCGCCCACTCGCCGGCGTCCCGGACGGTGCCCATGCCGACGGCCTCGGCGAACTCCTCGTGCCAGCGTATGAGGAGCGCGCGGTCCGCCTCGCCGGCGACCCGGGGCCCGCCGGGCGGTACGGGGTCCGGCGCGGTCAGGGTGCCGAGCCGGTAGAGCCGCTGGCGCTGACGGAGTGTGGCCGTGACGCCCGTGTGCCGCTGCCAGGCCTCGGTGAAGGCGGCGGCGGTGTCGCGGTCGGCGTTCACGCCGGGCAGGCGTTGGCCGAGGGCGGCCAGCCGCGCCGCGAGGGTGCCGGCCTCCTCAGCCTTCAAGGAGGTGAGGTTCAGCCAGTGGGGCGGAGTGCGGAAGAACGATGCCAGGACGGCCCCGTCCCGCTCCAGTACGCCGAACTCCGGTACCCCGTCGCCGTAGACGTGCCGTCCGCGCGTGCGCAGCGTCTCCGTGACGGTCAACGGGACGGTGTGCAGCGCCGGTTGCGAGCGGAGGAAAGAGCCCGCGCGGGTGAGGAAGTCGTCGAGGTCCTGGGTGAGGTGCCAGTCGTCGGTGCGCATGCTCCATGGTGTCGCCCATCCCCCGCAGGCACCTCCGAATTACGCCCCGGGCCCTCCGCTCGCCCCCGGTTCCGGATCCGTCGCCAGCCGCGCGTGCAGGTGGGCGTCCCGGAACGCGTCGTGCCGGCCCTCCTCGAAGGTCGCCCCGCGCAGGGTTCCCTCGTACGAGAAACCGCATCGCTCGGCGATCCGGCACGACACGTCGTGGCCGACCGCGTGGTCCAGCTCCAGGCGGTGCAGGCCGAGTTCGGTGAAAGCCCATCGGGCGGCGAGCAGCAGGGCCCGGGTGGCGACGCCCTGGCCGCGGGCCTCGGGGAGCACCCAGTAGCCGACGCGGGCGACCTTCAGGTGGTACTTGATCTCGTTGACGCCGATGTGGCCCAGGGCCGTGTCGCTGCGTGCGTCCGCGACCCGGAACGACAGCGACGTGCCCTCCACGGCACTCTGCGCCCGCGCGAGAAGCGACTCCCGGGCGCTCGTCCGGTCCGTGACCAGCCTCAGCGGTGTGTTCCAGCGCCGGAATTCCGGGTCCCGCATGCCGAGCAGCCACGTCTCGACGTCGGAGCCGGACGTGGCGTCCCAGGAACGGAGGCGGAGGCCGTGGCCGTGCAGTTCGGGGAGATCAGTCGAGGACTGGTCGCGTATGGGGGCCATGGGGTCATTCAAGCCCGTGAGGAGGAACGGTTCACCTCACTTGTCGGGTCCCGGTTCCTTCCGGGTCCCGGTACCTACCGAGTCCCGGTACCTACCGAGTCCCGGTCCTTGCCGGGCCCCGCTTCGGGCACGATCCGGAACACCGGGACACCCTCCCGGAACGTCACCTCCAGATCCGCCCCCGCCGACAGCCCTCTCTCCCCCACGATCTCCGTCATCATGCGCGGCCCCTCGGCCAGGTCGACCACGGCGGCGACGTAGGGCGCGCGTTGCGCGAAGGGCGGCAGGTCGTTGCGGTGGACGACGGACCAGGTGTAGAGGGTGGCCCGGCCGCTCGCGGGCTCCCAGGTGACGTCCTCGCTCCAGCAGTGGGGGCAGAACTCGCGCGGGTAGTGGTGGGCCCGGCCGCAGGCACGGCAGCGGCGGATCAGCAGTCTGCCCTCGGCTGCGGCGTCCCAGTACGTCCGGGTGAAGGGGTCGGCCTCGGGCAGGTCGAAACGCCCGGTCATCAGAACAGCCCCAGCGCGCTGTCCAGCGACCACGTCTGCCAGGACATCCCGAACAGCCCGACCACGGACATCAGCGCCATCATCGAGTTCTGCCCCTGCTCGGCGACATCATGGATCATGAGCGTGAGGTAGAGGGCGTTGAGGAGGAAGCCGCCGGCCAGGGCGATCGGGGTGAGGAAGCCGGTGACCAGGCCCAGGCCCAGGGCGAGTTCCGCGTAGACGACGACGTACGCCATCACGCGCGGGTGGGGTGCGACGACCGTGCCGAAGCCCGAACGGACGGCGTGCCAGCGGTGCTCGGCCGCTATCCCGGCGGCCCACTTGATGCCGGTGCCCCGTTCGAACCAGGCCTTGCGGTCCTTGTGCCGCCAGCTCTCCAGCCACCACAACCCGAGCCCGATCCGCAGTACGGCCAGCCACTCCGCTCCGCTGAGCCAGATCGTGTCCATACAATCTGACGGTACGTCAGATCTCGGGATGCGCAAGACCCTGCGACAGGACCCCGTGACCCCCGGAACCTGTGCGCCTCCCGTGAAGTCGTGCGTCAACAACGAGTCCGACGGAATGCGGTCCGATGGAATGCGACACCCCCCTCCGGACCCGGTCTCCGAAGTTCCCGTCCGCTCCCGGAGGCCGCCCCGCGACGGCGGACCCACACCAGGGCCGGCGTCGCGTCGGTCCCGCGTCGATCCCGCGGCCATCCCGGCAGTCCTGCGGCCGTCCCGACAGTCCCGCGGCAGCCCCGGCAGTCCTGCAGCCGCCCCGCAGCCGTCCCGCGTCCGTCCCGGCAGTCCTGCGTCCGTCCCGCGTCCGCCCCGCGGCCCGCCAGGAATGATCACCAGCCCGCCACAACCAGGCCCGCTACGCCACCATCCCCACCCCCACCCCCTACAGCCGTGATCAATCCGAAACCAATTCCGGTCTTGACCGAGACCCATCAAGCGGGCTCGTGGTTACGCTCCCGCTCATGGCCGACTCCACGCCCCCCGCACGCTCCTCCGCGCAGCCCTCACCCGACCGCCCCGTCTACGTCGTCGGCGGCGGCCCCGGCGGGCTCGCCGCCGCGCACGCGCTGCGCTCCCGGGGCATACGGGCCGTCGTCCTGGAGAAGTCCGACGGCGTCGGAGCATCCTGGCGCCGCCACTACGACCGGCTGCACCTGCACACCACCCGGCGCCTGTCGGCCCTGCCCGGACTTCCGATGCCGCGCCGGTTCGGGCGGTGGGTGTCCCGGGACGACGTGGTGCGGTACCTGGAGAAGTACGCCGAGCACCACCGCCTCGAGATCGTCACCGGCGTCGAGGTGTCCCGTATCGAACGTGCCCCCGACGACACGGGCTGGCTGTTGCACGCCAGCGGCGGCCGGGAGCTGACCGGCGCCGCGGTGGTCGTCGCGACCGGCTACAACCACACCCCGCGTCTGCCGGACTGGCCCGGCCGCGACGCCTACACCGGCGAGCTCCTGCACGCCGGGGAGTACCGCAACGGCAAGCCCTACGCCGGCCGGGACGTCCTCGTCGTCGGCGTCGGCAACACCGGTGCCGAGATCGCCGTCGACCTGCTGGAGAGCGGCGCGTCCCGGGTCCGGCTGGCCGTGCGCACCGTCCCGCACATCGTGCGCCGTTCGACCGCCGGCTGGGCCGCCCAGTACAGCGGTGTCCTCGTACGCCGGCTGCCGGTCGGCCTCGTCGACCGGATCTGCCGGGTGCAGGCCAAGGTGGCCCTGCCCGACCTGTCGGCGCACGGGCTGCCGCGCCCCGACACCGGCCTGTACACCCGGGTGAAGCAGGGCGCGATCCCGGTGCAGGACGTCGGTCTGATCGACGCCGTGCGCAAGGGCGGGGTGGAGATCGTGGCCGCCGTGGACAGCTTCGAGGACGGCGGCAAGATCGTGCTCACCGACGGCACCCGGCTCTCCCCGGACGCCGTGATCGCCGCCACCGGGTACGTCCGCGCCCTGGAGGGCCTGGTCGGCCACCTCGACGTGCTCGACGCCCGCGGCAGACCCGTCGTCCACGGCGCCCGCAGCCCGAAGGCCGCCCCCGGCCTGTATTTCACCGGCTTCACCAACCCGATCAGCGGCAATCTGCGCGAGATGGCGATCGACGCGGTGAAGATCGCGAAGGCGATCGCCCGGGACGGTTCGGGGAGGACATCGCGACTTCCGGGCTAGTGCCGCGGCAGGCGACGTTTGCCTGTCAAGGAGCGGCGTCCGGTGCGTGCTCTGGGGGTCCCCCCGGCCGGAGGCTGGGGGAGTGCCGGCCGGAAGTCCTCGTACTGGATGTACTTGGGCTTTCGGCCGGTGCGGCGAGTGGGGGTACCTCCCACGCCCTTCAGGCAGTGGGGGAGCGTGCCGGGCGTCGCGACGGGGCGAACGTTGCCTGTCGCGGCACCAGTACTGCGACCGCACGAGCGGGTGCGGGGACGGCCGACGGGCCGGCGGGGACCCGTACTTTGTTGAGCACGGGGATGAACTGAGGGTTTCCCGAGTCGCCCCCCTCTGCCGGGCCTTGCCCGGGCAGTGGCCCGTACCCGCCGATCGGCAGGTACGGGCCACTGTTACGGCAATGAGGCGATGTGGGCGCTCGGGCGGACTATGCCGAGAACGACCCCGCGCCGCCCGGCACATGTGTCCCGTGCCCGGGCTGTACCACCAGTGAGGGGCCGAGACAGAGCGGGTTGCTGTAGACCCTTACCGGCTTGTCCGTGAGATTCGACAGCACATGGGCCGCTGTGGGCAGTTGCCGGCAGCCCGCCGGGTCCCGGTAGATGTCCAGCGGCTGCGCTTCGGTGGAGAAGACCACGACGTCGCCCGACGCCGCAGCCTGCGCTGCCCCTGCCAGGCCCAGCACCGAACCGGCCGCGACCAGGGAAACGAGAATAGCTTTCGCTCGCACGTTCATCCTTTGCCACTGACGCTCCCGCTCCGATCGCGGGCTCACCTCAGTGCTATCGCGCGTACACCACCACGATCCATCCGCTCCAGTCCTGTTCACCCGATCAGCCCACACGCCCCGGCTCGGTCTGCGCTTTGGGCACGTCTGGCCCTGCAGCCGTAAGAGGCCTCCTCCGTCACCCACTTGAGCGGGATCCTCTCGGCGACGGCCCGGCAGAGCATCGCCTTGACCGTGGCCACCTTCGTCTCGAAGCCCACGGTGTCGTCGGTGCCCGCCCCTCGGCACCGTTGCCAGTCCGCAAGCGCCGTCGCAGTACCCGGTAGTTCGGCGTAGCCGGCTGCAACTTCACCTGCCCACAACCGTTCCTGACATCACGTCAGTTCGGATAATCTGATAGAGCGTCAGTTAGCGGCTGTCTCACAGGAGCGGGCGGAAACGATGCTTGGATCGACCCACGGCACCCTCACCACCGACTCCCGCCGGGCCCGGGCCATCGCCTGTGGCGAGCGGTCCGGGCCCGTCGTGCACGGCAGGCCGGCCCAGGGGGGCGACCTCGACGTCAGCGGGCGTCCGCTGCACGCCGACGTCCCCGTTCTGGACCGCTTCTTCCGTCCCCGGTCCGTCGCCGTGATCGGCGCCTCGGACGCCGAGGGGCGCCCGAACACCGGGGTCACACGCCAACTGGCGGACTGGGCCGAGCGGGTCGATGCGCGGTTGTATCCGGTGCATCCGAGCCGGCCGTCCGTCTTCGGCATCCCCTGCTCCCCGTCCGTCGCCGACCTGCCCGAGCAGGTCGACCTGGCCGTGGTGCTGGTCGGTGACCCCCTCCCGGTGATCGAGGAACTGGCCGAGGCCAAGGCGCGGTTCGCGGTCGTCTTCGCCTCCGGGTTCGCGGAGACCGGGCCGGAGGGCGAGGCCGCCCAACGGCGACTGACCGCCGCCGTCGAGCGGTCCGGGTTACGGCTGCTGGGGCCCAACACCAACCTCAACGCCTTCGAGCGCTTCCGTGAGGACCTGGAGGGGCCGGCGATCGCGTTGATCACCCAGTCCGGCCACCAGGGCCGGCCCGTCTTCGCCCTCCAGGAACTCGGCATCCGCCTCTCCCACTGGGCGCCCACCGGCAACGAGGCCGACCTGGAGACCGCCGACTTCCTCTCCTACTTCGCCGAGCGGCCGGACGTCGGCGCCATCGCCTGCTACCTGGAAGGGCTGAAGGACGGCCGTTCCTTCCTGCTGGCCGCCGACCGGGCCGCCCGGCGCGGCGTGCCGGTCGTCGCCGTCAAGGTGGGCCGCACCGAGACCGGCGCCCGCACGGCCGCCTCCCACACCGGCAAACTGACCGGCGCGGACGCGGTGGTGGACGCGGCGCTGCGCCAGTACGGCGTGATCCGCGTCGACGGGCTCGACGAACTCCAGGACACCGCCGCCCTGCTGGCCCGGGCACAGCCGCCGCGCGCCGACGGGGTCGTCGTGTACTCGATCTCGGGCGGCACGGGCGCGCACGTCGCGGACCTGGCGACCGAGGCGGGCCTGCGTCTCCCGGTCCTGTCCGAGGCCAGGCAGGCCGAGCTGCACCAGTGGATACCCGAGTACCTGAGCGTCGCCAACCCCGTGGACAACGGCGGGCATCCGGTCGGGGACTGGCGCGGGCGGAAGATCATCGACGCGATCCTCGACGATCCGGACGTCGGCGTGCTGGTCTGCCCGATCACCGGCCCCTTCCCACCGCTGAGCGACCGGCTCGTACGGGACCTGGTGGACGCCGCCGAGCGGACGGACAAGCTGGTGTGCGTGGTGTGGGGGTCGCCGGTCGGCACCGAGCCGGCCTACCGCGAGGTCCTGCTCGGCTCCTCACGCGTGGCCACCTTCCGCACGGTCGGCAACTGCCTCACCGCCGTGCGCGCCTACCTCGGCCACCACCGCTTCACGACCGGCTACCGCTCCCCCTTCGACGAGGCCCCGCGCACCCCCTCGCCGTCCTACCGCAAGGCGCAGGCCCTGATGCGACCCGGTGAGCAGCTGAGCGAGCACGCGGCGAAGCAGCTGCTGCGGGCGTACGGCATCCGCGTACCGCGCGAGCAGTTGGTGACCAGCGCGGCGGCCGCCGTCCGGGCGGCGGGTCTGGTGGGCTATCCGGTCGTGATGAAGGCCTCGGGTGCCCGGATCGCCCACAAGACCGAGCTGGGCCTGGTGAAGATCGGCCTGACCTCGGCGAGTCAGGTCCGCGACGCCTACCGGGAGCTGACCGACATCGCCCGCTACGAGGATGTCTCCCTGGACGGCGTACTGGTCTGCCAGATGGTCGAGCAGGGGGTCGAGATGGTCGTCGGTGTCACTCACGACGACCTGTTCGGCCCGACCGTGACCGTCGGGCTCGGCGGGGTGCTCGTCGAGGTGCTGCGCGACACCGCCGTGGGAGTGCCGCCCTTCGGGGAGGAGCAGGCGCGGGACATGCTCACCGGGCTGCGCGGGCGGGCCCTGCTCGACGGGGTCCGGGGGCGGCCACCGGCGGATCTGGACGCGCTCGTCGAGGTCGTCCTGCGTGTGCAGCGCATGGCGCTGGAACTCGGGGACCGGCTCGCGGAGTTGGACATCAATCCGCTGATGGTGCTGCCGCGGGGGCAGGGTGCGGTGGCGCTGGACGCGTTGGCGGTGTGCCGCTGATGACTCAGGCCGCTGTTCTGCAGGAGACCGGCGACAACGTCCTCTCCCTCACCCTCAACCGGCCCGAGGCTCTCAACGCCCTCACCCCCGACCAGCGGGACGAGATCGTCCGGCTGCTGTCGCAGGCGTCCGCGTCCCCCGCGATACGAGCCGTGGTGATCACGGGCACGGGCCGCGGTTTCTGCGCCGGCGCGGATCTCCGGGGTGCCGCCACGACCGGCGAACGGATCGCCGGAGACGTCGCGCGCACCCTGCGCACCGGGGCCCAGCGCCTGATCGGCGCCGTCCTGGACTGCGAGAAGCCGGTGATCGCTGCGGTGAACGGCACGGCGGCGGGCCTCGGCGCGCATCTCGCCTTCGCCTGCGATCTCGTACTGGCCGCCGAGTCGGCCAGGTTCATCGAGGTGTTCGTGCGGCGCGGGCTGGTGCCGGACGGGGGCGGTGCCTATCTCCTCCCCCGCCTCGTCGGCCCGCAGCGTGCCAAGGAGCTGATGTTCTTCGGCGACGCGCTCACCTCGGCGGACGCCGAACGCCTCGGCCTGGTCAACCGGGTCGTGCCGGACGAGGACCTGGGCAAGACGGCCCGCGCGTGGGCCGAACGCCTCGCCGCCGGCCCGACCCGCGCCCTCGCGCTGACCAAGCAGCTCGTCAACGCGTCCCTGGACACCGACCGTGCGGCCGCCTTCGCCGCCGAGGCCGCCGCGCAGGAGATCAACATGACGACGGCGGACGCGCAGGAGGGCGTACGGAGCTTCGTGGAGCGGCGGAGCGCCGTGTACGGAGGCCGCTGACCCTTCCCATCTGACGTACCGTCAGCTTCAATGAGGGGTGTGATGGGACAAGCAGGGATGGCGGAAGCCGCCGTCCGCTACCTCAGGTCGGTCCGCACCACCGCCCCGGAGCCCGTCGAATCGCTGCCGCGCCCCGAGCTGCGGTGTGTGGGCGACGACGAACGCGCTCCGTTGGACCAGCGGGAATTCCGTCGCGTCGTGGGCCACTTCGCCACGGGCGTGACGGTCGTCACCGCACCACCCGCCGCCCCCGGCGACTTCCCCGCCGGCTTCGCCTGCCAGTCCTTCACCTCCCTCTCCCTCGACCCGCCCCTCGTGTGCCTTCATGGTCAGCCGTACGTCGACGACCTGGCCGCGCATCGCCCGCGCCGGGGTGTTCTGCGTGAACGTCCTCGGTGCCGGGCAGGGCGAGTTGTGCCGTGCCTTCGCGGTGAGCGGCGCCGACAAGTTCGCGGGCGTGGCGTACGACCCGGCACCGGTGTCGGGCTCGCCTCGCCTGTCGGGTGCCGTGGCCTGGATCGACTGCGCGATCCACGCCGTCCACACCGGCGGCGACCACCTCATCGTGGTCGGCCGGGTGGACGCCCTCGGCGCGGACGCCGGTGATCCGGACGCACCGCTGCTCTTCCACCGAGGGCGCTTCGCCCGGCTGCTGTCGCGATCAGACGACGCTCAGCCGCCACAGTGAGGTGACCTCGGCGGCCCGTACGGCGTGCAGCGGATCGTCCGTGTCCCGCGCGCGTGCGTGGCGAGGGCGCGTGTCCAGCCGGTCGACCACCCGCAGCCCGGCCTCCTCGACGGCGGTCAGCAGCTCTTCCCGGCTGCGCAGCTCCAGTCGCTCGGCGAGGTCGGACAGGACGAGCCAGCCCTCGCCGCCGGGTTCCAGCCGCCCGGCGAGCCCGCTCAGGAAACCGTGGAGCATGCCGCCGCCCGCGTCGTAGACGCCGAGGTCGAGGTCGGAGGCGGGGCGGGCGGGGACCCAGGGCGGGTTGCACACGACCAGGTCGGCGCGCCCCTCGGGGTACAGCTCGGGCCCGGTGACCCGGACCGCCTCCGTGAGCCCCAGCCGCCCTGCGTTGTCCCGCGCGCACGCCCGGGCCCGCGCACTGACGTCCGTGGCCACGACCCGACCGGCACCCCGCCGCGCCAGCACGGCGGCGAGCACACCCGTGCCCGTACCCAGGTCGAACGCGGTACGTACGTCGCCGCCCCGCGGCAGCGGAGCCCGCGCGACGAGATCGACGTACTCGCCCCGGGTCGGCGCGAACACCCCGTAGTGCGGGTGGATACGCGCCCCCAGCGCCGGGACGTCCACGCCCTTCTCCCGCCACTGCCGGGCACTGATCACACCCAGCAGCTCCGTGAGGGCGACGGCTACCGGCCCGTCGAACGGCCCGTACGCCTCGTCGCACGCCCGACGCACATCAGGCGCCCGGCGCAGCGCCAGGACGTGGTCCTCCTCCAGCAGAACGAGCAACTTGCCGAGCACACGCGCGCGGTGAGCACGAAACCGGCGCTGCAGACGAAAAGCCTCGGCCGTCGGCGTATCCGCCACTTCGGGCGCGGTGCGGCCGACCCGGCGGTCCATCGCGCGCAACAACTGACGCGCGTTTTGAAAATCCCCGCGCCACAACAACGCGGTGCCCTCGCAGGCCAGACGGTAGGCGACGGCGGCCTGCGTACGGTCGTCGGCGACGACGACGCTGCGGGGCAGGGGCAGCCCGGACTCAGAGTGCCAGCGGGCGGAACGGGGTTGAGCCTCGCTCCAGTTGATCGTGGACACGGCGTACTCCTCGGAAGGTCGAGCGTGAACGAGCGCGTTGAGTCACGACGTCCACGTCCCCGAGGACCATGCCGAGGGTCATCAACCGACCTTTCGAAGCAGTGGATGCAGTTGGGTTCAGGGTGCCAGATTCCTCAGTCGGGCAGTCCGCGAACGAACCCGGCGACCAGCGTCGCCACCGCCTCTGGAGTCTCCAGGATCATCGGGTGGGTTACGTCGATCCGGTTGACGCCGATCGTCGGCCGGGTGCGGGAGAGGGCGGCCAGCTCGTCGGAGACCCCTCGTGCGAACCGGGCGCTGAACTCGTCGAACCACTCCATGCCGGGCGCCGGCGGCAGCCGTCGGCCGGCCTGTACCAGCAACAGCGGGCGGTCGACCCCCTCCAGCCATGGGGTAACACCGAGCGCCCCGATCCGGTGGAGTTCGTCGACGATCTCCAGCGCGTCCGCCCGCTCCGGCAGCGTCTGCCACGTGCCGTCGGGCAACGGGCGCGCTGCCGCGCGGGCAGCGGCCTCCGCCCGGTCGGCGGGAATCCCGAACCGGGCGGCGTTGGTGACCTGTGCCTCGATGTACCCGGGTGGCGCGACGGCCCCGGCCGACGCCAGCAGCGCCTCACTCACCTGTGCGGCGCCAGGGTACTCGCGTCCCCACCAGAAGCCGTCGAGGTTCACTGCGGCACGGGTACGGTCCGGGTTCGCCCGGGCGTACTCGACCGCGATCAGTCCGCCGAGGGAATGGCCCACCACGACGGCCTCCGCCACGCCCTGCGCGTCGAGCGTGTCGGCGATGTGCCGCACCACGGCGGGGATGGTCCAGCGGGAGATACGAGGAGAGCGGCCGTGCCCGGGAAGGTCCACGGCGAGGACCCGGTGCCCGGCGGTGAGCTGAGCGGCCGAGGCGTCCCAGTCGGTCAGCGACCGCCCGAAGCCGTGCAGGAGAACCAGTTGCGGGCCATCGCCCCCGAAGTCATGAGCATGCAGGAGTGTCATATGGGGCTCACAGTAGGACGGCGCCCAACACTTCGAACACCGAATTACTGTGCCTGAACATGGTGCGCCGCGTGGCACGAGCGCACCCGGTCACGCGAGCGACAGAGCGACAGTCCGAAGAGCGTGGGGAACTACCCGCCCTGCCACATGCGTCATGCGATCATGACGACCCCCCAGACACTCCTGCGAACCGCGACCCTTGAGGACTTGAACCTCATAACCGACCTGCACACGCAGGCACGCACCACCTACTACCGAGCAGGTGGATTACCAGAGGCGGATCTGGTCTCTCCCGAGGCACGTTCCCGTCGGCGGGAGGCCTGGAAGGGCGCCATCCAGGCCGAGACCCGGTCGGTGCTGTGCGCCTTGCGAGACGGTAAGTTGGTGGGAATCCTGTCGATGGGCCCGCCCACGGACGTGGATTTGGACCCCACTACCGTCGGCCAATTGCATCAGATCCATGTGCACCCAGGGTGTTGGGGACAAGGCATTGGCAGCCAACTGCACCGTGGATTCGTACAGTTTCTGCGCAGCGCTTCCCTGACCACAGGGGTGCTCGAAGCGTGGGGGCGCAACAGTCGAGCCCAGGCTTTCTATGCCCGTCACGGCTGGGTGCCCGATGGTCACCATCGCCCGGGCCCGGGAAACGCGCACTACATCCGCATGTGTCGGTTCCTGGCCCCGTCGACTGACACAGCACTCCCGCTTGGAAATCCGGCCCTCCCCTCCCGCCAGGGCCCTTGAACCACAGCTGGAGGGAAGTCACCGAGCGCCTTCGCTAGCCCTTGGGCACAGACAGCTGCCGGTGGCACGAACAACGGCAGCGGAGCACGAGCAGTACGCGCCTGGCATGCGGCAGAGGCACGTCTCTGAGCTGACGGCACTGGGCATGTAAGCCTTCGTAGCCAGCCGTGCACGCCAGCACGCACTCGGCGGACAGGGCAGACGCGTTGGCCGCTGTCATGACCGGTCACCGGGTTGGGGTAAGCGCGCACCCCTGCTGTCGGCGACGCGCAGCACGGCGCCGAGTACCTGCGTGGTCGCACGCAGCGTCCGCCGTAACGCGCACTCGCCTGCCTGGCGATCGTCGAGAACCGCTCTCGCGCCTGCCAGGACATCGGCTCCGTCCTGGAGTTGGATCGCCTCGATCTCGTCGGCGAGCCGGGACACGGGCCCGTCGGTGTCGCCCGCGGACAAGAAGCAGGGCTTTCCCGTTTCGGTCTCCCAGGGCAGAAGTCGCAGGCCGGAAGGTGCGGCCTGGGCGTTCCGGTCGTAACTCACGCGCCCCCTCCCACAGCCATCAGGGTCACAGGCATCATGAAAGCTCCCTTCGCCAGGGAACCGGGGCGGTGTGCTGCTTGGCGGTAGAGCACCGCCCCGGCATCGTCCGAACGATAACGGCCAGTTACTGGCTCAAGCCAGTTTAGCGACAGCGGCCTCGCGCGCCAAGTAACTGGCTTAAGCCAGTTGTTATGCTGGAGATATGACACCATCCGCGCCCCACTCGAACCCACCACCAAGCAGACGCATCGCGGGGGACCTGCGCGCCGCCATCAAAGCCGGGCACCTCACACCCGGTGAAAAACTGCCCTCGGAACGCGCCCTCGCGGAGCGGTACGAAGCCGCACGCAACACCGCTCGTGAAGCGATCCGACTTCTGGCAGATGAAGGGCTGGTGACGGTCCGTCATGGCAGTGGTGTCTTTGTCCGGGAACCGCAGCGGCTGCTCCGCTTCGGCAGCGACCGCTACTCGCGCAGCAACCGCGAGACGGGCCTGACCCCCTTCAGGCTCGAGGCAAAGCGTCAGGGGAAGGAGGCCCGCATCGAGGTCGTGGGCATCTCCCGGGAACGCCCCTCCCAGGACATCGCCGAGCGCCTCGCCGTCCCGGCAGACGAGGAGAGCGTGCTGCACCGCGAGAACCACTACTTCGCCGACGACGAACCCGTGCAGATCGTGTCGACGTACCTCCGGTGGGACGAAGCACAGGACACAGCCCTGACACAGCCCAAGACAGGCAAGGACGGGATCTACGGCCGGCTCGAAGAACTCGGCCACATCATGACCCGCGTGCGGGACGAGATCACCGCACGCATGCCAACCCCGGCAGAGGCGGCGGTACTCGACCTGCCGTCCGGAGTCCCCGTCATCGAGGTCCTGCACACCAGCTTGAACCAGGAGGGCGGGCCGTTCGAGGTGTCCCGATACGTACACCGCGCCGACCGCACCGGCTTGCTCTACGACCTGCCCGTCGAATAAACGCCGATTGCCACGAGGAGATCGGAATGGAGAGCGAGAGCACCCTCATCCGCCCCTTCGAGCACACGGACCTCCCCGGCGCTGCCGCCGCGCTGACCGACGTACACACCACCGACGGTTACCCGGTCGAAGGCGTGGCCCGCCCGGAAGAGTGGCTGCAGTCGGACGACGTGCTGGCCTCCTGGGTCGCAGCGAACGAACGAAGGATCGTCGGCCACGTCGCGGTGATGCGACCCAACGGCGAAGCCGCCGTGTCCCTGTGGGCCGAAAGGAGCGGGGCCGAAGAGCGGCACATCGGCGTGCTGGCACGCCTCTTCGTCGTCCGCGCAGGCACGGGGCCAGGCCTTGGGCGAGTGGTTGGTCCGTACGGCGATGGCGTACGGCCTGCGCCACAACCGCCGCCTCGTGCTGGACGTCATGGTCAAGGACACGGCCGCCATCCACCTCTACGACCGACTCGGCTGGCTCAGGACCGGCCGGGCCCAGCACCACTACGGCACAGGTCAGCGCATCGAGGCCATCTGCTACGTGGCTCCCGGCACTTGACCGGACCGGCCGGACGGAGGCCCGAGCCGAGAGTCCCTCAGACCGCGCCCGCCACAACCACCGCCCTCCGCCGGATCACCAGCGCCATCAACGCCGCCACCGCGCACAGCGCCCCCGACGCGTACCAGACCACGTCGTAGGAGCCGAACGTGTCGCGGGCGACGCCGCCGAGGAAGGCGACGAGGGCGGCGCCGACCTGGTGGGAGGCGAGGATCCAGCCGAAGACGATGGCGCTGTCCTCGCCGTACTGCTCACGGCACAGGGCGAGGGTGGGCGGGACGGTGGCGACCCAGTCGAGGCCGTAGAAGACGATGAAGAAGATCATCGGCGGCTGGACGTCGGGGGTCACCAGCAGCAGTGGGAGGAACAGCAGCGACACCCCCCGCAGCGCGTAGTACACCGCGAGCAGACGGCGCGGCTCGAAGCGGTCGGTGAACCAGCCGGAGGCGATCGTGCCGACGACGTCGAACACGCCGATGACCGCGAGCAGCGAGGCGGCTGCCGTGATGGGCATGCCGTGGTCGTGGGCGGCGGGCACGAAGTGGGTCTGGATCAGACCGTTGGTGGAGGCACCGCAGATCGCGAAGGTGCCGGCGAGCAGCCAGAACGGGCCGGTGCGCGCGGCCGAGAACAGGACCGTCACGGCTCGGCGAGCGGCGCCGGGCACGGGCGCGGGCTTCGGTACGAACTCCGCCGCGCCGTACGGCTTCTGGCCCACGTCCGCAGGGTGATCGCGCAGCAGGAGCCAGACGAAGGGGACCACCACGAGGGCGGCGAGCGAGACCGTGACGGCGGCCGGGCGCCACTCGTACCGGTCGATGATCCAGGAGAGCAACGGCAGGAAGATCAGCTGGCCCGAGGCCGATGCGGCGGTGAGGATGCCGCTGACCAGGCCGCGCCGCTCGGTGAACCAGCGGTTGGTGACGGTCGCCGCGAACGCCAGCGCCATGGAGCCGGAGCCGAGGCCGACCAGCAGGCCCCAGCACAGCATCAGCTGCCAGGCGGCCGTCATCCACACCGTGAGACCTGAACCGAGCGCGATGACCGTCAGGGCGACCGCGACCACCCGGCGGATGCCGAAGCGGTCCATCAGGGCCGCCGCGAACGGGGCCGTCAGGCCGTAGAGCGCGAGATTGACGGAGACCGCCGCGCCGATCGTGCCGCGCGACCAGTCGAACTCGTCGTGCAGCGGGTCGATGAGCAGACCCGGCACGGAACGGAAGGCGGCGGCGCCGATGATCGTCACGAAGGTGACAGCGGCGACGAACCAGGCGCGGTGCACGCGCCTGCGGCCCGGCTTCGACGGCTGCTGTACGACTGTTGCGGCTTGGCTCGTCTGAGTCACGCCATAGAGCTTCCGGCCCGCGCCGGACTTCATCGAGTGGCCCGCAGGACAGCATTCGCTAGGATCTGGCCATGACATCGGCCACCCACACCCGTCCGGACACGGCCGCCGGGTTCCGCCCCCACCGCGTCGTCGTCCTCGCCCTCGACGGACTGCTCCCCTTCGAACTGGGCATCCCGCACCGCATCTTCGGCCGCCCCAAGGACGCCCGGGGACGGCACCTGTACGAGGTCGTGACCTGCTCCATCCGGCCGCCCGGCCCGGTCGCGACGGACGCCGACTTCGCCATCCAGGTCGCGCACGGCCCACAGGCCCTGGCCACCGCCGACACGGTGATCGTCCCGGCGTCGTACGAACTCGGCCCGGTCTACGAGCAGGGCATGCTGACCGACGAACTGGCCGCCGCCCTCAGCCACCTCCGGCCCGGCACCCGGCTGGCCTCCATCTGCACCGGCGTCTACGTCCTCGCCGCCGCCGGCCTCCTCGACGGCCGCCCCGCCACCACCCACTGGGCCGACGCCGAACGCCTCCAGCGGCTCTTCCCGCAGGTCGACGTCGATCCGGAGGTGCTGTTCATCGACGACGGCGACGTGCTGACCTCCGCGGGCGTCGCGGCCGGGATCGACCTGTGCCTGCACATGGTGCGCCGCGACCACGGCACCGCCGTCGCCAACGACGTGGCCCGCCGTACGGTCGTACCGCCCCACCGTGACGGCGGGCAGGCGCAGTACATCGCGCGGCCGGTGCCCGATCCGCAGCAGGCGTCCACCACCACCGCCCGCGCCTGGGCCCTGGGCCGCCTCCACGAACCGATCCAGCTGCGCGACATGGCCGCCCAGGAGTCCATGTCGGTGCGCACCTTCACGCGCCGCTTCCGCGAGGAGGCCGGCGTCAGCCCGGGTCAGTGGCTCACCCAGCAGCGCGTGGAACGGGCCCGGCACCTGCTGGAGTCCACCGACCGCTCCGTCGACCAGGTGGCACGCGACGCCGGTTTCGGCACCGCCCAGTCGATGCGCCAGCACCTGCAGACGGCACTCGGCGTCACCCCCACCGCCTACCGGCGGACCTTCCGGTCCGAGCTCGACGGGAGCGCCGAGAACAGCCGTGCCGGGAGTCGCGGCACAGTCCGTGCCCCGCGCTGAACGCCTCGCCCCACCATCCGACCGCCGTCAGCAACAGGTAGTCCCACGCCGGCCAGGAAAACCACCGGCGCCCCCGGGACCGTCTCCCTCCGGCCGGCTCACTGGAACGTGAGCACCCCCCGCGCCACCCGCCCCGCCTCCGCGTCCGCCGCCGCCTTCTCGAAGTCCTCGACCGGGTAGGTCCTGGTGACCAGTTCGTCGAGCAGGAGGCGGCCCTGGCGGTACAGGTCGGCGTACAGGGCGATGTCGCGCTGAGGGCGGGAGGAGCCGTAGCGGCAGCCCAGGATGGACTTGTCGAGGTACATCGACGAGACGCGGAAGGACGCCTCGGCCGTGGCCGGTGGCACGCCGAGGAGGACCGCCTGGCCGTGCCGGTCCAGCGCGTCGATCGCCTGGCGGATCAGCTCCACCCGGCCGACGCACTCGAAGGCGTGGTCGACGCCGGTGGGGAGGATGTCCCGCACGCCCTCGGTCGAGGTGAGGAAGTCGGTCGCGCCGAAACGGCGTGCCACCTCCTCCTTCGCCGGGTTGGCGTCGACGGCCACGATCCGCAGGGCACCCGCGAGCCGCGCCCCCTGCAACACGTTCAGGCCGATCCCGCCCGTCCCGATCACCAGGACACGGTCGCCCCGGTCCACCCGCGCCCGGTTCAGTACGGCGCCCACCCCGGTCAGTACGCCGCACCCGATGAGCGCCGCCGACGCCATGGGGATGTCCTCCGGGACACGGACGGCCTGCACGGCCTTCACGACCGTGCGCTCCGCGAACGCCGAGTTCGCCGCGAACTGGTGGACCGGCAGGCCGGCGTGGCTGAACGGCCGGCCCGGGCGGCCGATCGCCTGCCGGCACATCGTGGGCCGCCCACGGTCGCACTCCGCGCACGTCCCGCAGTTCGCCAGGGTGGACAGCGCCACATGGTCACCGGGTGCGACATGGGTGACGCCCTCACCCACCGCCTCCACCACCCCGGCCCCTTCATGCCCCAGCACCACGGGAACCGGGAAGGGTATGGTCCCGTCCACCACGGACAGGTCGCTGTGGCACAGCCCGGCCGCCCTGATCTCGACCCGCACCTCACCCGGCCCCGGATCCCGCACCTCCAGATCCGTCACGACCCGGACCTGCTTCCCGTCGAAGATCACGCCTCGCATCACACGGCTCCCTTGGGCTCCCTGGGCAGGCCGAGCACGCGCTCGGCGATGATCGTGCGCTGGATCTGGTCCGAGCCGCCGTAGATGGTGTCGGCCCGGGAGAACAGGAACAGGTGCTGCGCCGCGTCCAGTTCGTAGGGCGCCGAGGCCGACCAGTCCGCGGGGCCCGCTCCTGCGGCCGCCCCCCGCACCAGCACCGCCAGCTCCCCGAGCCGCTGATGCCAGCCGGCCCACAGCAGTTTCGCCACGCTCGGCGCCCCCGCGTCGCCCGAACCGCCCAGCGTGCGCAGGGCGTTCCAGCGCATCGTGCGCAGTTCGGCCCACTGCCGCACGAGCCGTTCGCGTACGACGGGATCCCGCGCCGCTCCCGACTCCACGGCCGCCCGCACGACGCCCTTGAGCTCCTGGGCGAACCCGATCTGCTGGGCGAGCGTGGACACGCCCCGCTCGAACCCGAGCAAGCTCATGGCCACACGCCAGCCGTTGCCCTCACCACCGACGACATGCTTCGCGTACGCGCCGTCGAAGAAGACCTCGTTGAAGTCGCTGGTGCCCGTCATCTGACGGATGGGGCGGACCTCGATACGGCCCGGCTGGTCCATGGGGACGAGGAGGAAGGACAGTCCGTGGTGCCGCTTCGACGCGGGCTCGGTACGGGCGAGCACGAAGCACCAGTCCGCCTCGTGCGCGAGCGACGTCCAGATCTTCTGCCCCGTGACGCGATACGCACGGCCGTCGGCCTCGCGTACGGCCGAGGTACGGACACCGGCCAGGTCGGAACCGGCACCGGGTTCGCTGTAGCCCTGGCACCAGAGTTCGTCCCCGGCGGCGATCGGGGGCAGGAAGCGGGCCTTCTGCTCCTCGGTGCCGTGGGCTGCCAGCGTGGGCGCGAGGAGGTTCTCGCCGATATGACCGGAGCGCGGTGGCGCGCCCGACCGCGCGTACTCCTCGGCCCAGACGACCTGTTGGGTGAGGGTGGCGCGCCGATTCCCGTACCCGGCCACGGCCCAGCCGAGCCCGATCCATCCGGCCGCTCCGAGAGTGCGCTCCCAAGTGCGCCGATCCACCTCGCCCTTGGCATGCGCCGCGAGCCACTCACGGACCTCGCCACGAAAGTCCTCGTCTTCACGCGCGAACCCAAAATCCACAATTGCCGCCTCGCTGTCGATGTGCGGTGGAGTGACGCCCTTGAGGGGCGCGGGGCTGTATCTATGTGCGGCTCCGCCGCGTGGGCGCGACCAGCCACGGCGAAACCCGCAGCCGCCGAATCACACACGCCCCCGCCCCCTCACGCGTTGGGCCGCTCCCCCTCCCGAGCCGCCCTCTCCATCCCCGCCACCCGCTCCAGCATCGGCATCGGATCCACCCCCACCGACCCCGGCAAAAACTCCGCGATCCCCTCCACGGTCCAACCGCCAAAGGCATACGCGGCGCGCAACTCCCGCGGCTGTGCCCACACCGCGATCTTCGCCCCGGCGACGGTGTAGACCTGCCCGGTGATCCCTTCCCGAGAGGCGGCATCGGACAGCAGATACACCACCAGCGCGGCGACATCCTCCGGCTCCCCGATCTCCGCCAGTTCCGTCGGCACACCCGCCGACATCCGCGTCCGCGCGACCGGCGCGACCGCGTTGGCGGTCACCCCGTACTTGTGCAGCCCCAGCGCGGCGCTCCGCACGAGCGAGATGATCCCGCCCTTCGCGGCGCTGTAGTTGGCCTGCGACACCGAACCCTGGTGGTTGCCGCTGGTGAAGCCGATCAGCGTGCCGGCGCGCTGCTTGCGCATCACCGCCGACGCCGCCCGGAACACGGTGAACGTGCCCTTCAGATGCGTCGCGACGACCGGGTCCCACTCCTCCTCGGTCATGTTGAACAGCATCCGCTCGCGCAGGATCCCGGCCACGCAGACCACCCCGTCGAGCCGCCCGTACGACGACAGCGCCACGTCGACCACCCGCTGTCCGCCCGCCATGGTGGAGATGTCGTCGGCGACCGCCACCGCCGCTCCACCGGCCGCCTCGATCTCCTTGACCACGGCCTCGGCGACCTCGCTGGCCGGCGAGGCGCCGTCGACCGAGACGCCGTAGTCGTTGACGACGACCTTCGCTCCCTCGGACGCCGCCGCGAGCGCGACCGCCCGGCCGATGCCCCGCCCTGCGCCGGTGACGGCGACGACCTTGCCTGCCAAGAAGTTCCCCACGCCCGGCCCCTTCCCGTCCCACGGTTTCTGACGGACCGTTAGATTTCTAGGTTCCCGAATTCTACGACCCGTCAGATATGGGAAGACAAGCCCCGGGGAGGACTCATGTCGCTGCCGGACGCGTTCCACGACATCGCCAAGCGCGTGAACAACTGGGGCCGTTGGGGGGCCGACGACGAGCTGGGCACGCTGAACCTGATCACCGACGAGGTCGTACGGGAGGCCGCGGCGACCGTCCGTAGCGGCCGCCGCGTCCCTCTCGCGCTGCCCCTGCGACAGAACGGCGTACAGACGGGGATGATCCCGGGCCGCGTCGACCCGCTGCACGTCATGGTGCAGATCAACCAGGAGCTCTTCGGCCCGGGCACGGTCGCGTGCAGCGACGACGTCGTGACCATGGGGCTGCAGGCGGCCACCCACTGGGACGCGCTGCCTCACGTCTCGCACTCGGGCAGGCTCTACAACGGCCGTCCGGCCGGCACCGTCACCGCGCACGGCGGCGCCGGGTTCAGCGGCATCGACAAGGTCCGGCACCTCGTCTCGCGCGGGGTCCTGCTCGACGTCGCCCGGGCCCGGGGCACGGACCGGCTCGACGGCGGGTACGCCGTCACCCCCGAGGATCTGGACGCCGCCGAGGAACTGGCCGGTACGCGCGTACGGGCCGGCGACATCGTGCTGGTACGGACCGGGCAGGTCCAGTTCTGTCTGGCCGGCGACCGGCACGCCTACGCCCACCCCTCGCCGGGGCTGTCGATCCGGACGCCGGAGTGGTTCCACGCGCGTGATGTCGCGGCCGTCGCCAACGACACCCTGACCTTCGAGGTGTTCCCGCCCGAGGTGGAGGACCTGTGGCTGCCGGTACACGCCCTGGACCTCGTGGAGATGGGGATGCCGCAGGGGCAGAACTGGAATCTCGAAGAGTTGTCCACAGCCTGTGGACAAGCGGGCCGCTACGCCTTCCTGCTGGCGGCGACGCCCGAGCCGTTCACCGGGGCGACCGGGTCTCCGGTGGCTCCGGTCGCCGTTCTCTAGGGCATCACCCCCGGGCCCTGCCTCCGGAGCTGGATGGCGGCGCCGCGCTGCTCGCCCCGAGCACGGCAGCGCGCGCCGCCACCCGACTCCGGCGCTCCCGCCCCGGCTCCCGTGGCCCTGAGGGAGCCGACGCCGAATCACGACTCGCACTCGCCGAGGGCCGCCGCCGGCGGAGCCCTCGCCGTCCCCTCACGGCGAATCGCTGCCCACCAGCGTGAGCAAACGGTCACGACGAGTCAACACCCGGTCTGGTGATTTGTCGCTGATGCGGTATTTGGCGCAGGCGCGCACGGAAGCACATCCCGGCGCATCGCCGCATGCCATGACGAAACCGGTCGGCCCGCCGTGCGTCCATGCCCCGGCTCCGCCGCAAGACCGCGCGGCATGTGCGGCCGTACACCACGCCTCGCACCCACGCGCCGGCCGACGCGGGACGCGGCCGCGGGCCTACACCGCCTCGTACGCCAGCCCCTCGAAGGACGCCCCGCCGCCGTACGCGACCGCGCCGCCTGGGCACGACGCCGTGACCTCACGGGACTTCGCGCACCGGTCCAGCTCGCACCAGATGCGCTTGCCCGTATTCTCGACGCTCCAGCCCCAGCGGTCGGCGAGGCCGTCGACCAGGGCGAGGCCCCGGCCGCCGGTCGCGTCGTCGTCAGCGCACCGGGGCACGGGGGCCCGGCCGCTGCGGTCGGCGACCTCGAGACGGACCGTGGCCTCGTCCGTCACGGCGTGCGGCAGGGACAGCCGCAGTACGGCGGGGCAGCCGGTGTGCACCACGGCGTTGGTGACGAGCTCGGAGACGAGCAGGATCAGCGTCTCGGCGAGCGGCTCGTCGGCCTCTATGCCGGACCCGGCCAGGCGCGAGCGGGTCCACCGCCGGGCCCGCCCCACTTCTGCGGGGTCGGGCCGGATCTCCAGCTGCACTTGAAGCACCTGCACCGCTCACACCATCCGAACCGGCGGACACTTAGGCTCGCGCCTCACGAGGGCCACGATCGTAGCCATTTTCTGCATGGCCAGAACAACGGCCGGGACAAGGATCACGGAACGTGAATCCCTTGTGGGACAGCATGGTTGACGTACAGTCACGCCAACAAGCGCTTCGGGCATATTCCAGCGCGAAGGAGTACCCGTGGGGCATACTGTGCGACGCTCGTCACGGGGAGTCGAACAGGCGGAGACACAAGGCCGCACTGCCCGGCAAGCAGCGGCGCGCATCGTCGGATCCGCAGTCGCCTCGGGGGCGGCTGCGGCGCGGCGCGTGTTCAGGACCACTCGCATCTCACACAAGGTACCGGAGCGGACCGCCGACTCCGGGCCGTGACGAGTCACGCATCGGACACGACCCGGTATCAACTCTCCGTAATTCCGGCATGCCACAATCCGCGACATCTCTGTGGGCATATTCGGCAATGTCGCAGCCTGGCAGCCTGTCAGGCCGTTCCGGCCGACAGATCGGCCGCGAGCCTTTCCTCACTCTCCGTGTTTCCTCCCGTACGTTGGGTTCGAACCCATGCGCGTTTCAGATGCAGGTGGACCTCGGACTCCCAGGTGAAGCCCATGCCGCCGTGCACCTGGAGACAGTCGCGGGCACCGCGCACGGCGGCCTCGTCGGCGAGCAGACGGGCGGCGGCGATGTCGACCGGGTCGGCGGTGACGGCGGCCGCGTACACCGCGGCGCGGGCCGTCTCCGCCCGGACCAGCATCCCGGCGCACAGGTGCGCCACCGCCTGGAAGGCGCCGATGGGCCGTCCGAACTGTTCGCGGGCCCGGGCGTGTTGCGCCGCCAGTTCACAGACGCGGCCCGCCGTGCCGAGCTGCTCGGCGGCGGTGAGGAGGACGGCGACGGGGTCCGGGGCGGCCGGCGCGCCGCCGGGCACCCGGTGCAGGGGCGTCAGCGGGTCGAGGGAGCGCAGCGGCACGGCTCCGGTGGCATCCCCACGTACGACGTCGGCCTCCGCCAGCCACTCCGCCGGTCCGCCGTCGACGGCCGTCACGACCGTCTCCCCCGTGGCCGCGCCCGGTACGGCACCGGCCGCGAGGTGGGTGGCGGCCAGCGGCCCGGGCAACAGCGCCCGCCCCGCCTCCTCGAACACCAACACCGCCTCCGGCAGCCCCAGTCCGACACCGCCGTCCGCCTCGGGCAACCGCAACGCGAAGAACCCGGCGTCGCCCAGGGCCCGCCACAGGGGCCGGTCCAGCCGCACCGGGCCCCGCACGGCCGCGCGCAGCGCCTCCCCGTCGAAGCGCCGGGCCAGCATCTGCCGTACCCCGTCGCGCAACGCCCGCTGGTCGTCCGTCAACCGGAAGCGCACGGTCACCGCCCTTTCGGCAGGCCGAGGATCCGCTCGGCGACGATGCTGTGCTGGATCTGCGAGGTACCGGCCGCGATGGTGTACGAGAGGGAGGACAGCCGCTCCAGCGTCCAGGGCCGGTCCAGGTCGAGACAGTCGGCCCCCAGCACCTCGGCCGCGGCGTCGTAGAGCTCCTGGCGGGCGTGCGAGTACCGCAGCTTGAAGACCGAGCCGCCGGCCCCGGGCACCCCGCCCGATGCCTCCGCCGCGCTCACGTTCCACTGCGTCAGCCGCCACAGCGCCCGGAACTCGGCGTTGAGCCGGCCCAGCCGGCGCCGGAGCGCAGGGTCGTCCCAGCGGCCGTTCTCGCGGGCCTCGACGGCCAGTTCGCCCAGGACGCGGCGGCAGGCGACGACCTCGCCGGCGAAGGCCGTGCCGCGTTCGAAGGACAGGGTCACCATCGTCACGCGCCAGCCGTCGTTCTCGTCCCCGACCCGGTGCGCGAGAGGCACCCGCACCTCGTCCAGGAACACCTCGGCGAACTCGGCCGACCCGGCCAGTGTGCGCAGCGGCCGTACGGTGACGCCGGGCGCGTCCATGGGCATGGCCAGCCAGGTGATGCCCCGGTGCTTGGGGGCCTCGGGGTCGGTGCGGACCAACAGCTCGCACCAGTCGGCGACTTCCGCGTGGGACGTCCAGATCTTGGAGCCGGTCACCACGTAGGCGTCGCCGTCGCGTCGCGCGCGCGTGCGCAGGGCCGCGAGGTCGGAGCCCGCCTCCGGTTCGCTGAAGCCCTGGCACCAGACCTCCTCGCCGCGCAGGATCGGCGGCAGCCAGCGGGCCCGCTGCTCCGCCGTGCCCTCGGCGGCGATGGTCGGCCCGGCGTGCAGCAGCCCGACGAAGCCCGCGCCCACGTAGGGCGCGCCCGCCCTCTCGGTCTCCTCCAGGAAGATCAGCCGGGTGGTCGGGGAGGCGTCCCAGTGGACGTCGGCGTATCCGGCGTCGTAGAGCCTGCGCTGCCAGCCGAGGTCGTACGCCCGCCGCCCCGGCCAGTCGCCGGGGGAGGGCTTGGGCGGGAGGCCGGGGAGCACCCGCGCGAGCCACTCCCGCAGCCGGGTCCGGAACTCCTCCTCCTCGGGCGTGTACGACAGGTCCATCAGCGGTCCAGGTCCAGGTCCAGCATCCGGATGGCGTTGCCCCGCATCAGCTTGTAGACCGTCTCGTCGTCGAGGCCCCGGACATGGTCGAGGGCGACCTCCTTGGTGTGCGGGAAGGTCGAGTCGACGTGCGGGTAGTCGGTCTCGAAGGTGGCGTTGTCGCGGCCTACGACGTCGATGGACGCCACTCCGTGCTTGTCGCGGAAGAAGCAGCAGTAGATCTGCCGGTAGTAGTACGTGGACGGCGGCTCGGGGATCGTGTCGCGCACGCCGCCCCAGGCACGGTGCTCCTCCCATACGTCGTCTGCGCGCTCCAGGGCGTACGGGACCCAGCCCATCTGGCCCTCGGAGTAGGCGAGTTTGAGGCGCGGGAACCTCACCAGCACCCCGCTGAAGAGGAAGTCCATCATCGAGGCCATCGCGTTGTTGAAGCTGAGCGAGGCCTGGACGGCGGGCGGCGCGTCCGGGGAGGCGGCCGGCATCTGGGACGAGGACCCGATGTGCATGTTGACGACCGTGCCGGTCTCCTGGCAGATGGCGAAGAACGGGTCCCAGTAGCCGGAGTGGATGGACGGCAGCCCGAGGTGCGTGGGGATCTCGGAGAAGGTCACCGCCCGGACCCCCCGCTCGGCGTTGCGGCGGATCTCCGCGACCGCCAGACCGACGTCCCACAGCGGGATCAGGCAGAGCGGGATGAGCCGCCCGCCGCTGTCCCCGCACCACTCCTCGACCATCCAGTCGTTGTAGGCGCGCACGCAGGCCAGGGCGACCTCCTTGTCGTGCGCCTCGGCGAAGGTCTGGCCGCAGAACCGCGGGAAGCTGGGGAAGCAGAGGCTGGCCTCGACATGGTTGAGGTCCATGTCCTTGAGGCGCTCCTTCGGGTCCCAGCAGCCGGGCCGCATCTCCTGGCGTGTGATGCCGTCCAGGGTCATCTCGTCCCGGTCGAAGCCGACGGCGGCGATGTTGCGCTTGTACGGGAACTTCAGGTCCTCGTAGATCCACCAGTCGGTGGGCGGGCCGTCCGGGTCCATCGTGATCCGGTACTTGCCGCCGACGTAGGCGAGTTCACCGATGCCGGCGGTCAGGGACCGGGGGCCGCGGTCGCGGTATCTGGCCGGCAGCCACGTCTCGAAGAGGTGGGCGGGCTCGATCACGTGGTCGTCGACGCTGATGATGCGGGGCAGTTCGGTCACCATGGGTCCCCTCCGCCGGACGGTACTTATCTGATACACCGTCAGATAGCATCCCACCTGACGATCCGTCAGCCAAGGAGCAGGGGGCAGTCGTGAACGAGACCCCGCACGCCCTGAGTTCGTCCCGCACGCTGTGGGAGCTGGTCACCCGCCGCGCCGCCCTCACCCCGGACCGCCCGCTCTTCCTCCAGGACGACCGGCCCGGGGGGCGCACGCTCACCTTCGGCGCCCTGCGCGCGCGTGCCGAGCGGGTCGCGGCCGGCCTGTACGGCATGGGCGTACGCCCCGGGACGGTGGTCGCCTGGCAGCTGCCCACCCGCGTCGAGACCGCCCTGCTGTCCTTCGCCCTGGCCCGCCTCGGCGCCGTACAGACCCCGGTCATCCCCTTCTACCGGGACCGCGAGACCGGGTTCGCGCTGCGCGAGTCGAGGGCGGAGTTCTTCGCGGTGCCGGGCGCCTGGCGCGGCTTCGACCACGCGGAGATGGCCCGGCGGCTCGGCGCGAAGGGCGTCTTCGAGGCGTACGACGACCTGCCCGACGGCGATCCGTCCGTCCTGCCTCCCCCGCCCGCCGACGGCACCGCGGTCCGCTGGATCTACTGGACGTCCGGCACGACCTCCGACCCCAAGGGCGTGCTGCACACGGACCGTTCCCTGATCGCGGGCGGCTCCTGTCTCGCGCACGCCCTGCGGCCCTCGGCGCACGACGTGGGGTCGATCGCCTTCCCGTACGCCCACATCGGCGGGCCCGACTACACGGTGATGCTGCTGCTGTACGGCTTCCCTGCGGTGCTGTTCGAGCAGTTCGCGCTGCCGGACGCGCTGGAGGCCTACCGCCGGCACGGGGTGACCATGGCGGGCGGGTCGACGGCGTTCTACTCGATGTTCCTGGCGGAGCAGCGGAAGCGGCCGGGGGCTCCGATCGTCCCCTCACTGCGGCTGCTGGCGGGCGGCGGGGCGCCGAAACCGCCGGAGCTGTACCACGCCGTCGTGCGCGAGATGGGCGTGCAGCTCACCCACGGGTACGGGATGACCGAGGTGCCGATGATCACCATGGGGGCCCCGGACGACACCCCCGAGCTGCTGGCGACGACCGAGGGGCGCCCGCCGGGGGCGATGGAGATACGGATCGTGGACGGGGAGGTGCGGTTGCGCGGGGAGGCCGTGTGCCGGGGGTACCTGGATCCGGGGCAGACGGCGGAGGCCTTCGACGAGGACGGGTTCCTGCGCACCGGGGACCTCGGGCACGTGACGGAGACCGGGCACCTGGTCCTCACCGGCCGGCTCAAGGACGTGATCATCCGCAAGGGCGAGAACATCTCGGCCCAGGAGATCGAGGACCTGCTGCACCGGCATCCGGCCGTCGGGGACGTGGCGGTGATCGGGCTGCCGGACTCCGCGCGCGGGGAGCTGGTGTGCGCGGTGGTGGAACAGCCGCCGGGAGCCGAGCCCCTGACGCTTCAGGCGGTGACCGCACACCTGCGCGCCGAGGGGCTGTCCGTGCACAAGCTGCCGGAGCGGCTGGAGCTGGTGGACGCCCTTCCGCGGGGCGAGACCCTGCGGAAGGTGCTCAAGTACCAGCTGCGCGAACGCTACTCGGGCAAGTGACGCTATTCGGGCACGGTGAAGTAGCGGGCGAAGGCGGGAACGACCTCGGCCTCGCCGACCTTGCCGTCCTCGTCCGCGTCGAGCGCGCCGGCGGCCGCGCGGGCGACGTCCTCGGGGGCACCGAGACACGTGAGCACGCGGCCCACCTCCTCGATCGTCGCCGCGCCGTCACCGTCGGTGTCGGCGACGTCCAGCGCCGCGTGCAGGAAGGGGCGGGCGATCTCGGCGAACCGGTCGGGGTTGTCGCGCAGGCGCTTGACCGCGCCGTTGACGAACTCCTCGCGCGTGATGCGCTGGTCGCCGTCGCGGTCCGCTATGCCCGCCATGCCCTGCCAGAACGCCTCCGCGCCGATGTACAGCGCCTGTCCCTTGTCGGACCGGGCCGCGACGGCGAACTCCGCGAGCAGCGCCTTGGTCGCTCCGTAGAAGTCCTCGCGGTCGATGTAGCCGTTGCCGTCCTGGTCGAAGGTGGCGAACCGGGCGGCGATCCTGCGCTCGTACTCGCTGCTGACCATGTCTCTTTCGGGCCGCCTTACGTCAGATGGGGTGCGTCTCGCTCGGAGCGTACGACGGAGGGGGCTCTTCGGGCGCGGGAAAACGTCACTTGTGCCAAGACCGGGGGAATTCCGGGACAGCGGCGTGTCAGAACGGCAACACTCGCCCTACCGTGCGTCACCGGCGCCTCACGCGGACAGGGGTTCGCCCTCGTCACCGAGGGCCGCGTGCACATCTCCGTACACGTCGAACAGCCTGCGTACGCCCAGCGCGCCGAGGACCCGGTTGACATGCGACCCGTCGGCCGCGCCCCGGGCGGGCAGCACCAGCCGCAGCCGGCCCTGGCAGGAGCGGATCAGGCGACGGGCGGCGATGAGTACGCCGACGCCGCTGGAATCGCAGAAGAACACCTCGGACAGGTCGAGAACAAGACAGTGGTGCCCCTCGGCCACCACGTCGTGCACACGCTGACGCAACACCGGCGACGTCACCAGATCCAGTTCGCCCGACACCTGGAGCACGGCCCATTCGCCCTGCTCGCCGCCGGTCACTTTGAAGGTCACCACCACGCCCTTCGATCGCCAAAACGGAAGCAGTCCCTACGCTTCCTTGCAGCGCGGCTGCCCAGCGGCCGTTCCCTGAAACACAACCCGAAAAACGGATCCCCCTCGGATGAGGCTTGTTTTAGTCGGCTTCGATCCTGTTCGATCCTCTTCAGTCAGGTCTGATCGGAGGACGGGATGGGTAGGCGCGGCTCCGACGGCACCCGGCGTGAGCGCCGGTGGTCCCCTACCACCTGCGGCCGGTCAGGGGGCGCACATTGCCACAAAGGGGCGTGCGCTACCGGACGTGCCGACTACATTCGGGGAGACGTCGGGCACACCCTGGACAGGGCACGGGCGCGGGACACGAGCAGGGGGCGAGGGGGCCGCATGGCGAAAAAGGACGTACCGCCCCGCTGGGACCGCAAGATGCAGCAGCGGCTCGCCCGCGGGGAGGCCGCCGCCCTCGGTGAGCTCTACGACCGGTTCGCCTCCCTCGTGCACGGCCTCGCCCACCGCGTGCTCGGCGACGAGCGCGCCGCCGACGGCATCACGCGCGAGGTCTTCACCCACGTCTGGGAACATCCGGACTCCTACGACCCCCGACAAGGCCCGTTGCGCACCTGGGTCGCCACGCTGACCCACCGCCTGGCCGTGCAACGCCTGCGCGTCACCGAGACCGCCGCCCTCGCCCGTGACGGTTCAGGCACCGCGGAGGAGCTGGAGCACAAGGTGCGCCGCGCCTCGGTCGCCGCACGCGCCGACTACATCGTCCAGTCCATGCCGGTCCCGCTGCGCTCGGCCCTGGAGCGGGCCTACTTCCAGCGCCGCGACTACCGCCAGACCGCGACCGACCTCGGCATCACCGAGGACGAGGCCCGCCGCCGCCTGCGCCTGGGCCTGCAGCTCCTGTCCACCGCCCACGAAACGCAGACACCCGGCGCACCGCCCGGATACGGAGGTGCGGTGTGAACGGGCCGGACCGTTTCGAGGCGTACGACGGCCATGAGGGAGAGGGCCGCGGCCGCGAGGAGGAGGGCAACCCCCAGGGCGAAAAAGACATTCGGGACGAACGCCGTGAGAGCGGGCACGACTCGGCCACTCCTGGCGCCCCCTCGGACCCGGGCGGGCCGGGCGGTTGTGAGCCCGGCGACGGACAGGAGCCGGGCAAGCCGCCCCGGATCCCCATGCCCCGGGCCTCCGTCGAGGACAGCGGGCTGCCGCTGCCCACGCTGGAGGACCTCGGTGACGCGGCGCCCCCGCCCGTAGCGCCCGTGCTCGAGCACCCCGTACTGAAGGCCCTGCTCGGCGCCTGGGCGCTGGCCGCGTGCTCGGCCGAGGAGGCCCTGGCCGTCGAGGAGCACCTCGGCGAGTGCGGCCCGTGTGCCGACGAGGCGCGGCGGCTGCGCGAGGCGGTCGGGCTGCTGCAACGGCCCGAGAGCCTCGACCTCGACCCTGGTCTGCGCACCCGCGTCCTGGAGACCTGCCTGGAGCGGCGCCCGCCGCGCATCCCGGTGCCGGACTGGGCCACCGCGTACGACGCCGAGACCGCGCGCCTGGACGCCCTGCTCCAGGACTTCGGCGACGCCGAGTGGCACGCGCCGGTACGGCTGCGCTGGTTCCGGGCCGACGCGTCGACGAGCCGCCGTACGACGGTCGCCGGGGTCATCGCGCATCTGCTCAGCGTCGACGGGCTGGTGGCGCTCGCGCTGGGTCTGGACGACCCGCTGGGCGACGTCACGTCCCAGCACCCGACTCCGGCGGCCCGCACCGAGGCGTACTGGCGTGCCTCGCACTTCCCGCCCACCCGGGCCGTGCGGGCGCCCTGGCGAGAACAGAGCCACAGCCTCGTCCGCACCGCGGCCTTCACGGGCGGCGGCGCCGGCCGGATGCCGGTGCCGTACGGCGACTTCGAACTGCCCCTGCACGACGCGATGCTCGACCGGGCCTTCGAGTGCTGGGTGCACGCGGAGGACATCGCGGACGCGGTCGACTACCCCTACGCCCCGCCCTCGCCGCGCCACCTGCGCCGCATGATCGACCTGGCGGCCCGCATGCTGCCGACGGCCCTGGCACACCGCCGCCGCGCCGGTCTCGCGGCACCCGCCCACCACCGCCACCTCGTCGCCGCGGGCGAACCGGGCCGCAGCCTCCGCCTGGAGATCGAGGGCTCGGGCGGCGGCGAGTGGCTGATCCCCCTCGACTCCCCCGCCGCCAAGGGCTCCGCGGAACACGAGGTGGCCCACGTGGCCCTGGACGGCGTCGAGTTCTGCCGCCTGGCAGCAGGCCACGTACCGCCGCAGGAGGCCGCAGCGGGCCAGGTGGGAGACAGAGAGGCGATCAGAGACGTCCTCTTCGCGGCCGCTTCACTGAGCAGGATGTAGAACCCACAGCGGGGGCACGCCCCCAGGGGCGCGGGGCTGTGTCGAAATGCGGCTCCGCCGCGTGGGCGCGAACACCCACAAACAACCCGCGCCCCCACCAGCCAGGACGAACCGAGCTCCTAGGCGAAAATCACAGTCCGTCGCCCATTAGGCAGAATCCGCCGCTCGGCATGCCACTTGACCGCCCGGGCCAGCGCCTGGCACTCCACGTCACGGCCGATGGCGACCAGCCCCTCAGGCGTCACGTCATGCCCCACCCGCTCGACCTCCTGCTCGATGATCGGCCCCTCATCGAGATCGGCCGTCACGTAGTGAGCGGTCGCCCCGATCAGCTTCACACCCCGGGCATGAGCCTGGTGATACGGCTTCGCGCCCTTGAAGCTCGGCAGGAACGAGTGGTGGATGTTGATGATCCGCCCGGCAAGCGCCTTGCACAGGTCGTCCGACAGCACCTGCATGTACCGGGCGAGCACGACGAGTTCGACACCCTCCTCGCGCACGAGGTCGAGCAGCCGCCCCTCCGCCTCGGACTTCGTGTCCCTCGTCACCGGAATGTGGTGGAAGGGGATGTTGTAAGACCCCACCAGCTCGGCAAAGTCCGTGTGGTTGGACACCACCCCGGCGATCTCCACCGGCAACGCACCCGTCCGCGCCCGGAACAGCAGGTCGTTCAGGCAGTGCCCGAACTTGCTGACCATCAGCAGGATGCGCATCTTCTGGTCGCCCCGGTTGATCTTCCAGTCCATCTGGAACGAGTCACCGATCGCCGCGAAGCTGGCCCGCAGCTTCTCCACGGTCACCGGGGCGTCCGCGGAGAAGTGGACCCGCATGAAGAACAGTCCCGTGTCGTGGTCGCCGAACTGCTGGCTGTCCTCGATGTTGCAACCGGTCATGAACAGATAGCTCGACACGGCGTGCACGATGCCTTTCCTGTCCGGGCAGGAAAGGGTGAGGACGTACTGGTCGGCCGGGACCGCGGCGCTGGAGGACTGCTCGTTCATGCAGGACAGGTTCCCACAAGGAAGGCAGCCGCAATCGTCCCGCAGGGCAACCGCCCCGCCAGGCGAACCGTCAGATCCGCCTACCTAGGCGGACCTGGTCATGATCCGCAGCACTTCCAGGCTGCGCGGCGCCGCGTCCGGCTCCTCACCGTCGCTCGTCGGCGAGCTGCACATGCGCATCCCGGGCCGCCTGGACCGCCTCCGGCCACGCCTGGTGCTCGAGGTACGCGGCGACCGGCGCGTCAGGCCCGACCTGGTGCATGATCCGCAGTACCCGCAGCACGGCGCTGTCGACCAGGGCCGCCTCCTGCGAGTCGCGGAAGATCGTGCCGACGTACTTCTCGGCGGACCAGTGGTCCAGCCAGGTGTCCTCGACCAGCCGGTACACCGCGTCGGTCACGTCGCCGAAGCCGTCCACACCGGCCAGCCAGACGTCCTGCTGGAACCCGGGATCGGAGAGCATGTGCAGCGCCGAGCGCACGTTGCTGCGCCAGCGCCACCACGGCATGTCATTGACAGGCATGCCGCCCATGGTGGATGAGCGACGGCCACGACGGGAAGAGTTCTCCGAAGCTTGCACGGTCATCGATCGTACGTTCCCCTCCACATCGGTTACATCAGCCCCCGTAATTCACCGGCGCGTCACCAAGTGTTGACCCCAGATCACTCACGGGTTGGCCGTGTGACGGAATCGTGCGGACCCATGACCGGCAGGCGACGCACCCGCAGCACATTCCTCCCCGGCCTCCTCACCCGTCACGCCAGAAGCGGCGTCCTCTCCGCAGGCGCGGCGGCCGCGTGCGCGTCCCTCCTCGCCGGATGCGGGGTCGTCCCCGGCACCACGGGGGGTGCCGGGGACGGCCCGATCACCGTGATGACCTGGGCGCCGCAGGGCACCAAGGCCACCAACAAGCCCGGCATGCCCGCCTTCGCCCAGGCCTACGCCCGCTGGATCAACGCCACGGGCGGGATCAACGGCCGCAAGCTCACCGTGCTGACCTGCAACGACCACAACGACAGCGTGGACGCCGCGAAGTGCGCCCGGCGGGCCGCCAAGGAGAACGCGGTCGCGGTCGTCGGATCCTACAGCCAGTACGCCGACTCCTTCTTCCCGTCCCTGGAGGGCGCGGGCATCCCCTACATCGGCGGCTACGGCATCACCAACGCCGAGTTCACCAGCCCGCTGTCCTACCCCGTCAACGGCGGCCAGCCCGCGCTGCTCGCCGGTCTCGGCAGCGCACTCGCCGGCTGCGGGCCCGTCGCGCTGATACGGCCCGACACCATCGCGGGCGACCAGCTGCCCCCGCTGCTCGACTCCGGGCCTGAAGGCCGGGCGGGCACCGCGCCTCGACCGACCAGCGGGCGGCGGAGGACGCCACCGAGTACGACGGCCAGGCCGAGCGGGCGCTGAGCACGACGACCCCCGGCGCGGTGGACGACGGGTGTGTGGTGCCCGCGCTCGGGGACCGCAACGGCACCTTCATGGACTCCTTCCGGCGGGCCCGCGAGGACTATCCCGAGGTACGGACGGCCACCGTGCTGGGCAGCGTCGACCAGACGGTGATCGACGCGACCGGCGGCGCGTCGGGGCCGTACGAGGGCTCGTACATCACCGGCTGGTACCCGGTGGCGAGCGATCCGCGCTGGGACGGCATGAAGCGGGTGATCAAGGCAGCAGGCCTTCGGCGACAACCGCATCGACCCCGCCGACGCCGGAGTGCAGACCACGTGGATCGCCTACACGGTGTTCCGGAAGATCGTCGAGTCGCTCGGGGACGGCGAGGTGAGCGCCGACACGGTGGCGGAGGCCCTCGACGACGGCCTGGAGGTCGGCACGGGCGGGCTCACGCCCACGCTGCGCTGGCGGTTCCAGGACAAGCTCGCCGCCGTCGGCTTCCCGCGCCTGGTCAACGCCAACGTGACCCTTCAGGTGGTGCGGGACGGGCGGCTGGTGTCGGCGCGCAAGGGCTTTGTCGACACGACGAAGCCGCTGCAGGACGCCGACGTGAACTACTGAGCGGCCCCGCCCGTCGGTTCATCGCCCGGGATCCGCGGCCCGATCGGGCCGCGTTCACAGCTGGGTCGGCTGGCGCTCGGTCAGGCCGTACTTCTTCGCGATCCCGTTCCACAGCCCGGCCGCCTTGGCCTTCTCGGTGCTGGCGACGCCGCTGGCCCGGTTGCCGGCCTGGGTCTGGTTGGTGGCGCGGGCCTGGCCCTTCTTGCAGCCCTTCTTGCCGGCGGTCTGGTCGGCCCAGGCCGCGTAGTGGTTGTCGGCCGAGGCGGAGGCCTGCCAGGCCTTGGTGAGGGCGGTGGTCAGCGCGGCGTGGTCGGGCAGCTTGTCGACCTCGATGCCGGAGAGCCGGGTGACCAGCTGGTTGCGCTGCTTGGCGGCGTCGCGCAGGTCCTTGGCGGCCTTGGGGAGGTTGTCGCAGCCCTTGACGTCGGCCGACCGCGTTGATCACGGTGCTGCGGCTGTTGCCGCTGTCGGCGAGCAGCTTGTCCAGCTCGACCGCCTGGGCCCGGGCCGGGTCGGCGGACGGGGAGGCGGAGCCGTCCGCTCGCGGGTGCGGAGGCGGCCACGGTCTTCTTGTCGCCGCTGTCGTCGTCACCGCCGCCTCCGCCGACCGCGAGCAGCGCGCCCGCGCCGACGCCGAGGACGGCGATGCCGATGCCGACGGCGGCGATGACGGGCACGCGCGAGCCGGTACCGCCGCCGCGCGACCGGCCGCCGCGGCGGGCGGGGCGTGGGAGGGCTGGGGAGCGCCGTACGAGCCCCGGGGCTGCGGCCGGGGCTGCTCGACGCGGGGCATCTGCTGGGTGGCCCCGGCCGGGCTCTCGGCGCCCTGGTCGCTGCGGAAGAGGTTGTCGAAATCGGCGGGCGGATGCTTGTCCCCGCCGGGTACCGGCGGTATGTACTGCGTCGCCTCGGCGTCCGGGTGCGCGGCGCGCGGCGGCGTCCGGCTCCCCCGGTGCGGGGCCCGGTCCCGAGGAACCGCGTCGCCTCGAGGTCCTCCCCCGCGGGCATCTCGGGCGGCAGGGCCCCCGGGGTCACCGGGGGTATGTACTGGGTCGCGCCCTCGTCGGCGGACGGCTGGACGGGCGGCAGATACTGCGTGGCCGCGGCGGCCGCGTCCCCCGTGACGGGCGGTATGTACTGAGTCGCCCCCTCGTCGGCGGCCGGGGGCAGGGGGAGACCTCCGGCGGGCCCGTAGCCGCCCGAGGCCGGCGGCAGTCCACCGCCGTACGCACCGGAAGCCGGCGGCGGGCCGCCCCCGTACGCATCGGACCCCGGCTGCTGCTGGGCACCCCCGGCTGCGCCGCCGTAGGCACCGGCGGCCGGACCCTGCGGATATCCGTATCCGGAGCCACCGTGCGACGGCTGCCCCCCGGCGTCACCGGACCCGGGCGCACCGGACCCCGCCTGCTGCTGGGCACCCCCGGCTGCGGCGCCGTAAGCACCGGCGTCAACGGCCCGGCGAGACGATCGGATTCGATGAGACGAGCCCTCTTCGTGTTTGCAGCGACGCTGATGTTCTTTGCGTCCGTGCCGCTCGAGCGCAAATGAGGGTGCTTCTCATCGGTGCGCATCCTGACGACGAGGACACGAACCTCATCGTGTGGCTTCAGCGAGGTGGGCGGGCAGAGACTGCGTATCTATCGCTGACGCGTGGAGATGGCGGCCAGAATCTGATCGGTGACGAGCTCGGCGAAGCACTCGGTATCATCAGAACAGAAGAGCTGCTTGCCGCGCGACGCGTTGATGGTGCGCATCAATTCTTCACGCGTGCTTTCGACTTCGGTTTTTCGAAAGCGCCGAGGAGACCTACGCGCACTGGCCGCGTGATTCCGTCCTGAATGACGTTGTCACCGTCGTGCGGGCGTGGAGACCGCAGTGATCATCACGATGTTCTCGGGCACGCCGCGCGATGGGCACGGTCATCATCAGGTGTCGGCGCTGCTCGGGCGAGAAGCTTATGTGGTCGCCGGTGATACGGTTCGTTTTCCTGTCACAGGTCGGACCGGCGTGGACACCGCTGAAGCTGTACCAGACCGCGAGGTTTCAGCCCGACTCGGCTACCACCGTCAACGTAGGTGAATACAACGAAGACCTTCGTCGGTCTTACGCGGAGATTGCGGGTGAGAGCCGGTCGCAGCACAAGTCGCAGGGATTTGGTGCAGCGCAGCGGAAAGGTGTCGTCTGGAACTACGTGCAGCGGAAGTCATCGCGAGTAAACGAGGGCACGCCTGCCAAGTCCGAACGGTCGATCTTCGACGGAATTCGCGAGAGCGCTCCGTCGCGCGCAGGTCAGTATGCCGATGTTCTGCCACACGTTTCATTCGAAGCGATCACAGACCGTCAGACTCTGGCGATCGGGGATAGTGCGTTAGTTATGGCGACATTTACAATCGCAGCCGGAAGACAATTTTTTGTGAGACCGGAGAATAGCGCTAGCGCGCGACTCACGGGACGTACTCGCGTGCGCGCGCTGTAGCACCGGATAGCCGCTTACCTGGCAACTGAAGATCGGATCGAGCGAGATAACGCGTCCCTGGTGGCTGGTGACTCCGCGAAACGGAGATCTTTTTTCGGTTCCGCTGCCCCGGCTTCGCGATTCGAGTCAGTGGAAGTCGATGCCGGAAGATCAGCGCGCGAAGCGGAACTGGTCAACGCATCGATTTCGCTCGTCGAGGGCAACGCGGGCATCGTCGAACGAACGCCAGCGGTGTTCAGATATGTCGACGCAGTGCGTGGCGAGGTGCAGCATGAGATTGCATTTGCTCCCCTCGTGAGTGTGAATCTCGAGAATTCACAGGAGCTCGCGAGAGCGAACCATCATCTCGACAGGCGGGTGAAGGTTACGCTTCGTTCCGCCTCGCTCAAGCCACAGACATTTGCTGTGTCGCTGGCGCTGCCGTCGGGATTGAGAGCTGACTCTGTCTCGCGTACCATCGTCTCGATTCAGCTGGAACAAGAACAGTGACGTTCCGTGTTCGGGGCACGCTTGCTCCCGGAGTTCATCAGGTTGGCGCGAGCGCGTTTGCGAACGGGGTCACATACAGCTCGGGATACTTTCCGATCGAGTACGAGCACATCAGTCCTGAGCGACTCTACAGGCCGGCGACAACCAGCTTCAATGCCGTCGACATTCATGTGCCCGATCGTACCAACCTCGGCTACATCCACGGTGTCAGCGATAACGTCGCAGCTGTGCTCGATCAGCTTGGCGTTCCAGTTACGCTGATTGACCCGGCAGAGATTCCACTCATCGACCTCTCGAAGTTCACTGCGATAATCGTCGGACCCCGTGCCTACGATGCGAGCAGTGAGCTGATGCACAACAACAGCTACCTGTTGAACTTTGCGCGGGCCGGCGGCACGCTGCTCGTACAGTACGGTCAGTACGAGATGATGCGTCCTGGCGTCATGCCCTATGCAATTTCGATCGCGCGTCCGCACGATCGCGTTACGGAGGAAGTGGCTCCGGTCACAATCCTCGATGCATCATCACCGGCATTAAGGAAGCCCAATTCCATCACGCGAGCTGATTTTTCGGGATGGGTTCAGGAGCGAGGCCTTTACATGCCTCGTAGCTTTGACTCGCATTACCAGCCTGTTCTCGAAGTGAACGACCCGGGTGCGCCGCCGAACCGCGGAGGAATCATCATCACTCCTTACGGAAAAGGCCTCTACGTCTACACGACGCTGGCCTTCTTTCGCCAGCTGCCTGCCGGTGTCACCGGTGCGACGAAACTCTTCGTCAATCTCTTTTCGCTGAAGAATGACGGTTCGACCTCCTCAGCGAAGAGCGCAGGGCAATGAGAACAAGAACGCTCGAATTGGATCCCGACAGTGGCCTCGCTGATTCTGCTGGCCTCGAGCGCATGCTCTTCAGACGGCCGGAACATTCTCACCGTCTACTCGCCGCACGGCAAAGACCTGCTCGGATATTTCGAGACCGAGTTCGAAAAGGCTCATCCCGACATCGATGTGCAGTGGGTGGATATGGGATCGCAGGAAGTTCTCGACCGCATCCGGGCGGAGAAGGACAATCCGCAAGCCGATGTCTGGTTCGGCGCGCCGGCCGAGGCATTCGACCGCGCGACCAAGGAAGGGCTTCTTCAGCCGTATATCCCGACATGGTCCAACTCGGTAAGCGTCGAGGGCCGGGATCAGGGCGACAACTGGTATGGGACGTATCTCACGCCGGAAGTCATCGGCTACAACACTGAAGCCGTAACGCGTGAGGAAGCTCCGAAGGATTGGGATGATGTCCTCGATCCCAAGTGGAAAGGCAAAGTGCTGATCCGCGATCCGATCGCGTCGGGAACGATGCGCGCGATATTCGGCGCGATCGTCGCTCGCTCGGTCGCACAGACAGGCTCACCAGAGCAGGGATACGAGTGGCTGAGGCGGCTCGATGCGAACACGCGCGAGTACACGCTCAATCCGACGATCCTCTACCAGAAGATTGGGCGACAGGAAGGCGTGATCACACTCTGGGACATGCCTGACATCGCGACGCTCAAGACGCGGCTCAACATTCCGGTGGATTACATCATTCCGTCGAGCGGAACGCCGCTGCTCGTCGACGGAATTGCGATCGTCAAGGGCACGAAAAAACCTGACGAGGCGAAACTCTACTACGAGTTCGTCACAACACCCGCAGCGATGAAGGCGGCTGCCGAGAAGTTCCTTCGCATTCCCGCGCGAACCGACATTCCGCAAACGGACCTTCCGCAATGGATCCAGGAAGCGAACTCGAAGATCAAGCCGATGCCGGTAGACAGAACGATGATGGCCGAGCATCTGAATGAGTGGATGAAGTACTGGGACTCGAACATCAGGAACAGCGAGCGACGTAAGTGAATGCCGGATCGCTCGCGCTCGACCGGATCACCCGCCGGTTTGGTGAGCACGTAGCGGTCAACGACATCTCCCTGAAGGTGCCGGCGGGGGAGCTGCTCGCGCTGATAGGCGCATCCGGTTCGGGCAAGACAACGACACTCAGGATTGCGGCGGGATATGAATCGCCCGACAGCGGTCGGGTGTTGCTCGACGACACAGACATCACTGCGCTGCCGCCGCAGAAGCGCGGTTTTGGTATGGTGTTCCAGCATTATGCGCTATTTCCTCACATGCCAGTCGAAGAGAACGTCGCCTTTGGCCTCGAGGCTCGTGGCGTTGCGCGTGCGGCCAGCTGGAGCGAGCACGCGCGGCGCTTGCGTCGGTTGGCCTCGAGAATGCCGGGTCTCGTACTATCCAGTCGTTATCGGGAGGCGAGCAACAGCGGGTAGCTCTTGCGCGAGCATTGGTGATCGAGCCGCGAGTGCTGCTCATGGATGAGCCCCTGTCGAATCTGGACCCGACGCTGAGGCAGTCGACGCGTGACGAGCTCCGCTCAATGCTTCATCGTGTTGGTGTGCCCGCGCTTTTCGTGACACACGATCAGGAAGATGCTTTTGCAATCGCTGATCGAATCGCGCTGATTCGGAAGGGCAAACTCCTTCAGGTTGGAACGCCTGAAGATCTTCATGATCGTCCGGCATCGATGGGTGTCGCCAGTTTTATTGGAAGGTCGACGATTCTTCCCGCTGAGGATCTCGGAAATAACCGAGTGGCTGTCACGATGGCCGGTCTGCGTCGCGAGCTTACATCCACGAGTCCGAACGGCGCGGCCGTGAAGTCCCCGAAGGTTGTGCTGCGTCCTGATTCGCTGGAGATCGCATCGAATGATGGTGAAGTGTGGAAGGGGAAAGTCATAAGCCGCAGGTTCACCGGCGGAAGTGCAGTGTACCGGGTGCAAGCGTCAGACGACGTCGTACTCGAGGTCAATTCGCAGAAGATAGATATAAGGGAAGGCGAAACCGCAGGCGTGATAGTGAAGCGCGAGCCTGTGCCTGTCGTGAGCGGCGACGAAGACTGATCATGCGTGACACGCGACGAAGCTGGCTCCTGGCATTGCCGGTTCTCGCCCTTCTGTTGTGGACGGTGCTTTTCCCCAACATCGCGGTCGTTTTTGGAAGCTTCGAAGAGGGGCTCGGTCACTGGCGCGATTTTTTGTCGAGTCCCGCGGATCGAGAAGCGCTGAGCACGAGCGTTCTCTTCATTTCGGTAGCGTCGGTGATCGCATCCCTGCTGATCGGCGTGCCCCTCGCGTTTCTTCTCAGTCGCTTCGAATTTCCCGGAAGGAGAGTGCTACGCATTGTTGCGACACTTCCGGCAGCGCTTCCTCCGCTTGTCGGCGTCATCGCGTTTCTCTTTCTCTACAGCGAGAGCGGCGTGTT